>JAYTVN010000001.1:0-9229 GCA_043743975.1 Cypionkella sp.
GGTTCCGACCACGATCAGGGTCTGGGGCACCCGCTGGCCGATGATGGTGAAGACCGGGCTGCGCGATTGCCAGGACAGGATGCGCTGCTCGCCTTCCGCCAGATGGGTGCCAAACCAGCTATCCCACAGCACCGCCGGTTCAACCCAGAAGAACTGCCGCAGCCACAGCACATAGCGCACGAACACGGGCTGATCGGCGCCCAAAGCCTCAATCATTTTGCGGCGCACGTCGGGCGGCACGGTCAGCGGAATCTCAGACATCGGCGAGCCGGGGGCGAGATCGACCAGCAGGAAAATCACCAAACTGATGACGAAAAGCGTCGGGATGGCCAGTAAAAGCCTGCGGAGCGTGAAGGTCAGCATGGGCTGTGACGCCTTTGGTCAGAAGTCTGCGGGGAGAGGGGGTAAGGGGGTGAGGGCGGTTTGGGTGAAGGAAACGGCGGGGCGACTTATGCGCCCCGCCGCCTTCAGATCACTTCACGCGGAACCAGTCAGCGACGTTCCACATTTCCGAATCCCAAGCGTTGATTTTCACGCCGCCAAGGGTGTTGGAATGCGCCGACAGCGTGCCACGATGCACTAGCGGGATCACCGTCATGGTGTCTTTCGTCACCATGTCATTGAGTTCCTTGGCAATCTTCTGACGCTCGGCCACATCAACGGTGGTCGACAGCACGGCGACCTTGGCGTCGTAAGCCGGGTCGCAGTAGCGGTTCATGTTCTCGCCCTGCCATTGATTGTCCGGGCTGGGCGCGTTTTTGCACTGGTATTGCGACAGATAAGTTTCCGGATCGGTGCCGTCCGAGTTGTTGGCATACATCTCAACATCGGCATAGAACTTCTGGAACGTATCCGGCGAGCCCGCATCGCCGCCGAAGAACACCGAGGGGTCGATGGCTTTCAGCTCAACATCCACGCCGAGTTCCGTCCACCAATCCTTGATCAAGGCTTGGAAATCCTGACGGATCGGGTTGACGGTGGTTTGATAGAGGATGTGCAGCTTCTTGCCATCCTTCTCACGGATGCCATCGGCACCGGGAACCCAGCCTGCCTCATCCAGCAGCTTTTTAGCACCTTCCATATCCTGCGCGATACAGCCGGTGTTGTCCGAGGCCCAAGCCGCAGGCGCAGGCACCACGTTACAGGTCGGCGCACCACCCGCGCCGTAACCCACGTCCGACAGGATCTGACGGTCGATGGCTTTCGACAAAGCGGTGCGGACCTTGATATCGGACAGGAACGGGTGCGGATGCTTCGAGGTCGACCGCTCACCTTCCGGCAGCGCCGGATCGGGGTCGGTCATGTTCATCTCGATGCGTTCCACCAGCGTGCCAAAAGCCACCACGAATTCACCTTTGCCAGCGGCGGTCATCGACGCTTGGCTGTCGGGAGGAATTTGGGTGTTCCAAGCGTAGTCAAACTCGCCGGTTTCCATTACGGCGCGGGCCGAACCTTCGGCATCGCCGCCGCCTTTGATCACGGCAGAGGCAAACGCCGGTTTCGCCGGGTCACGGTAGTTTTCGTTCGCAGCCAAGGTCACGGTGTCATTGACGGTAAAGCCAGTGACTTTGAACGGGCCGGTGCCGATCGGCATGTTGTTCGGATCGGTACAGGTGGGTGCCGCAGCCCCTTGGCAAGCCGCGAACTGGGCTTTTTGCAGGATCGGTGCCAACGCGCCCACGAAGGCGGTATAGGGGTTCGGTTTCGGGCCCGAGAACGTCACCTTGATGGTCGACGCATCGACAGCTTCAACCTTGGACACACCGTCAAATTTCGACAACTGCGCGCAGCCGCCTGCCGGGTCCATGCAATAAGCCGCCGTAAACACCGCGTCATCGGCGGTAACGGGCGAGCCATCCGACCATTTCAGATCGGGCAGCAGTTTCCAGGTGATCGTGGTCAGATCCGCCGAGATGCCGCCGTTTTCCAAGGTTGGGATTTCGCTCACCAGTTTCGGGATCAGGTTGCCCTGATCGTCAAAGCCCGCCAGCGGTTCCAGCACGAGAGAGGACGCATAGACGTCCTTGGTGCCGGAGGACAGGAACGGGTTCATGATCGAGACGGCCCGCGGGAAGGTGAATTTCACCTCGCCGTCCGTGCCACGATCTGCAAAGGCGGCGGGCGCGAAAGACAGCGCGCAGGCCGCCCCGAGAAGGGCTGTTTTCAGCTTCATTTATACTCTCCTTGTGGGTTGTGCTCTGTGGCCTCAAGTGTCCCGGTTGATCCGGGTTGGGGGGTAGAGGAAGCAGGCGACATGGCGGCCCGGCTCGACCTCTTGCAATTCGGGTTTCTCGGCATGGCAGCGCGCAAAGGCTTTCGGGCAACGGGTGGAGAAGTTGCAGCCTTTCGGCGGCCGTGCGGGCGACGGCACATCGCCTTTCAGAATGATGCGGGGACGGCGGGCGAGCGAGGGATCAGGTTCGTTGACCGCTGACAGCAAAGCCTCGGCATAGGGGTGCAGCGGTTTGGCGAACAGCGCATCGCGGGGGGGAAAGCTCGGCGATCCGGCCCAAATACATCACCGCCACCCGATCCGCGATATGGCGGACCATGGAAAGGTCGTGGGAGATGAATAGATAGGTCAGCCCCAGCTTTTCTTGCAGGTCTTCCAACAGGTTAACCACCTGCGCCTGAATCGACACATCCAGTGCTGCGATGGGCTCGTCACAGACGATGAATTTCGGATTCAACGCCAAAGCCCGCGCGATGCCGATGCGCTGACGCTGGCCGCCGGAAAATTCATGCGGGAAGCGGTTGGCGAAGCGGCGGTTCAACCCGACGGCATCCATCAACTCATAAACCCGCTCCAAACGGCGGTCGGCGTTCCAGTTGGTGTGCTCGACGAGGGGTTCCGAGATGATATCGGCCAAAGTCATCCTTGGGTTCAGGCTGGCTTGCGGGTCCTGAAACACCATCTGCATCGTCGGGCGCTTCTTGCGCAAAGCTTCGGGGGACAGCTTGGCGATATCCTCGCCCTCAATCACCACAGCCCCCGCCGTCGGTTCATAAAGCCGCAACAGCGCCCGGCCCAGGGTGGATTTTCCGCAACCGGATTCGCCGACCAGCCCCAGAGTTTCGCCGGCTTGGATGTTGAACGACACCCCATCCACGGCTTTCACATCGCCGGTATGGCGGCGCAGGATGCCGGAATAGATCGGGAAATACATCTTCAGCCCGTCAACCTGAACCAAGGGTGCGGTGGTGGCATCAAACATCGGCGGTCTCCGCAGGGGCGGGGGCTGCGACCCAATGGCAGGCGACATCATGGCCTTGACCCAACGGAGCGCGATCAATGCCGTGGCGCTTGGGGTTTTCCACCTCGCAGCGCTCAAACGCATGGCTGCAGCGGGCGCGGAAGGCGCAGGCACTGGGCGCGGTGGTCATGATCGGCGGCTGGCCTTCGATCACTTGCAGCCGCTTTTCACGCGCGCCGGTCAGCGAGGGAATGGTCTTCAACAAAGCCCGCGTATAGGGGTGCTGCGGATTGGCAAACAGATCTTTCACCGGCGCCTGCTCGACAATCTGGCCGCCATACATCACCATCACCCGATCGGCGATGCCCGCAATCACGCCGAGATCATGGGTGATCCAGATGATCGCCATGCCGAGCTTCACCCGCAACTCTTTCACCAATTCAAGGATTTGCGCCTGAATGGTGACGTCCAAAGCCGTGGTTGGCTCATCCGCGATCAGCACATCCGGGTCGCAAGCCAAAGCAATCGCGATCATCACCCGCTGCCGCATGCCGCCGGAAAACTGATGCGGATAATCGCCCAAGCGCTTGGCGGCATCTGGGATACCGACCAGTTCCAACAGCTCCACCGCCCGCGCTGCCGCCTGCGCTTTATTCATTCCCATATGGCGACGCAAAGGTTCGGCGATCTGAAAGCCGATGTTGAACACCGGATTGAGGCTGGTCATCGGGTCTTGAAACACGAAACCCACCTTGTCGCCGCGCACGTCTCGCAACTGCTCTGGCGTGATCTTCAGCAGGTCGAGGTCGCCCAGCATCACCGTGCCCGCGCGGATTTCCACAGGCGGCGAGGGCAGCAAACCGATCAGCGACATCATGGTGACTGACTTGCCAGAACCACTTTCGCCGACAACGCCCAAAAGTTCACCGCGTTCCAAATGGAAGCTGACATCGTTGACGGCGTGAATCTCGCCTCCGCGGGTGCGGAATACGGTTTTCAGCCCCCTCACATCAAGGACGGGCGCGGCCCTATCGGGCATATGGAACTCCCCAGTTCTTTGTTATTCTTTATTTTTATCCAAGGTAGGTCGATGCCCCCCGGTTGTATAGCTGAAGTCTTGACGATTTCGCCTTAGCTATCAATCCTGAATTTTAGCCGCGATACAGATAGTTTTTTCGGCGTTTTGTAGCGATTGGCTGGCACTTTGCTAGTATTGACAGGGGCGGTAGGCAGCGGCAGGTTCGCCCACAACATATGGGGGCCGAAAATGGATGAACTGACGCCGCGTCAAGTGCTGGACCACCTGATTGGCTTCCCGACGGTGAGTCGCGGCAGCAATCTCGATCTGATTGACTGGCTGGAGGTCTATCTGGCGGGCCATGGCATCGCGTCGCATCGGCATTGGAATGAAGACCGCACCAAGGCCGCCTTGTTCGCGCATGTCGGGCCTTGGGAGGCTGGTGGTGTGGTGCTGTCTGGCCATTCCGATGTGGTGCCGGTCGATGGCCAAGCGTGGACGTCGGACCCGTGGGTGGTGACCGAACGCGACGGTCGGCTATACGGGCGCGGCACCTGCGACATGAAGGGCTATGTCGCGCTGGCGGTCTGGGCTTTGGTGCGCGCGCAAAAGCAAGGCGTCACCCGGCCTTTGCAGCTGGCGCTGTCTTATGATGAGGAGTTGGGCTGCACCGGAGCCCCGCCAATGATTGCCGCGACGCAAGCGGTGTTGCCGCAGGCCTCGGCTGCGGTGATTGGCGAGCCTTCGCGGATGAAGCTGATCCACGGCCACAAGGGCGGCACTGGCTATCATGTGCATGTGAAGGGCTTTGAGGTGCATAGCTCGCTGCTGCCCTACGGCGTCTCGGCGATCATGGAAGGCGCGCGGTTGATTGCTTGGGTCAATGCCAAGAACGCGGAAATTCAGGCAAAGCCGATCACGGAAGTCGCCGCCACCTTCTATCCGCCGTTCACCACCCTGCATGTCGGCATGATCCAAGGTGGCACCGCGCATAACATCACCGCCGGGGACTGCACCTTCGCGGTCGAGATGCGGGTGGTGCCGGGAGAGGATTCCGATGCATTGGCGGCGGAGTTTGAGGCCGAAGCCGCCCGTTTGGATGCTGCGTTGAAAGCTGTGCGACCCGAAGCGGGCGTGCATCTGGAAAAGTTTTTCGGCGTGCCGGGGCTGCGGCCTGAAGTGGATGGCGCGGCTGAGATTTTGGTGCGGCAACTGACCGGGGATAATACGGTTGGGGTGGTGTCTTACGGCACCGAGGCCGGGCAATTCCAGGACGCCGGCTATTCGGCGGTGGTTTGTGGGCCGGGTGATATCGCGCAGGCGCATCAGGTCGATGAATATCTGGACCTGTCGGAATGGGACGCCGGGCTGCGCTTCATGCAGGCGCTGTTGAAGGAACTCGCCTGATGCAATTCCCGATCTCGGAAGCCAATAAACCCCGCTTTACCAGTGCCTTGCCCGCCGCCTGCGATGTGGTGGTGCTGGGCGGCGGTGTGATTGGCGTGATGACCGCGTGGCATCTGGCCGAGGCTGGGTTGAAGGTTGTGCTCTGCGAAAAGGGCCGGATTGCGGGCGAGCAAAGCAGCCGCAACTGGGGTTGGATCCGGCAGCAAGGCCGCGATCTGGGCGAATTGCCGATCATGATCGAGTCGCTCAGGATCTGGAAATCTCTGGCGCAGGAATTTGGCGCAGGCTTAGGGTTTCGCCAAGAAGGTGTGATGTATCTCGCCCGCAGCGAGGCTGAAATGCAGGGCTTTTCCGATTGGCTGGTGCATGCGAAAGCGCATGGCCTTGATACGGTGATGCAATCGGCAGGGCAGGTGCAGGCGACGATCAAGGGGGCCGAAGCGCCGTGGGTCGGTGGGCTTTTGACACCATCCGATGCGCGGGCCGAGCCTTGGGTGGCGGTGCCGATGCTGGCGGAAGGTGCTGTGGCGCGCGGCGCGGTGCTGATCGAAGATTGCGCGGTGCGGCGGTTGGATCGGGCAGGGGGCCGCATCACTGGCGTCTATACCGAAAAAGGCCGCATCGCCTGTGATCAGGTGGTGGTGGCGGGCGGCGCGTGGTCGTCGCTGTTCCTGCGCGCCGAGGGGGTGATCATCCCGCAACTGGCGGTGCTGGCCAGCGTCGCCGCGACCGAGGCGATGCCGGAAGCCTATGCGGGCAATGCGGCGGACGACCGCTTCGCCTTTCGGCGTCGCTTGGATGGCGGCTATACGATTGCCCCCGGTGCCAGCCATGATTTCTTCATCGGCCCCGACGCGTTCCGCCATACGCTGACCTATCTTCCCGTTCTGAAAAAGGATTTCACCTCGACCAAATTCCGGGCGGCGGCCCCGAAAGATTACCCCGATGCCTGGGGCACCAAACGCAAATGGCAGGCCGACCAAGTCTCACCATTTGAACGCTTGCGGGTGCTGAACCCTGCGCCGAATATGCAAGCTTTGTCCGATGTGCAGGACAATTTCGCCAAAGCCCTGCCGGAACTCGGTCGCCCGAAGCTGAAAGCCGCTTGGGCCGGAATGATCGACACCATGCCCGACGTCGTGCCCGTCATCGACCGGGTGGCCGCGATCCCCGGGCTGGTGATCGCCACGGGCATGAGCGGCCACGGCTTTGGCATCGGCCCCGGCATGGGGCGGGTGGTGGCCGATCTGGTGGCGGGCAAAACCGAGGCGCATGATCTGTCGCGCTTCCGTCTGTCCCGCTTCAGCGATGGCAGCAAGATCGCACCGGGGCCAAGTTTGTAGCGCCGCGCAGGGTGAGGTGTTGAGGCCTCCGGCGGGAGTATTTCAGAAAGAGCAATGGCTTAAGCCCATCCTCTGTGCTCAAATATCCCCGCCGGAGGCTTTAACAGCTGTCGAAAGCCGAAGCCTATCAAAATGACGGGTGGGGCGGGGTTCACCCCGCCGCCCGCGTTTACCCCGCCGCCACCTTGATCACCGGCTCCATCGAGGCCAGAGCTTCGGCGCTGAGGTGGCATTTGATCTGATGGCCGCCTTCCAGCGTCACCATCGGTGGCATTTCGCGGTCGCAAAGCCCGGCGGGGGAGACCTGCGATTTCCACCGGCAGCGGGTTTGGAACGGGCAACCGGGCGGCGGGTTCATCGCGGACGGGATATCGCCCTCCAGCACGATGCGTTTGCGGATGACTTTGGTGTCGGCAATCGGCACGGCTGACAGCAACGCCTCGGTATAGGGGTGGTAGGGCGGCTGGAACACCTGATCGGTGGTGCCCATCTCGACGACATGGCCGAGATACATCACCATCACGCGGTCAGACAGATAGCGCACGATGGACAGGTCATGGCTGATGAACAGCAGGGTGGTCTTGTTCTCGCGCTGAATGTCCATCAGCAGGTCGGTGACGGCGGCTTGCACCGACACGTCCAAAGCGCTGACGGGTTCATCGGCGACGACAACCTTCGCCCCCCCGGCAAAGGCGCGGGCAATGCCGACGCGTTGTTTCTGCCCACCCGACAACTGGCGCGGCATCCGTTCGGCAAAGGCGCGCGGCAGTTTCACAAGATCCAACAGCTCCAGCATCCGGGCGTGGCGTTCCTCATCCGACTTGCCCTGCTTGAAAATCTCCAAGGCGCGGATGATCTGCCGACCCACATTCATCGACGGGTTCAGCGTGTCGAACGGGTTCTGGAACACCATCTGCACCGAGGACACCGTATCGGTGTTGCGCTGCTGGATCGGCGTCGACTGCACGTTTTCATCGAACAGCAGGATCGAGCCTGATGTGGCGGTCTCCAGCCCCATCAGCACCTTGGCGAAGGTGGATTTGCCGCAACCGGATTCGCCCACAATCGCCAGAGTCTCGCCTTCGCGCGCCTCAAACGACAGGGTTTCATTGGCCTTCACCACCTTTGTGGTGCCGCTGCCGAAGCCGCCCGATGAGACGGAATAGTATTTCTTCAAATCCTCCATCTTCAGCACCACCTTGCCGATCGGAGTCTTCGGCTTGCTGGCCTTCAACGTCATCGGCGCGTCCCAGTCGATCTCGGTCCATTTGATGCAGCGCGAGGCGTGGCGATCATCGCCCGGCACCGGGAACATCGGCACATCGGCGGCGTTGCAGCGACCGTCCTGAAAATAATCGCAGCGCGGGCCAAAGTTGCAGCCCTTGGGGCGTTCGTGCGGCAAGGGGAAGTTGCCGGGGATGGCCACCAGCGGGTGTGAGTTCTTGTCAGCCCCCGGCAGCGGGATCGAGCGGAACAGGGCTTGGGTATAGGGATGCCGCATCTTGTCGAAGACTTCGATCACATTGCCGGTTTCCACAGCCTCGCCGGAATACATCACACAGAGCCGGTCGCAGACATCCAAGATCAGGCCGAGGTTGTGGCTGATGAACAGCATCGAAGTGCCGTATTTGTGGCCCAGATCCTTGACCAGATCGACGATGCCTGCCTCAACCGTCACGTCCAAAGCGGTGGTCGGCTCATCGAGGATCAGCAAAGCAGGCTTTGACATCAGCGCCATCGCGATGACGATGCGCTGTTGCTGGCCGCCGGACAACTGATGCGGATAGGCCTGCAGGATGCGGTCGGGGTCGGGCAGGCGGACATCGGCGACGATCTGACGCGCGAGTTTCCACGCCTCCTCCTTTGCCATGCCCTGATGGATCATCGGCACTTCGGCGAGCTGCGCGCCGATCTTCATCGCCGGGTTCAGCGAGGCCATCGGTTCCTGATAGATCATCGCGATTTCCGACCCACGGATGTGGCGCAGTTCCTCATCGCCCATATGGGTCAGGTCACGGCCCTTGAACTTTATGGTGCCGCCGACAATCTTGCCGTTCTTGCCAAGGTCGCGCATCACTGCCAACGCCACGGTGGACTTGCCACAGCCAGATTCGCCCACCAACCCCATCGCCTCGCCTGCCATCACGGTGCAGGAGAAATCCATCACCGCAGGAATCTCGCGCAGGCGGGTGAAGAACGAGATCGAGAGATTCTCGATTTCAAGGATCGGCTTGGACGGGTCCCAGGCGGTATCTACAGCGGTGTTC
>JAYTVN010000002.1:0-9070 GCA_043743975.1 Cypionkella sp.
CGAATTTAAGCTGGGCAAAAGCCCCCGCGCCGTGGACATGGACCGAGACATCCTTGATGCCGCCAAGATCGTTGTCTTGCTGTTCAAGAATTTCAAAGCTCCAACCTTTGGATTCGGAATAGCGTTGATACATGCGCAGCAGGTCGGCGGCGAAAAGGCTGGCTTCATCGCCGCCAGTGCCGGGACGGATTTCCAGAATGGCGGGGCGGGCGTCGGCGGCGTCTTTCGGCAGCAATGCGATTTGCAGGCGGGATTCCATCTCGGGGATGCGCGCCTTCAGCAGTGGCATCTCATCCTCGGCCAAAGCCTTCATCTCAGGATCGGCGAGCATGATCTCGGCTTCGGCCAGATCATCCAAGGCGCGGCGGTAGGCGGTGATCTCATCCGCCACGGGCTTGAGGTCAGAATATTCGCGCGACAGCGTGGCAATCTCGGCGGGCGAGGCGCCAGCGTTCAGCTTGGCTTCGAGGAACTCGAAACGCTGGGTGATCTGGGCGAGTTTTTCTAACGGAACCATGCGGGCGGTTTGGCCAATCCAAGCGCTGCGGTCAAGGGGCCACTCTGACCTGCGGGCTTACTTCGTGGCCGCAGCTTTCCAAATAAAGCCGTCGATCTGGTACGGGCGGCCCAAAGTATCGCCCGCGCTTGCGACTTTCACCACCGACCAATCGTTCTGCGCCGAGACATCCAGCACGGTCATGCCCAAGGAAATCTGGCTGGGTTTCCAGTTGGCGTGGTCGATCAGAATCTCGCGATCCGATACCACTTGCGACACCACAGCGACATGGCCTTTCGGCAGCTTGCGGGTCGACGAGAACGCCATCACCGCGCCCACCACAGGCGCGTGGCCACGGGCGAATTTACCCTTGGCCTTGTCCCACCAAGTACCCGCATTGCCCTTGATCTCAACCCCGCTCGCATCGCGCGCGAACGGCACGCACCAGACCTTCTGACCCTTGGCGCGCTTGGCTTTGGCATTGCCAACCGCTTTCGCGACAAAGTTCGGGTTCAGCCCCGGTTGGATCAGATCGGGGTGGGCGGAGAGCATCGTCACTTCCGAATTGGCGGGCACGCAGGCGGCACTGAGGGCCAGAACGCCGCACAAAGCGGCCAAGCGCGGCAAATTACGGAAGGTTACAGCCATGTGAATGTCCCAAGTCTTTTATGTTCTGTTCGTCACAGAGGTCTTGGTTGGCCCAAGTTGTTTCTGCGCTGCGGCAGACATTCACTGATCGGTGACAAAGTTCAACAAACTGAAATATCTGTGGGCGAGAATCCGCCGCAGGTTTCCGCGCAATCGGCGAATTATCGGCGATTCAGCGGAACCAAACGTGGTTTCAGGCGTTAAGCGCGCTGATCCATGCCGTCAAACGGGCCGCATTGACGCCCCAATCGCCTTTGCCAAAGCGCTGGCGGGCGTAGAGCGTGACACCCTCGGGGGTAGATTCGGCGGTGGTGAAATCGGGAAAGCCCCAGAACGCCGAGCGGGTTTGCCAAGTGATCCGCCCGGTTTCCGCACTGCCCGCGATACGGATGGTGCGCGGGGTGGCCAGCGCGATGCCATCGAGCTTGGCCAGCAGCGCCTGCGTCTGATCGGGCGGGGCGATCAGATCGGCATAGGCCCCGTTTGGCAGGGGCGTGACCTTATCTGGGCTGGGGGCGGTCATAGCCAGTGGCCGCGGATCAAGCGGCACATGCCACAGGGACGGATTTGTGGGGGCTAAGCGAATAAACGCCATGGCCCCCGCCGCAACGATCAGGATCAAAACGGCGAGGGCCATGAGTTTTTTCATCTTTGTGTTTTCGCCCAATGATAGAGACAGATCAACTCGTAGCCAACATGCGCGCCTGCAATCGCGGTGGCCCCGGTGGTGTCATAGGGCGGCGAGACTTCAACAATATTGCCGCCAACCATGTTGATCCCCGCCAAGTCGCGCAAGATCGCTGCCGCCTGCCACGCATGCAAGCCACCCCAGACCGGGGTGCCAGTACCGGGGGCAACCGAGGGGTCTAAAGCGTCGATGTCGAAGGTCAGATAGGTCTGGTGATCATCGACAATGTCTTTGATCTTCGCCACAACCGCCGCCGTGCCGTTTTCATGCACCCAGCGCGCGTCAATCACGTTGAAGCCGAGATAATCCTCGGTCGTGGTGCGGATGCCGATCTGTACCGAGCGCTGCGGGTCGACGTAGCCCTGCTTAACCGCCTTATACATCATGGTGCCATGGTCGATCCGGCTCATGTCGTCATCTGGCCAGAGGTCAGAATGCGCGTCGAAATGGATTACGCTGAGCGGGCCAAATTTCTCGGCATAGGCGCGCAGGATCGGCAGGGTAATGTAGTGATCGCCGCCTAAGGTGATCGTTCCTGCACCAGTGGCAAGGATTTTGCGGATATGGGCGGTCAGGGTATCGGGGAAGTCCGAGGTCTTGGCATAGTCGAAGGCGCAGTCGCCGTAGTCGATGATGTTCATCTCGTCCAGCGGATTGGTCGGCCAGCCGTAGGGCGGATCATAGGGCTGCAAGCTTGACGCCTCCCGGATCGCACGTGGGACAAAGCGGGTGCCGGTGCGATGGGTGACGGCTTGGTCAAACGCCACGCCGGTGATGGCCAGATCCACCCCGGTCAGGTCTTTGGTATAGGTCCGGCGCAGAAAGCTGGTCGCGCCCGAGAACGCATTCTCAAAGGCATAACCGCGCTGGGTGGTGCGGGTGAAAGCGGTGTCGATTTCGGTTTTAGCGTCTTCTAGGGCCATGATTCTCTCGGAGATAACGGCGCTTGCGTCTTTGTCCTCGGGCTAGCCCCAAGCCGGAGACGCGCGGATCCGGGTGGTTCAAAGGACGGCAGGCTTGGAGGGTTGTCAAGCCTGTTACCGCCGCAATTTGGAGCAAGGTTGGAGCCTCCGGCGGGGATATTTGAGCCAATGTGAAATTGCTCTTTCTCAAATACTCCCGCCGGAGGCGCCGCGACGCTGGCGGTCATGGGTGGGGCGGGGTTCACCCCGCCGCCGGTTTTACCCCAACCGATGACCTTCGCGCACCAGATCATCGCTCACGCGGCGGATGGCGACCTCAAGCGTATCGACGACGAAATCCACTTCCGCTTCGGTGATGATCAAGGGTGGAGACATCACATTGAGATGACCGATCGGGCGCACCAGCAGGCCGAGGGATTCGCAAACATCCGAGATACGTTTGCTTTCATTCACCTCATCCGGCAGCAGCGCCTTGGTGGTTTTGTTCGCGACGCTTTCGACGCAGAGCATCAGGCCTTGACCGCGCACATTGCCGACGAGGGGCAGGTTTTCCAAGCCGCTCAGGCGGGTGTTGAAATAGGCGCCGACCTTGGCGGCATTGCCAAGCAAACCCTCACGCTGCAGAATCTCAATGTTTTTCAATGCGCAGGCGCAGGAAACCGGATGGCCGGAATAGGTCAGGCCCGTGGTGAACCAGCGATGGCCACCTTGCGCCATAGCGGCCCAAATGCGGTCCGACAGGATCAAGGCACCCAGCGGCAGATAGCCCGAGGTCAGGCCCTTGGCGGTGGTGATCATATCGGGCTGCACGCCGAAGGCATCTTCCGAGGCGAACCAATGGCCGATGCGGCCAAAGGCGGTGACGACCTCATCGGCGATGAACAGGATGTCGTGGCGTTGGCAGATGTCCCACATGCGTTTGAGATAACCCTGCGGCGGGATGATGATGCCGCCCGAAGCTTGGATCGGCTCGGCAATGAAGCCGCCGATGCGGTCGGCACCGACGCGGGCGATCAGGGCTTCAAATTCGGCGATCAGATCGTCGCAGAATTGCGCCTCGGTCTGATGGTCGGGACGGCGGTAGGGGTTGGGGCAGCTTAGATGATGGATGCCTTCGGTCTTGTAGCGGAATTCCTCGATGCGGTCACCGTTGCGCTTGCCGACCGATTGCGTCAGGTACGTCGAGCCGTGGTAAGAGTTTTCCCGCGCCACGATGTCGGTTTTATCCGGGTTGCCGCGGGAATGGTGGTAGTAGCTGACCACGCGCACGGCGGTATCGACGGCGGTGGAGCCGCCGGTGGTGAAATGCACGCGGTTCAGATCGCCGGGGGCCAGTTCGGCCAGTTTGGCGGCCAGACGGGCGGCGGGATCATTGGTCATATCGACGAAATGGTTGGCGAAGGCCAGACGTTCGGCCTGCTCGGCAATCGCATCCGCCATCTCACGCCGACCAAGGCCGATATTGGTGCACCACATCCCCCCCACGGCATCGAAATATTCGCGGCCCTGCTCATCCCACAGCTTCGCGCCCTGCCCGCGCGCGATCACCAGCGATCCCGCCTTTTCAAACGGCCCAAAGTTCGCCCAAGGGTGCAGGACATGGGCGCGGTCCATCTCGAAGGCGGATGTGTTGGGCAGGCTTGCGGGGGCGTTCATTTTGAATCTCCAGTCAATATGATTTGGCCAAGATAGCCAAAGCGCATAAAAACACCAGAGGATTTTTGATCAAAATATCAGAACAGGCTTTGCTTGGCCTTTGACAGCTTGAAACCATGGCCGCCGAGGTTGGTACATTCCATGCCGGATTTCTCCGAGGTGCAGGTGAACGGCCCCAGCGAGATCGACTTGCCGTAGCCGAGCTCGATCCCACCCGGATCGGCGACGGCATCGGAAACGCAGGCGAGATAGCCCGGGCCGCCCGCATCGACGGCAAAGCTGCTGCCCCAATCAAACTCGCAATCTGGCGGGGCTTTGCGGTAGGTGGGGGTCAATGTGGACATATCGCAGCGGACTTGCGCGGATTCGCCGGTGGACATGCCGCATTGGATGTTGCCAGAGGGTGAATGGAAAGCGAGGTAATCATCGGCCAGCGCCGGAGTGGCAAGCAGGGTCAGCGCGAAAGTCAGGCGGATCATAATGGCTCCTTTTCAAATCGAATGAGCCAGCCTAGCGCAGCCGATGGCGGCCGCGCTAGTATTGTTTGGTCAGGCAAGCGGCTGGGCGCGTTCGACCAGTCTTGCGAAAAAGGATGCGCCGATGGGGGCGGCCTCATCGTTGAAATCGTAAGCCGCGTGGTGAAGCCCTGCGCCCGGCCCGGTGCCCATGAACAGATAGGCGCCCTTGCGGGCTTCCAGCATGTAAGAGAAATCTTCCGACCCCATTTCGCGCACCGAATTGCCATCAACGGCAGTGTCCCCGACGATTTCGCCCGCGACTTCGACGGCAAAGGCGGCCTGATCGGCGTGGTTAATCGTGGCGGGATAACCCCAGTCATACTCAATCCGCGCCTGCACGCCGTAAGCGGCTGCATGGCCTTCGACAATCTCGTAGAACCGCTTTTTCAACAACGCGCGGACTTCGGGTTTGAAGCAGCGGATGGTGGCGGCAAACATCGCTTCTTCCGGAATGATGTTCGATGCGGTGCCGGAATTCACCATCGTCACCGACAACACCGCCTCGTCCAGCGCATAGATGTTGCGCGGTATGATGGTCTGGATCGCCGAGATCATCCCCACCAAAGCCACAATCGGATCGACACATTCATGCGGCGTGGCACCATGCCCGCCCTTACCCGTCAGATAGACATAGGCGGTATCGACGCTCGCCATCAGCGCGCCCGGTGTGGTCAGGAAATGCCCGAAGGGCACGTTCGGGGCGTTGTGGATGCCGTAGACCTGTTCGACCGCGAAACGGTCCATCACGCCTTCGTTGACCATCTCACGCCCCCCCGCGCCATCTTCCTCGGCGGGTTGAAACATCAGCGCGACGCGGCCTTTGAAGCGGCGGGTCTCCGCCAGATATTTCGCAGCCCCCAAAAGCATGGTGACATGGCCATCATGGCCGCAAGCGTGCATTTTGCCGGGAATGGTTGAGGCATATTCTGCGCCAGTGATCTCTTGGATCGGCAACGCGTCCATATCGTCGCGCAGGCCGATGGTTGGGCCATCTCCCTGACCGTTGATGATCGCCACGATGCCAGTTTTGGCGATGCCGGGGTGAATTTCATCGACGCCGATCTCTTTCAGGCGATCGACGATATAGGCGGCGGTGGTGAAGCAATCGAAAGACAGTTCAGGATTCGCGTGCAAATGCCTGCGCCAGCCCTTCATTTCCTCGGCATAAGCGGCGATACGGTTGAGGACGGGCATGGCGGACTCCTGATTCGCTAGCCTTTGATCAAATCTTATCTGGAAGGGATCGGCAATGCCCCAGCCCCATTCTGACGACCACTCTGATCAACTTGTGCGTGACCCGGATGGCGGGATCGACAGATTGCTGGAGATCATGCGGCGGTTGCGCGACCCGGTTTCGGGCTGCCCGTGGGATATCGAACAGAGCTTTACGTCCATCGTACCCTACACGATTGAGGAAGCGCATGAGGTCGCCGATGCGATCGCGCGGCAGGCTTGGGGCGAATTGCCGGGAGAGTTGGGCGATCTGCTGTTGCAGGTGGTGTTTCATGCCCAGATGGCGACGGATGCGGGGATGTTCGGCTTTCAAGACGTGGTGCGGGCGATTTCTGACAAGATGATCAGCCGTCATCCGCATGTGTTCGGCGCCGAAAGCCGCGACAAAACCGCCCAGCAGCAGACCGTGGATTGGGAGAGGATCAAGGCCGCTGAGCGTGGCGCGCAACAGGCCCGTGTGCTGGATGGTGTGGCGCTGGGATTGCCGGGGCTGACGCGGGCGGTGAAGTTGCAAAAGCGGGCGGCGCGGGTGGGGTTTGATTGGCCCTCCACCGATGAAGTGGTGGCCAAGATCGCCGAGGAGGCGGCGGAATTGGTCGAGGCGCGCGATCAGCTGACCCATGCCGAAGTCACTGAAGAATTTGGCGATTTGCTGTTTGTGATCGCCAATCTGGCGCGGCATCTGGAGGTGGACCCCGAAGCCGCTTTGCGCGCGGCCAATGCCAAGTTCGCCCGCCGCTTTGGCCGCATTGAGGATTGGCTGGCAGAGGCGGGCCGCGCCCCGGCTGACAGCGATCTGGCGGAAATGGACGCGGTTTGGAACCGCGCCAAGGCTGAGGAAAAGGCTGCGAAATTGGGCTGAGGCAGCGCAGGCAAAGCACCGCTTACCACGGCAAAGCCTTTTAGTCAGATATTGACCGCTCTGCCCTAACGGGCTTTAAGTGGCGCAAGATTTCTGACAAAAGGACTCAACCATGAAGCTGCGTTCCGGCCTGTTCGCTCTGGCACTTGCCAGCACCGCTGTTCCCGCTTTGGCCGAGGAGGTGAATATCTACTCGCACCGCCAGCCCGAGCTGATCCAGCCGCTGATTGATGCCTTCACCAAAGCCACTGGCATCACGGTGAATATCGCCTTTGTCGACAAGGGCATGGCCGAGCGTCTGGTGGCGGAAGGTGATCGCTCGCCCGCCGATCTGATCCTGACGGTGGATATCGCGCGGCTGATGGAAGTGGTGAATGCAGGGGTGACGCAGCCCGTCGACTCGGCGGTTCTGGAAAAGAACATCCCCGCCGAATACCGCGATCCGGGCAAGCAATGGTTCGGCCTGACCGCCCGTTCGCGTATCGTTTATGCCGCGAAGGATCGGGTGAAGGATGGCGAAATCACCACCTATGAAGACTTGGCCAATCCGAAATGGAAGGGTCGGCTGTGTATGCGTTCGGGCACCAATGATTATAACGTGGCGCTGACCGGGGCGATGCTGGCGCATCATGATACGGCATTTACAAAGACTTGGCTGGAAGGCCTGAAGGCCAACCTCGCCCGCAAGCCCAATGGCGCGGACCGCGATCAGGTCAAGGCGATCTGGGCACAAGAATGTGATATTGCCATCGGCAACACCTATTACTTGGGGCAGATGCTGGCCGATCCCGAGCAGAAAGACTGGGCGGATTCGGTGCGTATTGTGTTCCCGGTGTTTGAAGGCGGCGGCACCCATATGAACATCTCGGGCGTGGCGATGACCAAAGCGGCGCCGAACCACGATGCGGCGCTGAAGCTGATGGAATGGCTGTCCTCGGATGAGGCGCAGAAAATCTACGCCGAAACCAACTACGAATTCCCGGTGGAGCCGGGGGTGGAACGCTCGGCTCTGGTGAAAAGCTGGGGTGAGTTTACCCCCGATAGTCTGTCTCTGGCGGATGTGGCTGCGCAGCGGCCGGCGGCGTTGAAGCTGATCGAGGAAGTCGATTTCGACAACTGATCGGAACCAGTGATCTGTTTAAGAGTTGAAAAGGGCGCTTTGGCGCCTTTTTCTTTTTTGATCAGGTGGACAAGATCGGGGGAATGGCGTTTTCTGGCCCCAAAAATTAGGAGCAGACCATGCCACACTCACCCCGCAAAATCATCATCGACACCGACCCCGGCCAAGACGACGCTTTTGCGATCCTGCTGGCCTTGGGCAGCCCGGAAGATATCGAGGTTTTGGGCATCGTCGCCGTCGCGGGCAATGTGCCGCTGGCTTTGACCCAGAAGAACAGCCGGATGATTTGTGAGCTGGCGGGGCGGTCGGATATCAAGGTCTACGCCGGCTGTGATCGGCCCTTGAAGCGCAAGCTGGTCACCGCCGAGCACGTGCATGGAAAAACTGGTTTGGATGGCCCTGTGCTGCCTGATCCGGTGATGCCGCTGCAGGCCCAGCATGGCGTGGAATTCATCATCGAAACCCTGCGGCGCGAGCCTGCGGGGACGGTGACTCTGTGCCCCTTGGGGCCGTTGACGAATATCGCGCAGGCGTTTTTGCTGGCCCCGGATGTGGTGGACCGGGTGCAGGAAATCGTGCTGATGGGCGGGGCTTATTTTGAGGTCGGCAATATCACTCCGGCGGCGGAGTTTAATATTTATGTTGACCCAGAAGCGGCTGAGATCGTGTTCCGCGCAGGTGTGCCTTTGGTGGTGATGCCGCTGGATGTGACCCATAAGGTGCTGACCACCAAGGCGCGGGTGCAGGTGTTTCGGGATATGGGAACCAAGGTGGGCCGGGTGGCCGCAGATTGGGCGGATTTCTTTGAGCGGTTCGATATGGAGAAATACGGCTCGGATGGCGGGCCGCTGCATGATCCGACCGTGGTGGCCTATCTGATCCGGCCCGAGTTGTTTTCGGGGCGGGTGATCAATGTCGAGATTGAG
>JAYTVN010000003.1:0-108144 GCA_043743975.1 Cypionkella sp.
ACGGTTTAACCCCGCGCCACGGTCGGAGCGTAGCGCAGTCTGGTAGCGCACCTGCTTCGGGAGCAGGGGGTCGGAGGTTCGAATCCTCTCGCTCCGACCAAATTTCCCGAATTTCCTCAAGCCTTGCTCAACGCTCCCCAACGAGCGCTTTTCGCTGCAAAATCTGGCCCTGCCGCGCGTCCCGCACCAGCGAGAAGCGCCCGGCAGGCAGCGCCGAGCCTTACCGAGCCCGCCACATCGCCAGAATATAGGCCGAGGTCATCAGATCCAGATGCGCGCCGCCGCCGTTCTTGGCAACGGTGATTTCGTCGTCCGATGTCCGCCGATACACCCCCTGCGCCATGTCATAGAAATCGGCCTTGATATCCGCTTCCGTGATCACGCCATGCGCGATTGGCTCCATGATCTCGCCGATATGATGCACCGTGGTGGCGCGGGCGTCGACGAACACCGAGGCGCGCCGCATCACCTCATCATCGGCCTCGCGCATCGCCGGGGTATAGGCCCCGATCAGGTCGATATGCTGGCCCGGTTGCAGCCATGCGCCCTTCAGCAGCGGCTCGCGGCTCATCGTGGCACAACAGATCACATCCGCGCCGCGTACCGCCGCCGCCAAATCCGTCACCGCTATCACCCGCGCATCCGCCGCAGCCATCGCCACCGCCGCCGCAGGCGAGCGGTTCCAGATGCTGAACTTGGCCTCGGGGAACAGCGCCGCATAGGCGTCGACCATCGACTTCGCCACCACGCCCGCGCCGACCAGCAGGATATTGCGGCTGTCCTTGCGCGCCAGTTTGCTGGCCGCAAGCAGGCTGTCGCCCGCAGTTTTCCACTTCGTCACCAGATGGAAATCCAGCAAAGCCGTCAATTCACCCGTCACATCATCGAACAGGTTGACGATGCCATTGACCGCAGGCTTGCCCAGGCTGGCATTGCCGGGACAGATCGTGCCGACCTTGACCAATGATCCCAAACCATCAATCCAAGCCGCACGATCCAGCAGAGTATCCTGCTTGCGATACAGCAGCAGGTCCGCAATCTCGGCGCGCGGCAGGCGGTGCCCCGCCTCCAAAGCCTCGATCAGCCCGTGCCAGCTCATGAACGCTTCGGCGTCTTTTCCAACGATATCCATTTACAACCCTGCCTCTTCTTTGCTGAGCAAGCCTTCGGCAACCAAACGTTGCGCCCAGCCTTGCCAGCTTTCAAACTGATGCGTGCGCCAACCCCTGCGGGCCGCCGCGGTGATATTCTCGGCCTTATCGTCGGTGAACAACAGCCGGTCAGGTGCTATACCGCAATCCTGCTCAACCATCTGATAAATCAGCGGATCCGGCTTGATCACCCCCATCACGCCCGAGACATAGCTGCGGTCGAAATCGGCCAGGAAGTCCAGCTTCGGCAGGGCTTCTTCAAACGAATAGCGCCCGAAATTGGTCAGCGCGAACACCGGAATGCCCTTGGCCCGCAATGCCCGCTGCAAGGCAATGCTGCCCTCGATCCGGGGGCTGGCGAGTTCGATCCAACGGTCATACCACATGCGGATTTCCACGCCCCAAGCCGGGTGGCGATCAGCCCAATCATAGATCGTCTCGCGAAACAACGCGCCCTCGTCGACCCGGTCATTCATGCCATGCAGATCAACGGCGTCAAACAAAGCACGACGGCGATCCTCACCAATCACCCGGTCATAAAACGCTTCCGGCTGCCAGCGCGTCAGCACATTGCCGATGTCAAATATCACCGCTTGGGGCTGCAACATCCAGATCCTTCTTTTTCCGCACCGTCTCGCGCCACAGGGTATAAAGCCCCGCGCCGCAGATCAACGCAATCCCCACCCAAGCCGTGCTGTCCGGCAATGTGCCAAACACCACCGCCCCCCAGAAAATCGCCATCGGCATGCCGATATATTCAAACGGCGCGATCAGCGCGGCCTCGGTGGTCCGGTAGGCTTGGCTCATCATCAACCCACCGACGCCAACCGCCACCCCTGTGGCCACAAACGCCCACCAATCCGCCACGGGCGGCGCGTGCCAAGGCCGGAACAAAAACTCCCAAGCGCTGCCGGGCGCTTGTGCGAGATGCCCATCCCCCGCCACAAAGCCAAAGCCCAGACTGACCAGAATAAACCCGACCTGCACGAAGAAATTCAGCGTCATCGCACTTTCCGTCGCCCGCATCCGCCGCGTCATCATATGGCTGGAGGCATAGCAAAACGCCGAGATCAGCACCAAGATCGCCGCTGGCTGGATCACCCCCGCCCCCGGCCGCGTCATCACCACCACGCCCAACATCCCCACGCCGACCGCCGCCCAGCGCCGGGGGCCGACCTGTTCGCCCAAAATCACCGCCGACATCAGCGTCACGAACAACGGCGCCACAAACGCCGTCGCCACCGCATCCGCCAAAGGCATCAGCGACAGCCCGACGAAATAGGTGATGTTGGAACACATCACGATGCTGACCCGAAACAGATGATCCAGCGGCCGCTTCGTCAGCAGTTGCCGAAACCCGCCGCCTGAAGCCCAGATCACCGCCAGCACAATCGCAATGCCGATAAACGCCCGCAGCAAGATCACCTGATGCAGCGCATAGCCAGAACCCGACAGCGCCTTGATCGCCAGATCATTCATCGACAGCACAATCCC
Source organism: Cypionkella sp. (assembly GCA_043743975.1). Taxonomy (GTDB): domain Bacteria; phylum Pseudomonadota; class Alphaproteobacteria; order Rhodobacterales; family Rhodobacteraceae; genus Cypionkella. The sequence continues at coordinate 2,646 of JAYTVN010000003.1, forward strand.
GCCGCCAAGCGCGAAGAAAATACCAGTGTTGGATTTTTTGGAAATGTCAGACATGACCCAAATCACCGCGTCCAGCGCCGCAAATCTAGCCCAGAGGCGACATCACAGCTTCGCTTGCCGCACAACCCGCTCTAATACTTCCAGAAAGCGCGAGCGATCCGCCTTGGAAAACGGTCGGCCGCCGCCCTGCCGGAACGGGTCCGCACTCCGCAAATCCTGCATCAGATCCCGCGTCGCCAGCACATTGCCGATATTGGCAGGCGTCAATTCCTCGCCATTGTGCTTGACCACCTTCGCCCCCGCCGTCACGCATTTCGCCGCCAGCGGAATATCCCCGGTCACCACCACATCACCCACACCGCAGGCCTCGGCGATCCACTTGTCGGCCTCATCCGGGCCCGCCGCCACAAACACGCTTTCCACCAACGGGTTCGCCGAAGGCCGGATGCCGCCGTTAGACACCAGAATCATCCGCATCTGATGCCGCGTCGCCACCCGCTCCGCCTCGGCCTTCACCGGACAGGCATCGGCATCAATGAAAATCCGCCCACCATTCAAGCCAGTCATGGGCGCGCAAACACCTCAACCCAATAGTATTTCATCGCAAAACTCTGCCCCTTCAGCGGCTGATCATCCGGCTGATACACCACCGCGATTCCTGTCTCGGTCAAAGCGCAATCGAGGATATTCTTGCGGTGCCCCGCACTGCCCAGCCAAGTCGCCATCACCTTCGCTGCCGAGGATTGCCCGGCCGCGATATTCTCGGCGACCTTGCTATAGCTGTAACCCTGCGCCTTGATTCGGTTGGAGAACTTGCCGCCATTCTTGCTGGCATGGCCGAAAAAATTCTGCTCTGCCATCGCCTTGGCATGGCCCTGCGCCGCCGCCACCAGCTTGGCGTTGACGCTCAAAGCCGCACAACCGGCCCCGGCGCGCGCCTTGTTCACCGCCGCCAGAACCTGATCTTCCGCCTCGCCCGCCAGCGCAGGCTGCGCCAGCAAAGCCAGTAAAACCGCCGCTCTAAGCATTGAGTGCCCCCGCATGAAACGCCACATGTTCCTCCATAAACGTGCTCACGAAGAAATAGCTGTGGTCATAGCCCTTCTGCATCCGAAAACTGCCGCCCTGCCGCCGCTCGGCCATAGCCCCCGCCAAAGCTTCGGGCTTCAACAGATCAAGAAACTGATCGCTGGTGCCTTGGTCAATCAACATCGGCCCGTCAAAGCCGCGCTTTTTCATCAACAAGGTCGCGTCATGTGCCGCCCAACCCGCCTCATCCGGCCCCAGATAGGCACCAAACTGCTTGCGGCCCCAGTCGCTTTGCGTCGGATTGCAGATCGGCGCAAAGGCGGAAACGCTGCGGAACCGCCCCGGAAAGCTCATCGCAATCGTCAGCGCCCCATGCCCGCCCATCGAATGTCCGGTGATCGACTGTGCGGCTTCGGCAATCGGAAACGCCTTGAACAATTCGCGCGGCAATTCTTCCGTCACATAATCCCACATGCGGAAATTCTTGTCCCACGGGCTTTGCGTCGCGTTGACATAGAACCCCGCGCCCTGCCCCAGATCGTAAGCCGCATCATTCGGTACATCTTCCCCCCGCGGCGAAGTATCCGGGAACACCAGCGCAATCCCCACCTCCGCCGCCCAACGCTGCGCCCCCACCTTCACCATCGCGTTTTCATGCGTGCAGCTCAGCCCCGACAGATACCACAGCACCGGCACCAGCCCTTCTTCGGCCTCGGCGGGCAGGAACAACCCAAAGGTCATCTCGCCGCCCGTCACCGCAGACGCATGGCTGTAAACCCCCTGCACGCCGCCATAAGCCCGGTTTTCAGAAATGGTTTTCATAATGCCCCCTCAGGTTCAGTTCGTCACGAATGCAATCACCGCCGTCACGGTCAGCACCGAAGCGGCGGTCGAGATCAGTATAGCGGTCGACACCCGTTGCGGCGCCACCCCGAAATGCTGCGCCAGAATAAAGACATTCCCCGCCACTGGCAAAGATGCCGCCGCCACCATCACCCCCGCCGCATAACGCTCCACCGAGAAAATCACCAGTGCCGCCAACGCCACCGCCGCCGGATGCAGCACCAATTTGGCGAAACTCAGCCAAGCCGCCACCTCCAGCCGTTCCGCACTGCGCCCGGCCAGACTCGCCCCAATCGCAAACAGCGCGCAGGGTGTGGCCGCCGCCCCCAGCATGGTCATAAACTCATTCACCGGCAGCGGCAGCGCCCATCCGGTCGCGCCCCAAGCCATCCCCAACACCACCGAGACGATCATCGGGTTTTTCAGCACGCCCAAGCCCAGCACCCGGAAAATACCCCAAGACATCCGGCCCTCGCGCAACCCCGTCACCACCAGCGTCAAGACAGAGGTGAACACCAGCAAATCCACCGCCAGCACCAGCAAAACCGGCCCCACCGCCGCCGGGCCCAGCAGCAGGGTCAGCATCGGGATGCCCAGAAACCCGACATTGCCGATGATCCCGGTATGCGCCTCAAACACCGCAACTTCCGGCTTCGCCCCGCGCAGCAAAGCCACCCCGGCGACGATGGACCAGACCAAAGCCGAGGCCAGAAAATAAGCCCAGACAAAGGCCCAAGAGAATACATCGCTCAGGTCCAGATTGGCGGCAAAGCCAAACAGCATCGCCGACAGCGCGAAATAGAACACGAATTTCGTCAGATACGCCGTGGCCTCAGCGCTGAAAAACCGCACGCGCCCCGCGCCATAGCCAAGGCCAATCACCGCAAAGAACGGCAGAGTTTTCAGCAAGATCGCCAGCATGGGGTCAGAGTTTCACGCCACCCGGTCAGACACAAGGCTTCCCGCGCGTCTATGAACAAACTCTTAACGCGAAAACTCAAGCCATTGATTTAGAATAATTATATTTCGGCCCCGCAGGCGGACAAACCCTCAACCGCCGCCAATCAGTACCCCCGCCGCAAACACCAAAGCCCCGCCCAGCACCACCTGCAGGGCGGCCCTTAGAAACGGCGTCTCCATAAACTTGTTCTGAATCCAGGCAATCGCCCACAATTCCACAAACACCACCACCATCGCAATCGAGGTCGCGGTCCAGAAATCCGGGATCAAATACGGCAGCGCATGGCCCAAGCCCCCCAAAGCCGTCATCACGCCCGAAGCCAACCCGCGTTTATATGGCGAGCCCCGCCCCGACAGCACCCCATCATCATGCGCGGCCTCAGTGAACCCCATCGAGATCCCCGCCCCCACACTCGCCGCCAATCCCACCAGAAACGTCGTCCAAGTGTTCTGCGTCGCAAACGCCGTCGCAAAGATCGGGGCCAAGGTCGACACCGAGCCATCCATCAACCCCGCCAACCCCGGCTGCACCCAAGTCAGAATAAACTGCCGCCGCGCCACCTCATCCTCGCCGTCGCGCACCTCTGGCCCCAGCAGATCGGCCTCCAAGCCTTCCGCGTGCTGCTCATGCCCCGCCTCGGCTGCGGCCAGATCGCCCAGCAATTTCCGCGTCGCCGCATCCTTGCTCCGCGCCGCCGCCCGCGCATAAAACTCCGCCGCGCCATGCTCCATCGCGCGGGCCTCGTCGCGGATGCGCTCCAGCCCCAGATTCTCGGTCAGCCAAACCGGACGACGCGCATAAAACCCCGCCACATGCTCGCGCCGCAGCAAGGGAATAACCGTGCCAAACCGGCTGACATGCAGATCAATCAGCATCTGGCGGTGACAATCTTCCTCAACCGCCATCTCCTCAAACACCGCCGCCGAGGCCGGATATTCCGCCCGCAGCCCATGCGCAAAGCTCCGGTAAATCCGCGCGTCATCCTCCTCGGAGGAAATCGCCAGCGCCAGCACCTCTTGCTCGCTCAGATCGGCAAAACGCCTGCGGTTGGAAATATTGAAACCCATATCAGACTCATCTCGGCTTAGTTTGGAATGATTCTAAATAGACAATCGTCCTGTAAAGGCCAAGCCCAAATCACAATCTGAACCGTCAAGTTCAGATTTCACTTGCCAAACTGAACGGATCAGTTCATTTTCACTTCTGAACCGATGAGTTCAGATATTGGAGCCTGCTATGAAACCCTTCGCCACCGCCCTGCTGCTCACCCTCGCCGCCGCCACCCAAGCCTCGGCCTTCTCGATGAGCGTTAATCTCCCCGACCTGACCTTCCCGCCGACCACCACCACCATCTCGGCGCAAAATGCCGCCCAGCCCAGCAAGTGACCAAGGCTTGCCCGTCCCCCCGCTGCCGCTATAGACTGAGGTAAGGGGGACAGCATGGGTGCCAAGCCACAACTGATCGTCAAGGGTCGCAAGTTCGATCAAGTGCTGGAAGGCGCGCGCGTTGTGTTCATGCGCGACGGCTTTGAACGCGCCTCGGTCGATGACATCGCGCGCGAGGCCGGGGTGTCAAAAGCCACGCTTTACGCCTATTTCCCCGACAAACGCCTGCTGTTTCTGGAAATCGCCAGCACCGAATGCCGCCGTCAAGCCGATGACGCCGAATCTCACATCGACCCCAACGCGCCTGTGGCCGATGTGCTGCGCTTGGCCGCGCAAAAGATCACTGCCTTCATGCTGTCGGATTTTGGCCAGCGCATCTACCGCATCGCCGTGGCGGAATCAGAGAATTTCCCCGCCGTCGCACATCAGTTCTACCACTCCGGCCCGAAACTGGTGCAAGACCGCATCGCCGAAATGCTGCGCTGCGCCACCGAGCGCGGTGAGTTGGTGATCGACGACATCCCCTTCGCCGCAGCCCAATTCGCGCAACTGTGCAAGGTCGACATCCAAGATCGCATGATCTTTACGCCCAGCCCGTGCTGCACCCCAGCCGATGCGGCCCGCGTGATCGAGGGCGCGGTGTCGATGTTCATGGCACGCTACGGCGCAAAACCCTAACCGTTCTCGCGCAACACCCCGCCCGCCAGATACAGCGAGCCGCAGATCAGCACCCGCGCGCCCGGCGACGCCGCCGCAATCGCGGCCAAAGCCTCGGCCACCGAACCTGCCACCACGGCATCCATCCCCACCGATGCCGCCGCATCCCGTGTCACTTCGGCGGGCAAAGTGTTCTTCTCACCGGGGATCGACACCGCGTGCAATCGCGTCACCTGCCCCGCCAAAGGTTCCATATACCCGCGCACATCCTTGGTGTTCAGCATGCCGCAGATCAGATGCGTCTCCCGCGCAGGCATCCGCGCCAAGGTCGCCGCCACAGCAACGCCTCCCGCCGGATTATGCCCGCCGTCCAGCCACAACTCCACCCCCGGCGCGCTTTCCACCAGTGGCCCCACCCGCAACCGCTGCATCCGTGCGGGCCAATAGGCCTTCGTCACCGCCGCCTCGCAGGCCGCCTGATCCTTGCCCAACGCCCGCAACGCCGCAATCGCCGCCCCGGCGTTTTGCACCTGAAACGGCCCCGGCAGGTTCGGCAACGGCAGATCGAGCAGCCCGTTTTCATCCTGATAGATCAACCGCCCGCGTTCTTCCCACGCGCTCCACTGCTGGCCAAACGCCAGCACTGGGCAACCCAGCCGCGCCGCGCGGGCCTCGATCACCGCCATGCCGTCGTCTTCCTGCGGGCCAATCACGCAAGGCACGCCGCGCTTCAAAATCCCGGCCTTTTCCCCGGCAATCTCAGCCAGAGTCTCCCCCAGATACTGCTGGTGGTCGATCGACACCGGGGTGATCACCGTCAACACAGGTTTTTCGACCACATTCGTCGCATCCAGACGGCCACCCAAGCCGACCTCCAGCAAAGTATAATCCGCCTTCACGCGGCTGAACGCCAGAAACGCTGCACAGGTGGTGATCTCAAAGAACGTGATCTCATCCGGCCCATTCGCCACCACACATTCATCCAGCAACGCCGTCAGCGCGTCTTCAGAAATCAACTCGCCCGCCAACCGGATCCGCTCGTGAAACCGCGCCAGATGCGGCGAGGTATAGGCATGCACCAGCGAACCGCCAGCCTCCAGCCCCGCCCGGATCATCGCCTGCGTGCTGCCCTTGCCATTGGTTCCGGCGATATGGATCACCGGCGGCACCGACCGCTCCGGGTTGCCAAGTGCGCCGAGCAACCGCTCCACCCGATCCATCACAAGGTCGATCACCTTGGGATGCAGCGTCATCATCCGCTCAAGAACCGCGTCAGAGCTCACGCTTTGACCTCTGCCGCCTCAAGAATATCGCCTGGCGGCGGCAGATCGCCCTTTACCGCAGGGCTCTGGTTCATCAGCATCCGCAGGATCGTCACCAGTTCCTCGCGCATAGCTTTGCGGTGCGTCACACGGTCTAACATGCCATGATCCAACAGATATTCGGCACGCTGGAAGCCTTCCGGCAGCTTTTCACGGATGGTTTGTTCAATCACCCGCGGGCCCGCGAAACAGATCAGCGCATTCGGTTCGGCAATCTGCACATCCCCAAGCATCGCATAAGACGCGGTGACGCCACCCGTGGTCGGATGCGTCAAAACCACGATATAAGGCAGCCCGGCCTCTTTCAGCATCTGCACAGCGACGGTTGTGCGCGGCATCTGCATCAGGCTGAGAATCCCCTCCTGCATCCGCGCGCCGCCTGCGGCCGAAAACAGCACCAAGGGCCGCTTCGTCGCCACCGCCCGCTGCGCCGCCGCAATGATGGCGTTGCCGACATACATGCCCATCGACCCCGCCATGAAGCTGAAATCCTGCGCCACCGCGATGATCGGCGTACGGCCGACTTCGCCCTCGGCCACCAGCATCGCTTCGCGCTCGCCCGTCACCTTTTGCGCGGCTTTCAAGCGATCCGGGTATTTCTTCTGATCGCGGAAATGCAGCGGATCGACCACGGGTTCCGGCACTTTCACCTCGACGAACACGCCGACATCAAACAGCCCGATAAACCGATCGCGCGGCGAGATTGCCATATGATGATCGCAAGAGGTGCAGACGTTCAGATTCGCCGCCAATTCGCGGTGAAACAGCATCGTCCCGCATTCCGGGCATTTCGTCCAAAGATTCTCGGGCACCTCGCGGCGCGAAAACAGCGAGTTGATCTTCGGGCGGACGTAGTTTGAAATCCAGTTCATCGCCTGTCCTGCGGTAACATCGGTCTATCGTCAGATAGTCCGAGGGGGGCGGAAATGCAATCACTGCAACGGAGCTAGGTGCGGGGCTGCCGAAAATGGGTAGTCAACCAAATCCGCCACGCGCAGCAAAGTTGAGGTCTCCCAAGCCGTCAGAAACATCAACGTGCCGTCTGCGGAAAAGGTAACATCGCTGGAAAACCGAGCTGGAACAAAAGCAAATGGTTCAAGGTCGCCGCGACGCAAGAATCCGAATCCCTTGCCACTTGCAAAGCAGATGATGCGGCCGCCTGGCGACCAGCGCAGTTTAGTGAAAGTGAGATCGGAAAAATGGAATCGGCGGCTCTGCACAACTTTCTGAGTGGCAAGATCATGAATACAAACGTCAAATTGTGTATTTTTCTCACTAAGAAGATACTCGAGCAGGCTCATTGACGGTGGCCGCGCGCCAAATAACAAATCGTCCACCATCACGGCAAATTTCCCCGTTGGGTCAACTGCAATGTCGTTGCATTCCGATAGTGGCAAGATCTCTCTGCCTTCCAACGTATCAACATCAAGCCTCCACAGAGACTGACTGGGTCTGCTCCGCTCGCTGTCAGCGGGAAGTATTCGCCTGTAAAAGGCACATGCCAAGGCGGGCGCAAACTGCAGTTTGCGGATTTGATGATCGTGTCGGAGCGGTTTGACGACGGCTTTGCCATCTGTGGGATCAATCCGCTGCAAAGCACCCTCCCAGCTTGCAAATAAGAAGCTTTCGTCCGGCAGAATGATCCCTGCGTCGCCTTCACCGATGGCAACACTGCGCCACAGGATTTCCCCGGTTTCCGCCAGCAGCCCATAGTGCCCACCTGCAGTGTCGGTCACAATCAACACATTTTCATCCGCACTCAGCGTCAGCGTGCTGGAATGCGTTATCGGCACTGCCCAATCCTCAACCACACGCGGCGCACAACCGGATCGGGCAATCAGCCGCGCTTTGCGAATCTTTCGCTGCCCGTTGTAGTAAAGAAACTCGGCATCCTTGGCGAACACCGCGCCAAATCCTCCCTTGGCGCTGCTCGATTTACCCACAGAACAACTCCTTCGAAGCGCATCCCAGCATAGCGACCTGAAAAGCTCGCGCCGCAATATTCCACCACCCTCTCTTCTTCCTCTTGGCCAGAATCCTCGGACAGAATGCTTTCATTCCGGAGGCCGCAGCCTCTACCACCTGAACGTGCTTCGCCTGCTCGACCCACTCACACCATATCCAGCCAAACCTGCCCGTCGCGATAGCCGCCCGCGATCACATGGCCCGGAACGCGCACCTCTGGATGCGTCTCGGCCCAATCCCGAAACCGGTCATTGCTGACAACCCGCGCGCCCAGATCGCGGGCCGAGGCCAAAATCACCGGGTCGGCGGGCGTGCCCTTGGCCACCACCATCACCCGATCCCCCGGCAATCCCAAAAGCTTGCCCAAGGCGTGATCGTGCTTGTATTTGCCCATCAGCTTGTAGCCCGCATTGGCATCAAACACCACGCCCGGCGCAAAGCCTGCCGCTGTCAGCTTATCGACCACAGCCCGCACCGAGTCGATCTGCGGCATATTATCCTTCCAATGCATGACGTTAGAGCCATCGACCACCACATATTTCGGCGATGACTGCTTGCGCGCAAACACCCCGCGCCGGGGCGGGCCGGTAAGTTCAGACACTTGTCGGCGGATCGAATGAGCCGCGCGCCCACGCTCCGCCGCCCCGCGCGCCAGCCCTGCCCGCAGCAAAAGCCAAGCACTGCCCTAGCAACATCGGTCCCGCCAGCATGACCAGATCCTGCCAACCCGGCAGAACAACCGCCAAGGCAAGCCCGATCCCCGAGGCCAAACACAGCAAAAGCGGCACGATCATCACATACTCCCACCGACCATTTGGGCACAGGTCCCGGCGGGGACGCGTCCCCGCCAATCCCCACTAAACGGCCAAATCTTTAAAGAATCCTTAAATCCAGCATCCTACCGCGTTGATTTCAAACAGTTAAAAAAGGTCCCGCGTTGGGACCATCCCCCGCCTCAAATCTTGGGCCGATAATCCACGATCCGCACCGCCTTGCCCTCGCTGCGCGGCACAGAGCCCGGCAGGCCTGCGGAAACCTCAACATTGATCCCCCACATCTGCCGAATTCGCTTGTGCAGGCCCGCCCCCAGCCGCGCCAATTCCGCCGCATCCACAGCCCCGACCGCCTCCACCAGCACCCGCATCGAATCCAGTCGGCCATTGCGACGCAACTCAATCTGGAAATGCGCGGCCAAGCCCGGATGCGCCACCACCTGCTCCTCAATCTGGGACGGGAACACATTCACCCCGCGCAGGATCATCATATCATCGCTGCGGCCCCGCATCCGCTCCAACCGCCGCATCGACCGCGCCGTGCCGGGCAACAGCCGGGTCAAATCCCGCGTCCGGTAGCGGACAACCGGAAACGCCTCTTTGGTCAGCGAGGTCAGCACCAACTCGCCATATTCCCCGTCCGGCAGCAAAGCGCCGGTGTCGGGATCAATAATCTCGGCAAGGAAATGGTCCCCCCACAAAGTCAAGCCATCCTTGGTTTCGACACATTCCGCCGCCACGCCCGGCCCGATCACCTCGGACAGCCCGTAGTTGTCCAGCGCGTGCATATCAAACGCCGTCTCAATTTCGGCCCGCATCGCATTGGTCCACGGCTCGCCGCCGAAAATCCCCACCCGCAGCGAACTTTTGCGCGGATCACGACCCTGCGCGCGGTATTCATCCAAGATCGACAGCATGTAGGGCGGGGTCGAGCAGATCGTGGTGGCGCCGAAATCCTCAATCAGATTGACCTGCCGATGCGTCATCCCGCCGGAAACAGGAACCACTGTGCAGCCCATTTTCTCGGCGCCATAGTGAAAGCCCAAGCCCCCGGTAAACAGCCCGTAGCCGAAAGAGATATGCACCACCTCGCCCGGCCGGGTGCCGCAGGCCCGCATGGTGCGTGTCATTAAATGCGACCAAGTGTCGATATCTTTTGCAGTGTAGCCGACCACGGTTGGCTTACCTGTGGTGCCCGACGAGGCGTGCAGGCGCACAACCTTTTCACGCGGCACCGCAAACAGGCCAAAGGGATAATTGGCGCGGAGATCGGCTTTGGTGGTGAAGGGAAACCGCGAAATGTCGCTCAGATGACGCAGATCATCGGGATGCACGCCTGCGGCTTTGAAGGCGGCGTTGACATGCGGCACATTGTGATAGGCATGCGCCAGCGACCATTTCAGACGGCAAAGTTGCAGCGCCTCAATCTCATCGCGTGAGGCGATTTCAATCGGTTCAAGGGTCAGCCGGTCCGGCGATATATCGAGCATGCAATCTCCTCGCCGGAGCGGCGGTTAAGCTTAGAGTTGTGCGATCTTGCGCGCAAATCTGGGCATTGTCATGGCGCGTCGCAAAAATATACGTGGGCTGTGATCGCAGCACCCGAAAAGCAAAACTGCGACGGGACAGGCCCGCCGCAGCTTTTTCCGCACTCAATCGCCTGGCCGATTATACCGCCAGCAGATCATGCACCATCGGAATCACCTTTTGCCCATACGGCTGGATACAGTTGACCAACTGATCATGCGGCTGCGGCCCGGTGGCGTATTTCGTGTCAAACCGCTGGATTTTCAGATCGCGGATGGTGCTTGCGATCTTTTTGGCCACGGTTTCCGGCGAGCCGACATACAGCGAGCCATGGTGAACCTCCTCCAAGAACCGCTCTTTGGTGGTGGGCGGCCAGCCACGTTCGCGGCCCAAGCGGCCAAACATGGTCTGGTAATGCGGCCAAAGCGCCTCTTGCGCGGCCTCATCGGTTTCCGCGACAAATCCCGGCGAATGAATACCAATCGGGCGCACCGTTTTGCCCAATTGATCCACGGCGCGGTGATAAAGATCGATATAGGGCAGGAAACGCCGCGGATCGCCGCCGATGATCGCCAGCATCGGTTGTAAATCTTGCCGCACCACCCGCACCACCGATTCCGGGCTGCCACCGACGCCGACCCAAGTGGTCAGCTGTTTCGGGCCAACCGGAGGGTAAACGATCTGGTTTTTCAACGCCGTGCGGGTTTCGCCCGACCACGTCAGCGTAGGCTCGCGCACCAGCTTGGCGAAAATATCCAGCTTTTCCTCGAACAACAGCTCGTAGTCATCCATCGCATAGCCGAACAGCGGATAGCTTTCGGTAAAGCTGCCGCGCCCCAAGATCACCTCGGCCCGGCCATTCGAGATCGCATTCAGGGTCGAGAACCGCTGAAACACCCGGATCGGATCATCCGACGACAACACCGTCACCGCCGTGCCCAGATGGATATTGCTGGTGCGCCCGGCGATGGCCGCCAGGATCACTTCCGGCGAGGAGATTGCGAAATCCGGACGGTGATGTTCACCCAAGCCGATGAAATGCACCCCCGCCTAGATCCGCGACCACCGCTTCTTCGACCACATCGCGGATCACCTGATCCATCGGTTTTTGCGCGCCCGTGGCGTCGATGGTCACATCGCCAAAGGTATCAAGGCCAAGTTCGATATTCATATCTGTCTCCCAGAGCGGTGCGGGATGATCCTGCGCCACCATGCTGTTGAGGCAGAGATAGGCGCAGCCGCGCGTATGGGGAAGTCCGCGCGGCTGCACATCAGCTGTTCAGTGGGGATCAGCCGATGTAAGCGCGCAGCGCCGCTTCGCAGCCTTCATCGCGCACGCGGGCGAGTTGGCTGGCAAAGGCCGCTTGAAAGATCGGGTTATCGGCCAGATCGCCATAGATCGTGCGTTGCTCCAGCCAAGCCTGCGGGTTGCTCTGCGCGGCTTTGGCGGTGACTTGCAGCGCCTCCCAATTCGGATCGTTCGGCGGGATACAGGTGCCTTTGTCCGAGGTGCCGGTGCAATAGCGGCACCAAAGCGCAGAGACGAGGGCCAAGCCATCGCAAGATTGTCCCGCAGCCAGTCGGTCGCGCAACGGCGGCACGATGAACTTCGGCTGGCGGTTCGATCCATCGAGGCAGAGACGACGCTCGGTATCGGCGACCTCGGGGTTGGAGAATCGCTCGACGATTTTGGCGTAGTAATCCACCAGATTGGTATCGGGAACCGGGGCAATGGTGGGGATGATCTCGGTGGTTTCCAGCTTGTTCAGAAAGCCGAGGATCAGCGGATGCGCCATCGCCTCATGCACGAATTCGATGTCCAGCAGACCGCCGGGATAGGCGATGGTGGCGTGGCCACCGTTCAGGATGCGGATTTTCATCGCCTCATAGGCATGCACGTCGCTGGAAAGCGTGACACCGACCTTTTCCAGCGGCGGGCGGCCAGCAGGGAAATTATCCTCCAGCACCCATTGCCGGAACGGCTCACAGGTCACCGGAACCGGATCATCGCCCAAGCCAAACGCGGCAGCCATAGCGCGCTCGCGGGGGCCGGTGGCCGGGGTGATGCGGTCGACCATGCCATTCGGGAAGGCGACATTGGCTTTGATCCAATCGGCCAAAGCGGGATCGGACAGGCGCGCAAGGCCCACCACGGCGGCTTCGGTGACATGGCCGTTGCCGGGCAGATTGTCGCAGGACATCACGGTAAACGGCTGGATGCCAGCCGCGCGGCGGGCTTTCAGCGCCGCGATGATCGCGCCAAAGGCGGTGCGGTGCGGGTTGGCGGCATCGGCGGCGATTTCCGGCGCTTTCGGGTCGAATTCGCCCGTCGCGGGGTCGATGAAATAGCCGCCTTCGGTGACGGTCAGGCTGACAATGCGGATTTCCGGCTTCGCCATCGCGGCGATCAAAGCCGCATTATCCGGCTGCACCTCGATAAAGCCGATCATCGCCCCCACACGCCGCGCGGATTTTCCCTTCGGGTCCAACTCGATGATCGACGACAGACAATCCTGCGCCAATATCGCCTCGCGCATCCGTGCATCGCCCTCGCGCACACCCGCGCCCAAGATCGCCCAATCCTGCGCCAATCCCATCGCGAACAGATCGTCCAGATAGACCGCCATATGCGCGCGGTGAAAGTTGCCCAGACCGATATGCACAATACCGGGGGTCAGCTTACTGCGGTCATAGGCAGGCAGTGTCGCGGTTTGTGAACTGTCATTCATGTTCATGCCATCCAGTTGCCGCCGTCAACGCCGAAGCATTGCGCGACGATGTATTCGGCCTCGGGCGTGGCGAGGAAAATCGCCATTCCGGTCAGATCGGCAGCGGTGCCCATCCGCCCAAAAGGCACAGCCGCACCCACTTCACGCTTTTTCTGGCCCGGAGCCTTGTTCTCATATTTGGCAAAGAAGGCATCGACGCCGTCCCAATGCTCGCCATCCACCACGCCGGGGGCAATCGCATTGACGTTGATCTTATGCTCGATCAACCCCAAGCCAGCGCTTTGCGTCAGGCTGATGACCGCTGCCTTGGTGGCGCAATACACCGCCACCAGCCCCTCACCCCGACGGCCCGCTTGGCTTGCCATGTTGATGATCTTGCCACCTTTACCGCATGCAATCATATGCTTGGCGGCAGCCTGCATACAAAACAGCGTGCCCGAGACATTGACTGCGAACAAACGGTCATAATCAGCGCGGGTGATCTCATCAATCGGCGCGGCGGTGAACAAAGCCGCGTTGTTCACCAGAATATCCAAGCCACCCATCTGATCAATCGCACTTGCAAACCCCGCGTCAATCGAGGCTTGCGAGGTTACATCCAACTGCACCCCAATCGCCTTCGGCCCCAGTGCAGCCGCCGCTTTCGCCACCGCCTCGGCGTTGATATCGGCCAAGGCCACCGTCGCCCCTTCGGCGATATAGGCGCGGGCGAACTCCAGCCCGATGCCACGCGCCGAGCCGGTGATCAGCGCGGTTTTGCCAGCCAGCCTCATACCAATGCCTTCCCATCCGCACCAAAGCGATGCACCTTGCCGTCCTGCGGGGTCGGGTAAACCGTATCGCCGTGGCGCAGGTTGACATCCCCGCCGCCGCGCACCGTCATCGAGCCGTGGCCTTCGACATTCACATGCAGGAACGTATCCGAGCCCAGCAGTTCGGCGACAGCCACCGTGCCCTTCCACTTGCCCGCCGTGGTCGAGATATCCAAATGCTCGGGCCGCACGCCGATGGTTTTGGCACCAACCGCCTGCGCATCCGCGCCTTCCAGCAGGTTCATCCGGGGCGAGCCGATAAAGCCTGCGACAAAGGCATTCGCCGGGTGATTGTAGAGATCAAGCGGCGAGCCCACTTGCTCGATATTGCCCGCCTGAAGCACCACGATTTTATCGGCCATGGTCATGGCTTCGACCTGATCATGCGTCACATAGATCATCGTGGTTTTCAGATTTTGGTGCAGTTCGGTGATCTCAAGCCGCATGTTGCCACGCAAAGCCGCGTCAAGGTTGGACAAAGGCTCGTCGAACAAAAACGCTGCCGGTTCACGCACAATGGCGCGGCCAATCGCCACACGCTGACGCTGACCACCGGAAAGCTGGCCCGGTTTACGCTCCATATAGCTGGTCAGGTTCAAAACCTTCGCGGCGGCATCGGCCTTCTTGGTGGCCGCCTCAATATCCATCCCGGCCATTTTCAGCGGGAACATGATGTTCTTGCGCACCGTCATATGCGGATACAAAGCGTAAGACTGGAACACCATCGCGAGCCCGCGCTTGGCAGGCGGCAGCGCCGTCGCATCCTTGCCGTCGATTTCGATGGTGCCGGAAGAGGTATCCTCCAGCCCGGCGATCAGCCGCAGCAGGGTGGATTTGCCGCAGCCCGAGGGGCCGACGAACACCACGAACTCGCCATTCTCAATCGTCAGATCGACGGAGGGGATGACATGCACGTCGCCAAAGGATTTGCGAACCTGTTTTAGAACGATTTTACCCATGATATCCTCACTTCACCGCGCCGAAGGTCAAACCGCGGACGAGTTGTTTCTGGCCAAACCAGCCCATGATCAGAATTGGCGCGATGGCCATTGTCGAAGCCGCCGAAAGCTTGGCGTAAAACAGCCCCTGCGGTGCCGAAAAGCTGGCGATGAAGGCGGAAAGCGGGGCCGCATTCACCGTGGTCAGCGTGATGGTCCAGAACGCCTCATTCCACGCCAGAATGATGTTCAAGAGCATGGTCGAGGCGATGCCCGGAATGGCCATCGGGGTGAGGATATAGAGCACCTCGTTCTTCAGGCTGGCCCCATCCATCCGGGCGGCTTCAAGGATTTCACCGGGGATTTCCTTGAAATAGGTGTAAAGCATCCAGATGATCACCGGCAGGTTCATCAACATCAGCGCCAGAACCAGCCCGGTGCGGGTGTCAAACAGCCCGGTTTTCTGAAAGATCAGATACATCGGGATCAACACCGCCGCCGAAGGCATCATCTTGGTGGAAAGCATCCACATCAGCAGATCTTTGGTCTTGTTCCCGGGCACGAAGGCCATCGACCAAGCCGCCGGAATGGCGATCAGCAGGCCAAGCACGGTGGAACCAATCGAGATGATCACCGAGTTCAGGAAAAAGCGCGGATAATCCGAACGCGCCCAGACATCGCTGTAGTTCTGCAAGGTCCAATCCGCACCCAGCAATTCCGGCGGCGAGGCCACCGCGCTCGCCTCGGTCTTGAAGCTGGTCAGGATCGTCCACAGGACGGGAAAGAAGATAAGCAGGGCAACAGACCAAGCGGCGAGCGTGAAGAACAGCTTGCGGCGGGTTGAGACTGAGCGGGCCATAAGGGTGATCTCCGTCTGTTAAGCGTCTAGGTGCTTGCCCATGCTGCGCATGAGGAAGAAGGCGACAATATTGGCAAGAATGACGGCAATGATCCCACCCGCAGCCGCGCGGCCAATATCTTTGGCGATCAAGGCTTGCTTGTAGATCATGTAGGGCAGTGTCGTAGAGGCCGAGCCGGGGCCGCCCTGCGTGGTGGTGAAAATCTCACCAAAGATGCCCAGCAGAAAGATGGTCTGGATCAAGATCACCACGGTGATCGCACGGGTCATATGCGGCAGGGTGATGTAGCGGAAGCGGCTGAGCGCCGAGGCCCCATCCATTTCAGCAGCTTCAAGCTGTTCGGACGACAGCGACTGCAAGGCTGTCAGCAAGATCAGCGTGGCGAAGGGCAACCACTCCCATGCGGTGATGAACACAATCGAGGACATCGGATAGTTTTGCAAAAACAGGATGGGCTCTGTGCCAAACGCGCGTGACACCGCAGCGAATAGGCCGTTTTGCGGATGCATGAACAGGTTCTTCCAGATCATCGCAGCAACCGGCGGCATGATGAAGAACGGCGAGATCACCAGAATCCGCAGCGGGCCTTGACCCCAGACCGGCTGATCAATCAGCAATGCAATCAAGACGCCCAATATGATGGTGATCGCCAGCACGCCTCCGACAAGCACCAACGTATTGCTGATGGCCAGCCAGAAGTCGGGCGAGTTGAAAAACCAGGTGTAGTTGCGCACGCCAGCCCAGCCAGAACGCTCGGGCGACAGCAGGCGGTAGATGCGGAACGAAAACCAGATCGTCATCGCCAGCGGGACGATCATCCAGACGAACAGCAGGATGACCGAGGGCGCGACCATAAGTTTGGCCGTGGCGCGGGAAGATTGCGTCGCCATAAGAATTCTCCGAACAAAGACCGGGAACGTAAGGGGGGCGTGGATCAGGGGCTTGATAGCCTTCCCCGCACCTTGGGAGATTGCGGGGAAGGCAGGAAGGCCGACCGAGGAGATGTCGGCCTTCGGTGGTTACTTGATGTAGCCAGCCGAGGTCATCTCGTCGGTCACAAGGGTCTGTGCCGCAGCCAAAGCCTCATCTGCCGTCGATTGACCAGCCAGTGCTGCCGAGAACAACTCACCCACGCTGGTTGCCATGCCCGCAAACTCGGGGATCGCGACGAACTGCACACCAACATAAGGCACCGGCTTGACCGTTAGTTTGGTCGGGTCAGCCGAGTTGATGCTGTCCAGCGTCATCTTGGCGAACGGCACCTTGGCGTATTCCGGGTTTGCATAAAGCGAGGTCCGCGTACCCGGAGGCACGTTGGCCCAGCCTTCTTTCGACGCAACCAAAGCCAGATAGTCTTTGTTGGTCGCCCAGTTGATGAACGCCTTGGCCGCGTCTTGCTTTTGCGAAGACGATGGGATCGCCAAAGACCATGCCCACAGCCAGTTGCCGCGCTTGCCCAGACCATTATCGGGGGCCAGAGCGAAGCCCACTTTGTCAGCCACGGTGCTGTCTTTACCCGTCACAAACGACGCCGCAACAGTAGCGTCGATCCACATGCCGCACTTGCCCTGTTGGAACAAGGTCAGGTTTTCGTTGAAACCGTTGTTCGACGCGCCCGGAGGACCGTATTGCGTCATCAGGTTCAGGTAGAAATCAAGCGTCGCTTTCCACTCGGGTTGATCGAATTGCGGCACCCATTTTTCGTCAAACCAACGCGCGCCGAACGAGTTCGACATCGCGGTCAGGAACGCCATGTTCTCGCCCCAGCCGGCTTTGCCACGCAGGCAGATGCCGTTGATTTCGGCATCACGGTTGGTCATTGCTTTGGCCGCAGCCTCGATATCCGCCCAAGTCGGCGCATCCGGCATGGTCAGGCCAGCGGCTTCCATCAGGTCCTTGCGATACATCACCATCGAGGACTCACCGTAGAACGGTGCGGCCAGCAGGTTGCCGTCAACGGTCAGACCGCCAGCGATGGCGGGCAGAATGTCGGCTGCGTCATAGTCGGCAGGCAGGTCGTTCAGGCTGGCGAGCCAGCCTTGCTTGCCCCAGATCGGAACCTCATAGGTGCCAATGGTCATCACGTCATATTGGCCACCGCCGGTGGCAATATCGGTGGTCACGTTTTGGCGCAGCACGTTTTCTTCCAGCGTCACCCACTCGACTTTGATGTCGGGGTTTTTGGCGTAGAAATCGTCCATCAGCCCTTGCATACGGACCATGTCGCCGTTGTTCACAGTCGCGACAGTGATCGTGGTTTCGGCCGATGCAAGACCCGCAAGGGTAAGCAGAGCCGTCGCGCCAAGCAGCGCGCGAAGCGTCATGTTCATTGGTATCCTCCCAGATCAGCGATTGAGCATTTCATCGCTTACTGAGTAAATGCTTACATGAGGGTATGATCCGTCAAGCCCCTTTTTCCGCCGCATCTGCAAAGATTATAGGCGCTTTAACAACGCCCGCGCGGTCGGTTCATCCGTGACCAAGCCGTTGATAATGCGGGATTTCAGCGCCCCCGCGATTGCCGGAACCTTCGATGCACCCGCAGCAATCCCGATCGAAGGCCGATCCAATCCTGGTGCTACCCGCACTCCACCGGTGCGTGTATTGGTGCCCACGTCCAGATAAACACCGCGTGAGTCGAACACCCAACCCGCGACTTCGCCCACCGCGCCTGCCGCCTGCATCTCGTCCAACTCGGCGCGCGTGACGAATCCGTCCTTCAGCAGCGGCGCATCATTGCTCATCTGGCCGACGCCGACGAAAATCACATCCGCCGCCTGCGCCAGATCGACGACCTTTTTCACCGGACCCAACGCATGAAACGCCGCGTTTTCCTGCGGCGTCGGGCTGATCACCGGCACCAGCATTGGGTAGTGCGGTGCGCGCACCTTGTCGGAAATCCGCATCACTACGTCAAAGAACGAGGCCGAGCCATCGGGTGCTATATTGCCGATCAGCGACACCAGACGGTGCTGGTCGGCATCCATCGGCGACACCGCATCGACCATACCACGCATCGCCCGCCCAGTACCCAGAGCGATCACCGAAGGCTCGGGCATCCGCAAAAACCGCTCCAACTCCGCCGCCGCCGCAGGCCCAATCGCGCGCACCCCGTCCGAGCCCGGCCCAAGACTGGGGGCCACCCGGCAGCGCAGCAGACCAAAGCGCCGGGTCAGTTCGGCCTCCAGATCCAAACACGCGCCAATCGGATGGTTCAGCCGCACATGGATCAGCCCTTCCGCCATCGCGCGGCTGACCAGACGCTGCGCGCGCTGGCGACTGACGCCAAGCTCGGTCGCGATCTGATCTTGCGTCAGACCGCCGACGTAATACAGCCAACCCGCGCGGGCGGCTTCATCGTTCAGCGTCGGTTCTGGTTCGGTCCGGCTCATGTGCGCCCCTTCAACTCAGGCGCAATGTCGTAGAACGCGGCGAAGGATGCAAACCTCATGTGCGGGCGGGCGTCTTCCGGCTCATCCAAGGCGCGATCCTTCAGATGACTGCCGCCGATAAACCGCCATACCACCATGCCAGCCGCAAGGCCCGCCCTTATCCCGGTCAAGCTGTCCTCAATCACCAGACAGCGCGCCGGGTCCGCCGCCATCGCGCGCGCCGCATAAAGGAACAAATCCGGCGCAGGCTTGCCCCGCGCCACCAGCGTCGAGGTGAACAGCTTTGGCCCCGCCAGATGCCCCAACCCCACCATGTTCAAAGACCGCGCCGCCCGCATCGGGCTGGACGAGGTCGCGATGCAATAGGGCACGCCCATCTGCGCAATCACCTCCGCCACCCCCGGCATCACTTTCAGATCGCGCTCAAACCGCTCTAACAGCCGCGCGCGATAGCCTTCCTCAAAATCCGGCGGCAAGGTCAGATTGAACTCCTCGCGGATGGTGTTCATCACCGTCGGATAAGACCGCCCCAGAAAATGCCGCGCCACATAGGCCAGATCAATCTGCACCCCACGCTCGGCCAAAGCATCAATCAGCATCTGCGCCGAGATGATCTCGCTATCAATCAACACCCCATCACAATCAAAGATCACCAGATCAAACATCAGAACAACGCGGCCAATCGGGTGGTGTCGATCCCCGGCACAATATGGCCTTTGGGCTTGACCGTCGCCACATCCTCGCCCGCCACAATGGCATTGACCACGGCCTCCTCTACCGCTTGCACCGCCGCCAGATACAGCGGATCAATCGCCTCGCCATTGATCTCGGTTTTGCTCAGCACCGCCCCCGCCCTTTGCGGCATTGGGCCGGGGTTCGCTGTGGAAAGTGCCAGAAAAATATCGCCCGAAGAATTTCCCCCCGGCGTGCCGCCCCGGCCAATCCCCAGTGCCGCGCGCTTCGCCACCTGCCGCAACGACAGCCCCGACAACGGCGCATCTGTGATCAGCACCACAATGATCGACCCCATCTCCTGTCGCCGCAACCCGCGGTCAAACACCCCCTCGGGCATCAACGGGCCAACCGGCTTGCCCAACACCTGAAAATCCGGCCTGCGCCCGTGATTGGCCTGCACCAGACAGCCCATCATATAGCCCTGCCCGCCAATCTCCACCACGCGCGAGGATGTCCCGGTCCCCGCCTTGAACTGATAAGCAATCATCCCATTGCCGCCGCCGACCGAGCCTTCGGCCACAGCACCGCCCTTCGCCGCCCATAACGCCGCCACTGCGTGATCCGGCGTCACATGCAACGCATTGATATCGTTCAACACCCCATCGTAGGTCTCGGCCACCACAGGCATCGCCCAACCGTGATCTGCTTGGAAGAACTCCGCATAATGTTCAATCATCCACTGCGTGACGCCATGATGCACCGCCCCCACGCCATGCGTGTTGGTGATACAGACCGGGCCAATCATATAACCCGCATCGTCGATCCAATGCGTCCCGGTCATCTCGCCATTGCCGTTCAGTGCATAATGCCCGGCCCAAACCGGCACAGGCACCCCCTTGTCAGCGCGTGGCCGGATCGCCGTCACCCCCGTCCGCATCTTCAATGCAGGATCGGTCAAGGTGGTAAACCCCACCGTCACCCCCGCCACATCGGTGATCGCATTCAGCGGGCCAGTCACGCCCGGAAACGGCAGCCCAAGATCGCGCGCGCGGGGTTTTGGCATGGCAACCTCTCAGTTCAGCCCATCAAGCACGCGGTAAACACATTCGACAAGCACCTTGCGGCGCGGATCAATCTCATCGTCAAACCCCAGCATGTGATTGGTGGTATAGCCCATGCCAAACCCCGCCCCCGGATCAGCAAAGCCAAAGCTGCCGCCCCAGCCCGAATGGCCAAAACTGCCCGGTCGCGCACCTTGCTGCATCAGCCCAAAGCCCGCGCCATAGGCCACTTCGCCACCATGCGCCGCATCCACACCCTGAAACCGCGCCTTGGTCGCCTCCGCCAGCGCGCGCGCCGACAACAGCTTGGACGCCCCCGAGACCAAATCGCCATAAATCAGCGCCAAAGCCTTAGCCGTCGCCTGCCCATTCGCCCCCGGAATCTCCGCCGCCCGCCAAGCCCGCGTGTTCGGCTCGGTTGGGCGAATGGTCGGGTTGATCCAAGCGTTCGGATGCGCCGAGGCCAACACCTCGGCAATCCCATCCATCACCCCGCGCCCCTCAATCACCTCCGCCACCCGAGCCTCCTCCGCTTCCGGCAGGCCCACAAACATATCCGCCCCCAATGGCCCCGCGATCTCCGCCGCCAAGAAGCGGCCAAAGCCCTGCCCCGAAACCCGCCGCAAAGGCTCCGCCACCAGCGTTCCCAGCGAAATCGCGTGATAGACCGACCGACTGCGCGGCGCCCACAACGGCGCCATCGCGGCCAGAGCCTGCGCATAGGGTGCGCCCGCATAAAGCCCCGCCAGATCCATCGCCACCGAAAGCCCGTCCAAGCCGCCCTGATGCGACAGACACTCGCCCACGGTAAGATCGCCCTTCCCATTCGCCGCAAATTCCGGCCAATACCGCGCCATCGGCTGATCGTAATCTACCAGCCCGCGATCCACCAACATCGCCATCGCCACCGCCGCGATGCCCTTGGTGCAGGACCACACATTCACCAAAGTATCCTGCTGCCACGCCCGCGCACCCGCCGCATCCGCAGAGCCACCCCACAGCTCCGCCACCAGCACGCCCCGATGCACCACCGCAACCGAACCACCATGCTGGCCCAGCGCAAAGCACTCCTCAAACGCCGCCCTGAGCGGTGCAAATTCTGCCGTGGTAAACCCGTGAACCGTCATCGCCACCCCCTCTGCCTGTTTTCCCGCAGCATAGGCAGCCTGCCGCCGCCGTCCACCCCGCCCCAGGGTGCCAAATGTCGGTTTCCTTGGCCTTTGCGTCGGAGATCACCGCCGATTCCACAAAATCCCGCCCATTTTCTGCGCCGCAGCATCCCGTCGCGCTCATAAAATAGGCATCCGCCCAGCCGATCCGCTTTTGTCGGCGGCTTCCCGCGCAAGACCGTTGCCGCATAAGCCCCCCCGGCCTTTGCTGCACAAGCTTGGGTCTGCTCAAGCAAAGGGTGTGCGGCAGCGATTGGTTTTGGACGGCCTCGCCACCGCACGTTTGCAACAAACGCTGCCCTCTCAGTATGGACGGTCTTCCCCAGAATGGAAGCGCCAGAGCGGGCCCAACAGGGGACAAAAAATGAAACTGACCAGACGCGCGCTCCTTGCTTCCGGCATCGCCTCGCTGGCTCTGCCGCGCATTGCCTTTGCTGCCGGCGAAACCATCAAGATCGGCGTGCTGCACTCGCTGTCCGGCACGATGGCGATTTCGGAAACCACGCTGAAAGACACGATGCTGATGCTGATCGAGGCGCAAAACGCCAAAGGCGGCCTCTTGGGCAAACAACTTGAAGCCGTCGTGGTCGATCCGGCCTCGGATTGGCCGCTGTTCGCCGAAAAAGCCCGCGAACTGCTGACGGTTTCCAAGGTTGACGTGATGTTCGGCTGCTGGACCTCGGTGTCGCGCAAATCCGTGCTGCCGGTGATTGAGGAGTTGAACGGCCTGCTGTTCTACCCGGTGCAGTACGAAGGCGAAGAATCCTCGAAAAACGTGTTCTACACCGGTGCCGCCCCGAACCAGCAGGCAATCCCGGCGGTGGATTATTACCTCGAAGAACTCGGCGTCAAAAAATTCGCCCTGCTCGGCACCGACTACGTCTACCCCCGCACCACCAACAACATTCTTGAGGCCTACCTGATTTCCAAAGGCATCGCCAAAGAGGATATCTTCGTCAACTACACTCCGTTCGGTCATTCCGATTGGTCGAAAATCGTTGGCGACGTGGTGGCTTTGGGCGCAGACGGTAAAAAAGTCGGCGTGATTTCCACCATCAACGGCGACGCCAACATCGGCTTCTACAAAGAACTCGCCGCCGCTGGTGTCACCGCCGACAAACTCCCGGTCTGTGCGTTCTCGGTCGGCGAAGAAGAACTGGCGGGTCTGGATACCTCCAACCTCGTCGGCCACCTCGCCGCATGGAACTACTTCATGTCCGCCGATACCCCAGAAAACAAGGCCTTTATCGAGCAGTGGCACGCCTATATCAAAGACGACAAACGCCCGACCAACGACCCGATGGAAGCGCATTACATCGGCTTCAACATGTGGGTTGCTGCAGTCACCGCCGCTGGCACGACGGACGTTGACGCAGTGTCCGATGCGATGATCGGCCAGAAATTCCCCAACCTGACCGGCACCGTGGCCGAGATGCTGCCGAACCACCACCTGACCAAACCCGTGCTGATCGGCGAAATCCGCGCCGATGGCCAGTTCGACATCATCAGCCAGACCGAGCCGGTTCCGGGCGACGCATGGACCGATTTCCTGCCGGAATCCGCGGTGTTGGAGGCCGATTGGAAAGACCTGAAATGCGGCATGTATAACAAAGAAACCAAAACCTGCGTGCAGCTGAAGTCGAATTACTAAGCTTCGACACCAAGATGCGGAGGGGCCACCCGGCCCCTCCCCTCCTCCCCCAGCGCCCCTGCTGCCCATAGACGGATTCCCCATGCGCTTCCTGCTGGCCTGCCTTCTGGCACTCCTCTGCGCCGCCCCTTTGCGCGCCGAAACCGCCGCCGAAATCCTGTCCACCAATGCCGCCTTGGTCGAAAAAGCCTCGCGCCAAACCATCGCCCCGGTGATTGACGCTTTGGCGGCGAGTGGCGATCCGACCGCCGCGCAAGTGCTGGAATCATGGGGCAACAAGGGCCTCGGCATCCGCAAATCCGACGGCATCTTCTTCCTGATCTCCGCCAACGCCGACGGCTACGCCTTACGCGATCTGACCGGAGCCACCGCCGGCCAAGCCGCCAAATCCGACATCACGGAACTCAAACCCAACGCAGGCGTGCGCGGCATGATCGCCACCGCCTTGGTACAATTCACCCTGTCGGACCCCGACGCCACCAAACGCGCCGCAGCCCTCGATTCCATCGCCAAAGACCCCAAACCCGAGGCCCTCGCCCCCCTCCGCGCCGCCATCCCCAATGAACCCGACGCCACGCTAAAGGCGCAAAAACAACGCCTCGAACGTCTGCTCACCCTGCGCTTTGATCCTGACTCAACCGCCCGCATCAAAGCCATCGACAGCTTCGGTGCAGACCTCGGCCTAGACCTGCGCGGCGCCCTAAACCCGCTCCTCGCCACCACAAAACTCGCCTCAGCCGAACCGCCCACCACCAACATCGCCCGCGAGTTAAAACTGGGGCGCGATATCACCGAATCCGAAGCCTACGACCTGCTCGTCACCGCCAACCTCGCCCCCGCCCGCCTGACCATCGAGGCCGCCCGCACCGCCCTGATCGCCAACCTATCCAACGGCCAAGTCGGCGGCGTCCCCCTCGCTGATCTCAACACCCAAGCCGCCCGCGACCGCGCCTATACGGCCTTGGAAGCCGCAGGCACCGTCCCGCAAGCCGCCACCGATGACGAGGCGCAAGCCGCCCTCAAAGCCCACCATTTCTACGACATCTACACCGAGCCCGACTCCGCCGTCACAACCACCGCCGCGAGCGCCCTCAAATCCATCGGCCACAAAGTCGCCGCCATGCAGGCCGCCGACCTCGCGCTAGACGGCCTTTCACTGGCTTCAATCTACTTCCTCGCCGCCATCGGCCTTGCCATCACCTTCGGCGTCATGGGCGTGATCAACATGGCCCACGGCGAGTTCATCACCATGGGCGCCTACACCGGCTACGTCGTGCAACTCTACGTCCCGAACTACACCGCCTCAATCCTGATCGCCCTGCCACTCGCCTTCGCCGTCACCTTCGCCGCAGGCGTCGCGATGGAGCGTCTGATCATCCGCCACCTCTACAAACGCCCGCTAGAGACGCTGCTGGCCACCTTCGGCATCTCGATCGCCCTGCAACAAATCCTGAAAAACGTCTTCGGCACCCAAGCCCGCCCACTGACCTCGCCCGCATGGCTCGACGGAGCCCTGACCCTCAACGATGTCGTCTCCATCAGCTACATCCGCATCGCCATCTTCGTCCTCGCCCTCTTGTTCCTCACCTTCTTCCTCTGGCTGATGAAACGTACCCGTTTGGGTCTCGAAGTCCGCGCCGTCACGCAAAACCCCAGCATGGCGGCAAGCATGGGTATCAACCCCGACCGCATCAACATGCTGACCTTCGGCCTAGGTTCCGGCATCGCAGGCATCGCGGGCGTCGCCATCGGCCTGTTCGCCAAAGTCACTTCCGAGCTTGGCACCGACTACATCGTGCAAAGCTTCATGACCGTGGTGGTTGGCGGCGTCGGCAACATCTGGGGCGCCCTCGCCGGGGCCACGATGATCGGCGGGCTGCAAAAAATGATCGAGTTCCTCAACCCCTCGAACACCCTCGCCGCCCAGACCTACATGATCCTGTTCATCATCCTGTTCATCCAGTTCCGCCCCAGAGGCATCATCGCCCTCAAAGGCCGCGCGGCAGGAGATTGACCATGCAGAACCCCTTCATCTCATCCTCTGTGCTCAAATATCCCGGGGTGCGCCACCGGTTCAAGAAACCAGTGGCGTGGGGGGCTGGCCCCCAGCTTGCAGAGGCATCAAAATGACCCGTTCTTTCCTCACCCGCACCCCATCGCTGCTCATTTTCATCACCTGCCTCGCCCTATTCACCATCTGCGTCACCCACGCCGCCCACACTGGCCTGATCTCGACCTCTTTCGTGAAAACCCTCGGCAAAACCCTTTGCCTCTGCCTCGCCGCCTTGGCGATGGATCTGATCTGGGGCTACGCAGGCATCCTCTCCCTCGGTCACATGGCGTTTTTCGCGCTGGGAGGCTACATGATTGGCATGTGGCTGATGTATGCCCGCACCGAGGAAATCGTCGTTGCGTCCCTGATGAACTCCGGCCTCCCCGCCACGCCGGAAGAAATCCAGCAAGGCATCGCCAGCCAAATCTTCGGCGTCGTCGGCGCCTCCGATCTGCCAACGATCTGGAGCTTCGCCCACAGCCTCCCCCTCCAACTGGCCCTAGTGGTAGCCCTCCCCGGCCTCTTGGCGCTGATCTTCGGCTGGCTCGCCTTCCGCAGCCGCGTCACCGGGGTTTACCTGTCGATCCTGACCCAAGCCATGACCCTCGCCCTCGCGCTCTACCTGTTCCAGAACGACAGCGGATTGCGCGGCAACAACGGCCTTTCCGGCCTGCAAAACCTGCCCGGCCTTGATGCCGTCAGCCAAGACAGCATCAGCCTGTGGTTCTTCTGGGCCTCGGCAGCAGCCCTAGGTCTCGCCTACCTCACCCTAAGCTGGATCGTCTCCGGCAAATTCGGCTCGGTGATCCGCGCCATCCGCGATGATGAGGCCCGCGTCCGCTTCCTCGGCTATTCGGTCGAAGGCTACAAACTGTTCGTCTTCACCCTCACCGCCGTGATCGTCGCCCTCGCAGGCGCGCTTTACTACCCGCAAGCCGGCATCATCAACCCCGCCGAACTCGCCCCCATCGCCTCGATCTACCTCGCCGTCTGGGTCGCCATCGGCGGACGTGGCCGCCTGTATGGAGCGGTCATCGGCGCCGCCGTCGTCTCCCTCCTCTCAAGCTGGTTCACCGGAGGCCGAGCCCCCTCGATCCCGCTCGGTTTTATGACAATCAACTGGGTCGATTGGTGGCAAGTCTTGCTCGGCGCCGCCTTCGTCTGCGTCACCCTGTTCGCCCCCAAAGGCATCGGCGGCTTGTTCGACTACTTTACAGGTCTACACAGCCCCGACCGCAAAGGCGCACCGCTTGGCCCGGATGATGGATCACTACAAGAGAAAGAGGCCATCGAATGAGCCAACTTCTCGAAGTCTCCGGCGTCACCGTCAGCTTCGATGGCTTCCGCGCCATCAACAACCTGACCTTCTCGATCGGCCCCGCCGAACTCCGCGCCATCATCGGCCCCAACGGTGCGGGCAAATCCACCTTCATGGATATCGTTACCGGCAAAACCAAACCCGATAGCGGCACCGTCACCTTCGGCGAGAAATCCGCATCCCTCCTGAAACTCTCCGAAGCCAAAATCGCCCGCGCAGGGGTGGGCCGCAAATTCCAACGCCCGACGGTGTTTGAAGATCAAACCGTCACCGAAAACCTCACCCTCGCCCTGAAAGCCGCCCGCAGCCCGTGGCGCGTGTTGGGCTGGCGCAGCAAACCCGCCGACCATGCCCGAATCGAGGCTCTCGCGCAGCAAGTCGGCCTGTCAGATCATCTCCCCCGCAAAGCAGGCGAACTCAGCCACGGCCAAAAACAATGGCTGGAAATCGCAATGCTCTTGGCGCAAGAACCTCGGCTTTTGCTGGTCGATGAACCCGCCGCAGGCATGACGCTGGCCGAGCGGGAAAAGACCACCGAACTGCTGGTAGACATTGCCAAAACCCGCGCCGTCGTCGTGGTCGAACACGATATGGAATTCGTCCGCCGCCTGAACTGCCGGGTGACGGTGCTGCACGAAGGCTCCGTTCTGGCCGAAGGCTCGCTTGACCATGTGACGAAAAACCAAGACGTGATTGACGTTTATTTAGGGCGCGGATGATGATCAAAACCCAAGGCCTGACCCTGCATTACGGCGGATCACAAATCCTGCACGGCATTGATTTCACCGCCAAAGCCGGCGAAGTCACCTGCATCATGGGCACCAATGGCGTCGGCAAAACCAGCTTCCTGAAAGCCCTCGCAGGCACCCATATGCGCTCTGCCGGAACAGTCGAACTCGACGGCGAAACCCTCGGAAAACTCCGCCCGCAAGACATGGCCCAACGCGGTCTGGCCGTAGTTCCCCAAGGCCGCATGATCTTCCCGCTGCTCACCGTCAAAGAAAACCTGGAGACCGCCTTCGCCCCCCCAAACCCGACCATAAAATCCCACAAGAAATCTACGACCTGTTCCCCGTCCTCAAAGACATGACCGCCCGGCGCGGCGGCGACCTCTCCGGCGGCCAACAGCAACAGCTCGCCATCGCCCGCGCCATGATCATGCGCCCGAAAGTCCTGCTGCTGGATGAGCCGACCGAAGGTATCCAGCCCAATATCATCCAGCAAATTGGCCGCGTTATCGAATACCTCAAAGGCAAAGGCGACATGGCGATCATCCTTGTCGAGCAGTATTTCGACTTCGCCTATAACCTCGCCGACCACTTCTACGTCCTGCGCCGGGGTGCCGTCGCCAAATCCGGGTCCCGCGCCGATTTCAGCCGCGAAGACCTGCGCGCCGAAGTTTCGGTCTGATCGGGAACCAATCTCCACCCCCAGCGTTTTGCCAACAGGCTTGACAACATGCCCGCCAGCCGCCCCTTTGGGCTTGGCCAATTCTGTTCCAAAGGGGCACTTATGTCTGGGGCTGATCTGACGCCACTTCCTTCCCATGCAGGCGGTGCCGCGCGCATCACCATCGGCCAGTTGACCGCCGTTGTCGGCGTCGCCGCCGTGCTGTTCGTCGCCCAAGACGTGTTCGTGCCGCTGGCCATCGCCATGCTGATCACCTTCGCGCTGTCGCCCCTCGTCACTGCCCTACGCCGTCGCGGCCTGCCTTTGCTGTGGACGGTGCTGATCGTCGTCGCCTTGGCCTTCAGCCTGATCGCGGTATTCTCTTTCGTCGTCGCCAGCCAACTGGCGCAACTGGCACAAAACCTGCCGATCTTTCAGGCCAATATCATCCATAAAGTCGAGGGCCTGAAAGCCACGGGCGGCGAGCATGGCTTAGCGTCGCGCCTGTCCGACATGATCGCCGCGATCAACACCGAAATCGGCGCGGCCCTGCCGTCCGGTGTCGATAAGCCAATGCCTGTTGAGGTGGTACAATCCTCCAACGCCTTGGCCTTCCTTGAAAATCTGGTCATCCCCCTGATCAGCCCGATCGCCACCGTCGGCCTTGTCATCGTCGTGGTGATCTTCATGCTGCTGGAACGTGAAGACCTGCGTGACCGCTTCATCCGGCTTGTCGGCACCAATGACCTCTACCGTACCACGCAAGTGCTGGAGGAGGCAGGCGGTCGCGTCGCCAACTACCTGCTGGTGCAACTGCTGGTCAACGTGATCTACGCCATCCCGATCGGCGTCGGCCTCTATTTCATCGGCGTCCCCAACGCCGCCCTCTGGGGCATGCTGACGCTGATCCTGCGCTTCGTGCCCTATATCGGCTCGGTCCTCGCCGCCGCCTTCCCACTGTTCCTCGCCTTCGCAGTATCCCCTGACTGGTCCGCCGTGCTGTGGACCGGGGCGCTGTTCGCCTCCGTCGAACTGATCACCTCCAACGTCATCGAGCCTTGGCTCTACGGCTCGCGCACCGGGGTCAGCCCGCTCGCCATCATCGTCGCCGCGATCTTCTGGACCTTCCTCTGGGGCCCCCTCGGTCTGATCCTCTCCACCCCGCTCACCGTCTGCCTTGTCGTCTTGGGCCGTCACATCCCGCAATTTGCCCTCTTTGACATCCTGTTCGGCGATGAACCCGTCCTCGCCCCCCATGCCAAACTCTACCAACGCATGTTGGCAGGCGATGCGATGGAGGCCACCTTTGGCGCGACCGAGGCGCTCGAAGACCTCGACGTCGTCGATTACCACCAAACCGCGATGATCCCCGCCCTTCTGCTGGCGCAAGACGACAGCGAGCGCGGCGTGCTGACCCCCGACCAGCAAGACCGCCTCGCCACTGTCGCCCTTGAGGTCGTCGCAGACCTGCAAGCCGAGATGGAAGCCGAACGTGACGCGCCTTCCGAAACCGCCCTGCCCGGTCTTGGCCTGCGGCTGCGGGTGGTCGGCGGGCGGTCCTCGCTGGATGATGTTTCTGCCGCCGTGCTGGCGCAGGTGCTGCAAACCGAAGGTGCGGCGGCGCAATTCTCACCGCATCTCGATCTTGCCCCCTCGCGCCTCTCTGCCCTCGATACCGCCAGCGCCGATTGCCTGCTGCTGTGCTATCTTGATCCGCGCCTCGCTCTTGCACATCCGCCGCATCAAACGCGCCGCGCCGCATCTGCGCGTCGGCGTTGTCATCCTGCAAATGCCCGCCGATCTCGCCGACAGCGCCTCGGGCCTGCGCCATCTGCACGCGGTCTCCCCGGCAAAGCTAACCGAGGCCGAGGACATCGGTGCCGATTTCGCCGTCACCAGCCTGGAGGCCGCGATGGATGCCGTCTGGCAGCGCAAGCCCGCCAAGCCGGTGCCTGACAGCCACAAACCGACGCCGCGCGTGGTCGCCCGCCGCCGCAACCAGACCACAGCCTGAGAGGACGCCATGTCAAAATCCGATCCCGATCAAGATCTTGCCCGGCTCGAATCGCAAATTGCCGCCCTGCGCGACGACATTGCGCATACCGTGACAACCTTGGGCGACCTCAGCCAGACCAGTGCCGAGACCCTGCGCGCCAGCCTTGCCACCCGCGCCGAAGCGTTGCGGCAAGCCAGCACGGCCCGGCTGGCCGATATCGGCGGCAGTGCCGAGGCCAAGCTGGCCGACCTCACCGAGCAAGCCCGCCGCGATCCGTGGCGGGCTTTGGCGCTGGCGGGCGGCATCGGCCTGCTGCTGGGTCTGCTCTGGGGGCGTCGCTAGATGTTGGGCCTCATCAGCCTCGCCGCACGCCTCGCACTGACCCATGCGCTGCGCCGTATGGCGCAAGCCTCCGCCCTGTTCGCCGCTGCCATGGTCTTTGCCATCATCGCGCTGATCGGCTTTGCCACAGCACTTGCGATCTGGCTGGCGCATGTCTTGGGCCCGATCCAAGCCGCCCTGCTGGTCGGCGGCGCTGGCCTTGTGCTGGCGCTGATCTGCGCCCTGCTGGCCCGCGCCAAACTCCGCACCGCCAGCCCACTGCAATCGCCCGCAGCACAAGCTTTGTTGGCCGAGTTGAAATCCCACAACGCCGAGGCCAGCCTGCTCAGCCTGCTCGGCCCCGCTTTGGGGGCAGCGCTGCTGGGTTTGTTTCTGGGCAGCAAGCCAAAGGAATAGCGCGCAAATTCCGGTGGCTTGCCCGATTTGCACTAAACAAATCGGGCAAGCCTCAATCTTAAACCGCCAGCGAAACTTTGCCCATCGGATGCGAGCAACAGGCCAGAATATAACCCTCGGCGATATCGTCATCCGGGATGCCGCCGTTGTGCACCATATGCACATCGCCCGACAGCTTCTTGACCTTGCAGGTCCCGCACAGACCAAAGGTGCAACCCGACGGAATATTCAGCCCCGACCGTTTCGCCACCGCCAGAACCGTATCCGTCTCACCACAAGCCGCAACCACGCCGCTGTCCGCGAAGGTAATCTCAGCCTCAACCCCTTCACCCGGCGTCACATCATCCAACACCGGAGCCTCAGCCTCGGTCGACACCGCCAGCCCAAAGCTTTCCTGATGATAGCGCGCCATGTCATAGCCAAGGCTTTGCAGCATCTCGCGCACCGCCTGCATGAACGGCTCGGGTCCGCAGCAGAACACTTCGCGATCCAGATAATCCGGGGCCATCAGCCCCAACATGATCTGCGAAAGCCGCCCCCGGAACCCCGGCCACGCCCGGAACGGGTCCGACTCCTCAACCGTAAAGCGCAACTGCAACCCCGGCACCCGGTTGGCAAACTGCTCCAACCGCTCGCGGAAGATGATCTCGGACGGGCGCTTGGCGGCATGCACGAACACGATGTCCGGCATCTGCCCGGAATCCCACGCCCATGTCGTCATCGACATCATCGGCGTGATGCCGGACCCTGCCGAAATCATCAGATATTTCTGCGCCGGATGGCGGTGAAAGCTGAAAATCCCCGCTGGCCCAAACGCCTTGATCTGCATCCCCGGCTTCAGATGATCCAGCATCCAGCGTGTGCCAATCGAGGTGCTCTGCGCCTTCACCGTGATCGAAATCGACAACGGCCGTGAGGGCGAGGACGAAATCGTATAGGTGCGCTGCACATTGCCCTTGGCGCCCTTCTTCGGGTCCACAGGCAGGTCTAACGTGATAAACTGCCCCGGCTGGTAGTCAAACCAAGCCCCATTCGGTGCACGAAAGGTGAAACTGGCGGTGTCGTCATTCTCCGGCACCACCATCGCACATTCAAGCATCTGGCTGTCGTTCCACGGGGCTGCATCCCAGTTCAGGCTTTTCTTCGCCATGATCTATTCCGCCGCCATCGCGGGCTTCGGGGCCATCCGTTCAGTCATCGTGTCGCAATACCAATCAACAAACTGGATCACGCCTTCTTCCTGAATCGTCGAATAGGGGCCGGGTTCGTAGGCAGGCGACAGAATCCCCTTCTGGTTTTCTTCCACCACCTGACGGTCCTCGTCATTGGTGTGCATCCACACATCGGTCAGGTTTTCCAGATCGTAATCCACGCCTTCGACCGCATCCTTATGCACCAGCCAAGTCGTCGTCACCTGCGTTTCCGTCGCCGAGATCGGCAGCACCCGGAAGGTGATCGCATGATCGCCAAGGAAGTGGTTCCAGGTATTCGGATAGTGGTAAAACAGCAAACTACCCGCATCGTTGAACGGCATCGTGCCCAAGCGCTTGGCGACCGCAGCCTTGGTGTCCATCGTGTAGCTTTCAGCGTTGTTCAAAAGCGGAACCCGCGCCAACCGCCACTGCATCGCTTTGTCATGCGTGAACCGAGACGGCAGCCCCGCCGCCTCACACCGCGTCCAATGCGCCAAAATCTCATCGCTGGCCTCATTCGGCCCATTCATCGCGCCGATCTTCGGATTGTCCGAGAACGTCCGGCACAGGGACGGATGCGAGCCGCCGCAATGATAGCACTCGCGGTTGTTCTCAATCACCAGCTTCCAGTTACCGTTCTCCACAATCGTCGAGGAAAACGCCACCTTGGTATCCTTCAACCCCGAAGGTGCGAGATAGGTCATCGCCGTCTTCGCCAATTCCGCAATCGGCGGCGGCACTTGCGCGAGGCAAATAAACACCATCCCGCCCAGATCAACGCAATGCAGCTTCTTCAAGCCATGCGCGGCAGGATCAAACCCCTCCTGCATATCCCGCGCATATTGCAGCTTGCCGTCCAGATCATAGGTCCATTGATGATACGGGCAGACCAGCTTCGGCCCCTGCCCGATTTCCTTGGCGCACAACCGCTGCCCGCGATGGCGACAGACGTTATGAAACGCCCGGATCATGCCATCATTGCCACGCGTCAACACCACCGGATAGGCGCCGACCTGCAGGGTCATAAATGCCCCAGCTTTGGGCAAGGCAGCAGCCGGAGCAGCAAACCGCCACTCGCGGTAAAAGATCTGCGCGAGATCGGCGTTATAGACGCCCTCATCGCAATAAAGCGCATGGCTCAGCGCATAATCCTTACGGCGCGCGCCCAATTCAGCGTGGATTTCAGCGGGATTCAACATCTGGCACCTCGTAGGTCCACGCCTCCCCGCGTCAACAGTTGCATTGGCGGACCGGAGATTCTCCGGCCGGGCTGGTCTTTCCGGGGCAAGGCTGGTTTCCGGGCTGCAAAACTGGGCCAAACCGCCCCCGTGTGACACCTTCCCAGAGTATAAACCCCAGTGGCCTCCTGTCACACGTTAAGTTTCATCACCGTTGCAGGGGCAGCGCCGGCATCGCACCGGCTTCCCAATTCTCCACCCTTGCAGATGGCACCTTGCCCGCACAATAAAACACGGCCCACCGAGTCGCGATAGATCATTTGCGACCACTCTGCACACGCCAAAGACGCCGCAGCTTTTCCCCGCAAATCATAAGGCCAGCGCCCGATTCGCGGGCGATCCAAACACATCTAAACCCCGGAAATGACAAAGGCCCAACCGTTTCCGGTCGGGCCTTAAGTTGTGGTGGTGAGCCGGACGGGACTCGAACCTGTGACCCGCTGATTAAAAGTCAGCTGCTCTACCAACTGAGCTACCGGCCCACAACTGCCGCGCTGATTAGGGTGCGGGCCGGATGGGGTCAAGAGACAAAACGCCGCCCTCTGGCAAAAAGCTGCAACGCGGCGTATATGCGGCGGATGGAAAACGCCGCCAACAGCCCGAAAACCCCAACCGCCATTGCCTTCATGAAGATGCATGGCGCGGGAAATGATTTTGTCATCATCGACTCGCGGGGCCGCGAGGCTGTGGTCACGAAAGAATTGGCGCAAGCCTTGGGCGACCGCCACCGCGGCACCGGCTTTGATCAACTGGCAGAGATTCGCGATTCGCAAACCGCCGATTTCGCTTTGGATTTCTGGAACAGCGACGGCAGCCGCGCAGGCGCTTGCGGCAACGCCACCCGCTGCGTGTCCGACTACATGATGCAGAAACTCGGCCGCGACACCCTGACCCTGATCACCGAGCGCGGTGAACTCCACGCCCTCCGCCTCCCTAATGGCCGCATCTCCGTCAACATGGGCCATCCGCAACGCGATTGGGCCGAAATCCCGCTGTCACACGCGGTAGACACGCTAAACCTCCCCCTCCCCGGCAATCCCGCCGCCGTGGGCATGGGCAATCCGCATTGCGTGTTCTTCGTGCCAGATGCCGAAGCGGTCAACCTGAGCATCGAAGGCCCCGGCACCGAGCATCACGAGCTGTTCCCGCAGCGTACCAATGTCGAATTTGCCCACCTGCTCGCCCCCGACCATCTGCGCATGCGGGTGTGGGAGCGTGGCGCAGGCATCACCCTCGCCTGCGGTTCCGGCACCTGCGCCACCGTCGTCGCCGCCCACCTGCGCGGCCTCACCGGGCGCTCTGTGACGGTCGAGGCTGACGGCGGCACCCTGCACGTCGATTGGCGCGACGATGGCGTCTGGCTCACCGGCCCCACCGCACACATCTTCAACGGCAGCCTCACCCCCGCCTTCTTGGCCACGCTATGAACGCCCCTATCTTCGCGACCCTCGGCTGCCGCCTGAACGCCTATGAAACCGAGGCGATGAAAGAACTCGCCGCCGCCGCAGGCATTTCCGGGGCCGTCGTGGTGAACACCTGCGCCGTCACCGCCGAGGCCGTGCGCAAAGCCAAACAAGAAATCCGCAAACTCGCCCGCGAAAACCCCGGGGCGCAGATCATCGTCACCGGCTGCGCCGCACAAACCGAGCCTGAAACCTTCGCCGCCATGGCCGAAGTCACCAAAGTCATCGGCAATACCGAGAAAATGCAGGCGGCAACTTGGGCCAGCCTCAAAGCCCCCGACCTGATTGGCATCACCGAGCGCGTCCAAGTCGACGACATCATGTCGGTAAAAGAAACCGCAGGCCACCTGATCGACGGCTTCGGCCGCCACCGCGCCTATGTCCAAGTGCAAAACGGCTGCGACCACCGCTGCACCTTCTGCATCATCCCCTATGGGCGCGGCAATTCTCGCTCTGTCCCCGCCGGAGTCGTCGTCGAACAAATCAAACGCCTTGTCGACAAAGGCTTCAACGAGGTCGTCCTGACCGGCGTTGACCTCACCTCATGGGGCGCAGACCTGCCCACGCAGCCCCGCCTCGGTGATCTCGTCATGCGTATCCTGCGCCTCGTCCCCGACCTGCCCCGTCTGCGGATCAGTTCCATCGACTCCATCGAGGCCGACGACGCCCTGATGGGGGCCATCGCCACCGAGCCGCGCCTGATGCCCCACCTGCACCTATCCTTACAAGCAGGCGACGACATGATCCTGAAACGCATGAAACGCCGCCATCTGCGCGACGACGCCAAGAAACTCCGCCCCGACATGATCTTCGGCGCCGACATCATCGCAGGCTTTCCAACCGAGACCGAAGCCATGTTCGCCAACTCCCTGAAACTGGTTGAGGATTGCACCCTGACCTTCCTGCACGTCTTCCCATTCAGCCCGCGCAAAGGCACCCCGGCGGCGAGAATGCCGCAGCTGCAAGGCCCCGAAATCAAATCCCGCGCCGCCCGCCTCCGCTCTGCCGGAGACGCAGCCCTCACCCGCCACCTCATCGCCCAAGTAGGCCAATCCCACCGCATCCTGCTCGAAGGCCCCCGCTTAGGCCGCACCGAACAATTCACCGAAGTCAGCTTCGAAACCGACCACCCCGAAGGCCAAATCCTCACCGCCACCATCCGTGGAACCCAAGGCACACGCCTGCTGGCCTGAACTCTGCTTGATCTGTCGAATGCCTCCGGCGCGGATATTTGAGCACAGAGGATGACCAAGAGCCGCGCTTCTGACAATTTCACATTGGCCTAAATATCCCCGCCGGAGGCTTCCCCAGCCGCAGCGAGCGCAGCGCGCAGAAGTAAACGTAAGATTAACGACCACCACCTAACCCATTGATCTCAAATAACTACACCCTCTGTCCACGCGTGGACACCCCTAAATCCGAAACCCCTCCGGGATCAAATCGCGCCCCTCCAGCACCAAATCGACCATCACCTCCGCCACCTTCGGAGCCATCCCGAACCCAATCTTAAAACCCCCATTGGCAACAAAATGCCCCGCCCGCCCCGGCCAAGCCCCCAACAACGGCGCGCGAGACTTGGCCCGAGGCCGCAGCCCCGCCCACCTTTCCACCACCTCCGCCCCCGCCAGCACTGGCAGCGCCGCCACCGCCCGCGCGTGCAACTCCTCCACCTGATGATCCACGCCCATATCCTGCCAAACCATCTCAGACGTAGACCCAACCGCCACCGTCCCATCGACATGCGGCACCACATGCAGCCCATCCACAAACAACTGCGGCAAGTCCTGCGCCGGATAGCGCAACAAGATCGCCTGCCCCTTCACCCCACCGCCAACCACCCGCCCCAAATCCAAACCCAGCGCCTCCAACCCCGCCACCCCGGTTGCCCACACCACCGGCCCCACCTCCTCGGCCTCACCCACCACAACCTCACCCCCCGCGCCCTCAATCGCCGCCACCAAAGCAGCACATCCCATCCGAGGCTGCACCCGCGCGCTCAAATCATCCGAAACCAGCCACCCCGACGGACTGAACGGCTCCCAAGCCCCACCAGAAGCCGCCACAACCCGCCAAACCGCCTCGCCTCGCCACAACCCTTCCGCCGACACCCCCCGCGCCCACGCCAGATCAACCGCGGCCTGATCCGCCAAAGGCTGCAACCGCCCCAGCCGCCCATAGCCCGACACCAGCCCCGACGCCGCCTCCACCGCCCCCCACCAGCCCGCCGCCATCAGCAAACTCTCCAACTGAAACGCCTTCTTCGCGTTCCAGCTTTCCGGCACATGCGGGCTCAGCGCGCCCACCACGCCGCCCGAAGACCCCGCCCCCACCGCCACAGCCTCAATCACCCGCACCCGCGCGCCCCGTCGCGCCGCTTCCCAAGCCACCGACAGCCCGAATATTCCCGCCCCGCGCACCGTCAGATCAACCCTTGCCATTCCGCCCCGCCTTGCCCATGGTCCGCCCGACCAAGGGCATATGACAATGACCACCTCCTCACAATCAGCCCTGACGTGGCAAGACGGCGCAATCCCTGTCTCGACCCGCTTCGACGACCCGTATTTCTCCAAAAACGATGGCCTGTCCGAAACCCGCCACGTCTTTTTGGCTGGCAACGACCTGCCCGCTCGCCTGACACCCGGCTTTCACATCGCTGAACTCGGCTTCGGCACCGGGCTGAACCTGCTGGCGCTTTCATTGATCACCCAAACCCCCACCCGCTTCACCAGCTTCGAAGCCTTCCCCTTGCCCGCCCAAGACATCGCCCGCGCGCTGGATCACTTCCCCGAAGCCCGCGCCATAGCCGACCCCTTCCTCACCGCATGGGCCCAAGGCCAAACCCAATTCCAACTCGGCCCGATCGCAGTCGAAATCATCCTAGGCGACGCCCGCGACACCCTCGCCCAATGGCCCCACAAAGCCGACGCATGGTTCCTCGACGGCTTTTCCCCCGCGAAAAACCCCGAACTCTGGTCGCCCGAAATCCTGGCGCAAGTCGCCCGCCACACCGCCCCCGGCGGCACTTTCGCCACCTACACCGCCGCAGGCCATGTCCGCCGCGCGCTACAAGACGCTGGCTTCCAAGTGGAACGCCGCCCCGGCCATGGCCGCAAAAAACACATGTCCGCAGGAACCCTTCGATGAACAACCGCAAAGGCATCCTGCTGATGATCGCCGCCATCGCGGCCTTCGCGGTGCAAGACGCGTTGTCGCGCCTGCTCGCGGGCAACTACAACACCCTGATGGTGGTGATGATCCGCTATTGGGTCTTCGCCGCCTTCGTAATCACCCTAGCCCTGCGCCGCCCGGAAGGCCTCCGTGCCGCAATCCGCTCGCGTCGCCCCATAGCCCAAGCCCTGCGCGCCACCCTGCTGGTGGTGGAAATCTGCGTCATGGTCTACGCCTATACCCTGATCGGCCTGATCAACGCCCATGCGGTCTTCGCGGTCTGCCCGCTGATCGTCGTCGCTTTGTCCGGCCCGATCCTCGGCGAGAAGCTGACATGGCAACGCTGGGCCACCGTCGGCGTTGGCCTGATCGGCGTGCTGATCATCCTGCGCCCCGGCCAAGGCGTGTTCTCTTGGGCCGCCCTGCTCCCCCTCATCACAGCCCTGTTCTTCGCCGCCTATAGCGTGCTGACCCGCCTCACCGCGCGGGACGAGGCGTTCTTCCCCAGCTTCTTCTGGCCCGCCTTTTTGGGAGCCATCATGATGACCGCCCTTGGCCTGCCGCAATGGCAACCGATCCAAGCCCAAGATTGGCCGATCTTCGCCACCTATGCGCTGATCTCGATCCTGTCGAACTGGCTGCTGCAAAAAACCTACGAGGTGGCCGAAGCCTCTGCCGTGCAACCCTTCGCCTATCTGCATTTCGTGTTCATCGCCCTGCTTGGCATCAACTTCTTTGACGAACACCTCGCGCTTCCCGTGCTGATCGGGGCTGCACTGATCATCGCCGCAGGCATCTATTCGCTGTGGCAGACCCGTGCTGCGCCCAAGGTATCCCTATGAAAACCGAACAAAATCTGAAACTCGGCATCTGGCTGATGGTCGCCAGCACCGTGGTGTTCGCGCTGCAAGACGGCATCTCGCGGCACCTATAACGTCTACATGGTGGTGATGATCCGGTTCTGGGTGTTCGCCGCCTTCGTGATCAGCCTCGCCGCCCGCAGCCCCGGCGGCATCCGAGCCGCCACCCGCACCAATTTCCCCGCTCAACAAATCATCCGAGGCGTGATCTTGGTGGCCGAGGTCTGCGCCATGGTGCTGGCCTTCATCAATCTGGGCTTGATCCAAAGCCACGCGGTCTTTGCCTGCTATCCCTTGCTGGTCGCCGCCCTCTCCGGCCCGATCTTAGGCGAGAAAGTCGGCTGGCGACGCTGGACCGCCATCGCCATCGGCTTTGTTGGCGTGCTGATCATCCTGGAACCCGGCTTCGCCGTGTTCTCGCCTTGGGCGCTGATCCCCTTCATCAGCGCCTTCATGTTCGCGCTTTACGGCCTGCTCACCCGCTTTGTCGCCCGCAAAGACCCGGCCTCGGTGTCGTTCTTCTGGACAGGCGTGATCGGAGCCGCCGCGATGACCCCGATCGGCCTATGGAACTGGCAACCGATGCTCCCCGCCGACTGGCTCTGGATGGGTGCTTTGTGCTGCACCGCCATCATGGGGCATTGGCTGCTGATCAAAGCCTATGCCGTGGCCGAAGCCTCTGCCGTGCAACCCTTCGCCTATCTGCAACTGATGTTCATCGCCCTACTCGGCGTGTTCCTGTTCGGCGAAACCCTACGCCCCAACGTCGCCATCGGAGCCTGCGTCGTCGTCGCCGCCGGCCTGTTCACCCTCTGGCGGCAACGCGTGAAACAACAAGAACCGCCGCAAGTTTAGACAGCACAACACAGGGCAACGCCTGAGCGCCGGGTGGGCGCAGCAACAGAGGTTCTAGGCGATTTATCCCTCAACCCCTCCCCCAGAAGTTCTAAGCGGGCCAGCGCAAAAGCGCCTGCCCGATGGGGCGGTCAGGCGCTGCCCGGCGGCGCAAGCGCCTTGATTCCGGGCTGGGGGCTTTGCCTGATAGGTGGCGACGGGTTCAGTGCGGGACTGTCGTGCGGAGAAAGTGGTTATGCGCTTGTCGTTGACCGTTACTATATTAACCTTCACTATGTGCTATCATTCACACGCGAGCTTCACATTATGGCCGTTGACTAAGTCACCTCAATAAGTTGGAGATATTTGAAGTTGCGATACATAATCATGGCCTGCGTATTATCTTTAGCACTTTTTGAATCTGCGGCCGCGCAAATTAAAAAAGATGAACAAACAGTTAAGCTTGTAGGAGTTGCCACGCAGAACCTGTTTGACGCATTAAACACGAACAGGTTTGAAGCGGAGCGCGCGCTAATGGCGGGCGAACTCGCATCGGTCTACTCCTTGGAATCTTGGAAGAAAGTGCACATGCAGTTCGTTAGCTCTGCAGGTTTGAAGTCAAAATATACTGCCTACCGCACAACATTTTATGAAGACACATTTTTTGCAGCAGTGGATTTCTATGGTCAAGCGGCTAAACCAAATACGTTCATCTGTGGTTTTGTCGTCTGGAAAGTTGAAGGCAATAATAAAATTGGATTTATCCGTCTTGAACAGAACGTCGTGTCAGTGACGACCTTCAAGAGCATGCCTCAACAGCAAGCGGCACAACTCATGGTCGATTGGCGGTGTCCGATCTCTTTGATCGAAGACGTTTTGGATGTCCACATTCAGTAGCAGGCGCCTCACCCAGACCCGAAAAAAGTTACGCCACGGGACACCACCTCAACAATGTGGCTCAGTCCCATACCAAAAATGGCCGCTTTCTGGGTCGTTAACCTCTCGCAAATCGGCCATTGAACAAAGCGTTCTCCAGCACTTAAGACTCTCCCTCACCGCCCCGTCAACTCCGCCGAAATCCGCACCGGCCCCGCCACCCCCTTCAACTTGGCACGGTAAATCACCACCCCCTCCGCCACCCGCATCACATAGGTGCGGGTTTCGGCAAACGGGATCATCTCGACCCAATCCACCACATCGACGCTATCCTTGCGCGGATCGCCAAACTGCGTGATCCACTTGCGCGGTCGCCCCGGCCCCGCGTTATAGCCGGATGCCACCAGCGCCACCGAAGGCCCAAATTCTTCAATCATATGGCTCAGATAGATCGACCCCATCCGCACATTGAACGGCGGATCGGAAATCAAACGGCCCGCCGAAGAAGTCTCGCCCAACCCCTTCGCCACATGTTCGGCGGTCGCAGGCATCACTTGCATCAACCCCCGCGCCCCCGCCTTGCTTTGCGCAGTCGGGTCAAATTCACTCTCGCGCCGCGAAATCGACAGGGCCAAAGCCCGACTAACCGCCAGCCCATCCGGCACCATCGCAGGCACCGGATAATAAGCACGCGGCAGGATCACCCCCCGCTCCGCCGCCTGCTTGGCGACCAGCAAAGCGATATGCGGCTCATCCATCCGCAGGGCGAGATCGGCCAACTGCTGCAACCCCTTGGCATCCAGGCCTTCCGCCACCTGCAAGAAAAACCGCTTCGCCGTGGTGCGATCCCCCGCCTCGGCCAATGCCATCCCTGCCGCCAGAACCGACGATCCGGCAAAGCCCGAGGTCCGCCACCCCGGCGTAGGTTCCCCCACATTCACCAGCGTAGGGTCCAGCGGCAACCCGATCTTTTCGGACGCCAGCATCCCATAATACGCCGTCTGATTGCGCGCCGCCCGCGCATAGGCCGCATCCGCCCCGGCGCGATCGCCCTTAGCCTCCAGCGCCCGGCCCATCCAATATTCCGCCCGCGCCACCGAGATCGGAGTCGCCACCGCCTCCTTCAAATGCTTGAAATGCTTGATCGCCACATCCGGCTCACCCAGCTTCCGCAAGGCGATGAACCCGGCCAGAAACTCCAGATCGACGTAATCATTGCCCTTGGTCATCTGATGATTTGCCGCTACCCGCAGCGCCAGTTTCGGCTCGCCCTGCCGCAGCAAAACCCGCGCCAAATCCGCCCGCCTCTTGCCCCAAGCCTCGGGGTCGCCCAAGCCTGCCGTCGTCTTGCTGCGCTCCAAGATCAGAGTCGCAGCATCATCATAGCGATCCGCCCGCATCCGATAAGTGAAGCGCTCATAAGCCAGCCCCGGATCGCCCAGCATGGATTTCGGCACCGCATCGACCAAATCCACCGCAGCCGCACTGTCCACCCGCAACGCCATCCGCGCCACCGCCAAGGCACGCCAG
This sequence comes from Cypionkella sp., assembly GCA_043743975.1. GTDB lineage: Bacteria > Pseudomonadota > Alphaproteobacteria > Rhodobacterales > Rhodobacteraceae > Cypionkella. Next base: position 45,052 of record JAYTVN010000003.1, read on the forward strand.
TCTTTTGACACCCGCGGCAGCATCCGCTCGGCCTCGGCCTTGCGCCCGCCCTCCCACAGAATCCGGTCCAGCCTTACCTCATGCGCCACCGCCAAGGGCGCACCCATGATCGCCAGCATCGCCGTTTCATCCGCCGCCTCAAACTTCAGCGTGGTCCAAGCCCGAAACGCTTCTGCCTCGGCCTCGCCCGACCGCCCCAAAGCCACCAAAGCGCTGACCAAAGCCACCGCCCCCGCCCCGGTCTTCGGCTTCCCCGCCGCAAAATACGCCACCACCCGCGCAGGATCGGTGGAGCGCGCCACCGCGATCTCGCCCTTCTCGCGCAGCAACGCCAAGCCCGGCCAATCCGGCCTACGCGCGATAAACCCCTCGTAATCCCCCAAGCGGCCCTGCCCGTCGCGCAGCCATTGCCACAGGATCACATCGCCACCGACGGCCCCCGCGCCCTGCGCCGCTGTCAGCGCTGCGGGCCAATCGCGGGCCTCCGCCGCTTTCAACGCGACCGTAAAGGACGCGGCCTGATCGGCCCGCGCCATAGGAGACATCACCAGTGTAACGCCGATTACGACCGCTTTTGCGATCTTGCTTATTCTGCTCATCCCAGGATTCTGCCCTACCCCCCGGATTCCCACAACCCAAAACCCCGTGAACCTAGCAATTCGCCGCCTGCGCTTGGCAAAACGCCGCGCCCCGGTTAGGTAGACAGCGCTTACACAACGGCGATTCCAGATCGCCCTTCCAGAGGAGACGCGCACCATGATCACAGGGTCCATTCCCGCACTGGTTACGCCGTTCAAGAACGGTGAACTCGATCTGGTGACGCTGAAGAAGCTGGTCGAGTGGCATATCGCCGAAGGCTCCACGGGGCTGGTCCCGGTCGGCACCACCGGCGAAAGCCTGACGCTGAGCCATGAGGAGCACCAAAAGGTCATCGAAGTGGTGGTGCAAACCGCCGCAGGCCGCGTGCCAGTGATCGCCGGGGCGGGGTCGAACAACACCTCGGAAGGCATCTCGCTGATCCGCTTTGCCGAGAACGTCGGCGCCGATGCGGCGCTGGTGGTGACGCCCTATTACAACCGCCCGACCCAAGCCGGGCTGGTGGCGCATTACACCGCTTTGCACGATTGCTGCACCCTGCCGATTATCATCTACAACATCCCTGGCCGCTCGGTGGTCGATATGTCGCCCGACACCATGGGCATTTTGGCAAAACTGCCGCGCATCATCGGGGTGAAAGACGCCACCGGCAAGATCGAGCGCGTCTCGATGCAGCGCGCCACCTGTGGTGCCGATTTCATCCAACTGTCGGGCGAGGACGCCACCGCTTTGGGCTTTAACGCCCACGGCGGCGTGGGCTGTATCAGCGTCACGGCCAACGTAGCACCCCGCCTCTGCGCGGAATTCCAAGCGGCAACGCTCGCAGGTGACTACACCAAGGCCCTTGCCTACCAAGACAAACTGATGCCGCTGCACGAAGCGATCTTCTTGGAGCCCGGCCTTGTCGGCGCCAAATACGGCCTGTCGCTGTTGGGTCTTTGTGCTGAGGAGGTCCGCCTGCCGCTGGTCACCCTGACCGATCCCACCAAAGCCCGCATCAAAGCCGCGATGCAGCACGCGGGCCTGATCTAAGCTTTCATCTTGGCCTAAATATCCCCGCCGGAGGCACCTGAGACCAGCCCCCGGAGCCTCCGGCGGGAGAATTTCAAAAAGAGCAAATCCCAGAAAGTCCCAATGACCCCCAACCTGCGCGGCAGCCTTTACATGACCGCCTCAATGGCGGGCTTCGCGGCAGAGGATGCATTCCTGAAAGCCGCCAGCCAGTCGATCCCGGTCGGCGAGGCGATTTTGATCATGGGCCTGATCGGCATCGCGGTGTTTGCCGCTTTGGCGATGCGGGCAGGCGACCCACCCATTCCGCGCGCGATGTTCACGGGCACGATGGCGCTGCGCTCGGGGTTTGAGATCACCGGGCGGTTGTTCTATGCCTTGGCCATTGCGCTGACGCCAATTTCTGTCGCCTCGGCGATCCTGCAAGCCACACCATTGGTGGTGGTGCTCGGGGCCGCCGTGATCTTTGGCGAAACGGTCGGGCTGAAACGCTGGCTGCTGATCCTGCTCGGCTTTATCGGCGTGCTGATCATCCTGCGCCCCGGCCTGTCCGGCTTCTCGGCCCTGTCCCTGCTCGCCCTCGTCGCCATGCTCGGCTTCGCGGGCCGCGACCTTGCCACCCGTGCAGCAGCCCCGGCGCTATCCAACGCGCAACTCGGCGTCACTGGCTTCATCATGCTGGCACTGTCCGGCGCGATCATCACCGCCGTCACCGGCAAAGCCGGGATGCCCAACCCGCAAACCCTTGGTCTGATCGCCGGGGCCGCTGCCTTCGGCATCGCCGCCTATGCCGCGCTGACCACCGCGATGCGCAGCGGTGACATCGGCGTCGTCACGCCGTTCCGCTACACCCGCCTGTTGTTCGCGATGATCCTCGGCGTCACGGTGTTTGGCGAGCACCCCGACGCCGCCACCCTGACCGGTGCTGCGATCATCGTCGCTTGCGGTGTGATCATCCTTGGCCAGAACCGCCGCCGCACTTAATTTCAGCGCCGCCGTGCTGGACTCTGCCCCCCCGAACCCCTATTTCCAGCGCATTATGGTAGAAAAATCAGACCCAAACTCCAAACTGATCGCCGAAAACCGCCGCGCCCGCTTCGATTACGCGATCGAATGGGATCTGGAGGCCGGCATCATGCTGCACGGCTCCGAAGTCAAATCCCTGCGCAAGGGCGGGTCCAACATTGCCGAAAGCTACGCCAATGTGGAGGGGTCCGAGCTCTGGCTGATCAACGGCTATATCGCGCCCTATCTGCAAGCAGTGATGTTCCCGCATGACGAACGTCGCCGCCGTAAGCTGTTGGTTTCTAAGAAAGAACTGTCGCGCCTGTGGAATGCAGTCGGCCGCGAAGGCATGACAATCGTGCCGTTGAAAATGTATTTCAACGAACGCGGCATGGTGAAAATCAAACTCGGCGTCGCCAAGGGCAAAAAGCTCGCCGACAAGCGCGAAACCTCTGCCAAGCGCGATTGGGATCGGCAAAAATCACGCATTATGAAGGAAGGCATGAAGGCTAAGCTTTAGCACTCTGCTGAAAACATTGCCTAAATGCCTAGATTCTGGCATAATTCCCCCTATCCGGTCCTAGACCTCCGGGTCCAGAAATGGCCGGGAAATGTCACGCCACAACGGCGGGCATCATGTAGGGAAGGAATGAGTATCATGGATATGAACCTGATCATCCAGCTGATCGCTGGTGCTTTGGGCGGCAACGCGGCAGGCGCGGTGCTGAAAAACCTGAATCTTGGCACTTTGGGCAACTCGATCGTCGGCATCCTTGGCGGCGGTCTGGGCGGCCAGATCCTCGGCATGTTGGGCGGCGCAGGGGCAACTGCGGCGGCCACGGGCGGCACCGATATGGCGTCGATCATCACCTCGGTGCTTTCGGGCGGCGTCGGCGGTGGTGTGCTGATGGCGATTGTCGGCGCGGTCAAGAGTGCGATGGCGAAAAGCTAATTTTATTGCGCGGGCGTGCTATTGCGCGCCCGCGCTCTCTTGTCTGGCAGCGCCCTTGGGTTTAACTGCATCGGCATCCCCGCCGATTTCCGCAGCCCGAGGCCCCAGATGACCCCCTCTCCCGCCGATGATCCGAAAACTTTGGTCAGCACCGCTTGGCTGGCAGCCCACCGCGCCGACCCCGATCTGCGGTTGATCGACGCCAGCTGGTATCTGCCCGACGCGGGCCGCAACGCGAAGGCCGAGTATCTGACCGCCCATATCCCCGGCGCGCGGTTCTTCGACATTGACGAGATCACCGACCAACGCTCTGCCCTGCCGCATATGGCCCCACCGCCGGAGAAATTCATCTCACGCCTGCGGGCGATGGGCATCAGGTGGTGATCTATGACGGCTCTGGCCTGTTCTCCGCCGCCCGTGTGTGGTGGACCTTCCGGCTGATGGGCAAAACCGATGTCGCCGTGCTGGATGACGGCCTGCCGAAATGGCGGGCCGAAGGGCGTGAGATTGAAGACATGCCGCCGATTGTGCGAGACCGCCATATGACGGTCAGCCGCCAGAACCATCTGGTGAAAGATGTGACGCAAGTCGCCCATGCCGCGAAACTGGGGGAGGCCGATATCATCGACGCCCGCTCTGCCCCCCGCTTCAAGGGCGAAGTGCCCGAACCCCGCCCCGGCCTGCGCTCCGGCCATATTCCGGGGGCAAAGAACGTGCCCTACAGCACGCTTCTGAACCCCGATGGTACGATGAAATCCCCCGACGCCCTGCGCAGCCTGTTCGAGGCCGCAGGCGTGAACCTCGCCAAACCCGCGATCACCTCTTGCGGCTCTGGCGTCACGGCGGCGATCCTCAGCCTCGCGTTGGAACGCATCGGTCACCGCAACCATGCGCTTTATGACGGCTCTTGGGCCGAATGGGGCATGTATGACGACCTCGCGGTCGAAAAAGGATAAGCTATGTTAGAGACACTGAACCCGCAGCCGCAGGACAAAATCCTGCAACTGATCCAGCTGTACAAAGACGATCCCCGCAGCGATAAAATCGACCTCGGCGTCGGGGTCTACAAGGATGCCACTGGCCTGACCCCGGTGATGCGCGCGGTGAAAGCCGCCGAGAAAAAGCTGTGGGAGGTGGAGACCACCAAGACCTATACCGGCCTTGCAGGCGAGCCCGCCTATAACGCCGCGATGGTCAAGCTGATCCTTGGGCCGGGCTACACCGATCGCGCCGCTTCCGTCGCCACCCCCGGCGGCACGGGTGCCATCCGGCAGGCGCTGGAACTGATCAAACTGGCCTCGCCCAAGGCTACGGTGTGGCTGTCGAACCCGACATGGCCGAACCATCCGTCCATTATCAAATACCTCGGCATGAAGATGGCCGACTACCGCTATTTCGACGCCGCAACCCGTGGCATCGACTTTGCCGGGCTGATGGAAGATCTTGCAGGCGTCAAAGCGGGCGACGCCGTTCTGCTGCACGGCTGCTGCCACAACCCGACCGGGGCCAATCTGAACGCCGATCAATGGGCCGAAGTCGCGAAACTCCTGCTGGCCAAAGGCGCTATCCCCTTCGTGGACCTCGCCTATCAAGGCTTCGGCGATGGTCTGGAACAAGACGCCGCCGCCACAAGGATGATCGCCCAGAGCCTCCCCGAAGTCCTCATCGCCGCCAGCTGCTCCAAAAACTTCGGCATCTACCGCGAACGCACCGGCATCCTGATCGCCCTCGGCGACCCGGCCCGCCGCGCCGTCACCCAAGGCAACCTCGCCTTCCTGAACCGTCAAAACTACAGCTTCCCGCCCGACCACGGCGCGCGGCTGGTGACGATGATCTTGGAAGACGACGCCCTGCGCGCCGACTGGCAAGCCGAACTGGAAGAAGTCCGCCTCAACATGCTGACCCTGCGCCAAAGCCTCGCCGATGAACTCCGCCGCGCCACCAACTCGGATCGGTTCGATTTCGTCGCAACCCATCGTGGCATGTTCAGCCGCCTTGGCTTGACCGAAGCACAGGTCAACAGCTTACGCGACCAGCGCGGCATCTACATGGTCGGGGATTCCCGCATCAACATCGCGGGCCTGAACGCCAAAACCGTGCCGATCCTCGCGAAAGCCATCGCGGCCCTTACCGCGTAACCGGAAAATTCAAATTTTCCGTCACGATTTTCGGCTTCGAAAATCGGCTTCAAAATAGAAACGGCCCGCAGGGGGAGGATCCTGCGGGCCGTTCGCTTGTCAACCTCCGGCGGGGAGGACCGCCGGAGGTTGTCGTTATCAGCCGTGATAAGCCGCTTCGCCATGCGAGGCCAGATCAAGGCCTTGACGCTCGGTATCCGCATCAACCCGCAGCCCGATGGTCATGTCGATCAGTTTGTAGATGATGAACGACACCACACCCGACCACACCAAGGTGATCGCAACCGCTTCGATCTGGATCCAGACTTGCGCGCCGATGGAGTAATCATCGCCTTTGACGCCGCCCAAGGACCCTGCCGAGAACACCCCGGTCAGCACCGCGCCGAGGATCCCGCCAACGCCGTGGATGCCGAACACATCCAAGCTGTCGTCATATTGGAACTTGTTCTTCACCACGGTGACGAAGAAATAGCAGCCCAGCACCGCAATCACGCCCAGTGCAATCGCGCCCATCGGGCCCACCGTGCCACAAGCCGGGGTGATTGCGACCAAACCGGCCACCATACCCGAAGCCGCACCCAGCATCGACGCCTTACCGCGCTGAATGCCTTCCAGCAGCGACCAAGCCAAAGTTGCCGCAGCGGTGGCCACAAAGGTGTTGATCATCGCCAGCGTAGCACCGCCATTGGCTTCCAAGTTCGAGCCGACGTTGAAGCCAAACCAGCCGAACCACAGCATCGACGCGCCGATCATCGTCATCACCATCGAATGCGGTGCCATGTTTTCTTTGCCATAGCCGACGCGTTTGCCGATCACCAGGCAACCGACCAAAGCCGCGATACCTGCGTTGATATGCACCACCGTGCCGCCTGCGAAGTCAATCGCACCCATCACGAACAATAGGCCCGATGCATCCCAAACCATATGCGCGATGGGGAAGTAGACGAAGGTCACCCACAAAGCGCAGAACGCAAGCACAGCGGTGAATTTCACCCGCTCGGCAAAGGCACCGATGATCAGGCCGGGGGTGATCGCGGCAAAGGTCATCTGGAAGGCGATGAACACATATTCGGGGATCACATATCCGGCCGAGAACGTCGCCGACATGCTATCCGCCGTCACGCCCGACAAGAACACCTTGCCGAAGCCACCCCAATACGGCGAGGTGCCGCCGCCGAAGGTTACCGAATAGCCGTAAAGCGCCCAGATCACCATCACCATACAGGCGATCAGCGTGGTCTGCATCAGGATCGACAGCATGTTCTTGCTGCGCACCAAGCCGCCGTAAAACAGCGCAAGGCCGGGGATCGTCATGAACAACACCAGCGCGGTCGAGGTCATCATCCACGACACATCGCCCTTATCCATCACCGGGGCCGCAGCTTCGGCCACAGCCTCAACCACCGGCGCTGTGGCATCCGTTGCAGTCTGCGCCAAAGCGGGCAAGGCCGCCATGATCGCCGCTGCGCTCAGTCCTAATTTCTTCAGCATGTTCTGTCCCCTCTCACAGCGCATCGTCATCGACATCGCCGGTAGCGCACCCGCAGGGCGCTTTCCACATTCAACACGAAAATCTTGCCGTCACCGATCTTGCCGGTGCGCGCGGTCTTGGTGATCGCCTCCACCACCGTATCGGCCAAAGCATCGGTCACCACGATCTCCAGTCGCATTTTCGGCACGAAATTCACCGCATATTCTGCACCGCGGTAGATTTCGGTATGGCCCGACTGCATGCCGAAACCCTTGATTTCTGTCACCATCATCCCCTGCACGCCGATCGCGGTCAGCGCTTCGCGGACCTCGTCCAGCTTGTAGGGCTTGATGGCAGCTATGATCATTTTCACGGTGCACCCCTTTGTTTCCCAAGGCCCTTGGCGGCCCTCACTCGTGATCAGGCGGCCTTCGCACCTGCAGCACAAGTTTCAGATGGCGTAAAAATTGGGCGCAGGGGGTTATTGCCTAATATTTAATCAATCATCCATGCCTGCGATGCAAATTTAAGCAGCAAGGAACCGCGAATCGGCAGCACCGCCGCTTCGCATTTCCGGGTGAACCGAGTAGAGTGGTAAAAACCGCTTAAAAGGGCAAAAACAGGCATGGCGACATCGAGCAAAGGCGGCAAATCGCTGGTGGCAGACCGGCGCTATAGCGCGCAAAAACCAGCCACCACGGGCGGGCGCGGCACGCCGCCACCGCGCAAACCAACGCCACGCAAGGCCACGCCCAAGCGTTCCGGCAACCTGCTCACCCGCTTCATTTCGGGCATCTGGCGGATCATCTGGGGCACGTTCTGGCGCGTCGCCGCCGTCTGCGGCATGGTGCTGGCAGGGATCGTGTTCTACTTCTACCAGCAACTGCCGCCAGTGAACGCGCTGCTCGACGGTCGCGCCAAAGGCTCGGTCACACTGCTGGACCGCAACGACACCGTCTTTGCTTGGCGCGGGGAGACCTTCGGCGGCCAGATCACCGCCGACACCGTCTCGCCCTACCTGCTGCATGCGGTGATCGCGACCGAGGACAAACGCTTCTACCACCACTTCGGCGTCAGCCCCCGCGGCATCGCCTCTGCCATCAGCATCAACCTCGCCGCAGGGCGCGGCCCGCTTGAAGGCAACGGTGGCTCGACCATCACCCAACAGGTCGCCAAACTCTTGTGCCTCGGCGTGCCCTATGATCCGAAACAGTGGAAGTCCGAGGCCGATTATGAAGCCGACTGTCGCGGCGGTGGCGTCAAGCGCAAGCTGAAAGAAATCCCCTATGCCATTGCGATGGAAGCGAAATATTCCAAAGCAGAAATCCTGACGATCTATTTCAACCGCGCCTATCTGGGTGCCGGCGCGCGCGGCTTTGAAGCCGCAGCCCAGCGCTACTTCGGCATTTCTGCCAACCAAGTCAGCCCCGCCCAAGCCGCCATGCTGGCGGGCCTGTTGAAAGCGCCGTCGAAATACGCCCCCACCAACAGCCTGAAACGCGCGCAAGACCGCGCCGATGTCATCATCGACCTGATGCTGGAACAAGGTTACCTCACCGCCGAGGAAGCCGCCGACGCCCATGCGCATCCGGCCCAGCTTTCCGAAGCGGCGCAAACCAAATCTGGCGGCTTCTTCGCCGATTGGGTGATGGAAACCGCGCCGGATTTCCTGACCTCGACCACCACCGAAGACGTGATCATGCGCACCACGCTGGATCAGAAACTGCAAAAGGATGCCGAAGACGCCCTCGCTTGGGTGTTCGACAACAAGGTCGCCAAAGGTTCCAAAGCCCAAGCCGCGATTGTGGTGATGAGCGCGGATGGTGCCGTGCGCGCCATGGTCGGTGGGCGTAAAACCGAAAGCGCGGGCGCGTTCAACCGTGCGACGCAAACCCTGCGCCAAACCGGATCCTCGTTCAAACCCTTCGTCTATGCCGCAGCCCTTGATCTCGGCTGGTCGCCCTCGGATTATGTCGAGGATGTACCGCTGACCCTGCATATCCCCGGCTCTGGCGCTTGGACGCCTGATAACTACGATCACAAATTCAAAGGCTTGATCACCCTGACGCAAGCCTTGGAAGAAAGCCGCAACATCCCCGCCGTCCGCGTCTCGGAAGCCGTCGGGCGTGAGGCTGTCGCGAATGTCGCCAAAGGCTTCGGCATCCTGAACGACATCGCCCCCGGCCCGGCGCTGGCACTCGGGGCCTCGGAATCCACCCTGATTGAGATGACCGGGGCCTATGCCGGCATCCTGAACGGCGGTTCTGCTGTGACCCCCTACGGGCTGGTAGAGCTTAAACTCAAGGGCGAGGAAGACAGCCTGATGGGCGCGGGCGGCGGTATTGGCGAGCGGGTGATCTCGGAAAAAGCCGCCAAACTGCTGACCTTCATGATGTCAAAAGTTGTTGAGAGTGGCACCGGCACCCGGGCGCGGCTCGATGGCCGCCCCGCTGCGGGCAAAACCGGCACCACCTCTGCGGCCCGCGATGCATGGTTCATCGGCTTCACCGCCGATTATGTCACCGGTGTCTGGATTGGCTATGATGACAACACGCCGCTGAAAGGTGTCACCGGCGGTGGCCTGCCCGCCGAAATCTGGCATGAGGTGATGACCCGCGTCGAAGACGGCGTGCCGGTCAGCGCACTGCCGCTGATCGTGCCGGAATATCGCGCTCCGCCAAATGCGGGCAACGCTTCAAACCAACCCGTTGATCCGAATGCGGAATTCCCGCAAGATCCTGCGGTCCAGCAAGCGCCTGCGGAACCCTCGGTGCCGCTGATGAACCCCAGCGATGATCAGGTCGAGGCTTTGCTGAAAGACATCCTGAAAAGCGGCAACTGAATAGAAAAGGCGCGCCTCCCGTTCGGGGGCGCGCCAAATTTCTCACACAGCAATCTGGGCTCAGGCGTTCTTCAGATCGCCGATCAACGCATCAATATCGCCGCCGCGCTTGTCCAGCATCGCGCCAATTTCAGTGCGCTCGGACGCCAGCATATTGACGCCTTCGATGATGATATTGAAGAACAGGTTGCGCCCGGATTTGTCCGAGACATGCCAGCGCAGATCGAACGGCGCTTGGCCTTTCAGATGGGCGACCGAGATCACCTCGTAATAGCTTTTGATCGGGCGGGCATCGGTGACTTCGATCGAGCCGCCAATAAACTCGCGGAAGCGCGAGCCATATTTGCGGCTGATATAGGTCTGAAACGCCTTGGTGAAGCTGGCCATCTGTGCGGCAGAGGCTTTCTTCGCGGCCACCCCCAAAGCCGAGCGCGCAATCGTCGGCACGTCGGCATAACGGCTGAAAATCCGTTCAAAATCAACGAACATTGCCGATTGGCTTTTGCCGCTGGCAATCGTGGTGTTGATCTCGCCCACCGCTTTGCCGATCATGTCCTTGGCATCATCCACCGTCAAAGCCAGCGACGGCAGCGGCAAAGCCAAAGCCAAAGCCACCGAGCCCAAGGCAAAGCCAGCCGCAAAGCGGCGACGTGACATCATGGAATGGTTATTGTGCATAGGGGTCCTCAAAGCTTTCATCCGATGGGGCCTCGCCCAAAGTGTAGTGTCGGTTTTGCAGATACAGCAGGCGGGCCTGCGCATAGGGGTCTGCACTGTCATATAGGATCGAATCCACCGTATCGCTATGCCGTGCGCGTGATCCGATCTTATCAATCACCTTGGCGCCCGTCACATAGTCACTTTCCGGTGATTTGATCAGGAAGCGCAGCGGATTGATCGCGTAATCCACCGCGATGCCCACGGTGTCACGCTCGGTGGATGGCCCAAGGATCGGCAACATCTGATAATTGCCCTCACCCAGGCCCCAGACATACAACGTCTCGCCAAAGTCGGTTTCCTGCGCAGGCAGGCCCAAAGCGGTGGAAGGATCAAACAACCCGCCAATCCCTGCCGTCGAGTTCACGCCAAACCGCAACGTATTGCGCGCGGCGCGCATCAACCGCCCCTGCAGCACGTTGTTAACAATATCGCCGGGGGTATCCAGATTGCTGGCGAAGTTATGCACTCCGGTCAGAATAGGCCCACGCCCACTGCCCGCCACACCCGCCACCGGCTGTAACACCGCCTTGTCGACAGCAACGTTGAAGGCGAATACCTTGCGGTTAAATCCCTCGCCCGGATCGTTGACCGCATCCGAAACCGGGGCCTTGGCGCAGCCCGCCATTGCCAGCGTCAATGCAATCCCAACACAAAAAGCGCTAAATCCGCTGATTGTTTCAGAAAGGGATGGAATCACTTGCGCCATACTTCTACATTCCCGCCAAGGTTCACGCGCCAAACATCCATTTTGTCGGTGAAAGACAAGGGATAAGCGGCGCGGCGATTTAAGACAACGGCCAAACGTGGCCAGAGGGTGACGCTGGATGATTTCCGCCGATCCTTTTGGGCATAAAAACGGGCTGCGGGCAGAAACGGAGATGGCGATGAGCCAAATAGACAACCGTCGCGGGGAAGCAGAGCTTCGCGCGGCACGGGCCGATCAACGCGGCCTATTATGGGCCGTCGCTTTGTTCTCGGTCTTCGCCAACGCCTTACAACTCACCGGCTCGCTCTACATGCTGCAGGTCTACGACCGCGTGCTGGGGTCGCGCTCTGTGCCCACGCTTATCGCGCTGTCGGTGCTGGTGACCTTCCTGTTCTTAGCACTTGGCATCCTCGACAACGTCCGCGCCCGCGTCATGGCCCGCATCGGCGCCAAAATGCAGGATCGCTTGGATCGCCGGGTGTTCTCTGCCGCCATGCGCCGCCTGACCCTGCAACCGAACGAGCCCACCGCCATCGCCGCCCAGCGCGACCTTGAGGCGATCCAGCGGCTCTGGGCCTCGCCCGTGCTGCTCGCATTGTTCGACCTGCCGTTCATGCCGCTGTTCTTCATCGCGATTTACATCTTCCACCCCTATCTGTTCGCGCGCTCCCTCGTCGGCGGCATCATCTTGGTGATCGTCACCATCCTGAACCAACGCCTCACCCTCGCGCCCTTGACCCGCACCAACAACCTCACCCTCGGGGCCGAGCGGATGTCCGACCTGATCAAAGGCGAATCCGAAACCGTGCAAGCCTTGGGCATGACCTCTGCCACCTTCGACCGCTGGCAAAAAGCCCGCGGCGCGGCGCTTGCCGCCAGCATCAAGGCGGGCGACCTTGCGGGCAGCTTCGGCGGTATCAGCAAAACCTTCCGGGTCTTCCTGCAATCGGCGATGCTCGGCATGGGCGCGTACCTCGTGCTGCAAGGCCAACTTTCATCGGGCGCGATGATCGCCGGCTCGATCCTGATGGGCCGCGCGCTCTCCCCCATCGAGCAAGTCATCGGCCAATGGGCGGTGATCACCCGCGCCCAAGAAGCCAGCCGCCGCTTGTCAGACCTGCTGACCAAAATGCCAGAGGAGCCGCCGCGCACCGCTTTGCCGCACCCGAAAGCCATTCTCGAAGCGCAAAACCTCACCGTGATCCCGCCGGGCGAGCAGCAAGCCGTGCTGCGCGCCATCAACTTCCGGCTGGAGCCCGGCCAAGCCCTCGGCGTGATCGGCCCGTCAGGCGCAGGCAAATCCACCCTCGCCCGCGCTTTGATCAACGTCTGGAAGCCCGCAGGCGGCAAAGTCCGCCTCGATGGCGCGACGCTGGATCAATACGACCCCGACGTGCTCGGCAGCTATATCGGTTATTTGCCGCAGCGCATCACTCTGTTCGACGGTACGATTGCCGAGAACATCGCCCGCCTGCAAGACCACGCCGATGCCGCCAAACGCGCCGCAGCGCACGAGATGATCATCAAACTGCCCGAAGGCTACGACACCCGCATCAGCCAAATCGGTGGCCGTCTGTCGGGAGGCCAAATCCAACGCATCGGCCTTGCGCGCGCTCTGTTCAACAACCCGGTGATCCTTGTGCTGGATGAGCCGAACTCCAACCTCGACAACGACGGCACCATTGCCTTGAACACCGCGATCCGCACCACCAAAGAAGCCGGTGGCGCGGTGCTGATCATGGCGCACCGCCCCGCCGCGATTCAGGAATGTGAACTGCTTCTGGTGCTGGAAGACGGCATGCGCCGCGCCTTTGGCCCGCGTGATGCCGTGCTGCGCGAGATGGTGAAAAACCACAGCCAGATCACCCAGACCAGCGCACCCGGAGGCGTATCATGAGCCAAGACCTCGCCCCGGTAAAACCTACCGCTGTCGCCCCCCTGCCCGCAGCTTCCGCCAATCCACCCTCCAGCCTTGCCCCGGCTTGGTCCGCCAGCCGCCACGGTGATCATCGGCCTGACCACCGTGGCGCTGCTGGTGTTCGGCTTTGGCGGCTGGTCGCTGACCACCGAAATCGACGGCGCCATCGTCGCCAATGGCCAGCTAGAGGTTGAAAAAAACAAACAGATCGTCAACCACCCCGACGGCGGCGTTGTCGCCGAAATCGCGGTGAAAGAGGCGCAAGCCGTGAAAGCCGGCGATCTGCTCATCCGCCTCGACGGCAGCCTGCTGCAATCGGAACTCGCCATTGTTGAGGGTCAGTTGTTTGAAATGCTGGCGCGCAAGGCCCGTCTGGAAGCCGAGCGTGACGACAAAGACGCGCCCAGCTTTAGCGGTGAGATCGCAGATCTGGCCAAAACCCGCCCCGATGTCGCCGAACAAATCGAAGGCCAGCGCAAGCTGTTCCTCGCCCGTAAGGAAAGTCTCGCGCGGCAAGGCGATCAACTGGTCAAGCGCGGCGGCCAAATCGGCTCGCAGATCGAAGGCATCAACGCCCAGATTGACGCGTTGAAACAACAGCTGACCCTTATCGAACAAGAACTGATCGCGCAGCAAACCCTGCTCGACAAGGGCCTGGCGCAATCCAGCCGCGTGCTGGAGCTAGAACGCAACAAAGCCTCCTTGCAAGGCAGCATGGGTGAGTTGATCGCCTCCAAAGCCCAAGCCGAGGGCCGTGGCACCGAGATTGATCTCGAAGTTTTGCGCCTTGCCGCCGTACGCCGCGAAGAAGCCAACACCCAGCTGCGCGATCTCGGGCCGCAAGCTTTGGAGCTGGTCGAACGCCGCCGCGCTTTGATCGAACGCATCGCCCGACTTGACATTCGCGCCCCGGTCTCCGGTCTGGTGCTGGGCCTGCAAGTCACCTCGCCGCGCTCGGTGCTGCGCGCAGCCGAACCTGTGCTGTATATCATCCCGCAAGACCGCCCCTTGGTGATCACCGCCCAAGTGCAGCCTATTCACATCGACGAAGTCCATGTCGGCCAACGCGTGCGCCTCGCCTTCCCGGCGTTTTCGGCCCGCACCACGCCGGAAATCTTTGGCCATGTGGCGACGATCTCCGCCGATGCTTTGGTCGATCAGCGCACCCAAGCCAGCTACTTCCGCGCCGAGATCCTGCTGGATGATGGCGAATTGGCCAAGCTGAAAACCCAAACCCTGCTGCCCGGTATGCCAGTGGAAGCCTTTATCGAAACCGGCGCGCGCTCGCCGATGAGCTATCTTTTGAAGCCGTTCACCGATTACTTCAAACTGGCGTTCCGCGAGGGGCGACCAAAGCCGGGGAGGGCCAAGCCCCCCCCCGGACCCTCCCCCGGACCCAGATTTCCACGCACCCCGCCTGCCATCGGTTTTGCGCCCGCACAGGTGCAAAAATCGAGGGCTGCGGCCAATTCGTTAACAATCCCCTAATTTCACCATGTCAACCCATTGATATTTATAGCTTTAAAAAGGTCCCGAGTTGGGACCAGCCAAGCCTTGCCCCCGTGCCGTGCCCCGGATAGCCTGCGCCAAACCAGATCAGGAGCCTGCAAATGTCCAGCATCGAATCCCGCCTCGCCGAGCTTAACGTCACCCTCCCCGACGCCCCCGCCCCGGCCGCCAATTACGTCCCCTTCGTGCAGGTAGGTTCCCTCGTCCATATCTCCGGCCAGATCAGCCAAACCGCCGCAGGCCTGATCAAAGGCAAACTCGGCGCCGATGTGACGGTTGAGGCTGGGGCCGAAGCCGCCAAAGCCTGCGCGATCTCTCTCTTGGCACAACTGAAGAAAGCCTGCGGCGGCGATCTCTCCCGCGTGGTCCGCGCCGTGAAACTGGTGGGCTTCGTGAACTCCACCGCCGATTTCACCGACCAACCCAAAGTCATTAACGGCGCATCCGACTTCCTCGTCGCAGCCTTGGGCGACGCCGGCCGCCACGCCCGCTCCGCCGTCTCGGCAGCCTCGCTCCCGTTCGGCGTCGCGGTGGAAATCGAAGGCATCTTCGAGATCAACTGATGCGCGTTCCCCTGCCTGCGGCGTTCCTTGGCGCGCCCCTCGCCCACCGCGCCTATCATGATCGCAGCCAAGGCCGCCCCGAGAACTCGCGGGCGGCGATCGTGGCGGCGATCGCGGCGGGCTACGGCATCGAGATTGATCTGCAACTCTCCAGTGACGGCGTCGCGCTGGTGTTCCATGATGAGGCGCTGGATCGCCTCACCACAAGCACCGGCCTGATCAAACACCACACCGCCGCAGCCCTTTCCCAGATCAAGCTGCGCGACAGCGACGAAACCATCCCGACCCTAGCCGAAATCCTCACCCTCGTCGCGGGTCGCACTCCCTTGCTGATTGAGCTGAAAGACCAGACCGACACCATGTCCGACACCGATGGCCGCCTCGAAGCCGCCACCGCTGCGCAGCTTTCCAGCTACCATGGCCCCGTCGCCGTGATGTCGTTCAATCCGCATTCCATCGCCCATATGGCCCACCTCGCCCCGCAAATCCCGCGCGGCCTCACCACCTCGGCCTATGACCCCGCCGCTTGGGGCCCCCTAGCGCCAGAAACCTGCGACCGCCTGCGTGCCATCCCCGATTACGACCGCACGCTTTCCAGCTTCATCTCCCACGAAGCCGCCGACCTTTCCCGCCCCCGCGTCACAGGCCTCAAATCGCAAGGTGCCGCAATTTTGTGCTGGACGATCCGCAGCCCCGCAGCTGAGGCCGCAGCCCGCAAGATCGCGCAGAATATCACCTTCGAGGCCTACGCCGCCGCCCTGCCCGCTTGACGAAATCCACCACCAGCCCATCTTCACAACGGCAGCAATATTCATGGGGGTCTGGGGGCCAAACGGCCCCCAGCCTTCCCGCAAACACAGGCGGATGATGCAAGCAGAACTTCTCAACGGCATGTCCGACCTGACGGCGGCAGAGTGGGATGCGCTGGCCTGCCCCCAACCCGGTCGCCCGCTCGACCCTTTCACCACGCATCGGTTTCTCTCTGCGCTGGACCGCTCGCAGTCCACCGGCAAGGGCACCGGCTGGCAACCGCGCCCGCTGATCTTGCGCGATGACGCCCCGGTCGCCGCCCTGCCGCTTTACGTGAAATCCCACAGTCAGGGCGAATATATCTTCGATCACGGCTGGGCGCAGGCATTGGAGCGCGCGGGCGGCAGCTACTACCCAAAACTGCAAGCCGCCGTGCCGTTCACCCCCGCCTCTGGCCGTCGGTTTCTGGGTGATCCCGCCCTGCGCGAGGCCCTACTGGAAGCCGCCATCGGTCTGACCGACCAGAACAATCTGTCGTCGCTGCACATCACCTTCTGCACTGAAGACGAGGCCGAATCTCTGGCGGGCAAGCACGGCCTGCTGCACCGCATAACCCAGCAATTTCACTGGGAAAATCGCGGCTACGCGAGCTTTGATGATTTTCTCGCCGACCTCTCCAGCCGCAAGCGCAAGATGATCCGCAAGGAACGCGAAACTGCCCGTGCAAGCGGTTTGGAAATCCGCAGCCTGACCGGCGATCAGATCGAACCCGCGCATTGGGATGCGTTCTGGACCTTCTACCAAGACACCGGCAGTCGCAAATGGGGCAAGCCCTATCTGACCCGCGGGTTTTTCGACGAAATTCAGGCCACGATGCGCGACGATGTGCTGCTGGTGCTGGCCTTCAACGGTGAAACCCCCGTCGCCGGGGCGCTCAATTTCATCGGGCGTGACACGCTCTATGGCCGCTATTGGGGCTGCATCGAGGATCACCCCTGTCTGCATTTCGAGTTGTGCTATTATCAGGCAATCGACTGGGCCATCGCCCAAGGCCTGTCGCGGGTCGAGGCGGGTGCGCAGGGTGAACACAAACTCGCACGCGGCTATCTGCCGATGCCGGTGCATTCGCTGCACTATATCGCAGATCGGTCTTTCCGTAACGCCGTGGCGCGGTATCTTGTGGAAGAACGCCGCGCGGTGGACGAGGAGATTGAAGTGCTCACCGCCTACGGCCCGTTCCGGCGGGTTGCGTCGGAAGATTGAAAGGAAACACCATGGCTGAGCTGCTAAGCACCGAAGACCGCACCGCTTTGCCCGCTTTGGGGGAAACCGGATGGGGGGCGGTTCCAGACCGCGATGCGATCCGCAAAGTTTGGAAATTCAAGAGTTTTTCCGAAGCTTGGGGCTTTATGGCCCGCGCGGCACTGGCTGCCGAAAAGCTGAACCATCACCCGGAATGGTCGAACAAATACAATATCGTCGATGTCACACTGGTCACGCATGACTGCAAGGGTCTGTCGGCCTTGGACATCAGCTTGGCCAAACAGATGGACAAGATCGCAGGCAGCGCCGAGGTGATCCACAACCACTCCGAGCCGATTTCCTGCCTGTGTGAAACCCGCGCAAACCGGATCGTCTAAGATTTGTGACTCTGCATTCACACAAATACGAATGCAGAGTCACATTGGTATCAGATTGCCGCCAGCATCGCCTCGCCGCCAGAAATCTCGCAGCCGCCGCCCGGCAGTTCGACATGCAGCACCTTGACCACACCATCCACCGCATAAAGCGCATAGCGTTTCGAGCGGTCAAAGAACCCCACCGCCGGGGCCGAAAATTCCATCCCCACCGCTTTGGTAAAGCTGGCATCGACGTCCGCCGCCATGGTGATCCCAGCGGCATTGGCCCCGGTCGAATCGCCCCAAGCTTTCATCACGAACGCGTCGTTGACCGAGAGGCAGATCACCTCATCCACGCCCTTCGCCGCCAGTTTTTCGCGGCTGCGGATGAAACTGGGTACATGCGCCATGGTGCAGGTGCTGGTATAGGCCCCCGGAAGCCCGAAGATCACCACGTTGCGCCCGGCGAGCCGTGATGCCAGCGACACCGTCTCCGGCCCATTTCCGCCCATAACTTGCACAGATGCATCCGGCAGTTTGGCCCCAACAGAAATCGTCATAATCTATCCCTCTCGCGTTGCGTTACCCGTCCTGCGGGATATAGGGTCCGCGCAAACATTCGACCAGAGGGGGCGCGCAGGATGGACGTTGTAGTGATCGGGGCCGGACAGGCTGGAGCGGCTTTGGTCGCCAAATTGCGCATGCTGGGGCATCAAGGCAGCATCACCTTGATCGGCGACGAAACTGCCCCACCCTATCAGCGCCCGCCGTTGTCCAAAGCCTATCTGCTGGGCGAGATGGAGGAAGAACGGCTGTGGCTGCGCGGCCCGGATTTCTACGCCGAACACAATATCACCTTAAAATTGGGCGAAAAAGTCTCGGCGATTGAGCCTGTCACCCGCAAGGTGATGATCGGCAATGACGTGATTCCCTATGACGAACTGGTGTTGACCACCGGCTCTTATCCGCGCCGCCTGCCCGGCAATATCGGCGGCGATCTGGCTGGAATTTATACCGTGCGCAGTCTGGCGGACGTGGATGCGATGAAGCCCGAATTCGCGGCTGGGCGGCGTTTGGTGGTGATCGGTGGCGGCTATATCGGGCTTGAGGCGGCAGCGGTTGGCGCAAAACTGGGGCTGGATGTGACCGTGGTCGAGATGGCACCGCGAATCCTGCAACGGGTGGCAGCACCGGAAACCAGCGATTATTTCCGGGCCTTGCACACCGCGCATGGGGTGAAAATTCTGGAATCGATCGGGCTGGAGAAGATCTTGGGTGAGGGGCGCGTCTCGGGCGTGCGTCTGACCGACGGCACCGAACTCCCCGCCGATTTCATCATCGCGGGCGTGGGGATTCTTCCCGGCACCGGGTTGGCCGAAGCGGCAGGTCTGGCGATTGAGAACGGCATCAAAACCGATGAATTCGGTCGCACCTCGGATCCGCATATCTGGTCGGCGGGCGATTGCGCCAGTTTTCCGCATAAGGGCGGGCGGTGGCGGTTAGAATCGGTGGGCAATGCCATTCATCAGGCCGAAACCGTGGCCGAAAACATCATGGGCGCGAATGTGGTCTATGAGGCGCAGCCGTGGTTCTGGTCGGATCAATACGATTGCAAGCTGCAAATCGCTGGGTTGAATGTCGGCTATGACAACATCGTAACGCGCGGCCCGGACGGCGACAGTGTCAGCTTCTGGTATTTCCAAGGCGATACCCTGCTGGCGGTCGATGCGATGAATGATCCGCGCGCCTATATGGTGGGTAAACGCTTGATCGAGAATGGGAAATCCCCAGCGAAAGCCGCTTTGGAAAACCCTGCAACCGAGTTGAAAGCCCTGCTGAAAGCATGAGGATCATCGGCGGAAGCGCACGGGGTCTGCATCTCGCTCCGGTGGGGGAAGGCGACGCGAAAGCGCATCTGCGCCCCACCTCAGACCGCGTGCGCGAGTCGATTTTCAACCTGCTGATCAATGGCGGCTATGGCAATCCTTTGCGCGACGCCCGCGTGCTGGACGTGTTCGCGGGCACGGGCGCTTTAGGGTTAGAGGCGCTGTCGCGGGGGGCGGCTTCGGCAGCTTTCCTCGAAAACGGGGCCGCTGCGACCGCCCTACTGAAGCGCAATATCGCGCTGATGCGAGCGGAGGCGCGCGCCGAAATCCTGCGCCGCGATGCGACAAAGCCTGGGATCAACCCAGGCCCGGCCTTCGACGTGATTTTCCTCGCCCCCCCCTATGGCAAGGCGATGGGCGAGGCAGCCCTGGCAGCTTTGGCCGCATGGTGCGCCCCCGAAGCTCTTGTGATTTGGGAAGAAAGCACCAAGCCCATCCCCCCCGCCGGCTTTGAACTGCTGGACCAACGCAAATACGGCGACACGCTTGTCACCCTTCTGAAAGCCCCTGCATGACCCCCAAAGCCGTGATTTTCGACTGTGACGGCGTGGTCGTCGACAGTGAACCGATGCTGTTTGATCTGCTTGCCGCCGACCTTGCACAACATGGCCTGCCGACGCCGGTGGAGAGCCTGCACCACATTTTTCTTGGTATGACCCTGCAAGGCCTGCGGGAAAAGGCCAATGCGATGGGCGCAAGCCTGCCTGCCGATTGGTGTGACGATTTTTACGCCCGGCTTTATGCGCAACTGACGCTGGGCACGCCGCTGGTGCCGGGGATTTTGGCCGTGTTGGACGCGCTGGATGCGGCGGGGATTCCCTATGCGATGGGCTCGAACGGATCGGCGGAAAAGATGCAGATCACCTTGGGGCAGCATGGGTTGATCCCACGCTTCAAGGGGCTGTTTTCAGGCCAAAGCCTTGGCAAACCCAAACCCGCGCCGGATGTCTATCTGCTGGCGGCGGCCTCTATGCAGACGGCCCCCGCCGGTTGCGTGGTGATTGAAGACAGCGCCACCGGGGCACGGGCGGCGGCCAATGCCGGGATGCGCTGCTTTGGCTACGCCCCACAGGGCGACGCGGCCCTTCAGGCCGAAGGCGCCATTCTTTTCAGGGATATGAAAGACTTACCGGGCCTTCTGGGTCTTTAACCCGCAGATCAACCCCAAGTCGGGTGGAACTTGCCCGCCGGGGACAAGGTGAAAATCTCGCACCCCGTCGCGGTCACCCCGACCGAATGCTCAAACTGCGCCGACAAAGATTTATCGCGAGTCACCGCCGTCCAGTCATCGGCCAGCACTTTGGTTTCCGGGCGGCCCAAGTTCACCATCGGCTCAATCGTAAAGATCATGCCTTCCTCCAGCACCGCCCCGGTGCCCGGACGCCCATAATGCAGCACATTCGGCGGCGCGTGGAACACCCGGCCAAGGCCGTGGCCGCAGAAATCGCGCACCACCGACATCCGATTTGCCTCGACATAGCTTTGAATCGCATAGCCAATATCGCCAAAGGTATTGCCGGGTTTCACCTCCGCAATGCCGCGCATCAGCGATTCATGCGTCACCTCGATCAGCCGTTCCGCCTTGCGCGGCACCGCACCCGCCACATACATCCGCGAAGTATCGCCAAACCAGCCGTCAACGATCACCGTCACATCGACGTTCAGAATATCGCCGTCCGCCAAGATCTTAACGCCCGGAATCCCGTGGCAAACCACATGATTGACGCTGATACAGGAGGCATGCTGATAGCCCTTGTAGCCGATCGTCGCGGAAACCACGCCGCGCCGCCCAATCTCCTCACGGATGAAGTCGTCGATCACCGCCGTGGTCACCCCCGGCTGCACCAAAGCCGCCACCATATCAAGGATCTCGGCTGCACACCGCCCAGCCGCGTGCATGCCTGCGAAATCCGCATCTTCATAGATGCGGATGCCATTTTTGGTGACGCGGCCACGGATGTCTTCCACGGGTAATCCTCCGGTTTGGCCCTAAATAAGCGATGTGCTGTGGCTTTGCCAGAGGTGGAGTGCGGCGGGGGCAACCGAGTGCCCAATCTGTGAAGACAGCCCTCTGGCCTGTAGCCCCGGCTTTGGCCTATGCTTGCCGACAAGAGAAGGGGCGTCCCAATGCCCAACCCAACCGCCGCGATGCTGGTGATCGGCGATGAAATTCTGTCGGGCCGCACCCGCGATTCCAACCTGCATTATATCGCCTGCGCGTTGACCAAGCACGGCATCACTCTGGCCGAGGCGCGGGTGGTGGCGGATGATCACGCCGAGATCGTGGCAGCGGTGAACGCCCTGCGCGCCAAATATGACCATCTGTTCACATCGGGCGGCATTGGCCCGACGCATGACGACATCACCGCCGATGCCATCGCGGCGGCGTTTCAGGCCCCGATCAGCCACCGCGCCGATGCCATGGCGCTGATGGCTGCGCATTACGAACGCCAAGCCCTGCCGTTTAACGAGGCGCGGCAGCGCATGGCGCGAATCCCCGACGGCGCGGTGTTGATCGAAAATCCGGTGTCGATTGCGCCGGGGTTCACCTTGGGCAATGTGCATGTGATGGCCGGAGTGCCGAAGATATTTGAGGCGATGCTGGCCTCGGTTCTGCCCACCCTCACCGGCGGGCCGCCGCTGCTCAGCCAGAACCTGCGGGTTTTGCGCGGCGAAGGCGAAATTGCCGCTGATTTCGGCGCACTGGCCGCCGCATTTCCTGATCTGTCGATGGGCTCCTATCCCTTCACCCAGAACGGCGCCTATGGCACCAATCTGGTGATAAGGGGCACCGATCCGGGGCAGGTGAGTGCGGCGATGCTGCGGTTGACGGAGTTGTTTGGATGACCCCCGCGCAGCTTTTGACGGTGATGGAAGCCACTTGGGGGCCTGCCTCTGCCACACGGCAGGGGCCTTGGACCATCCGCAACGGCTTAGGCGGCGGCAAACGTGTGTCGGCGACCACCGCCGAGGGCGATTGGCAGGATCCCGATATTCCGCAGGCCGAAGCCGCGATGGCGGCGCTGGACCAACCCGCGCTGTTCCTGATCCGCGAAGGCGATGGCCTGCTCGATCAGGCGCTGATGGCGCGCGGCTATCGCATCGTTGATCCCGTGGTGGCCTACGCCGCCCCGCTTGCCGCCATGGCACAAGCGCCAGACCATATGACCACCTTTCCGCATTGGCCGCCGATGGCAATCGCCGCTGATCTGTGGGCCGAGGGTGGCATTGGCCCCGCGCGCCTGGCCGTGATGGACCGGGTGCAGGGGCCGAAAACCGTCATTCTGGGCCGCGCACAGGATCGCGCGGCGGGTACGGCCTTTGTGGCGATCCATGAAAACATCGCCATGCTACACGCACTAGAGGTGACACCCAGCCAACGTCGGCAGGGTTCCGCGCACAATATCTTGCGGGCGGCAGCACTTTGGGCGCAACAGAATGGGGCAGATACGCTGTCTTTGGTGGTCACCGTTGCCAATGACCCGGCGCGCAGGCTTTATGCTTCCTTGGGGATGCAGGCTGTGGGACAATATCACTATCGACAGAAATGAGCCCAGCAGAGGCCAGACCCTTGAAAACTTGCCCGTTCCACGTGGCCTATTGCCTTGCCTCCGCCCTGTCAGCCGCGTCGGCACAGGCGGCCCCGCAGTTGAAGCTGCAATTCCCCGGCCCCTCCGAGACAACCTTGCAACGCAGCGAGGCTTTGGCCTCATTCCGCCTTGCCGTGGGGCCCTATCAAAGCGGTAAGATTGCCACCGAACTGACCGAAGGCACTTTGGATCAGACCGCATGGCGCATCGCGGTGCCGGGGGCTTCGACGCTCGAGATGATCCAGACCCTGCGCGCGCAGATCGCAAGCGCGGGCTTCAAGGTGATCTTTGAATGTGAGACCGAAGCCTGCGGCGGCTATGATTTTCGCTATGGCACCGAGGTGGTGGCCGAACCCGACATGCATGTCGATCTCGGCGATTTTCGCTATCTGGCAGCCGAACGTGTCGGGCCGGACGGCCGCGAATATCTCGGCCTGATGGTCAGCAAATCGCCTGAAAACGGCTTTGTGCAACTGACCCGGATTGGCGGCGCGGCACCCGTGCAATTCGCAACCTCGACCGAACCACCAAAACCCGCCACCTTCGCGCTGAAACCCGAAGCCCTAGCACCAACACCCGAAGCCACCAGTGATCTGGGCAAAACCCTTGATCTGGGTCAGTCGCTGGTGCTGGAGGATCTGGTGTTCGGCTCGGGCTCCTCGGCGCTCGCCGACGGCACCTATGCCTCGCTCACCTCACTGGCGGGCTGGTTGCAGGCCAATCCGACCAAAACCGTGACGCTGGTGGGCCACACCGATGACTCGGGCGGACTTTCCAGCAACATCGCACTGTCGAAGAAACGCGCGGCAAGCGTGCGGCAAACTCTGATCGCGCAATATGGCGTGACGGCGGGGCAAGTCAGCGCCAATGGCGTCGGCCCGCTGGCACCGCGCTCCAGCAATCTGACCCCCGACGGTCAGCAGCAAAACCGTAGGGTCGAGGTGGTGCTCACCTCGACCCCAGAGTAACCATCGCACCATTTACAAACCTGTGTTGGCGCTTGGGGCCTAATCTCACCAAATATCCGGGCCTTTATCCAGATAGCGGCGCGCCAGAAAATCAATGAAGGCGCGCACTTTCGGCTGGGTAAAGCGCCCCGGCGGATAGACCGCATAGATGCCAAGGGTTTCCACCGGAAGCCCGGGAATGGCTTCCTCCACCTGACCACTTTTCATCGCATCGGCGTAGAGGAAGCTCGGCAGATAGGCGATGCCCAGCCCGGAAATCGCGGCGTTCAGCAGGCTTTGGCCATCGTTCACCGTCAACCATCCCGCCGTGCGCACTTGCCGTTTTTCTCCCGAAGGCGCCGAGACTTTCCACACATTACCATTGGCTTGGTTGGAATAATGCAGCAATTTGTGGTCGTTCAGATCGTCGATTTTCAACGGCCGTCCATATTTCTGGAAATACGACGGGCTGCCGATCATCCGCTTGGTGGTGTCGGTCAATTTCCGGGCGCGGAGTGAGCTGTCTTCGAGTTCCCCAACTCGGATAGCCATATCAAAGCCCTCAGAAATCAGCTCGACATAGCGGTTGTTCAGCACCATGTTGACGGTGATATCGGGATATTCCAGCAGGAAATCCCCCAAAATCGGCGACAACAGGTTCACCCCGAAATCTGTGGCAACCGAGATCCGCAGCAGGCCCGAAGGTGCCGATTGCATCGAGGTCACCAAGACATCCGCCTCGCCCGCATCGTTCAAGACCCGCCGGGCGCGGTCGTAATAAGCAAGGCCGATCTCTGTTGGCGAGACGCGGCGGGTGGTGCGGTTCAGAAGCCGCGCGCCTAAGCGGGCCTCCAACGCGGAGACGTGTTTCGAAACGGCAGATTTCGAAATCCCCATCTTCTTCGCAGCATCTGTAAAGCCGCCTTGGTCTACGACCGTGGCAAAGGCTTCCATTTCAGTAAGTCGGTCCATTGTTTTCCCCAAGCGAGCAGAGCGGGCAGATGTGACCTTATTGATCGCCAAATCGGGCAGGATCGGGGCACGCTTGCGTTCTATGCGGGGTATTACTGCGCATCGTTGATGGCACGGAAACACCGGAACAAGGGTTTAGCCGTGCTACGCTGCCTTAATTCTCAAACTGCAGCCGCGAAATCGCCCCGCCATCGGGCGCATTGAACAGGCTCAGCTTGCCCGAAAGTTGCAAGGCAAACTGCCGCGCAATGCTGATCCCAAGGCTTTTTGAGGTTTCCACATCAAAACCTTCGGGCACACCTTTGCCAGAATCATGCACGTCCAGCGTCACCAGATGCCCGCCACCTTCACGTGGTTCTTGCGACAATGAGATCGTAATCACCACCGCACGGGCATCCGGTCCAGCGCTATGCTCGACCGCGTTCATCAGCAATTCACTGACAATCAGCCCAAGCGGAATCGCCTTTTCATGCACCACCTGCACCGGGTTCAGCTGAAACTTCAGCGCCACATTCGCCCCAGCCCCCGCCGCGTCGATGGTATCCGCCGCCATATCCTGAATGAAATCCGCCACTGCGACCGATTGGATATTCGGCGAATGCAGCCGCCGTTGCAGCCGCGAGATCGTGTCAATCCGCACCTGCGCCACCGAAAGCACCTGCTTGGCCTCAACATCCTTGGTCTGACCCGCCTGCAAGCGCAACAGCGCCGCCACCACCGCCAGATTGTTCGACACCCGATGCTGCAATTCTGAAAACATCAGCGCACTGGATGTTGCCAGATCAGCGCTGCGCTGTTGCGCCGCCCGCAGCCGCAGCAAAGCCTGCTTCACCGCGCTGATCAGCAAAATCTCGGTCAGCACGACCAAAGTGTAAAACCCCATCGCCACCGCAGACGCGCCGTTCAGGTTAAGGGTTTCGACAGGCGCGATAAAGAAATAGCGTGCGGCCAAACCGCTGGCCACCGCCACCACCACCCCGGCCCGCACCGAAGCGAAGGCCGAGGTCAGCAGCACCGCCGGAAAGAAGGTCAGAAACGGGAAGCCGGGCGGCAGCATCGGATCAGAGATAAAACGGATGTATAAAGCTAGGGCAAAGGCGCAGGCCGAGAACGCAATCTCATACCACAGGCTGCGCTGGGCCAGCGTCATCTCGGTGACCCGCGCCAACATACCCTGCGGCGCATCGCCTTGGGTCGGCCAAACCTGCGAGGGGGTTTTGATCCCATCCATTGCCCGACTACCTTTTATCTAAAGCCGCTTCACATCCGCGTCCTGCCGCATAAATGGGACGAATCTTGCAACTTGCCAATAATCTACATCTGTTTTGGAAACGGCGCAGGTCAACTGTTGGCGGAGTTATGTGTATAGGCCACACTTCGCTGAAATACTCTGTAATATCGCAAAAAAGACCGCAGGGCGAACCTGCGGTCTGAGGTGCCTTCAGGGAGAAGAAGGCAGGGAAAATCCGAAACCCAGTCAGAGTCGCGATTTGCCGTTCAACAGCCGCGCGATCAGCGAAATCACGAACAGGGCAATGAAGATGAAAAACAGGATTTTGGCGATACCGGCAGAGGTGCCGGCGACGCCGCCAAAGCCCAAAGCGGCGGCGATCAATGCGATGACAAGGAAGGTCAGGGCCCAACTCAACATGGTGTTTCTCCTGTAAGATTTGACAGCTATAAGATTTGGCGGCGCGTTGCCGTCGCTGTCATGGATATGATGCTGAACCAACCCGCGCCGCAGGCTCTGGTTCCCGGCTATTTTGCGGCCCCCCAAATTGGCAAACTGCGGAATTTTCAACTGGCTCGATTTTTTCGGGAACCAATCCGAAGCCGCCTGCGTTGTTCTGGCAGAGATGCGATGACGGCACAGCTATGGGTTTCGCGCCCAAACCTGAGCCAACCCGTATCCCAGTGGCAGGGCTTGGCCTTGCTGCTGACGTTTCAAACCGGATCTGCTGCCTGATCGTCTGGGGCCTCTCCAGACGCTCGGTGGCGCTATGAGACAAAGGACAGATGATGAACGCGAACACCCTGAAAGACACCGTCTCGAACGCAAAAAATGCTGCCGATGATGCCGTCGAAACTGTGACGGATAAAGTCTCGCAACTGGGCCGCAAGGCGCGCGAAGGCGCTGCCGAGGCGTTGGATGACGCGAAAGACATCAGCCAAACCGCCGCACGCAAGCTGAAAGCACAGGCCGCCGAGGCGCAAGCTGCCGCCGAAGATCGTCTGGATGACCTCAGCGATGCGGCGCAATCGGGCTTCCGGTCTGCCAAATCCAAGCTGACGGATGGCGGTGATCGTCTGGCACGCGCGCTGCAGGATGCGGCGGATGGTACGCGGGCGGCTTCGGGCCGGGTGGTCGAGGCTGTGACGGATGCAGCCGATCACCTGCGCGCAGGTTCGATCAGTGATCTGGTCAGCAGCAGCAAAGCTTACGCCCGCCGTAACCCCGGCACCGTCGCCGCGGGTGCCGCTGTGCTTGGCTTTGCCTTCGCGCATTTGATCCAATCGCAGACCCGCAATCGCAACCGTCGCGGTTGAGCCCGTGCCTGCGCGGACCAACCCGAATAGGCCAACCAAATAGGAGAGCCTGATGCGAATGGATAATCTTGAACCCGACCGGATCGCGCGCCAGCTCCAGCAAGACCGCGCGGCGCTGAAAGCCTCGCTTGCAGCCCTTGGTGACCGCTTCACGCGGCAAGGCTTGGGCGGTGATCTGCTCAGCCATGCGCAAACGCTTGGCAACGTCGCCCGCGCCAATCCGGTGCTGGTCTCGGTGGCTGGGGCAGGTCTGGCGTGGTATCTGCTGCGCCGCAACGCCGCCGCCGGGACGGATGGCCTCAGCGGCACTGCTTACGAGGCACAGGCGCGCTGGGAAGACGAAGGCGGCCCAACGCAACCGCTGGAAGACAACGATTTCGATTGGATCGCCGAGGCCGAAGCCCTGCGCGCGCAAGCCAATGTCAGCCTGCACAAGCTAGAGGCGCTGGCGCTGGATGGCCTTGAATATGCCAAACAGCGCGCCGCCGTGTTAGCCGATCTGGCGCGCGATGTGCGCAAAGCCATGCGGCGGGGCTTGGATCAACTTTCCACCGCCGCACAGGATCGTATTCTGGCAGCGCGTGAGGCGGCCTATGAGGCGCAACTTTCCCTGCGCGCCTCCACCGCCAAAGCGATCAACGATCACCCGGTCGCCATCACCGGTGCGGCTTTGGCGCTGGGGGCGGCGGTTTCGGCGGCCTTGCTGCGCCGCCCCGCGCAAGACCGCAAACTTGCGCAAGAACGCGACCGTTTGCTGGCAGAAACCCGGCGTCTGCTCGCGCATGAACGCCGCCGCGCCAATGAGGCGATGGACATTCTGGCCGGAAGCCGCAGCCTGCGTAACTCCTCGTAGCGCAGGCTGAGTCTTTCAGGCCCGAAAAGGCGCCGCTGTCGCAAGACAGCGGCGTTTCTTTTTGTCTGCCATCACCTGAACAGGGCCTAAGGTTCAAAGCCTTCGCGGATCGGGAAATCCACCGTCACATCGACCACTTCGGGCGTGTTGGCGACACTCACCGCGCCGCCGATCTGCTGGGCAAAACCGCGCACCAACTGGGTGCCAATCGCAGTGGGCGTTGGTTGATCCGACGCCGCCGTGCCCAAACTCGCCGGACCTTTGATATGCAACCGCGCCTTTTGCTCGCCGTCAAGCAGACGCAGCGACACCTCAACCTGCCCCGCCTGTGCTTCACTCGCGGGCATTCCCGCCAGCAATTCGGTCAACAACAGCGCCAGTGGCACCGCCTGATCCGGGATCAGTTGGATCGGCTCAAAATCCGTAGCGATCTGCGGCTTCTTGCTCGATTGCTTGCCCAAACCGCTGATCTGCCGGATCACCCCGGAAAACAGCGCGTCCATCTTAACGTCTTTCTGCCCGGCGGTCTCATAGAGCCCCATATGCACTGTCGCCAAGGCCATCACCCGGTCATGCAGCCCTTCAAGGATGCCGCGCACCTCAACGGATTTCTCCTGCCGGATGTGAATCCGCATGATCGAGGCGATCAGCTGCAAACTGTTGCCGGTGCGGTGATGCACCTCGCGCAAAAGGATTTCCTTTTGCCGCAGCATGTTTTCCAGCTCGGCCTCGTCATGCAGGATGGTTTCAGTCAAAACCTCATAAGACCGCCCGAGTTCGATGATCTCTGCCGGGCTGCCCGTCAGATCCAGCGCCACCCGCTTGCGATCCCCGCCCGCAAACGCCGTCATCGCACTGCCCAAATGCCGCATATGGCGCGCCACCAATGTCTCGGCCCCCAAAAGCGCCACACACATCGCGGCCAGCCACATCAACAGCGGAAACACATAGGGGCTGATGTTATAGCCCAGCACGATCACGCTTTCGGCGCGGCTCCACGAGCCCAGCACAAACAGCCCCTCGGCCATCGGCACCACCGAGAAAATCCGCTGCTCGCCGCCCACCGTGCGGGCCATGAATGTCTGCGCCCCGCCTGCGGCCAGATCCTGCAGTGATTTGTCAATCGGCACACTGAACGGTGCATTGGTCAGACCGACGGAGGAGGTCAGCACCGTGCCGTCACCATCAAAGGTCAACAAAGCCAAAGGATCGCGCGGGCTGGTATCGGCCACAGCGAGCCCGACATCCTCCAGCGCCTTGTGCGGCATCGAGGCCGAAATAAACCCAATCCGCGCGCCATTGATATCATAAACCGGATGCGACACCCCCAACACCGAAACCCCCGAAACCGGCCCCTTCGGGTTGACCGAAAAGCCGGGGTGATCCAGCTTGGCCACCCTTGGAAACCGCGGATTGGTGGAGAAATCAAAGTCCTTCCCGGTCGAGGCGCAGGTCATTTTGCCCGACAGCGGCACATAGGCCACCAAAGACAGCGCAGGTTCTTGTGCCGCCACCGCCGCCATCAACCGCCGACAGGCGGCGGTATCGGCCAAAACCGGCCCCACGCTCTGCGCCAAAGTCGCCACCATCACCTGCGCCGCTTGGATCAGCCGGATTTCCGGTGCCGCCGCCCGGGTGGTTTCATCCATGATCGCCAGATTGGCGCGTTGCTCGGCCTCAGAATTGGCGGCCTGCGATTGCACCAGCCCCAGAAACCCCAAAGGCAGCATCGCCACCGCCGCCATCAACGCCAAGCGCGCGCCAAGCCGTTGGTAAAACGGCGGACGCGCGTCAGAAAACCGCACTGGTGGGGCGGGGTCTGTCATCCCATCGCAGCCGCAGCCCGCCCGATCACCGCATCGGTGACAGCATCAACGCCCGAGAACATGCCCTCGCCCTCTGTCAGACCCAGCAGATGCGCCAACCGCTTGCGCGCCCGGCTGGCCCGGCTTTTCACCGTGCCCGCCGCCACACCCATCATCGCGGCAGCTTCCTCGGTGGAAAACCCCGAAGCGCCCACCAGAATCAACACCTCACGATGTTCATCCGACAAGGCATCAAAGGCGCGCAGAAAATCGGTGAAGGCCATGCGCCCGTCATGATCCGGCTTCACGCTCAGTGTGGCTGCATGCGCCCCATCCGGGTCAGCCACCTCGCGGCGGGATTTGCGCAGGGACGAATAATAGGTGTTGCGCAGAATGGTGAACAACCACGCCTGCAAATTGCTGCCGCGCTGGAATTTGTCGATGCCGGCCCAAGCCTTCAGAATGGTTTCCTGCACCAGATCATCCGCCGCCGTGACATTGCGCGTCAGACTGATCGCAAAGGCGCGCAGCGGACGCAGATGCTCGACCAGCTGGTCGCGCGGATCGATGTCTGTGGCCACAGCGAGGTTCATTTCTGCACCACGTTCTGCTGCGCCTCTTTGTCTTTCAACTGCTGCAACAACAGCTTAAAGCGGTCCGGCACCTCCTCGACCAAGGCCTGCTGGTACACCCGCTTGAGGTTTTCTTCGATTTGAGCCTTGATCTGATCGGCCTGACCATCCTGCTCCGGTTTCGATCCCTGATTACGCATGTTCACAATTTCCCGTCCTACTCAGGGAACCAAACGCGCGCCCATGCGTTTGGTTCCCAAGAAAATCTATGAGGGAGTGAAAAAATGAGCAACGACGCCAGCGCCAATCTTTCCGATCTGGTCGCCCTGCATTTGCCCAGCCTGCGCCGCTATGCCCGCGCTTTGACCGGCAATCAAACCAGCGGTGATCAGTATGCACTGGCCGCTTTGGAAACGGTTTTGGCGGATCCTGCCCTGATTGCGGATGCAAGCGATGCGAAGGTGGCGCTGTTCAGCGTATTTCACATGGTTTGGGCCAGTTCCGGTGCACCTGTAGCGCAAGCAGACAGCCGCCTGTCTGCCGCAGCCCAAGCACATATGGCCGATCTGACGCCAAACAGCCGCGAGGCGTTGTTGCTGCATTTCGTCGAAGGTTTCAGCTTGGATGACATCGCTGCCATCATGCAAATCGACGCAGAAGAAGCCCAAGGCCTGATCACCTTGGCATTGCAAGAGATGACGGGCACCGTCAGCGGCCGCGTCATGGTGATCGAAGATGAAGCCATCATCGCCATGGACATCATCGGCATCGTCGAAGCCATGGGCCACCAGATCACCGGCGTTGCCCGCACCCGCAAGGAAGCGGTGGCGCTGGCCAAAGCCGAAATGCCCGACTTGATTCTCGCCGACATTCATCTCGCCGATGCCTCGTCTGGCATCGACGCCGTGAACGATATTCTGGGCAGTGTGGACCAAATCCCGGTGATCTTCATCACCGCCTTCCCCGAACGCCTGCTGACGGGCGAACGTCCCGAGCCCGCGTTCCTGATCAACAAGCCCTATACCGAAGAACAAGTGCGCTCGTCGGTCAGTCAGGCGATGTTCTTCGCCTCGACCGAAACCCTGATGACCAAAGAGAACGCCTGATCTGAAAAGGCTGAAATCAGCAAAGGCCGCCACGAAGCCTCGTGGCGGCCTTTGCGCTACCCGAGTGGCCCCAAGAGCACATTGCGGTTCATCTTGAACGACCGCCCCTCGATCAGCACACCGTAACCCTGCCCTGCCGCCCAAGCCATCAGCGCCTCATTGTTCTTATGATCGACCTCAAGGAAAATCGGCGGACGAAAGGCTGCAATGCTCTGCTCAAAGCCGCGCAGCACCTCCAACTCCATGCCCTCGACATCCACCTTCAGAAAATCAATACGTGCGCCCGCCAACAGCGCATCGCCCGAGGCCATGCTGATCTGCCCCTCATCAGATGCCACCAGCCGCGTCGCCCCCAAGTTCTTCTCGCGCGCCTCAAGGCTCATCGACGGCGCGTCACTGCGGTCTGATAGCCCATAGCCCAGCGTCGACAGGTTCACCCGGTCCAACACCCCGTTCAGGATCATGTTTGACAGGAACAACTCATAGGCCACCGGGTTCGGTTCAAACGGAATGCTCGCCGACGCACCCAGCAGCTTCAGCGCATAGATCGAATGGTTGCCGATATTCGCCCCCGCATCGCAAAACACCCCACCGCGTGGGAAATGCTGCGCGATCAGCTTCAACTCCTCCGGCTCATAAAACCGCCCCTTGGCATGGCGGGCCTGAATCCGGTCCTTGCGATCGGCCACTGTGAAGAAAATCGGCACCCCGTCATAGACCGCGCGCGTCACCTGCGTACGGCGCGGATTGGTGAAGATATCCGGGCTTGCGATCATCGCCAAAGCCGTCGCAGACAGATGAGCGGGCGGGCGGGTCATATCCATGGGGGTATCCATTCGGCTTTTGCGGGCTTCTGTTTTCGCCACCATCACCCGCAGCGCGCCAAGGGTCAACGGTCCGTGACGCCGCAGTAGATTTGCTGTTCCCTTTCGCAGCCCTTTACCCTATAGGCCTGCGATACATGCGTGTGAGCCCGCTCTAGGCAGAATCATCCCTTCACTTCTGAGGGGGCCTTGGGGCTTTTGCGCGACATAATTTTAGTTGACCCCAAGGATACCATACCGATGGCAAACACTGCCCAGTCCAAAAAGCGCGCACGCCAAGCCGATGCCCGTCAAGACATCAACAAAGCCCGCCGCTCGCGCATCCGCACCTTCCTGCGCAAAGTCGAAGAAGCTCTGGCTTCCGGCAACCAAGACGCCGCCGCTCTGGCGCTGAAAAATGCACAGCCTGAACTGGCACGCGGCGTTTCCAAAGGTGTCATGCACAAAAACACCGTGTCGCGCAAAATCTCGCGTCTGGCCTCGCGTGTCAAAGCGCTGGCAACCCCGGCTGCCTAAGACGCTCGGCGGCTACGCCAAGCTGACCTTACGTCATGATAGGGCGCGCGCCGAAAGGCCGCGCCCTATCGCATTTCCGCACAGAAACCCCGCTGCAGAATCGGTCACCCCCGCTGTCCTGATTTCCAAAAACGCAAGCAGCTTGCCGATTCCTGCAGCAGATTTTCGTGGCTTTTGGCCCGCAGCGTTGCCGAATTGCACGGTCCGGGGGATTCGCGAAAGCAAACTCCTGTCAAGCAACAAGATCGGTTGCAGGGCCCCGCAGCGGCTTGCTAACTTGCCCAAGCGATTCACTTCGTCTGGGGGACATGACGCCGTCAAAGTAGAAAAATCAGGGGCGCAGCTGCCAAGCCAAGCGTACAACAACCTGAAATTATCCTTTGCCGTCCGAATGTTACACTGCTTGCGCCGATATTCGGCCAACAGAGGCATAAACCACCGCCACCGGCTGACCCGGTTGCGGTTGTCACAGTTTTGTCCCCGCCACCGGGCCGGGACACTCAAGCAGGCATGGTGGTTTCACCTGCCGAAGCTGAGTGTTTTCTCGGTGGAAACAGTCGTGCTGAACCGCGTGGGAACGTGGGACAACTAGAAAGCGCCATCGGACCTCCGAAAGGCGCTTGGGGAAGACGAGACAATGACGCACGAGGCTTGGGGCAAGGTACGCGAGACGCTGGCAAAGCGGATCGGCAAGAACAATTTCACCAGTTGGATCGAGCCTTTGCGCTGGGCTGGTCTGACCGATGGCGTCGCACGGTTTGAAGTGCCGACCACGTTTTTCGGCGACTGGGTGTCGCGCAACTATTCCGATCATATCCTCGGCTTGCTGAACGCCGAAGGCCATGCCGCAGGCCGCACCGAGTTTTTCGTGCCCATGGCGCAGGCCGCCAATGCCGCAGCCGCGCCGCTGGCCGCTGAAAAACCCGCGCGCGCGCCCAAAGCCAGCCGCGCCCGTTCGGATGATGAACTCCCCGGTGCAACCTTAGACGCCCGCTTCACCTTCGACAGCTTCGTTGTCGGCAAGCCCAACGAACTCGCCCATGCCGCCGCCCGCCGTGTTGCCGAAGGTGGCCCGGTCACCTTCAACCCTTTGTTCCTCTACAGTGGCGTCGGCTTGGGCAAAACCCACCTGATGCACGCGATTGCGCATGAGTTACAGTCGCGTCAGCCGCAGCTGCGCGTGCTCTATCTCTCGGCCGAGCAATTCATGTACCGCTTCGTCCAAGCCCTGCGCGACAAACAGATCATGGATTTCAAGGAACTGTTCCGCTCGGTTGACGTGCTGATGGTCGATGATGTGCAATTCATCGCGGGCAAAGACTCCACCCAAGAAGAATTCTTCCACACCTTCAACGCTTTGATTGATCAAAACAAACAGATCGTGATTTCCGCCGACCGCGCGCCGGGTGAAATCAAGGATCTGGAAGACCGCATCAAATCCCGCCTGCAATGCGGCTTGGTGGTGGACCTTCACCCAACAGATTACGAACTCCGCCTCGGCATCCTGCAACAGAAGGCCGAATATTACCGCCAGCAATACAAGGGCTTGGCGATTTCGACCGGGGTGCTGGAATTCCTCGCTCACCGCATCACCACCAACGTCCGCGTGCTGGAAGGTGCGCTGACCCGCCTGTTCGCTTTTGCCTCCCTCGTGGGCCGCGAAATCACCCTCGAACTGGCGCAAGATTGCCTCGCCGACATCCTGCGCGCCTCGGATCGCAAACTGACCATCGAGGAAATCCAGCGCAAAGTGGCCGAGCATTACAACATCCGCCTGTCGGATATGATCGGCCCGAAACGCCTGCGCAACATCGCCCGCCCCCGGCAAGTCGCGATGTACTTCGCCAAGCAACTGACCTCGCGCAGCCTGCCGGAAATCGGTCGTCGCTTTGGTGGCCGCGATCACACCACGATCATGCATGGCGTGCGCAAAATTGAAGAACTGATGACCGTCGATTCGCAGCTTTCCGACGATCTGCAACTGCTGCGGCGTCTGTTGCAGGCTTAAAGCGCGCCGGGCAGGCTTGACCTGCCCCGGAATCGCCCTCAAAGTCCCGAAAACGCTTGTGAACCGGCCAAAACCGGATAGTTTCGACGTCCCTGCACGGGGGCGCCACCAAGGGGAACGACATGAAGATCAGCATCGAACGCGCAACGCTTCTCAAGGCGCTGGCGCAAGCTCAATCGGTGGTCGAGCGCCGCAACACCATTCCAATCCTCGCCAACGTGCTGATCGAGGCCGAGGGTGACACGGTGTCGTTCCGCGCCACCGATCTGGATATCGAAGTGGTCGACCGCGCCCCCGCCATGGTGGAACGCGCGGGCGCCACCACGGTTTCCGCCGTCATGCTGCACGAAATCATCCGCAAACTGCCCGATGGCGCGCTGGTGGCCCTGACCGAAGACGCCGCCACCGGCCGTCTGACCATTGCGGCGGGCCGCTCCACCTTCAGCCTCGCCACCCTGCCGCGCGAAGATTTCCCGGTGATGGCGACCTCGGAATATTCCTCGAATTTCGCCGCCCCCGCCCCGGTGCTGCGCCGCCTGTTCGACAAAGCGAAATTTGCGATTTCCACCGAGGAAACCCGCTATTACCTGAACGGCGTCTATATGCATGTCTCGACCGGAGACGTGGGTGCCGTGCTGCGCTGCGTCGCCACCGACGGTCACCGCTTGGCCCGGATTGATGCGCCTTTGCCGGAAGGCGCGCAGGGGATGCCCGGCGTGATCGTGCCGCGCAAGACCGTGAACGAATTGAAGAAACTGCTGGACGATGATGCCGCGATCATCGCGGTGTCGGTGTCGGAAACCAAAGTCCGCTTTGCCACGCCGTTGATCACCCTGACCTCGAAAGTCATCGACGGCACTTTCCCGGATTACACCCGCGTCATCCCCACCGGCAACACCCGCCGCTTGGAAGTCGACGCCACCGAATTCGCCAAAGCCGTCGACCGCGTCGCCACGGTATCCTCGGAACGCTCGCGCGCCGTGAAACTCAGCTTGGATGAAGACCGCCTGATCCTGTCGGTCAACGCACCCGACTCCGGGGCAGCCGAGGAAGAACTCGCCGTGGCTTATTCCGATGAGCGGCTGGAAATTGGCTTTAACGCCAAATACCTGCTGGAAATCGCCAGCCAAGTCGATCGCGAAAACGCCGTGTTCCTGTTCAACTCCTCCGGCGATCCGACCCTGATGCGCGAAGGCAATGACATGTCGGCGGTCTATGTCGTCATGCCGATGCGCGTGTAACAGATGCTTGGGGGCTAGCCCCCCGCTCCGAAGTTTCTTCGCTTCTTCGAAGCAAACTTCTACGCACCCGCAGGATATTTGAGCAGAGAGGATGACCAAAGCGTGAGTGGTTTGGCTATTACCGCGCTGAGCCTCTCGCATTTCCGCAGCCACAAAGCCGCGCGGCTGGCCCTTGATGGCCGCCCGGTGGCGATTGTCGGCCCCAATGGCGCGGGCAAGACCAATATCCTAGAGGCGGTGTCGTTGCTGTCGCCCGGTCGCGGCTTGCGGCGGGCAACAGCCGATGAAATCGCCCGCAAGCCAGAAGCCTTGGGCTGGAAAGTCACCGCCGATCTGCGCGGCTTTGGCGCCGATCATCAGGTCGAAACTTGGGCCGAAGGCGGCGACACGCGATCTGTCCGCATTGACGGCAAAGCCACCACCCAAACCGCCTTAGGCCGCATCGCCCGTGTGCTGTGGCTGGTGCCCGCGATGGACCGCCTCTGGATTGAGGCCGCAGAGGGCCGCAGGCGGTTCCTTGACCGCATGACCCTCTCCTTCGCACCAGATCATGCCGAGGCAGTGCTGGCCTATGAAAAGGCCATGCGCGACCGCAACCGTCTGCTGAAGGATCAGATCGCCGATCCACATTGGTACGGCGCGCTGGAATCGCAGATGGCGAGCGCTGGCGCGCAGATCACCGCCAACCGCCAAGCCGCCCTCACCCGCCTGCGCCAAGCCCAGCAAGATGCCGAAACCGCCTTCCCCCGCGCCGATCTGACGCTGACGGGCGAGGACGCCGATGATCTCGCCGCAGCCCTTTCCGACAACCGCCGCCGCGATATGGCCGCAGGCCGCAGCCTGATCGGCCCGCACCGCGCCGATATGTCCGCCGTTTACGCCGCCAAAGCCGTGCCCGCCGAACAATGCTCGACCGGAGAGCAAAAGGCGCTGCTGATCAGCCTGATCCTCGCCAATGCCCGCGCCTTGACCAAAGATCTCGGCGCCGCCCCAATCCTGCTGCTGGACGAAGTCGCAGCCCACCTCGACACCAACCGCCGCGCGGCGCTTTATGACGAACTCTGCGCCTTGGGCGCGCAAGCCCTGATGACCGGCACCGAAGCCGCTTTGTTCGACAGCCTTGGGTCGCGGGCGCAAAGTTTTACCATCACCGACAATCACGGCACCTCGGCGGTCGCCCCATGATCGAAACCCTCCCCGAAACCGCGCTTAGCGCAGATGATGAAACCCAAATCGCCACCCTGCTCACCCGCTGCTTCGACACCCCCTTCAACAACCGCAGCTATCACCGCCAGCGCCCGCATCTGCGGCTGATCCACCGCCAGCACGGCCAGATCATCGGCCATATCGGCTTCCTGCTGCGCCCGATCCGGCTCGGTGGCGCGCTGATCGAAATCGCAGGTCTGGTCGAGGTCGCCACCCACCCCGATCATCGCGGCCAAGCCATCGCCAGCAACCTGCTGCGCGCCGCGATCGCGCAGGCCCATGCCACCGCAGCCGAATACCTGCTGCTGTTCGGCGAGGCAGCACTTTACGCCGGAAACGGTTTCGCCCGCCATACCAACATCTTGACCTATTTCGACATCACGGATGCCCGCAGCCGCGACATCCTGACCGAGCCTGCACAAACCCTGATGGTGCTGCCCCTGCGCGGCCAAATCTGGCCCGCAAGTGCCCCGCTGGACATGCTCGGCCCGCTCTTTTAAGCAAGGCGCGGGGGGACTATGATGACCGTAACATTCTATGAACTGATGCTTTACGCGGGCGGCATGGCGCTGTTGTGGGTGATCCCCGGCCCAGTCTGGGTGGCGCTGACCGCCCGCGCTTTGTCGGGCGGCTTTGCCTCGGCTTGGCCCCTCGCCATCGGGGTCGCTTTGGGCGATCTGATCTGGCCGATGGCCGCGGTCTTTGGCCTGACATGGATCGTCTCGGTCTATGTCGATTTCCTGCACGCGCTGCGCTGGGTCGCCGCCGTGGTGTTCGTTGTGATGGGCATCCTGCTGATCCGCAAACCCGCCGTGGCCCCCACCACCGATGGCCGGATGACCAAACCCGGCATGTGGACAGGCTTTGCCGTCGGCGTGGCGGCGGTGATTGGCAACCCGAAAGCCATCCTGTTCTACATGGGCGTACTGCCGGGCTTCTTCGATCTCTCAAAGGTCAAAGCCCCCGATATCGCCGCCATTCTGGCGATCTCGGCGCTGGTGCCGATGCTGGGAAACCTCGGCCTTGCGCTGTTTCTTGACCGCGCCCGCAAGCTGCTGTCCAGCCTCGAAAGCATCCGCAAACTCAACCTGATCTCGGGCATTTTGCTGATCGGCGTCGGCCTCGTGATTGCAGCGTCAAACCGCTAAATATTGGGCCCAAGGCGTGACATCCCCCCCCTGAACCGCTATAAGTCGCGGACAATTCAAGGGGTGAAAACCACATGGCCATTGAGCCCAAGAAGCCTGAATCCTATGGTGCCGATTCCATCAAAGTTCTCAAAGGCTTAGAGGCTGTTCGCAAGCGTCCGGGCATGTATATCGGTGACACCGACGATGGCTCGGGCCTGCACCATATGGTCTATGAAGTCGTCGACAACGGCATTGATGAAGCCTTGGCCGGACACGCCACCGCAGTGACGGTAAAAATCCACGCCGACAGTTCGGTTTCGGTGCGCGACAACGGTCGCGGCATCCCGGTCGACATCCACAAAGAAGAGGGCGTTTCCGCCGCCGAGGTCATCATGACCCAGCTGCACGCGGGCGGCAAATTTAACAACACCGACGATTCCGGCAATGCCTACAAAGTCTCGGGCGGCTTGCATGGCGTCGGCGTTTCCGTGGTCAACGCTTTGTCGGAATGGCTGGAACTCACCGTCTGGCGCAACGACATCGAATACCGCGCCCGCTTTGAGCATGGCGAATGCGTGGTGCATGTCTACGAAGTTGGCCCCGCGCCGGGGATGCGCGGCACCGAGGTGCGCTTTCTCGCTGCGGCCAAAACCAACATCCCGGACGGCACGTTTTCCAACCTCGACTACAGCTTCAAAACGCTGGAACACCGTCTGCGCGAACTGGCGTTCCTGAACTCGGGCGTGCGGATCATCATCGAAGATGAACGCCCTGCGGAACCCCTGCATACCGAGCTTTACTATGACGGCGGCGTCAAAGAATTTGTCAAATACCTTGACCGCTCCAAAACCTCGATCATGGCAGAGCCGATCTATATGATTGGCGAGCGCAACGGCATCGTGATCGAAGTCGCGATGTGGTGGAACGACAGCTACAATGAAATGGTGCTACCGTTCACCAACAACATCCCGCAGCGAGACGGCGGCACCCATATGGCGGGCTTCCGCGGCGCTTTAACGCGCACCATCAACGCCTATGCGCAATCCTCCGGCATCGCCAAGCGTGAGAAGATCGACTTCACCGGCGATGATGCCCGCGAAGGCCTGACCTGCGTGCTGTCGGTGAAAGTGCCGGACCCAAAATTCTCCAGCCAGACCAAAGACAAATTGGTCTCAAGCGAGGTGCGTCCAGCGGTCGAAAACATGGTCAACGAAAAACTGGCGGAGTGGTTTGAAGAAAACCCGCAGAACGCCAAGATCATCGTCGGCAAGATCATCGAGGCCGCGATGGCCCGCGAAGCCGCCCGCAAGGCCCGCGAACTCACCCGCCGCAAAAGCGCTTTGGATGTGTCGAACCTGCCCGGAAAACTCGCGGATTGTCAGGAAAAAGACGCCTCGAAGGCCGAAATTTTCCTCGTCGAGGGTGACTCGGCTGGCGGCTCCGCCAAGCAGGGCCGTTCGCGCGCCAATCAGGCCGTTCTGCCCTTGAAAGGCAAGATCCTCAACGTCGAACGCGCGCGGTTTGACCGCATGCTGGCTTCACAGGAAATCGGCACCTTGATCACTGCCCTTGGCACCGGCATTGGCCGGGATGAATTTGATATCAAGAAGTTACGCTACCACAAGGTCGTGATTATGACCGACGCCGATGTCGATGGCGCGCATATCCGCACCCTGATCCTGACCTTCTTCTTCCGGCAAATGCCGCAGCTGATCGAGGGCGGTTTCCTCTACATCGCCCAGCCGCCGCTCTATAAAGTCGCGCGCGGCAAGTCTGAGGTTTACATCAAAGACCAAGCCGCGCTGGAAGATTACCTGATCGACATGGGCGTCGAAGGCGCGGTTCTTGCCCTGCCGACGGGGGAAGAAATCGCCGGTGCCGACCTGCGCCGCGTCATCGACGGCGCGCGCCAGTTCCGCCGCGTTTTGGACAGCTTCCCCACCAATTACCCGCGCGGTATTCTCGAACAGGCGGCTCTGGCCGGGGCGTTCGACCAAGGCCAAGCCGATGCCGATCTGCAAGCCGTCGCCACCACCGTCGCCAACCGTCTGAACCTGATCGCCCCGGAATACGAAAAAGGCTGGAGCGGTCGGATCACCCAAGATCACGGCATCCGCCTGTCTCGCGTGCTGCGCGGCGTCGAAGAACTGCGCACTCTGGATGGCGCTGTCCTACGCTCCGGCGAAGCCCGCCGTCTGGCGGCAATCTCGCGCGAAACCCGCGACCACTACCGCGACCCCGCCCGTCTGACCCGCAAAGACCGCGAGCAACTGGTGCATGGCCCGATTGATCTGCTGAAATCCATCCTGGCCGAAGGCGAAAAAGGCCTGACCCTGCAACGCTACAAAGGTCTGGGCGAGATGAACCCCGAACAACTCTGGGAAACCACCCTCGACCCCGAAGCCCGCACCCTGCTGCAAGTCAAGATCGACGATCTTGCCGAAGCCGATGACATTTTCACCAAACTGATGGGCGATGTTGTTGAGCCTAGGCGCGAGTTCATCCAAGCCAACGCGCTGAACGTCGAACATCTCGACGCCTAAAATCAGGGGCCCGCACCACAGCGGGCCCTCACCAAGCTTCGGCTAAATCGGCAAAAACCAAAGCGCCAGAAACGGCCCCGGCCCCGCCCGCATCGCGTGCAAAATCCCCGGCGGGTTGTAGATAAACCCCTGCGGCCCCGGATCGGTCCAGTCCATCCCAGCGTTCCACCACGCGCCTGCGCTCAGCGGCAGATACACCTCGGCAGGCGGATGGCTATGGTCGGGATACAACGTGCCCGGTGCCATCACCGTCACCCCCAACCAGACATCATCGCGCTCCTCCAGCCCGCCCGACCCAAGCACCAGCGCATTGGCATGGCCATTCCAGAACGCCGCATCGCTGGGGTCCGCCGAAGCCCGCCGCTGCCAGCGCAATCCCGGTGCGAGCTTGGCAAAACTCTGCGCCAAAGCCCCCGGATTGCTCGCCACCGCCGGGGCGATCCAATCGCAAACCGGCAACCACTCCGCCGCAACCCCCGGTCCCCCCTGCGACGCACGCCACCGCGCGGCCACCTCCGCAGCAACCCGGCGCGCGTCCCCCGTGGTCACGGCAAGCCCCGCCTCGGCAGCCGCCAGAAAATCGCCAAGAATCCTGTCGCGCATAGCCCTATCCCTGTCTTGATGAGGAATGGTGACCCCGGCGTGATTCGAACACGCGGCCTACGGTTTAGGAAACCGTCGCTCTATCCGGCTGAGCTACGGAGTCACGCGACCCTACATGCGAAAAATCCTGCGCAGATGCAACAGGCTTGGCGCAGCACAGCAAGGGGAAATAAAGGGGGAGTGACTTTTGGCCCACCACTCCCCCTCGGGTCCGTCGCGTCTGGGTTGAGAGCTTGCAGGACGCGCCGAATATCGCCAGCACGAATGCTGTTACCGATAACATATCGCAGCCCCGCCCTCAAAACAAGCATTATCTTACCCCCCTCGCCCACCCCGATAGCGCTTCACCCCAGAATAGGAACGGGGGCTTGGACATATGCGGAATTGGCGATAACAAGGAAGAAACCATTTGGCAGGCCAGTCCCTTGAGCAAACCCCCGATCCCCGAGCCGCGCCGCACTCTGACCCTTCGCGATGTGTCCGAGGCCTCCGGCGTCAGCGAAATGACCGTCAGCCGCGTGCTGCGCAATCGTGGTGATGTGTCCGACAGCACCCGCGAGCGCGTGCAGGAAGCCGCCCGCCGCTTGGGCTATGTGCCGAACAAGATCGCCGGCGCTTTGGCCAGCCAACGCGTCAATCTGGTCGCCGTGATCATCCCCTCGCTGTCAAATATGGTGTTCCCCGAGGTGATGACCGGCATCTCTGACACCCTCGAAGATACCGGCCTGCAACCCGTTGTTGGCGTGACCAATTATTCGCCAGACCGCGAAGAATCCGTGCTCTATGAGATGCTGTCCTGGCGGCCCTCAGGCGTGATCATCGCTGGGTTGGAGCATACCGAAGCCGCGCAAGCCATGCTGGCGCAGGCGGGCATCCCGATTGTTGAGATCATGGATATCGACGGCAGCCCGGTCGATTCCGCCGTCGGCATCTCGCACCGCCGCGCCGGACGTCAGATGGCCGAGGCGATCATCGCCGCAGGCTATCGCAACATCGCCTTCCTTGGCACGATGATGCCGCATGATCACCGCGCCCGCAAACGTCTCGAAGGCTTTGAAGAAGCGCTCGCGAAGGCGGGCCTAAGCCTCGTGGACCGCGAATTCTACTCCGGCGGCTCCGCCCTGCTGAAAGGCCGTGAGATGACCGAGGCGGTGCTAACCCGCAGCCCGCAGGTCGATTTCCTGTATTATTCCAATGACATGATCGGCGCGGGCGGGCTGTTGTATTGCCTGCACAAAGGCCTCGACGTGCCGGGGCAGATCGGCCTTGCGGGCTTCAACGGCGTCGAATTGCTCGACGGCCTGCCACGCAAACTGGCCACAATGGACGCCTGCCGCTTGGAAATCGGCCGCGTCGCCGCCGAAATCATCGCGGGCAAACACTCCTCCGGCACCATCGGCGGCGAGGTGATCGAACTGTTCCCGACCCTGCAAAAAGGCGACACGATTCGGGGCTGAGGCGTGTTCTGGCCAGATTTTGCAAATGTAAGTTTGTTGAACAGCACCCCTTGCTCGACGCGAAGCGGTGACGGAACTGCCCCGACGCAGCGCGATAACATGGCACTTGATGGCGGCGTCGGTCAGCTACGCGGGACGAAGCTGTCATTCGCCCTTCGTGTCTGGTTGCTTGCCTTTGTCGCGCACGGCTCGTCGAATGAGTGATATTGGTAGAACGA
Organism: Cypionkella sp.; assembly: GCA_043743975.1. GTDB lineage: Bacteria > Pseudomonadota > Alphaproteobacteria > Rhodobacterales > Rhodobacteraceae > Cypionkella. The sequence continues at coordinate 88,877 of JAYTVN010000003.1, forward strand.
TGACAGCAACGAGCACCACAAGGATCGCACCAAAAAAATGATGCAGTTTGCTACCCGCACGCCAAAATCCATGGGCTAGCATCGAAGTGGCCAACATGAGACTGGCAATTAAATTACGCACTCGATTTCCCTCTGAAGCATTCCTTGATGTTGTGCTAGCACAATAACACTGGTTGCCACAAAGGGCTCAAACCAACGTTTCTCCAATCCGCGACCCAAGGGCAATGCCTACCTCTGGCGATTGCTAGTTCCCTTGCCCCCAACAGCTGGCCCCCAACCCGTCAACGATTGATCCAATCTCTGTGTCGAAACGTATCTGAGCTAAACCGCACCGGAGGCCCGCATGACCCCGCAACGCCAACTTGCATTCAGCACCCTCTTCGTAGCATCCTTGCTGGTGATCCAACCCGGAGCAACCCCCATGGCCGAAGCCGCCGATCCCGCCCCCAGCTTCCAGTTCACCGCGATTGACGGCGGCATATACGACACCGCCAAATGGCGCGGCAAACCGGTGCTGGTGGTCAACACCGCCTCGCTCTGCGGCTACACCCCGCAATATAGTGATCTGCAAGCTTTGTCAGACCTTTACGGCGACAAAGCCGTGGTGCTGGCGGTGCCCTCGGATGATTTCAACCAAGAACTCGCCTCCGAGGCCGAGGTGAAAGACTTCTGCGAGTTGAACTACAATCTGACCCTGCCAATGACCACCATCGCCCATGTCGCGGCGGGCGAGGTGCATCCGTTCTACGCATGGATCAGTGACACGCAGGGTTTCGTGCCGGGCTGGAATTTCAACAAAGTGCTGATCGGCCCGGATGGTACTTTCGTGCAGGCTTGGGGCTCAAACGCCAAGCCGATGGGGGAAGTGAAAGACGAAATCGACGCGATTCTGGCTGCGGGCAAGTCTTAACAAACCCCTAACGCCAAAACCTAACCCCCTGAAATCAAATGCCTCCCCAAACGGTCCACGCGTGGACATCTAAAGCCGCGCCGCCAGCCGCGCCGCCTGATCAATCGCCCGCTTGGCATCTAATTCCGCCGCCACATCCGCGCCCCCGATCACATGGGCGGCAATCCCAACCTCCGCAAGCCGATCCGCCAGCCCCCTGTCAGGCACCTGCCCGGCACAAAGCACCACCTGATCGACCGCCAGCAGTTCCTCGACCCCATCGCGAGAAATCCGCAAGCCCCCCGCCTCGATCCCCAGATAACTCACCCCGCCCCACATCTTCACCCCCTTCATCTGCAAGGCCGCGCGATGGATCCACCCGGTCGTCTTGCCCAACCCCCGCCCCGGCTTCTCGGCCTTCCTCTGCAACAACCAAACCTCCCGCGCCGGGACCTCGGGTGCCGGTTCCGCCAGCCCCCCGCCGTCACGCCCGGATCGCCCACCCCCCATTCCCGCCGCCAGTCCTCGGGATGCTCCGTCACCGAATGCCCCCCGGCCACCAGAAACTCCGCGACATCAAACCCGATCCCCCCCGCCCCAATCACCGCCACCCGCGGCCCCACCTTTGCCCCCCGCAGCACCTCACTATAACTCATCCCCCGCTCTTGCCCCGCAATCCCCGGATCACGCGGAGAAACCCCAGTCGCCACCACCACCTCCTCAAACCCGCGCAAATCCGCCACCCCAACGGTCTGCCCCAACCGCACCTCAATCCCCGCCTCAGCGACCGAGGCCCCGAACCAGTCCACCAACCCGTTGAACTCCTCTTTCCCCGGCACCAACCGCGCCAGATTCAACTGCCCGCCCAAAACCGCAGCCCGGTCAAACAACACCATCCGATGCCCCCGCCGCGCCGCCACCAGCGCCGCCATCATCCCCGCAGGTCCGGCCCCGACCACAGCGACCGTTTTGGGAGCCGGAGCAGGATCGTAGGACAGCACAGTCTCATGACAGGCGCGGGGATTGACGAGGCAAGAGGTCAGCTTGCCGGAAAAGGTGTGATCCAAGCAGGCCTGATTGCAGGCAATACAGGGCGCGATCTGATCCGCCCGCCCTGCCGCAGCTTTCGCGACGAAATCCGGGTCGGCCAAAAACGGCCGCGCCATCGACACCATATCCGCGGCCCCCTCGGCCAGCAAAGCCTCGGCCACGTCAGGGGTGTTGATCCGGTTTGAGGTGATCACCGGGATCGACACTTCGGGGCGCAGGCGGGCCGTCAGATGCGCGAAAGCGGCGCGAGGGACCGAGGTGGCGATGGTCGGCACGCGGGCCTCGTGCCAGCCGATCCCGGTGTTGAGGATGCTGGCCCCGGCGGCCCCAATCGCGCGGGCGAGGGTGATGACTTCGTCCCAAGTCGAGCCATTGGGGATCAGGTCGATCAGGCTGATGCGGTAGATCAGGATGAAATCCGCCCCCACAGCGGCGCGGACACGGGCCACCACCTCGACCGGCAGACGCATCCGGTTCTCGAAACTGCCGCCCCAGCGATCGGTGCGATGGTTGGTGTGGGAGACGAGGAACTGGTTCAGGAAGTAGCCCTCCGACCCCATTACCTCGACCCCATCATAGCCTGCCTCGCGGGCGCGGCTGGCGGCGGTGGTGATGTCGGCGATTTGTTTTTCAATGCCAACCTCATCCAGTTCGCGCGGCGGGAAGGGCGAGATCGGGGATTTCACCGCCGAGGCAGAGACGCAGTCTTTTGAATAGGCATACCTTCCCGCGTGCAGGATTTGCATCGCGATCAGCCCGCCCGCTGCGTGGACCCGGTCCGTGACGATGCGGTGGTTTTCGATATCTTGCGGGGTGAACAGGCCCGCCGCACCGGGGAAAACGCCGCCTTCGCTGTTGGGGGCCATGCCGCCCGTCACCATCAATCCGACCCCGCCACGGGCGCGGGTCGCGTAGAATTCGGCGACGCGGTTCCAGTCACCGGTTTCTTCCAGCCCAGTGTGCATCGAGCCCATCAGCACCCGGTTTTTCAGGGTGATATGGCCGAGATCAAGCGGGGCGAGCAGGTGGGGATAGGGCATCATGGTCCTCCGGGTTGGGCGGAGGATGTCTGGAATCTGGATTTTTGTCACCCAGAACGCCGCGTCACGGTCTGGGGTGTGTCCACGCGTGGACAGAGGTTCCGTTCAAGCAAAATCAACGTGTTAGAGGGGGGCTGGTAAGACTTCCTTAACACTTTCGCGCAGGGTCGGATGACGCGTGGCGGGTCTTTCGTGAGAAGCTGTGGCGGTGCGGCCAGCGACCATTCAGCACCCCTTCTCTGCGGCTATGCTGCGCAGCGAAGTTCAAGAAATGCTGCGGTTTCGCTGCGCAGCAAATGATTATTATCAGAGTGTTACGCTTATAAGGCCGATCGGCTTCCTCCGCTGGGAAAGTGGCGCCCCATGTCAGGGAAAGCCGTCAGGCTTAAGCAGCGCCAGATCACATCGTCGTCTCAAGACAATGCCGCCGGAACGCCCGCTTCAGCATGTCCAACTCGGCGCGCAGAAGGTCTAACTCGGCGCGCACGTCGTCTTCCATCGCCACCCCGGTGATGATGGTGAAATGTGCAAGGGTCAGCCCGGTGCCGCGGTTGCGGATCAGGAAGGTTTGCACGCCTTCGCTGAGCAATTCCGCCGGGATCGGCACCTGCACGGCGAATTCGCCGGGGCGGTCGGGGATCGCCTGAACAGTAACGCCCGCAATCGGCTGTTCAAGGTGCAGCACGTCCAGCGCGGGGGCAGTGGTAACTCCGGTCAGCACGCCTTCCCAGATGCCGGCGCGGATACGGGTTTTGGTGAGTGTGGAATCGGACATCAAAACCTCAGAGTTCGGCGTGGGTCAAAGTTCGGCACGGGGGCGGCGCGAGAAAGTTACATCGCGCAGGATGATCTGGTTCATCTCGGGGCCTTCAAAGATCAGATCGACCCAGAGCTTTTCCACCCGCTTTTCGTTGATCTTGGAATAGGCGAGGTCAAATTCCACCATCACCTCCTCCTCATTCAGCGGCAGTTCGCGGACGATTTGTTCAATATTGGGGCCGTGTTTGATGTTCAGCCGGGCGAAGATTTCCAGCGGCTTTTCCATCTCGACGATCACATCCATGCGGATGACATGGTTTTGTTTCAAGCCGCGCGCGGCATCTTCCGGCAGATCGACCACCAGCGACAGGAAAGAGCCGTCAAAGCGGAACACATCCATGCGAAAGCCGAACGGGGCAATGTCAGCCTCGCGGGTGTTGCGGATCTGGCGCACGGTCAGTTCCGAGCGGCGGCAATCGTGGAAAATCGTCGCCCCGTCATAGATCGGGGCCTTGCCGGGCACAGAAGCGAACCCCGGCACCGGGATCGAGCCCTTCCACAACTCGGGCCGCCAAGACCAATCGGTGCCCAACGGTTTGCGGATGATGTTGGAGCCGATCACTGGCAAAGCAAGACGGTGATCGGCCTCGTGGATCACCCGATCCAGATTGCGGCGCAGGGCACGGGCGCGGCTGCGCATCCCGCGCAAGCCATCAAGATCGGTGGCGGGCGCGTTATCGGCCACGTCACCCCAGCGGCGCAAGGCGCGCTTGTGCAACAGCCGATCGACCAACCCTGACATTCGCCCCGCCATGAAACCGTCCCGTGCTTTCCCTTGCGGGTGCCATTGTTGAATATATGGAAACTATGCTGTTATCGCTGCAAAAATCTTAATACTCCACCCCAAAGCAGGACGATTTTCCGAGAACTGTCGCATCTGCGATGAATCAGGGCTTTATGCGGGCGTTTTGTTGGCGGCGCGCAGGGCGTCCAAGGCCTTTTCCAGAATTTTGCGGCCCTCGGCAGGGTCCAGCCGCACTTCATCGGTGCCCGTGGCCGACAGTGTGACCAGCCGTGACTTGACCCCGATCACCGCGCGCCAATATTCGCCGACATTGCGATCTTGCAGATGCAGCAAAAACGCATCGCCCGAGCCCAAAGCTGCGATGATCCTGACATCCCCCGCGCGCCCAGACCGTGACAGCGTCGCGCGGCCTTGTTTCGAGGCGAAGAACGCAGCCAGCGCCGGGCCGCCTGCGGTCATCACCCCCGCCGAGCCGCCCTGCCCGATGGACACGGTGATCAGCGCCGGGGTGGCTTTCATCGCGTCCGTACAGCGCCCCATCAGAATGACGGCAGTGTCGCGGCTTTCCCGGCTGGCCTTGCCGTCGATGCAATAACCGGGCGGCACGCCGATCTGCAGTGCTCCCCCCAACACCGGGGCAGAGCGCGACGAGGTGAAACCAGAGCCGACCTGACAACTGGCCAGCGTCAGCGCGATGGCCAGCAGAGCGGAAAGGCGGGTCAGGGTCTGCATCGGGGCGGGCTCCGGTCTGGCAGCAGGGGGGATTCTGGCTGGAATGAGAAGATGTTGCGCAAAGCGATAGAGCCGCGATAGCTTTGACACAAGCTGGATATGGGACTAGCATGGAACGACATCTTCGACAGCGGGACGCCCACGGCCTATGACCAGTATTCGCGACATTGCCACACTGGCCGGAGCCTCGGTGACCACAGTGTCGCGGGTGATCAACAACAGCGGCTATGTCAGTGCAGAGACGCGGGCGCGGGTCGAGCAGGCGATCGCCGCCCTGGCCTTCACGCCGAACGCCAACGCCCGACGGATGCGCAGCGGCAACAGCCTGATGGTGGGGGTGGTTTTGCCCGCGCTGGATGTGCCGTTCTCTTGGTATTTTGGCGCATGTGATCGAGCAGGAATTGTTCCGGCGCGGACTGCAGGCGCTGATCTGCTGCACCAATGAAAGCGCCGATCAAGAGGCACGCTATGTCTCCACGCTGCTGGCGCAGCAAGTCGATGGTGTGCTGGTGGCCAGCGTGCTGGAAGACAGCACACAATATCAGCGGCTGGTCGATGCAAAGATCCCGATCGTGGCGGTCGACCGGGCTTTGCCGGGTCTGGCGGTGCTGAGCGTGGCCGCAGATCATCTCGCTGGCGGTCGGATGATGGCCGAGCATTTGCTGGGCTTGGGGCATCGCCACTTCGCGGTGATTGGCGCGCCGCAGCACAGCCCGCCGGTGCAGGCGCGGGTGCAGGGCGCGATCGAGCGTCTGGGCGAGGCAGGCTTGACCGCGCAGGTGGTGTTGGGGCCCACGCATGATTTCGATGCCTGCCGCGCGTTGGCAATGGGGATCCTGCGTCAGGGCAGCGTGATAAAACGACCCACAGCGGTGATCGGCACCACCGATATTGCCGCGATTGGTGCGGTTCATGCGGCGCTTGGCATGGGGCTCTCGGTGCCGAACGACGTCTCGGTGATCGGGTTCGATGACCTGCCCGAATCGCGCTATGTGCTGCCAGCCTTGACCACGGTGGCGCAGCCTTTGCGTGAGATCGGCGTGCAGGCGGTGGCGCAGTTGGCAGCGCGGATCGCCGGGGATGTGGTCGAACTGGCGGATTTGCCGCTGCGGTTGGTGGTGCGCGATACCACGGCGCCGCCGCGTTAGGCGTCGATTGTCCGGCGGCGCGACGTCAGTGCGGCTTGGCATTTCGCCCATAATTCGCGCTATTCGGCTATAATTTGGGCACAACCCCCTGCGGATGCACGGCAGAGTGGCGCTGCTGCGCCCCGCGCATTTTCGCGGCGCAAAGCCGGTGCTGTAGTCGGCGTCGAGGAGACTCCGATGCTCGCGACCCCGGCCACCCCAATGCAGCGCAGCCATGGCTCGGCTTTCGCCAGCTTTCGCTGTCTGGACGGCCGTGCGCGCTTGGTCGATCTGGCGCAAAGTGGCTCGGCCAAAGCGATGCTGCCACGGGTTTCCGGCGTGCCAGAGGTGGTGTTTCTGAACACCTCGGGCGGGCTGACCGATGGCGATGTGTTGTCCTATCGGCTGGATTTGGGCGCGGGCTGTCGGGTGACGGCGACGACTCAGACCGCCGAGCGGGTCTATGCCAGCCGGGGAGCGCCCGCGCGGGCCAAGGTGCAGGCGCAGGTCGGCGCGGGCGGCCATCTGGATTGGTTGCCGCAAGAGACGATCTTGTTTGAGGCCAGCCATCTGGCGCGGGATACCCAGATTGACCTCGCAGCGGATGCGTCCTGTCTGCTGTCTGAAACCGTCATTCTGGGCCGTCATGCCATGGGCGAAACCCTGACCGTTGCCCGGCTAAACGATGCCCGGATGGTGCGGCGGATGGGTGCTCCGGTTTGGGCAGAAACCGTGCGGATTGACGCAAGCGTTTTGGCCGATGCCTCCGCCGCCTTGCTGGGCCAAGCACGCGGATTTGCGGTGATTGCCCTGATCGCGCAGGGGGCCGAGGACGCCGTGACGCGCCTGCGCGCCGCCCTGACCCATCCGGGCTGTGAGGCCGCCGCCTCGGCTTGGGATGGCAAATGTATCGCCCGGATTGCGGCCCGCGATGGCTGGCCTCTGAGACAACAAATAGCCCAAGCGCTTGCGGCTTTGCGGCCCGGTCCGCTGCCCCGCGTTTGGCAGATGTAGGAGAAGCGCATGAACCTGACCCCGCGAGAGCGTGAGAAACTGCTGATCTCGGTCGCCGCCATGGTGGCGCGGGGGCGATTGGCCCGTGGGGTGAAGCTGAACCACCCCGAAGCGATTGCCCTGATCACCGATTTCGTCGTCGAAGGCGCCCGCGATGGCCGCACGGTGGCGGACCTGATGCAGGCCGGCGCGCATGTGATTTCTGCCGATCAATGCATGGAGGGAATCCCGACGATGATCCATTCCGTGCAGGTCGAGGCAACCTTCCCCGATGGCACCAAACTGGTGACCGTCCATCACCCCATTCGCTAAGAGGCTGATATGAAACGTATCCTGACTGCTTTGCCACTGCTTCTTGCCCCTTCCGTTGCCTTGGCGCATCCCGGCCATGGCACGGGTCTGCTGGCCGGATTCACCCATCCCTTCACCGGGGCCGATCACCTGCTGGCCATGGTCGGCGTCGGTCTGTGGGCGGCAATCTTGGGCGGTAAGGCCCGCTGGGCGCTGCCCGCGACGTTCCTGTCCGCGATGGCGGTGGGCGGTGCCTTTGCGATGAACCTTGATCTTGGCGCTTTGGCCGCAGCGGTCGAGCCTGCCATTCTGGCCTCGGTCATTCTGCTGGGCGCTGTTGTGGCGCTGGCCCTGCGCGCGCCTTTGGCTGTGGCACTGCCGCTGGTCGCGGTGTTTGGTCTGGCGCATGGCGCGGCGCATGGCACGGAAATGGTTGGCAACGGTCTGGTGTTTGGCGCGGCGATGCTGAGTGCCACCGCCTTGCTGCATGGCGCGGGTTTGGCCTTGGGCCTGTCGCTGAACCGGATCAGCTTGCGCCTTGCCGGTGCGCTGGCCTTTATCGGCGGGCTGTCCCTCGCCTTCGCAGGGTGACACGATGATCCCCCCCAAAATCATTGCGGGTGAAATCTTCCCAGCCGAAGGCCATATCGAATTGAACGCAGGCCAACCCAGCATCACCCTGATGGTCGCCAACACCGGCGACCGCCCGGTGCAGGTGGGCAGCCACTACCACTTCGCCGAAACCAACCCCGGCTTGGCTTTCGACCGCGCCGCGGCACACGGCATGCGCCTCGACATCGCCGCAGGCACCGCCGTGCGGTTTGAACCGGGGCAGAGCCGCGAGGTTCGGTTGACCCCCTATGGCGGCCTCCGCCGGGTGTTCGGCTTTAACGCCGCCGTGATGGGAGACCTCTGATGGCCACACGCATCGCCCGCGCCGATTATGCCGCCATGTATGGCCCGACCACCGGGGACCGTATCCGGCTGGGTGACACCGATCTGATTATCGAGGTGGAACGCGATCTGACCACTTACGGCGAAGAGGTGAAGTTCGGCGGCGGCAAGGTGATCCGCGATGGCATGGGGCAAAGCCAGATCCCTCGGGCGGGCGGCGCGGTCGATACCGTGATCACCAATGCGCTGATCCTCGACCACTCCGGCATCTACAAAGCCGACGTCGGCCTGCGCGATGGGCTGATCCACAAGATCGGCAAGGCAGGCAACCCGGATACGCAATCGGGCGTCGATATCATCATCGGGCCGTCGACCGAAGTGATCGCAGGCGAAGGCCGCATCCTGACCCCCGGCGGCATGGATGCGCATATCCATTTCATCTGCCCGCAGCAGGCCGAGGATGCCTTGCACTCCGGTATCACCACCCTGTTCGGCGGCGGCACGGGCCCTGCGCATGGCACTCTGGCCACCACCTGCACCCCCGGCCCGTGGCATATCGGGCGGATGCTGATGGCGCTGGACTCTATCCCGATGAACTTCGGGATTTCCGGCAAGGGCAATGCGTCGCAGCCTGCGGGACTGGTGGAAATGGTCAAAGCCGGGGCCTCTGCCCTGAAACTGCACGAGGATTGGGGGACGACCCCCGCCGCCATCGACTGCTGCCTGTCGGTGGCCGATGATATGGACGTGCAGGTGATGATCCACACTGACACGCTGAACGAATCCGGCTTTGTCGAGAACACCTTGGCGGCGATCAAGGGCCGCACCATCCACGCCTTCCATACCGAAGGCGCGGGCGGCGGCCATGCCCCCGATATTCTGCGGGTGGTGGGTCACGCCAATATCATCCCATCCTCGACCAACCCGACGATGCCCTACACAAGCAACACGGTGGAGGAGCATCTGGATATGCTGATGGTCTGCCATCACCTCGACAAATCCATCCCGGAAGACGTGGCCTTCGCCGAATCCCGCATCCGGCGTGAGACGATTGCCGCCGAAGATATCCTGCACGACATGGGGGCGCTGTCGATCCTGTCGTCGGACAGTCAGGCGATGGGCCGGATTGGCGAGGTGATCATCCGCACCTGGCAAACCGCCCACAAGATGAAAGTCCAGCGTGGTCGTTTGAGCGATGAGGTCGGGCAGAATGACAACCTGCGCGCCCGCCGCTATGTCGCAAAATACACCATCAACCCGGCGATTGCGCATGGGATTTCGGCGCATATCGGTTCGATTTCCGAGGGCAAACGCGCCGATCTGGTGCTGTGGAACCCGGCGTTTTTCGGCGCCAAGCCGGAAATGGTCTTGATGGGCGGCATGATCGCGGTGGCGCAGATGGGCGACCCCAACGGCTCCATCCCGGTGCAACCGATGTATTCCCGCCCGATGTTCGGCGCTTTGGGCAAAGCGATGCACGCAAGCTGCGCCACCTTCGTTTCCCAAGCCGCTTTGGCCGATGATGTCGGCGGCAAACTCGGCCTCGGCAAGACCATTCTGGCGGTGAAAAACACCCGCACCATCGGCAAGGCCGATATGATCCTGAACCACGCCCGCCCAGAAATCACGGTGAACCCAGAAACCTACGAAGTCCGCGCCGATGGCGAGTTGCTCACCTGCGAACCCGCGACAGAGCTGCCACTGGCGCAGCGCTACTTCCTGTTTTAACGGTTTTGGGATGAGGCATCTTCGCCCAACGCAGTATAACAGCCTCAGATCAATAGTGAGGTTGCCATGCTGACCCTGACCCGCGCGCTTGCGCTTTGCCTTTGCCTGTCCAGCCCGGCGCTGGCCGAATGTGTGACCCCCGGAAGCCTTGCCAATGGTGTGAGCTTCACCCGTCAAGATGGCCGCCAAGGCCTGATCCACACCGAAGGCAAGCGCTTTGCCATTGATTATGCTGTAAATTCCAACACCGCTTGGCAGGACAAGCGCCAATCGTGGCTGGGGATTTACGATGCCGAATGGACATGGGTGCCGACCGACACCTATCAGGCCGAGGGCGGCCCCGGCGGCACGTTCAGCTATCGCTTCGCCACCCAACCGCCGATGCCTGCCGCCGGAACCACATGGGATACCACCGTGACAGAGCGCGGCGCGCAGGCGGTGCGCTTCAAACTTGGCCCAGTGGCGATTTCGCAGCGCGACCGCACCAGTTATACCGTCAACTACCGTTTCATGGCGGAAACCACCGCGAATATCTCCGGTTGTAGCTATCGCGTGCAAACCGTCGAAGCGATTTTCAAGAACAAAACCACCGATCTGACTCGGCGTTGGGTTTACTTCCCCGACCTCGGGTTTGGGCTGGAAACTCAGGTGGTTGACCGCAAGGGCGACGCCAGCCGTGACCTTGGCCTGACCTCCCTCACCCCGAAAGGCTAACCAATGCTCCCCGCCCGATCCCTGCTGCGCAATGCCGCCAATGGCGCGATAGATCGGGTGATCCTGTCCTATGACGAACGCTTCCTGCGCCGCAAACGGCTGACTTGCGCCAGTGGCGACAGCTTCATGGTTGATCTGCCCGAGACGATTTCGGTGGAAGACGGCGATGCCTTTCTGCTCGACGATGGCCGCAAGGTCGCTGTGGTGGCGGCAGAGGAACCCGTGGTGCAGGTGATCGGCAATCTGGCCCGTCTCGCATGGCATATCGGCAACCGTCATACGCCCTGTCAGATGGCCGAGGGTCATCTGGTAATCCGCCGCGATCCGGTGATTGAGGCGATGCTGAAAGGCCTCGGCGCGACCCTGACCCTACAGATCGCCGCCTTCCGCCCCGAAGGTGGCGCCTACGGACATGGTCGAACCATGGGCCATGATCACGGCCCCGCAGGCCATTTTGCGCTCAACTTCGGTGGCGCGCATGGCTGACGCAACCGACCGCCTCCGCCTTGTGCAATGGCTTTCCCCCGCCTTCCCGATCGGCGCTTTCGCCTATTCTCAGGGGCTAGAGGTCGCGATCGCAGATGGTGATATCCGCACGGCGTCGGACCTAGAAACATGGATCGCCGCCATCCTGCGCCACGGCTCTGGCCGCATCGACGCGATCCTGCTGGCCCATGCGCGCAAACCGGGTGCTGATCTGGCGGGCCTGACCGCGCTGATCCTCGCCTCGCCCCCAGCGCCGAGCGGGTGACGGAATTGCAAGAACAAGGCCGCGCCTTCTGCTCGGCGATCAGCGCCATCACCGGCACCGACCACCCCGCCCGCCCCTATCCCATCGCCGTCGGAGCAGCCACCGCCGCGCTGCGCGTCTCAACCACCGAAACCCTCACCCTCTGGCTGCAAGGCTTGGCCGCCCAACTCACCTCCGCCGCCGTGCGCTTCGTGCCTCTGGGCCAGACCGATGGCCAAAAGACCCTCGCCAACCTCGCCCCCCGCATCACCGCCCTCGCCGCCGAATACGCTGAAGCCCCCCTCTCGGCGCTGCACTCCAGCGCCATCCGCGCCGATATCGCCGCGATGCGCCACGAAACCCTTCCGGTGCGGATTTTCCGCACATGAACGCCACCCCTCAGGATTTTCCGCAGATGAGCAACCCCAACGGCCCGCTTCGCGTCGGCATCGGCGGCCCTGTCGGCGCGGGCAAAACCACGCTGACCGAACATCTCTGCCGCGCCTTGGCGAAGCGCTGCTCAATGGCCGCGATCACCGATGACATCTACACCCGCGAGGACGCCGACTATCTGACCCGCGCCCAAGTGCTGCCCGCCGCCCGCATCCGGGGAGTGGAAACCGGCGGCTGCCCGCACACCGCGATCCGCGAGGATGCCAGCATCAACCTCGCCGCCATCGCCGATCTGCGCAGCCATTTCCCCGACCTCGACCTGATCCTGGTCGAATCCGGCGGCGATAACCTCGCCGCCACCTTCAGCCCCGAACTCGCCGACATCACCATCTACGTCATCGACACCGCCGCAGGGCAAGACATCCCGCGCAAACGCGGCCCCGGTGTGACGCGGTCTGACCTGCTGGTGGTCAACAAAACCGACCTCGCGCCTTACGTCGGCGTTGATCTGACCCTGCTGGAATCCGACACCAAAACCGCCCGCGCCCATCGCCCCTATGTCCTCGCCCAACTGCGCCACGGCAAAGGCATCGAGGATGTGGTGGCCTTCTTAGAACGCGAAGGCGGCTTGATCCTCAGCTAACCCGCGCCCCGAATTGCTCTTTCTCAAATACTCATCTTTCGGCGCCCCGCCCCGGCACCATCCGCGCCAACACACCATCCATCGCTTCATCCCAAGCCGCCAGCGCGCCGCGCGCCTCCAGCACGCCCACCAACTGCTCGGTGATCCCGCCCGGAGTCGTCACCCCCACCGCGATCTCATCCAAGCCCGCCTCGGCCTGCAACAACACCTCGGCATTGCCCCGGAACGTCTCGGCCACCAGCCGCCGTGCTGTCACCGCATCTAATCCCTGCCGCTCATACCAGCGCACCAGATGCTGCAGCAGAAAGATCGACGCGCCAGACATTGCGCCAAACACCGCCGCCGTCTCGAACGCATCTACATCGGCAAACCGATGCACCTGGCCAAGCAAGCCGAGAAACGCCTCCCATTCCGCATCGCCCGGATACAGCAACGAAGGCCCCGCCGAGAACGCATTGGCAAACCCCGGCATCATCGAACAGAACGCTTCGGCTGGGGCCACCGCTGCCGTCAGCGCGCTTAAAGAAACCCCCGCCATCGCCGAACATACCGACTGTCCATCGCGAAACTGCAACCCCTGCAGCACCGTAAGCCCCGTTGCCGCAGGCAGACAGACCAGCACCCTCTCGCACTGATCCACCACCGCCTGATTGCTTTCCGCCACCGCGCAACGAAAGGTTTCCGCCAAACGTGCGGCTTTGTCGCCAGACCGAGGGCTGAGTACAAACTCCGCCCCCCCAGCCTCCGCCCTGCTCGCCCCCCGCACCAGATATTCCGCCAGATGGCCAACGCCCAAGATGCCGATTTTCATGGCATTTCTTCCAACACCTGCGCCATGGCCGCACTGGTTGCGGAAATATCCGCCTCGGTATGCACCACCGAGGACAGCGAATGTAGCGTCGCCGAGGGGTTCATATACACCCCCTTCTCCATCAGCCGCAGCGCGAAATCCCTAAACTTGGCGCGGTCGACATGGCCGCAGAAATCGCGGTAATCCGTCACCTCGTCCAGATCGGTGAAGAAAATCTGGAACATCGAATTCACCCCCTGCACCACGATCTTGTGGCGGTTGGAGTGTTTGGCGACCTTGCGCACCTCATCCGCCATCGCCTTGCCAAGGTTCTTGATGCGCCGAAAGCCCGATTGATCATCGGCCAGCATGGTCTGCAGCATCACCTTGGTGACATGCAAAGCCAATCGCCCGGCATTATGGGTGCCAAAGTGCAAAACCTTGCCCCATTCGAGGCCCGCCATCACCTCGGCCCGCCCACCAATCATCGCCATCGGCAGACCGCCGCCTAAGGCCTTGCCATAGGTGACGATATCCGGCGTCAGGCCATAGAGTTCCGCACAGCCCCCCGCCGCCAGACGGAACCCCGTCACCGTTTCATCGAGATAAAACAGCGCGCCATGCTGCTGGCACAACTCTTGCATCCGCATGAGGTATCCCGGTTTCGGCGGGATCACCCCCATGTTCGACATCACCCCTTCGGTGACAACACAGGCGGTTTGAGGCCCGTGCAGCGCCATCACCCGCTCCAACGCCTCAATGTGATTCCAGCGGCAAACAATGGTATCCGCCTGCGCCTCGGGCGGTATCCCCGACGAATCGCAAATGCGGATCGGATCATTCGGATGCCCCAAAGCCGCAATCGGCATCGGGTTGGTGTTGAGCAAAATGTTATCCGCCCAGCCGTGATAATGCCCCTCAAACTTGATGATCTTGCGCCGCCCGGTATGGCCGCGCGCCAAGCGAAACGCTGCCATGCAGGCCTCCGTGCCGGTATTGGCAAACCGCACTTTGTCGACATGCGGCAGCATGCCGACGAGGATTTCCGCCACCTCAACCTCAACCTCCAAAGCGGTGGCGAAATGGCTGCCGCGCGCGATCTCGCGGCTGACAACCTCAACAATCGCCGGATGCGCATGACCCAAAGGCAAAGCGCCAAATGCCATCATCCAATCAATATATTCCCGCCCATCGACATCATACAGCCGCGCCCCCGAGCCATGGCTCATATAGCGCGGCGCCCCGCCAAAGGTCGCAGGCCCGCGTGAGGCCGAGGACACCCCCTCGACCAGAACCTTCATGCCGCGCTCAAACGAACCTTCATGCCGCGCTCAAACAATGTCTGCGATGTATTGGCCATCTGAAACCCTCCCGAAGCTGCCAAACTATCGCGCCCAGCTTTGTCGCAACGCAACACCACAACCGACATCACCCGGCGCAAGCGTCGCATTTGAGTATTTTCAAAAGAGCAAGTGCTTCAGCGCAGCGCCTGAGAAAGCCGGACTTACGGTCAGGCAAGCAAGCAGCGGGTTGCGGTATTTGCTCTTTTCAAAATACTCAAATTCAACCGATGCCGCGCAAGTGCAAGCCTGTCATCTTGCGCCAACCCGTCGCGGCAGGAGTTAATGAAAGATGAACGCGCCAGCTTAACACACTGATTTTAGAAAACTTAAACCCTGTCCACGCGTGGACCCGTCACGGCATCACTTCAAACCGATCCACATCGACCATGCCATGATCGGTGATTTTCAGATGCGGGATCACCGGCAGGCAGAGGAAGGCGAGTTGCAAAAACGGCTCCTCCAGAACCACCCCCAAGGAGGAGGCCGCCGCCCGCAGCGCCACCAGATCCGCCCGTACGTCCTCGAAGGATTTCAGACTCATCAACCCCGCCACTGGCAGCGCCAGTTCGGCCAGCACGCGGCCATTTTCCACCACCACAAAGCCGCCCTCAATCTCGCCCAGCCGCTGCACCGCCAGCGCCATATCCGCGTAATCCGCCCCCACCACCGCAATGTTGTGATGATCATGGCAGACGGTCGAACCAATCGCCCCCCTTGTCAGCCCAAAGCCTTTCACGAACCCGGTGGCCTTGTTCCCATTCACCCCATGCCGTTCAATCACCGCGACCTTCACCAGATCGCGGGCAATATCTGGCCGCTTGTCGCCATCTTCGGGGGCGATATCAAAGGTCAGATGTTCGGTGATGATCTTGCCGGGCAGGATGCCGATCACCGGAGTTTCCACCCGGTTGCCCCCCGTGCGGAAGTGATGCGGCTCGATCTTTGGGGCTTTTACGGAATGGCGCGCGACCTCGGGGATCAATTCCCGCGCCGCGAAGGCCTCGTCGGTGATCTCAACCCCACCGGTGAACACGCGGGCGACGCGGCAGTTTTCAAGCGAGTCGATCACCGCAATATCCGCGCGTTTCCCCGGCGCGATCAGGCCGCGATCTTTCAAGCCGAACGCCTCAGCGGCAGACAGCGAAGCCGCGCGATAGACCGCCAGAGGCGGCGCACCAAGGCCGATCGCAGTGCGGATCAGGTAATCCAGATGGCCATGCTCGCCAATATCCAAAGGGTTGCGATCATCGGTGCAAAAGCACAGATAGGGCGCGTGGCGCTCGGTCAACAGCCCGACCAACGCATGCAGATCTTTCGACACCGAGCCCTCGCGGATCAGCACCCGCATCCCCTTGCGCAACTTTTCCAAGCCCTCGTCATAGCTGGTCGCCTCGTGTTCCGTCCTGATGCCCGCCGAGATATAGCCATTCAAATCGTTCCCGCGCAGCAGAGGCGCATGGCCGTCGATGTGGCGGCCTTGGAAGGCTTCCAGCTTGGCCATACAGCCGGGGTCTTTATAGAGAACACCGGGGTAGTTCATAAATTCCGCCAACCCGATCACCCGAGGATGCTGCATCAGCGGCACCAGATCGGCAGCCTCTAACCGCGCGCCCGTCGTCTCCATATGGGTCGAAGGCACGCAGGACGACAGGTTGACGCGAATGTCCATCAGGGTGCGGCTGGAGGCTTCAAGGAAGTAATTGATCCCGGTCAGACCGCAGACATTGGCGATTTCATGCGGGTCGCAGATCGCCGTCGTCACACCATGCGGGCTCACGCAACGGTCGAATTCAAACGGCGTCACCAGAGAGCTTTCGATATGCAGATGCGTGTCGATAAACCCCGGCACCAGCACCTTGCCCGTCACGTCAATCTCGACCCGCCCCGCATAGTCGCCAAACACCCCGACAATCGTATCGCCGCAGATTGCCACATCCGAGGCCACCAGCTCGCCGCTGATCAGATCATAGACAAGGCCGCCCTTCAGCACGATGTCGGCGGGCACAATTCCACGGCCCTGATCAATTCGCGCAGATAGAGGTGCTTTCGGCATGGTAATCTCCTTTTAAATAGGGGAGCTTATGCCAGAGGCTTCGTCCAGTGCGGAATTTCTGGAAAGTCCTTCATGCCGAGGTTGCCATGCAAGAGCCTACCCCTGCCACAGGCCATCCGCCCGCCCGTCCCTTGCGCGGAATCGCGCTAAAACTCGGCTCGGTGCTGGTGTTCATCCTGATGTCGTCGCTGATCAAGGTGACGGCGCAGCATGTGCCGCCGGGGCAGACGGTGTTTTTCCGCTCGTTCTTCGCGATTCCGGTGATCGTGGTTTGGCTGACGATGCGGCAGGAATTGGCCACCGGGTTTCGCGCGCATAATCTGTTCGGGCATTTCTGGCGCGGGCTGATGGGCACGATGGCGATGGGCTTCGGCTTTGCGGGCCTCGCCTATCTGCCGCTGCCGGAAGTGACGGCGATTGGCTATGCTTCGCCTTTGCTGGTGGTGGTGTTCGCGGCGATGTTTCTGGGCGAGGATGTGCGGCTGTTCCGCATCGCCTCGGTGGCTTTGGGGTTGACCGGGGTGATGGTGGTTTTGTCGCCGCGCCTGACCATGGTGTCGGGCGATGCGGCTTCCACGCGCGAGGCGTTTGGCGCGATGCTGGTGTTGTGTGGCGCGTTTTGCGCGGCTTTGGCGCAGGTGTTCGTGCGCAAGCTGGTGCATAATGAAAAGACCGCCGCGATTGTGTTTTACTTCTCGCTGACCTCGACGCTGTTGTCGCTGACCACTTTGCCGTTTGGCTGGGTGGTGCCGACGCCATTGGAGACTGCGCTGCTGGTGTCTTGCGGGCTTTTGGGCGGGGTCGGGCAAATTTTGCTGACCTCCAGCGACCGCGAGGCGGATGCGTCGCTGGTGGCACCCTTCGATTATGCCTCGATGCTGTTCGCGCTGCTGATCGGCTATTTTGCCTTTGACGAGGTGCCAACACGGACCATGTTGCTCGGGGCGGGGCTGGTGATCACCGCCGGAATCCTGATCATCTGGCGTGAGCGGAAATTGGGGTTGGAGCGTGCCAAGGGTCGGAAAGCGATGACGCCGCAGGGCTAGCGCCACGATTTTCGTGTTGAAAATCGTCTGGTTAGCCCCAGTTGATCACCAAGTCGGCGGCGCGGCTGTTCTGCGTCACGCGGCGAATATTAGGCAGGTCGTTGCTGTCGATCCAAGCCCGCGCCTCGGCGGGGGTTTTGCCGTAATGCGCCCAGCGGGCTTGCAGGCGGCGGTCGAGTTCGGCCTCTGGCACGTCGATCCAGACGGTCAGATCGAACAAAGGTGCTACTTCGGGCCAAGGCGCTTCGTTCAGCAAAAGGTAGTTGCCTTCGACCACCAGCAGGCGATCTGCGGCGGTGACAATATCGGCCCCGGCGCGGGAGATTTCCAGATCGCGGTCGAACAGCGGGATGGCGACTTCATCCTCGACCCGCAACCGCCGCAGCAAATGGAAGAAGCCTTGCGCGTCGAAGGTATCGGGGGCGCCTTTGCGATCCCGCACGCCTCGGGCAACCAAAACCGCGTCATCATAGTGAAAGCCATCCATCGGCACGGCTTTCGCGCCCTGCCCCAAGGCGGCAACCAATTCGGCGGCGAGGGTGGATTTTCCGGCTCCCGGAGGGCCAGCAAGGGCGGTCAGAAACCGCCCTTTGCCTTGGGCTTTCGCCCGGATGATTGCGGCAAGTTCAACCGGGGTCATGCTTGCTCGACAACACCTTCGGGCAGCTTTGCCCCGGTCATGAACGCCACCGCGTCGAACATCGAATAGTCCTTCGGGTTGATCTCGCACAAACGCCGCCCAAGACGATGGATGTGGATACGGTCGGCAACCTCGAACACATGCGGCATGTTGTGGCTGATCAGGATGATCGGGATGCCACGCGACCGCACATCCTTGATCAGGTCCAGCACCCGCCGCGATTCCTTGACACCCAACGCCGCCGTCGGCTCGTCCAGAATCACCACCTTGGACCCAAATGCCGCCGCCCGCGCCACTGCCACGCCCTGACGCTGGCCACCTGACAGGGTTTCCACCGCCTGATCAATGTTCTGGATCGTCATCAGCCCCAGTTCCGACAGCTTCTTGCGCGCAAATTCCCGCATCGCGGCGCGGTCCGTCATGCGAAACACCGACCCCAGAATGCCGGGCTTGCGCAACTCGCGCCCCAGAAACATGTTGTCGGCAATAGACAAGGCGGGCGACATGGCAAGGGTCTGATAGACCGTTTCGATCCCGGCATTGCGGGCATCATCGGGGCTGCGGAAATGGATTTCGCGGCCGTCGAA
>JAYTVN010000004.1:0-33343 GCA_043743975.1 Cypionkella sp.
ATTTCCTGCTGCGCAGCTTTGCCATCACCACCAGCACAGCGGATGAACCCGAAGACGCGCCGTCGACGGGCACCGAGGGCTGAAGCCAAACCCTGAATGACAAAGGGCCTCGCAATCTGCGAGGCCCTATGCATTTCAATGGTTTAGAAAGGTTACTCCGCCGCGAGACGGCTGACCACCACAATCACTTCCGGCTTCTTGCCGATCTCTTCCATCGAGACTTGCCGCACGATCTTGCGCAAAGCCTCGTCCATCTTGTCGTCGTTCGACAAGATCTTGCGGCCCGCACCATCAAGGAACTCGGTTAGCTCGGTTTCCAGCACCTCCGCCAAATTCCGCCCGCCTTTGCCAGTTTCCGGCAGGCCCATCAGCTCGACCCAAGCTTCGCCCAAGGGCTGATCCTGCTCATCCAAGATCACGGTCACCATCGCCAAACCATTCAGCGCCATGCGGATGCGGTTGCGCACCACGCCGTCCAAAGCCCCGATCAGCACCGAGCCGTCGAGATAGGTGCGACCCGCCTCGATATGTTCAGCGAGTTTCGGCACATCGCCGGTGATGTCCATCATCATGCCATTGGTGACAACCGCCGAGGCGATGCCAGCCTCCAGACCGATGCGGGCATGTTCGCGCAAATGGCGGTGTTCCCCGTGCATCGGGATCAGCATATCCGGCAGGAACAACCGATGCACATGCTCCAGATCCGGGCGGTTGGCGTGGCCAGACACATGGTAAAGCCCGTTGTTATCATCAACGATATCAACGCCCTTTTCGGACAACGCATTCACAATCGCATAGACGCCGCGTTCATTGCCGGGGATGATTTTCGACGAGAACAGGAAAGTATCGCCCTCTTTCATCTCAATCCCCAGATATTTCCCGCGCGACAGTTGCGCCGAAGCTGCACGCCGTTCGCCTTGGCTTCCGGTGACGATCAGCATCAGGTTCTTGCGCGGCACTTCCAGCGCTTGTTCGGGGGTGATCACTGGCGGGAAATCTTTCAGCACGCCGGATTCCTCCGCCGCCGACACCATCCGCTTCATCGCGCGGCCCAAAAGGCAGACCGAGCGATCCGCCATCCGGCCAGCCTCGGCCAAGGTTTTCAGACGTGCGACGTTCGACGCAAACGTGGTCGCCACCACCATACCGCCCGCCGATTTGATCAACTCGGCAATCGGGGCTTTCAGCGTGCTTTCCGAGCGGCCTTCATGCAGCGAGAACACGTTGGTGGAATCACACATCAGCGCCTTGATCGGACGCTCGGCGGCAATCGCCTCCATCACCGCATCATCCCAGCCCTCGCCGACAATCGGCGTCGCATCGCGCTTGAAATCGCCGGAGTGGAAAATCCGCCCCGCAGGCGTATCAATCACCAAACCGCCGGATTCCGGGATCGAATGCGCCACAGGCACGAATTGCACCTTGAACGGCCCCGCTTCAACCGTATGCGGACGCGATTCCACCGTGGTGATCGCGTCTTTCGGCAGGCCGTATTCTTCAAACTTCAAGCGGCCAATCGTGGCGGTAAATTTCCGCGCATAGATCGGTTTGCGCAAAGACGGCCACAGATGCGCCAAAGCGCCGATATGGTCTTCATGCGCGTGGGTGATGAAAATCGCCTCAAGCCGGTCGAGCTTATCGGCCAGCCACGAGATATCCGGCATGATCAGATCAACACCGGGCGAGGTGTCCATATCCGGGAAAGCCACGCCGAGGTCGACCAAAATCAGTCGCTCGCGCCCCTTCGGGCCATAGCCATAGACATAGGCGTTCATGCCGATTTCGCCGGCCCCGCCCAATGGTAGATAGATCAGCCGCTCACCGCTCATGCCGTTTCCTTGTTGTAGCTGTTGATGAGGACAAGGCCATGCATGGTCAAATCGTCCTCAACCGAGTGAAATAGCTCAGTTCCCTGAGCAAACAATGATGCAAGGCCGCCGGTTGCGATCACCTTCATCGCGGGGTCACGCTCTTTGCGGACTTCGCGGACGATGCCTTCGATCAGGCCAATGTAGCCCCAATACACGCCCGATTGCATACAAGCCACCGTATTCGTGCCGATCACCCTTGTGGGCTTGGCGATGTCGATATGTGGCAGGGCGGCGGCGGCCATGTGCAGCGCCTCAAGGCTTAGGTTGACGCCGGGGGCGATCACCCCGCCAACATAAGCGCCGTCATGATCGACCACGTCAAAGGTGGTGGCGGTGCCGAAATCGACCACGATCAGATTGCCGCCGTGGCGGTTAAATCCCGCGACGGTGTTGACCAGACGGTCAGGGCCGACGGTGGTGCCTTGATCGACGCGGGGGGCCACCGGCAGGTTGCATTCGGGTTTGCCGACCACCAGCGGGCGGCAGTCGAAATAGCGGCTGCACAGCACGCGCAGGTTGAACACCACGCGCGGGACGGTGCTGCTGACGATGGCTTCGGTGATCTGCGCTTCGGTTTTGGTCAGCATCAACAGGCTGGACAGCCAGACGAAATACTCATCCGCCGTGCGTTTGTGATCGGTGGCGATGCGCCATGTGGCGATGAACTTTTCGCCGTTCCAGATCGAGAACACGGTGTTGGTGTTGCCGCAGTCGATGGCCAGAAGCATGGGCAGGCCCCTTCAGAAAAACACCTCTGCCGCAGGGATTGCGACAGGGCCGGATGACATCCGCAGGATCAGATTGCCTGCCGGATCAATGGTTTCAAACACGCCCTCGCGGGTTTGGGTGCCAGTACGGGCGCGGATGGTGTCGCCCAAACGCGCGGCATGGCTCAGCCATTCCTGACGCAAGGCGGTGAATCCTTGGTTAACAAAAACTGTCTCCCACACCGCATAGGCGGGGGCGAGAGCATCCAGAAAAGCCTCGGGCGTCACGCGCAGGCCCGTCTCGGCCAGCAGGCTGACCGGGATCGTCGCCCCCAGCTCCACCGCCGCCGGATCGGGTGCGCCGATCAGATTGACGCCGATGCCGATGGCAAGATCAAAGCCCGTCTTGGAGGCCGTGCTTTCCAGCAAAATCCCCGCCACCTTACCGCCATTCAGCAGCACATCATTCGGCCATTTCAGCGCAAAAGCACCGGGCAGTCCGGTCAGGCTGACAAAGGCATCGCGCAGCGCCAAGCTGGCGGCAAAGCTGCGCAGGGCGATCTGCTCGGGCGGCTCCTTAGGATGCAGCAATAAAGTGCCGTAGAAATTGCCCAATGGGCTTGCCCAAGGCCGCGCCCGCCTGCCCCGGCCTGCGGTTTGCTCCAGCCCCAGAAACCACGCAGGCCCCGGAGTGTCCGGGGCCATACGCAAAGCATGGGCATTGGTGCTATCGACCGAGGCAAGGACGTGGCGTGCCACGCCCGCAGGCCATGCGGGCTTAGCCGACAAGCGCTTGCGCCGCCGTTGCAGCCACCACTTCGATGCCGAACAGGTTAATCACGCCCAGCAGCATCACCGCCGCCACCGCCACCAGCATCAGCCATTGCACCGGCACCATCCGGCTGCTCGCACCTTCGGTATCGCGCCCGAAATACATGAAGAACACGATGCGCAGATAGTAGAACGCGCCGATCACCGAGGCCACAGCCCCCGCCAGTGCAAGCCATGTCATCCCGGCATCAACGGCGGCTTTCAGCACATAGAATTTCCCGAAAAAGCCCAGCATCGGCGGCACGCCCGCCAGACTGAACATCAGGATCAGCACGGCCAGCGCCTTCAATGGCTCGCGTTTCGAGAACATGTTCAGGCTGTCGATATCGCTGATGGATTTGCCATCGCGCTCCAGCGACATGATGAAGGCAAAGGTGCCAAGGTTCATGGTGACATAGATCGCCATATAGATCAGCATGGCCTGCACACCCTCAACCGTGCCAGAGGCCAGACCGACCAAAGCATAGCCCATATGGGCAATCGAGGAATAGGCCATCAGGCGCTTGATGTCGCGCTGACCGATGGCGGCAACCGCGCCGAGGAACATCGACAGCACCGCCAAAGCCGCCAGAACCTGCCCCCACTGTGCCGGGATCGCCCCAAAGGCATCAAACACCACCCGCGCGATCATTGCCATCGCCGCCGCTTTCGGCGCGGTGGCAAAGAACGCGGTCACAGGTGTGGGCGAACCTTCATAAACATCCGGCGTCCACATGTGGAACGGGGCCGCCGAAACCTTGAACGCCATGCCCGCGATCAGGAACACCAGACCAATCACCAGACCGATATGCGGCGCAGCAAGCGTCGTCAGGATGCCAGAGAACAGCGTGGTGCCTGCAAAGCCGTAGACCAGCGACGCCCCATAAAGCAGCAGGCCCGACGACAGCGAGCCGAGCACGAAATACTTCAACCCGGCCTCGGTCGATTTCGCATCATCGCGCTTCATCGCAGCAACGACATAAAGCGCCAAAGATTGCAGCTCCAACCCCAGATAGAGCAGCATCAGATCGCCTGCCGACACCATGAACATCATGCCGATCACCGCGAGTGCGACGAGGATCGGATATTCAAACCGCCCCATCTCGTTGCGCGCGAGGTAGTCTTGCGACATCACCAACACGCCCGCCGCCGACAGCAGGATCACCACCTTGGCAAAGCGCGCGAAAGCGTCGTCGATGAACATGCCACCGAAGGCGACATTTGCACCCTCGCCCGCAAAGCCGATATAAGCAGCCAGCGCCACGAACACGCCCGCCGTGGCCCAAGTCACCGCCCCCGTCAGCGCGTCTTTGCCCGCGTAGACGCAGCCCAGCAGCGCGGCCATGGCATAGATCGCCAGCAAAACCTCGGGCAGGACGATATGAAAGTCTAAAGCGTTCATCTGGTCTGTCCCTTAGTTCGCAGCAAAGGCCGTCACGGCCGTTTGGTAGTTATCGACAAGCGCCTTCACCGATGGCCCGATGACATCGGTCACCAGCGCCGGATAGACGCCCAGCAGCAAAGTCATCACGATCAGCGGCGCGAAGATCGCGCGCTCACGTCGGCTCATGTCTTGGATGGTGGCAAGAGCCTCTTTCACCAGCGCCCCGAAAGCAACGCGTCGATAGAGGTAAAGCCCGTAGGCCGCTGAGAAGATCACGCCAGAAGTCGCCACGGCAGCGACCCAAGTGTTGACTTGGAAGATCCCGGCCAGCACGAGGAATTCACCGACAAAACCCGATGTGCCGGGCAGGCCGACGTTGGCCATGGTGAAGAACATGAACACCAAGGCGTAGGCGGGCATCCGGTTGACGAGGCCACCGCAGGCATCAATCTCGCGGGTGTGCATCCGATCATAGATCACGCCCACACAAAGGAACATCGCGCCAGAGATAAAGCCGTGGCTGATCATCTGGAACATCGCGCCATCGACGCCTTGTTGATTGGCAGTGAAAATCCCCATGGTCACATAACCCATGTGTGCCACCGAGGAATAAGCGATCAGCTTTTTCATATCCGACTGCGCCAGCGCCACCAGCGAGGTGTAGACGATGGCAATCGCCGACATCCAGAACACCAGCGACGACAGCACCTCCGCCCCCACCGGGAACATCGGCAGGCTGAAGCGCAGGAAGCCGTAGCCACCCATTTTCAGCAAAATCGCCGCAAGAACGACCGAGCCCGCCGTCGGGGCCTGAACGTGTGCATCGGGAAGCCAAGTATGCACCGGCCACATCGGCATTTTCACCGCAAAGCTGGCGAAAAACGCGAGAAACAGCAAGGTTTGCAGACCGCCCGTAATGCTCATCCCCAGCACCACCATCGGGGCGCTGTCGAACTTGAACGCCATCAAAGTCGGAATATCGGTGGTTTTCGCCGCCCAATACATCGCGATCATCGCAACTAGCATCAGCACCGAGCCGAGGAAGGTATAGAGGAAGAACTTGAACGCCGCATAGATGCGGTCCTTGCCACCCCAGATACCGATGATCAGGAACATCGGGATCAGGCCAGCCTCGAAGAACAGGTAGAACAGCACGAGGTCCAGCGCCAAGAACACGCCGAGCATCAGCGTTTCCAGCAGCAGGAAGGCGATCATGTATTCCTTGACGCGGTCCGTCACGCCCCAGCACGACAGAATGGTGATCGGCATCAGGAAGGTCGTCAGCATCACGAACAGGATCGAGATGCCATCGACGCCCAGCTTGTATTTCAACCCGACGATCCAAGAGGCTTCTTCAACGAATTGAAAGCCGGTGTTGGTCGCGTCAAAGCCTTTCAGCACGAACAGCGAGACGATGAAGGTTGCCGTGGTGGCGATCAGCGCAAGCCATTTGGCGTTATTGGCGGTGGCCTCATTCGAGCCGCGTAGGAACAGCGCCAGAATGGCGGCGGCCACTGCGGGCAGGAAGATAATGATGGAAAGAAGATAAGTCATGCTCTTAATGTCCCACCGTAAGCGTCATCCAAGTCAGCAGGGCAGCAATCCCCAGCACCATCGCGAAGGCATATGTAAAGACGTAGCCCGATTGCCAGCGCCCGGCGAGTTTGGTGAAGAACGGGATGATCCCCAGTGCCACCCCATTCAGCGCGCCGTCAATCACCACCCCGTCACCCTTTTTCCACAGGAAATTGCCGAGCCAGAACGCGGGCTTGACGAAGATCACATTGTACAGCTCGTCAAAGTACCATTTGTTCAGCAAGAACAGATACAGCGGGCGCTGTTGGGTGGCCAGTTTGCCGGGCAGTTCCGGGCGGCGGATGTAGAACTGGAACGCCAGCAGGAAGCCCAAAACCATGGCGATGAAAGGCGAAACCTTAACCCAGTTCGGCGCCTCATGCGCGTGATGCAGCACATGGTTGTCGGCACCAAGATAGATCGCACCTTTCGGGGCAACGCCCGGTTCCAGAGGAACGGGGGCCGCAGGTTCAGCGGTCGCAGCCACAACGGTTTCGGTCGCCGGAGCCGCCTCGGTTGCCGCAGTCGCGACAGCCTCGGTTGCCGGAGCTTCTGCCGCCTCGGCCATCTCCTCATGCGCCGGTTCCATGTTGAACCACGCCCGCATCTTCGCCTCATCGCCGAAGAAGCTGTTGTACCAGATCATGCCCGCAAACACCGCGCCCAAAGCCAGCACCCCCAGCGGGATCAGCATCGTCAGCGGGCTTTCATGCGCATGATCATAGGCATGGGTGTCGCCCTTCGGCTTGCCGTAGAAGGTCATGAACATCAGCCGCCATGAGTAGAACGAGGTCATGAACGCCGCGATCACCAGCAAAGTGAAGGCATAGTTCGACCCCACCCAAGCGCTTTCAATCACTGCATCTTTCGACAGGAACCCGGCAAAGCCGTAATGCGTCAGCGGAATCCCCACCCCGGTGATCGCCAAAGTGCCGATCATCATCGCCCAGAACGTCAGCGGGATTTTCTTCCTGAGGCCACCATAGTTCCGCATATCCTGCTCATGGTGCATAGCGGTGATCACCGAGCCTGCGCCGAGGAACAGCATCGCTTTGAAGAACGCATGGGTGAACAGGTGGAACATCGCCACCGGATACATGCCGACGCCAGCCGCCACGAACATATAGCCCAGCTGCGAACAGGTCGAATAGGCGATCACGCGTTTGATGTCGTTCTGCACAAGGCCCACGGTGGCGGCAAAGAACGCCGTGGTGGCCCCAACCACCACAATCATCGTCTTGGCATCCGGCGCATATTCATAAAGCGGCGACATCCGGCAGACCAGAAACACCCCCGCCGTCACCATGGTTGCGGCGTGGATCAGCGCCGACACCGGGGTCGGGCCTTCCATCGCGTCGGGCAACCAAGTGTGCAGGAACAGTTGTGCCGACTTGCCGCAAGCACCGATGAACAGCAGCACGCCGATCAGATTGGCGGCGTTCCAGTCGGCCCAGAGGAAATGCAGATTGGTCTGCGCCAGTTGTGGTGCTGCCGCGAAAACCTCATCAAACTTGATGCTGTCGGTCAGATAATACAGCGCGAAAATCCCCAACGCGAAGCCGAAGTCGCCAACCCGGTTGACCACAAACGCCTTGATCGCGGCGGCATTGGCGGAAGGTTTACGGTAGTAGAACCCGATCAGCAGGTATGAGGCAACGCCCACGCCCTCCCAGCCAAAGAACATCTGCACCAGATTGTCCGAGGTGATCAGCGCCAGCATCGAAAACGTGAAGAACGACAGATACGCGAAGAACCGCGGACGATAACTCTCCACATGCGCCCAGTTCTCATCATGCGCCATGTAGCCTTGCGAATAGAGATGCACGAGCGCCGAAACCGAGTTCACCACCACCAGCATGATCGCCGACATCCGGTCGAGGCGGATGCCCCATTCGGTGCTCAGCGTGCCAGATTCGATAAACCGCAGCACGGTGATGTGCTGGGTATCGCCCTGAAAGGTCAGGAAAATATACCATGACAGGATCGCGCCGACGAACAGCAGCAGCGTGGTCAGCCACGTCGCCGCCGTCTCGCCAATCAAGCGCCAGCCGAAGCCGCAGAGGATTGCGCCCATCAAAGGTGCAAACAGAATGATCTGCGCGCTGAGTTGCATATCCATGATCTCAGCCCTTCATCACGTTAACATCTTCGACATCAATGGTGCCGCGGTTGCGGAAGAACACCACCAGGATCGCAAGGCCAATCGCCGCCTCTGCCGCCGCCACCGTCAGGATGAACATGGTAAACACCTGCCCCACCAGATCGCCCAGCTGCGACGAGAAGGCGACGAAGTTGATGTTGACCGCCAGCAGCATCAGCTCGATCGACATCAGAATGACGATGACATTCTTCCGGTTCAGGAAGATGCCAAAGATCCCGATGACGAACAAAGCCGCCGCCACCACGAGGTAATGTTCCAGTCCCACCATTTTTTATTCTCGCTATTAGTGATTGCAGGCGAACTTCGAGATCACATCAGAAATGGACCCCGACACCAATTCGCTCATTGATGGGTTTTCGTCACGGTCAGAAAGGCCAGCCAAATCGTCACTGTCGGCAATATAGCCAAATCGTAGAGGGCTACATGTGACCTTCCGTGTCGCATAGCTTGTGCCTGATGAGCCTTCGCGCCGAGTTGTGATTTCCAAACTTCCATCCCCGACCTTCTTTAAGTCCATAACGAAATAAGACGCACTGCTGTCAGAAGGAACATTTACAGAGACTTCAGCAAAAGCAGGAGTGACCAACAATACGCCGTTAAGCGTTGCCAATATTAGTTTTGTCTTCATAGCCTTACCCCTAATCACAACCCCTGCCCCGGTTTCGGATCCATCAATTCCATCGCCTTCGCCGGGTCGCGCCACATCTGATGCAGCACGTTCTGGCGTTTCACGTCTTTGCGGTGGCGCAGGGTCAACAGGATCGCGCCGATCATCGCGACCAGCAGTACCAAGGCCGAAAGTTGGAACAAGATCAGGTATTTGTCATAGATCAGCAGGCCCAAAGCGCGGGTGTTTTCCATCTGCGCAAGCTCCGGCGTCACCGCCGCGCGCAGACCCATCGCGCCATCGGCTTGCACCCAAGCGCCGACGCCCAGCACCAGTTGCATGATGATGATCACGCCAACCAACAGACCCAGCGGCATGTAGCGCGACATCTCGCCCTTCAGTTCCTCAAAGTCGATGTCCAGCATCATCACCACGAACAGGAACAGCACGGCAACCGCGCCGACATAGACGATGATCAGCAGCATGGCGACGAATTCCGCGCCCAAGAGCACGAACAGCCCCGCCGAGGACAGGAACGCGAGGATCAGCCACAGCACCGAATGCACCGGATTTCGGCTCAGCGTCACCAGCAAACCCGCCGCAATGGTGACGGTGGAAAACGCGTAAAAGGCCAGATCTGCAACGCTCATGGCGCTTTCTCCTCAGTTTCAGCGAAAACCGCCTGCGCGGTCTCCAAAGCTTTCTGCATGGCGGGCGGGCCACCGAACATCGACATTTGCCAGATCACCTCGGCGATCTCGCGTTTGGTGGCCCCTGCGGCCAAAGCATTCTTCACCGTCACCCGCATCTGCGACTCGCCCAAAGGACCCAGCACGGTCAGCGCCGCGATGGTCACCAGAAAACGGGTGCGGGCATCAAGGCCTTCCGGGTTGAAGGTCTTGCCAAAGAACGCCTCCAGCATTTCCTTCGGCATCGCCGGGAACAGCTTTTCAAACGCCTTGACATCGACGCCCTCTAGGCCCGGCGCAAAGGCCTTCGCCATCTGGCTGCCCTGCTCCATCATCTGCTTGAAGATCTGGTTGAATGCGTCTGTCATGTCCTTCACCGATACGGCGCGTCGAGTTCAAGATTGCGGGCAATCTCGGCTTCCCACCGCGCGCCATTCGCCAAGAGTTTGTCTTTGTTATAAAACAACTCCTCGCGGGTTTCGGTGGAGAATTCAAAATTCGGCCCCTCGACAATCGCATCCACCGGGCAGGCTTCCTGACAGAAGCCGCAATAGATGCATTTGGTCATGTCGATGTCATACCGCGTGGTGCGGCGCGAGCCATCCTCACGCGGTTCGGCATCAATGGTGATCGCCTGCGCCGGGCAAATCGCCTCGCACAGCTTGCAGGCAATGCAGCGTTCTTCGCCATTCGGATAGCGGCGCAAAGCATGCTCCCCCCGGAAGCGCGGCGACAGCGGCCCCTTTTCATGCGGATAGTTCAGCGTCGATTTCGGCGCGAAGAAGTATTTGAAGCCAAGGCCAAAGCCTTTGATGAAGTCAAACAGCAGGAAATACTTCGCTGCGCGGGTATAGTCAGTTGTGCGTGCCGGACCCATGATCAGCCTCCCATCGTCCAGCGCGCCCAAAAGCCGCCGAATACTTCATATTTTGCCAAGAACGACACGATCACCACCCAGCCCAAGGACAGCGGCAGAAACACTTTCCAGCCAATCCGCATCAGCTGGTCATAGCGGTAGCGCGGCACGATAGCCTTCACCATGGCGAACATAAAGAAGAACACCCACATTTTGGCGACCATCCACCACCAGCCATCGGCCAATCCGGGGATCGGCGACAGCCAGCCGCCGAAGAACAACAGCGAGATCAGCGCGCACATCAGGAAGATCGCGATATATTCGCCGGCCATGAACAGAAGGTACGGGGTCGAGGAATATTCCACCATGAAACCCGCGACCAGTTCCGACTCCGCTTCCGGCAAGTCGAACGGCGGGCGGTTGGTTTCGGCCAAGGCGCTGATGAAGAACAAGAACACCATCGGGAAGTGCGGCAGCCAATACCAGTTCAGCAGGCCAAGATTGCCGGATTGGGCGTGAACGATAGAGCTGAAGCTCATCGACCCGGTCGAGATGATGATACCGATGATGATCAGGCCGAGACTGACCTCATAGGAAATCATCTGCGCCGCCGAGCGCAACGACCCCAAGAATGGGTATTTCGAGTTCGACGCCCAGCCGCCCATGATCACGCCGTACACCTCAAGCGAGGAGGCTGCGAACACGAACAGGATGGCGACATTGATATCCGCCAGCACCCAGCCGCTATCAAACGGGATCACCGCCCAAGCGAGGATCGCCAGCACGAAGCTGAGGATCGGTGCCAGAAAGAACACCGCGCGATCAGCCCCTGCGGGCACCACGATTTCCTTCACCACATATTTCAGCGCATCGGCCACCGATTGCAGCAAGCCAAACGGCCCCACCACGTTCGGCCCCTTGCGCATCTGCACCGCCGCCCAGATTTTACGGTCGCCGTAGACGAGGAACAGCAAGCTCAGCATCACAAAAGCAACGATGGCAAGGCTTTGCAGCGCGATCAGCAGCGCGATCCCCAGCCCGGTTTGCAGAAAGTCAGCCATGATCCCTCACGTTCCCTTAACTTAAGCGGCCTTATCTTAGGCCTTAAACCGTCGGTATTCCCTGCGCACCACAATCGCGCACGGTCACTTCGGCATCTATCGTTTTCACACCGCGCGGCAGCGACGCCGAGATGGTGTAAACTGCATCCCCCCGCCAAACGCCAGCCTTTATCGCCACGTTCGTACGCACATGGCGCGCGAATCCAAAGCCCCGGATCAGCGCATATTGCGCAGCCGCACAGGCCGCATAAGCCGCCACGTCTTTGTCATCCCGCGCGCCGGTCATCGCCACCCGGAAATTCACCAGATCACCGTCCAAAAGGATCGTCTCGATCCCCTTATAGGTCGGATTGAACGCTGCATTCGTCACAGGTTTCTCGCCCGCGCAAGCGAACAGACCGCCAAAGGCAGCCAATCCGATCACAAAGGGGGCGAGAAGCCGCATGTCTTACTCCGCCGCCATCGGGGTTTTCGCGCGGGTCTCTTCCATCGCCGCCAGCTCGCCCATCACTTTCGAGGCCCGCGCAATCGGGTTGGTCAGATAGAAGCCCTTGAAGGCATTGCGGAACGTCGCCTTGCCCATATCGCGCACCGCCAGCGGTTGCCAATCGTTGCTTGGCACATGATCGACCATCCCCAGATGGGGATGCTGTGCAATCAGCGCCCGACGCAACGCGGCCAAGCTATCCCACGGCAGGGTTTTCCCCACTTCCGCCGAGAACGCCCGCAAGATCGCCCAGCCCTCTTTCGCCTCGCCCGGCGCAAACCCCGCGCGCTGCGCCAGCTGAGGACGACCTTCGGTGTTGACGAACAACCCGCTTTCTTCCGTATAAGCCGCCGCCGGGAAGATGATATCGGCGCGATTGGCACCCCGGTCGCCATGCGAACCCTGATAAATCACGAACGGCCCCACCGCGATCTCAACCTCATCCGCGCCGAGGTTGTAGATCACCTCTGCGCCCTCCGTCGCCGCAGCCAGACCACCCTCGGTCACAGCACCAACATCCATCGCACCCACGCGACCAGCCGCCGTGTGCAAGACCAGCAGTTTAGCCCCAGCGCCCTGCGCATAGGCCATCGCATGCGCCAGAACCGCCTCACCATCCGCCTCGTTCAAAGCACCCTGCCCGACGATCACAATGGTATTCGGCTTCTCGGTCACTTTGCCAACCAGATTAGCCAAGGCCGCGCGATCCGTGCCCATGTGCTTGTAATCATAAGTCAGATCAACCGCTTCACCGATCAGCCCGACATTCGCGCCCGCTGTCCAAGCCTTGCGGATCCGCGCATTCAGCACAGGGCTTTCAACACGCGGATTGGTGCCGATCAGCAGGATCGTCTTGGCGCTGTCGATATCCTCAATCGCCGCCGTGCCGACATAGGCCGAGCGATTGCCCATCGGCAACCGCGCGCCATCGGTGCGGCTTTCCACCTTGCCGCCCAAGGATTCAATCAGCGCCTTCAGCGAATACGCTGCCTCAACCGAGGCCAAATCGCCGACCAAACCCGTCACTTTCTTGCCCTTCACAGCAGCGGCGGCCAAAGCCAAAGCCTCTCCCCAACCGGCTTTGCGCAGACGGCCATTCTCCCGCACGTAAGGCGTGTCCAGACGCTGACGACGCAACCCGTCCCAAACAAACCGCGTCTTATCGGAAATCCATTCCTCATTCACGCCGTCATGGTTGCGCGGCAAAATCCGCATCACTTCGCGGCCCTTGGTGTCGATACGGATGTTGGACCCCAAAGCATCCATCACGTCGATGCTTTCGGTCTTGGTCAACTCCCAAGGCCGCGCGGTGAACGCATAGGGCTTTGAGGTCAGCGCCCCCACCGGGCAAAGGTCAATGATATTACCTTGCAGATTGCTGTCCAAAGTCGCGTTCAGATACGAGGTAATCTCAGCATCCTCGCCGCGCCCGGTCTGGCCCATCTGCAAGATGCCCGCCACTTCCGAGGTAAACCGCACGCAACGGGTGCAGGAAATGCACCGCGTCATCTTGGTTTCCACCAGTGGCCCAAGGTTCAAATCCTCAGACGCCCGCTTCGGCTCGCGGTAGCGGCTGAAATCGACGCCAAACGCCATCGCCTGATCCTGCAGATCGCACTCACCGCCCTGATCGCAAATCGGGCAATCGAGCGGGTGGTTGATCAGCAAAAATTCCATCACCCCCTCTCGGGCCTTCTTCACCATCGGCGAAGTGGTCTTGACCAAAGGCGCTTCACCATTCGGGCCGGGCCGCAGATCGCGCACCTGCATCGCACAGGATGCCGCCGGTTTCGGCGGACCGCCGACAACCTCGACCAGACACATCCGGCAGTTGCCCGCAATCGTGAGGCGCTCGTGATAGCAGAACCGCGGAATTGCCACCCCGGCGACTTCCGCCGCCTGAATGATCGTCATCGCGCCATCGACTTCAACTTCGATCCCGTCGATGCTGATTTTCTTGAGGTTGGTCATTCGAATGTTTCCACTTGCGTGCGGGAGTTGTCGAGAACGGGCCATTTAACCATGGCTAGAATGAGAAGTGGCGAGATCGCAGCGATACTGACGGCAATCGTCTTAGCAGCAGCGAGTTGCAGCAGATAGCCGTAAGCTCTGTCAGTCATCATCAAGTACTGGAATACAACTGCACCCAGAATGAGCGCCAGCGGAGGCAACGCCACCAAGCTCAGCGCAATCCCACGAACACCTGCACGCCGCATCAGAACCAATGTCAGCGCGGGAGTTGCCAATAGCAGTACAACTGAAAAAATGGGGGCGTATAAGGCGGAGAGGTAGGTCATGCTGCCGCCACCCCTATACATTGCCGGATTTTCATCCCCTGCGCTGCTTTCAAATAAGACCAGCCAAACGCCCGGTCCGTATCGCCGTTTGCCTGCACTTCCGCAAGCCGCGCAAGTGCCTCTTCCAGCGAGGGTTTATGTCCAATCGGCACCCACCACATCACGAAATGCATCTTGCCCAAAACTTCAAACCACTCGGCCCGGCGCTCGTAGAACACCCGATGCACAGTGCCGAAAACGAAATTCTCCAGCTCTGCCGCACTTTCCCAAACCGTCAGGTTGGAAACAAACTGCGGATCACCGTCGATCTTCGCCTCGGTATTCCCAGTCCCCGGCTCGCCCGAGCCTTCCATCATCCAGACAAACCCCGGCATCCGTTTGCCAAGCCCGTTCACCCGGTCCAACGCGCCCATGAACTCCGCCACACGCGGATCGTCGGTGGGGGCCAACAGGCGCCCCACGTTCAATTCGGCCAGATGGTATCCGGGCTTGCCCATCATTTGTACGACCTCAGCAGGCTGCCCGTCAAAGTGCCCTTGGCGATCTCATCGCGGCCCACTTTGCAGTAGCTTTCCACGTCGCCCTCAACCGCGCCGGCCTTCGCCAGATACGCCGCCGCCAAGCCCTTGATGCGGGCCTTTTCGACCTTATCATTGCGAAAGGCTTCGACTTCTTCCTCGGTATAGCCCTTGTCGCGCAGATAGCCCTTCAGATCATTCCACTTCGCCAGCACAGTGAACATCTTGGCGCTGATCGAGGGGCAGGTGTTGCGGATCGTATCGCCCACACGCACCGCGACCAAAGATTCGGTCACATGCGCGTCTTTGTTCAACGGCTCCAGCGCCAGCGCAGGGCTTGCGGCGATCACAGCAACCAGCGTCAGACTGCGGAAAAATTTGGTCATTTGGGCCTCCTTGGCATTTCCAGCCCGGACCATATCCCGCGAAGCCGCTGATATCCCATGACAAGACCGTGTCTGGGGCAGGTTATCGCCCATCAAAGCCGCCCAGATCATGCGCAGCCCCCTTTGAACAGCCAAGCGCCGCCCGTGTAATGGCCATACGCCGCGCGGTTCACCACCCGCCCGCGCATTTCGCAAAACGCCTCTGCGGCCCGCTTTGCCTCAAGCCCCTCAAAATTGCCAAACGCAGCACCCTGCCGTGTCACCGCCAGAACCGGCCCCGCCTCGGTTGGTTGCAGATCGGCGATATAGGATTGCCCGGCCATATCGACCGCAACCGGACCGCTTTCCGCCAAAGCCATCGGACGCGCGCCACTGACGCAAGCGCTCAACCCTGCCATGCTGATCATCGCAAAGGCCCGCATCACTGGCAGCCCCCCTTAAAGATCAACTGGCCTTTAACCAGCTTGGATTTGGTGTTGCCCACCGCGTAGCCCTCAGAGCCACAGGCCTCTTTCACCAAGTCCCGCCCAATCTTACGCTCGTAAGACATCGAGCTGCCGTCGATCCGCCACACCCGCGCATCGAACGGCCCGACGGTATCCTCGGCGGTGAGTTCCACCATATATTTCACACCGCGATGCTCGGCTGGAATCTGCAAACCCGGATAGGCCTCAGCACCCGCAGAAAGCGGGGCCAAGCCCATCCCGATTGCCAATACCAGCGCAAGACGCATCGCTTACTCCGCCGCCATCGCGCCCATGCGCCCGGTGCGCTTGGCCTTGATGCGATCTTCGATTTCTTCGCGGAAATGCCGCACCAGACCCTGAATAGGCCAAGCCGCCGCATCGCCCAAGGCGCAAATGGTGTGGCCTTCGACCTGCTTGGTCACCGAGAGCAACATGTCGATTTCCTCAACCTCGGCCTCGCCGCGCACCAGACGGTCCATCACCCGCATCATCCAGCCGGTGCCTTCGCGGCAGGGCGTGCATTGGCCGCAGGACTCGTGCTTGTAGAACTTTGACAGCCGCCAGATCGCCTTGATCACATCTGTCGACTGATCCATCACGATCACCGCCGCTGTGCCCAGGCCGGACCTTTGCTCGCGCAGCCAGTCGAAATCCATGATCGCGTCTTCGCATTGTGCCGCGTTCAGCATCGGCACCGACGAGCCACCGGGGATCACCGCCTTGATGTTCTTCCAGCCACCGCGCACGCCACCGCAATGCACATCGAGCAACTCGCGCAAAGTGATCGACATGGCTTCTTCAACCACGCAGGGGTTGTTCACATGGCCGGAAATCCCGAACAGCTTGGTCCCGGCATTGTTCGGCCGACCAAAACCCGCAAACCACTCCGGCCCGCGGCGCAGGATGGTCGGCACCACCGCGATGCTCTCCACATTGTTCACCGTGGTCGGGCAGCCATAAAGGCCAGAGCCTGCCGGGAACGGCGGTTTCATCCGCGGCATGCCCTTCTTGCCCTCAAGGCTTTCCAGCAAAGCGGTTTCTTCACCGCAAATATACGCCCCCGCACCATGGTGCAGATAGCAATCAAAATCCCAACCGGATTTCGCAGCATTCTTGCCCAGCAGCCCCGCGTCATAACATTCGTCCAGTGCCGCCTGCAAAGCCTCACGCTCGCGGATATATTCGCCGCGAATGTAGATGTAGCACGCATTCGCCCCCATCGCGAACGATGCAATCAGACAGCCCTCGATCAGCGTATGGGGGTCGTGCCGCATGATCTCACGGTCTTTGCAGGTGCCGGGTTCGGACTCGTCCGCGTTCACCACCAGATAAGACGGACGGCCATCCGACTGCTTCGGCATGAACGACCATTTCAGCCCGGTTGGAAAGCCAGCCCCGCCGCGCCCACGCAAACCGGACGCCTTCATCTGCTCGACAATCTTATCACGCCCACGCGCGATGATCTCCGCCGTGCCATCCCAATGGCCCCGCGCCCGCGCGCCCGCCAAGGAACGGTCGTGCATGCCGTAAAGGTTGGTAAAGATGCGGTCCTTATCGTCGAGCATGAGAGCCCCTTCCTTACGTGCGGCGCGCGCGCCAAATTTGATAGGTCACAACCAAGGCCCAGACGAACCCGGCCAAAGCCGCCAGATCGAGCAGCAGCGTGTATTTCAGTGGCAAGCCGAGTTCCGCGCCAATCTGCTGACCCGCCATCCACAAGATCATCGTGCCCGCAATCACCAAAGCCACCAGTCTGGTCTGCCGCGCCGATTTATCCTGTGGAAGCTGTGCCATCTCAGTGATGCCCGTGGCCGTGATCATCGCCGGGACCATGCGCCTCGGTCAATTCCACCCCGCCATTGCCCAGAAGCACAGCGTACACCCCGAACACCACAAGGCCCACGATCACCGCAGCCATTCCGCCAACCTCACCCAGCCAGCGCGCCAGCCCAACCGCGATCAAAGCGGCCAGAACAGCAACAAGCCAGCCGCCAGCCCAAGGCCCATCAACTGCCCCATCATCTGCATGGTGATCATGTGCGTGGTCCATTATAGCCCTCAATACTCATTGGTCTTGGCGCGGATCAGGAAGGCCTCCAGCCCGATCTCACCGATCAGCTTGGCCTGCGCCACCCATTTGTCCCGCGTGACGCGCCCCCGGAAGCCCTTCAGATTGCCATCCATCCACGCCACTTCCGCAGGCCCGAAAGCCGCGATCTGGTCAAAGTGGAAGATGCCAAGTCCATGGCATAGCTTCTCCAGCACCGGGCCGATGCCCTCAAGCTGTTGCAAATCATCCGCCACGCCCTTGCGCGCAGCCTTCAAGGCTTTCGGCTGCGTGCCACCCTCAGTCGTCGCGACCGGAGCCGCCTCAACCTTGGCTTTTGGCTTTTCAGCCTTCGGCGCAGCCTCAGCCTTCACCGGAGCAGACATCAGTCCAACCGCAGCCGAGCCCGCAGGCATCGCCGCCGTTTTCGGATCAGCCGACACCGATTTCGCGATCCACGGCGTCAAGAGCGGCACTTCGGTGCCATCAATCCGCTTCACCGTGTCGCCAATATCCACCGCCGCCTGCACACTTGCATTATAAGGCTTGCGCCCGGCTTCATGGTCTTTCAACGAGGTCAGCCCCGACAAAGGCTCCGCCGCATAGCGCCCATTCTGCGGCCCCGGCACCGGAACCTCGCCGTTCGAGAACCGCCCGATCAAAGCCCGCAGCTTGTCCGCCGTCAAATCCTCGTAATAATCCTTGCCGATCTGCGCCATCGGCGCATTGGCGCAAGCGCCGAGACATTCGACCTCTTCCCAAGAAAACTTGCCATCCGCCGAAAGCGCATGCGCCTTATCCGCGACCAGTTCCTTGCAAACCGCAATCAACTCCTCGGCCCCGCAAATCATGCAGGACGTGGTGCCGCAAATCTGGATATGTGCCACAGACCCAACGGGTTGCAGCTGGAACATGAAGTAAAACGTCGCCACTTCCAGCGCCCGGATATACGCCATCCCCAGCTTATCCGCGACATGCTCAATCGCCGGACGGGTGAGCCACCCCTCCTGCTCTTGCGCGCGCCACAACAGCGGAATGATCGCCGAGGCCTGACGCCCCTCAGGGTATTTCGCAATCTGCCCCTCCGCCCAAGCCAGATTGGCCGGGGTAAAAGCAAACGACGCGGGTTGTTCTTTGTGCAGACGGCGGAGCATTAGCGGTCGACCTCCCCGAACACGATATCCATCGTGCCGATGATTGCAGAAACGTCGGCCAACTGGTGACCTTTGCAGATATAATCCATCGCCTGCAAATGCAGGAACCCCGGCGCGCGGATTTTGGCGCGGTAGGGTTTGTTGGTGCCATCCGCTTTCAGATAAACGCCAAACTCACCCTTCGGTGCCTCAACCGCCGCGTAAACTTCCCCGGCAGGCACATGGAAGCCCTCGGTGTAGAGTTTGAAGTGGTGAATCAAGGCCTCCATCGAGGTCTTCATCTCGCCCCGCTTCGGCGGCGACAGCTTGCCACGGGTCAAAACCTCACCCGGCTCGGCGCGCAGTTTCACGATGCACTGGCGGATGATGTGGATCGACTGAGTCATCTCCTCCATCCGGCACAGATAACGATCATAGCAATCGCCGTTCTTGCCGACTGGGATTTTGAACTCAAATTCGTCATAACATTCATAGGGTTGGCTGCGGCGCAAATCCCAAGCCAGACCTGAGCCGCGCACCATCACGCCCGAGAAGCCGTATTTCTGGATGTCGTCTTCCGTCACCACGCCAATATCGGCATTCCGCTGCTTGAAGATGCGGTTCTCGGTCAGAAGCCCGTGCAGATCTTCCAGCACTTTCGGGAACGTCTCGGTCCAAGCTTCAATATCATTGATCAGATCGGGCGGCAGATCCTGATGCACGCCGCCGGGGCGGAAATAGGCCGAGTGCAAACGCGCGCCGGACGCCCGCTCATAAAACACCATCAGCTTTTCGCGTTCTTCAAAACCCCAAAGCGGCGGCGTCAACGCCCCCACATCCATCGCCTGCGTGGTGGTGTTCAACAAATGGTTGAGTATCCGGCCAATCTCAGAATACAAAACCCGGATCAACGACGCCCGCCGAGGCACAGCCGTCCCGGTCAACCGCTCAATCGCCAGACACCAAGCATGTTCCTGATTCATCGGCGCCACATAATCCAGCCGATCAAAATACGGCAGGTTTTGCAGATAGGTCCGGCTTTCCATCAGCTTTTCGGTGCCACGGTGCAACAGACCAATATGCGGATCGCAGCGCTCAACAATCTCGCCGTCCAACTCCAACACCAAGCGCAAAACCCCATGCGCAGCAGGGTGTTGCGGGCCGAAGTTGATGTTGAAATTGCGGATGCGCTGCTCGCCCGCCAAGCTGTCAGTCGTGCCATCATCATAGGTGTTCACGCGGATATCGCCGTCCATGATCAGCCCCTTATGCTTTCTTCTCATCACCCGGCAGGATGTATTTCGCACCCTCCCACGGGCTCATGAAATCAAATTGACGGTATTCCTGCACCAGATTGACTGGCTCATACACAACCCGCTTTTGCGCCTCGTCGTAGCGGACTTCGGTGTAACCCGTGGTCGGGAAATCCTTACGCAAAGGATGGCCGCGAAAGCCGTAATCCGTCAGAATCCGCCGCAAATCCGGGTGGCCCGAGAACAGGATGCCGAACATATCGAACACTTCGCGCTCAAACCAATTCGCGGACGGATGCACCAGATGGATCGACGGCACCATATCGTCTTCACCCACCGCCACCTTCAGCCGGATACGGGCGTTGGTGTACATCGACAGGAAGTGATAAATCACATCGAACCGCTCCACCCGCTCGGGCAGATCGACCGCTGTAATGTCCACCAAAGACGAGAACTTGCAGGCCGGGTCAACGGTCAGAAAGCCAATGAACGACACCAGCGCCGGCAACGCCACGGTCACATTCAGCTCTCCAAACGCCAGTTCCGTGGCCAGCACCGCATCCGGGCGCTTTTCCGTCAGATAGGCGGCGAGTTCAACCAAATCAGCCATATCGCCCCCTTAACGCACAAGCGTGCCAGTGCGGCGGATTTTCCGCTGCAACTGCAAAATGCCATACAAAAGCGCTTCCGCCGTCGGCGGGCAGCCCGGCACATAGATATCCACCGGCACGATCCGATCACAACCGCGCACCACCGAATAGCTGTAGTGGTAATAGCCGCCGCCATTCGCACAAGACCCCATCGAGATCACATAGCGCGGTTCTGGCATCTGGTCGTAAACCTTGCGCAACGCCGGGGCCATCTTGTTGGTCAGCGTCCCCGCCACGATCATCAGATCCGACTGCCGTGGAGACGCGCGCGGTGCCGTGCCAAACCGCTCCAGATCATAGCGCGGCATCGAGGTGTGCATCATCTCCACTGCACAACAAGCCAACCCAAAGGTCATCCAATGCAACGAGCCATTACGCGCCCAGTTGATGATATCTTCCGTCGTGGTCAGCAGGAAACCCTTGTCCTGCAACTCGCGGTTAAGGGCTTGGGTGGCAACCTCACGGTCCGGCCCCGCCGTATTCGCACCAGCCATCACGCCCATTCCAGTGCCCCTTTTTTCCACTCATAGGCAAAGCCAACAGTCAGCACACCCAAGAACACCATCATCGACCAGAACCCGACCATGCTGATCTGCCCGAACGCCACAGCCCAAGGGAACAGGAAGGCCACCTCCAGATCGAAGATGATGAACAGGATCGACACCAGATAAAACCGCACGTCAAACTTCATCCGCGCATCGTCAAACGCGTTGAAGCCGCATTCATAGGCCGAGACTTTTTCCGGGTCCGGGTTGCGCACCGCAATCAACGCAGCGGCCAAGATCAGCACAAGGCCAAGGCCGACCGCAATCGCAAGAAGAATAAGGATCGGCAGATATTCACGAAGAAGATGGTCCACGCGAAGCGCTCCTTCTGCTGACAAACCGCGTCGCAAGCGCTTTGGCTCCCGTCGCTCTTGATCCTTCGTTTATCCCGCCGCCCGGGCGGGGTCAACCAAAGCCCATGCGAAAAGATGCAGCTTGCACAGGCTAAGTCTTTGGTTTTTGCGGGATAATTCATGAGTGTTTTGCTAAGGAATTGCGTTTTCGCAGTGCATCTTGTGCAAGCGCAGCATACCGCCCATCTAACAGGCAGAAATCAATCGAAAGCCCCGCCCATGCGCCTGCTCGCCGCCCTCGCCCTGACCCTGCTGCCCCTCGCCGCGACAGCCGAAGAAATCGGCCGAGTCGGCGTTGATTGGGTCGGCAATGACATCATCATCGAGGCGATCCCCGACCCGAAAGTGCAGGGCGTCACCTGCCACATCAGCTATTTTGAACGCTCGATGTGGGACCGCCTCTCGAAAGGCAACTGGTTTGGAGACCCGTCGAACGCCTCGATCGCCTGTCGTCAAACCGGGCCGATCACGATTGGCGACATCGACACTTCGGAATCCGGCGAGACTGTGTTCAGCGAAAGCCGCTCGCTGGTGTTCAAATCGCTGAACGTCACCCGCATCTTCGATCAGAAAAATCAGGTGCTGGTTTACCTCACCCATGCCACCGAACTCAGCGACGGCTCGGCGAAAATGTCGATCTCGACGGTGCCGCTGTACAATCCCGCAAAACCCTAAGCCAGCCGCTCAGGCCAGTTGGGCCGCCATCGTCAACCCCGGCAAGGTGCCGGCATAGACCGATCCGCCCACCGGATTGGCCGGAGTACCGCCGCCCGACAGCTGGAAGATCGCGCCATTCAGATAGCCCGTCGCGATGCCGTGCTGGGTCATTTTCCTGCGCAGATACATCTCATAACCATTGTCGGTCGGATTGGCCTCCTCGGCAGCATAACCCGCCCAATCAGACTTGCTGTCTTTAGCGGCGCGAAACTTCTCAATCGGCAGAAAATCCCCGCCCCCCGCCGTCAGCGTCACCCGCGCATTGCATTGCGGCCCTTTCGACTCGTCATGATCCTTCAGACTCGACGCCTGACAAATGTCGATCACCAACTGCCGTTCCGAGCGCTCCCAGATCCAATCGACGATCTGGATATGCATGCCATTGGTCAGCATCAACACCGAGCCGACATCGACATCGGCCAGCTTGCCCACGGGCTTGAACTTCGCCGCATAATCCAAAGGCCTGCGCCCGACATAGCCCGCCTCAATCCCCGCCGTTGCGAGATAAGTGCCGACAAAGCCAATACAATCCTGCCCCAGCACCGAGGCATCCAGCAGCGCCTGCAAATAATCGGTCTGCTTGAAGAACGGCGCCAGCGTCGCATTCTTCGCCAGCGGTGCCGCTAAACGGTCGACCATACTCAACACGGTGATAAAATCCTCCGGCATGCCCTGCCCGGTGAACACCCGGCCCACACCTTCGCCCGCTAGCGTACTGCGATCCGCCGCCGTCCCCGCCGTGGCCAAAGCCTGCCGCAGCACCGAGGCCAAATTCGCCCCGCCAAACAAGGTATTGGCCGAGACATATCGGGTGATCGCCACCACCCCGCCCGGATAGCCGGTATATCCCGGCACCACCAAAGACCGCAACCGATTGACATAATGAAACGGATAAAGCTGTGCCTGCAAGCCCATGACTGTCTCCAAAA
Organism: Cypionkella sp.; assembly: GCA_043743975.1. Classification (GTDB taxonomy): domain Bacteria; phylum Pseudomonadota; class Alphaproteobacteria; order Rhodobacterales; family Rhodobacteraceae; genus Cypionkella. Next base: position 23,504 of record JAYTVN010000004.1, read on the forward strand.
TCAGGTGATCGTGTTAAATGCCAGCAGCCTATCACAGCCCCTTAGATTCCTCCAAGCGCTTGCCAAACGCCCCGCATGATCTCGCCCAGAGCGAACAAATCCCCTAAAACTTATCTAAAATTGTCATCCTCTGTGCTCAAATATCCCGCTGGCCGCTGGGGGTGTGAAACCCCCAGCGGCCAGCCCAGCAAACCAACGTCTACTGGATAACCGGCAACACCACCGCCTCAGGCTCCGGCCCCTGCCCCACGATCAGCGCCTCCGCCCGAATGATCCGCGCAATCTGCGCACAATCCTCCACGCTGAACGTCAACGGCACCCGCATATCCACCAGCCCGGCCAAAATCCGGTCGGTCTGTGGCAGGTGCTGCGGCTCGGCATAGCCCCAATGCTGATAGCGCGAGGTAAACGCCACCGGGTCCGCCGCGCCAAACCATTTCAACTCGACCCCGCGCGCCAAAACCCGGCCCAACAACGCCCCCACCCGCGCCTCAGACCAGTCCGGCAGCAGAAACTGGAACGATGATCCGACATAGACCTCCTCCGCCGGACGCTCCACCAACCGTAACCCCGGCACCCCACGCAACCCCGCCTCTAACGCCCGATAGCGCTCGGCCCAGCGTGCCACCCGGTCCGCCAGCAACCCCAGTTGCGGCCGCAATATCGCCGCCCGTAGATTGTCCATCCGGCCCGACACATTCGGCACTTCCATCCGCACCGCCTCAAACGTCGCCGCAGAAGGGGCCGCCCGATGCCGCCCATACAGCATATACGACCCCGACAGCAGCACGGCGCGGGCCATCACGTCCGCATCATCCGAGATCAGGAAGCCACCCTCGCCGGAATTGATATGCTTATAGGTCTGCATCGAATAGCAGCCGATCAACCCCGACCGCCCCGAGGCCACGCCCTTCCAAGCCGCCCCCATCGTATGCGCGCAATCCTCGATGATCAGCACGCCCAGCCGATCACACAGCGCAACCAACGCCTCCATATCGCAGAGATGCCCGCGCATATGGGACAGCATCAGCACTTTGGCCCCGGTGGCCACAGCCTTCGCCTCCAGATCACCAAAATCCAGCACCAACGCTTCCGTCACCTCAACAAACACCGGACGCGCGCCGACCGAAGTAATCGCCCCCGGCACCGGGGCAAGGGTAAACGCATTGGTCAGCACCGCATCCCCCGCCACAACCCCCACCGCCCGCAACGCACAGCCCAAAGCATAACCGCCCGAGGCCACCGCAAGGCAATATTTCGCCCCCATCAGATCGGCGAATTCCTCCTCCAACAAAGCCGCCTCGGCAACCTCACCCGCAGCCGTATTGTACCGATGCAACCGCCCATGCCGCAGCACCGCCACTGCCGCCTCGATCCCCGCCTCGGGAATAGCTTCCTGCTGGGTGAAACCGCCCTCAAACCGTTCTTCCATCACAAGCGTTTCTCCTCAACGGGCACGATCAGCACAAACATCACCAAGGTCAAAGCCATCCCCGCACCCGCCACAAAGAACGCCACATCCGGCGATTGCCAGCCGCCCGGAGCCATGAAGTAGCCGAAGATCTGGCTGAAAAACACCGTTCCCGCCAACATCGCCACGTTCATGATCGCCGAAATCCCGCCCTGCAACTCGCCCTGCGCATCGTCAGGCACCCGATGCGTCATCATCGCCGTCAGCATCGGATGAATAAACCCCTCCGGCCCATGCACGATCATCAACAGCACCACCACCGTCAACGACCCCGCCAAACCATAGCCCGAAGCCGCAATCAAAGCCGAGATCAAGCCGATCAGCGCCAGATTGCGCTCGCCAAACCGCTTCACCCCCGGCCCGGTCAAGCCGCCCTGAAACCCCGCCATCACCACCCCAAACACCGCGAGGCTCACCCCCACCATCGCCGAAGACCAGCCAAACTTTGCCATCCCCCAATACGGCCAGATCGCCGGATAGACGCTGGTAAAAAAGAAGAACGCGAACATCACCGCACACATCGGGATCACGCCCTGATAGCTGCGAAACACCTTGAACGCGCCCAACGGGTTCGAGCGCGCCAAACTAAACGCGCGGCGGTTCTGCGGGGCCAGAGTTTCCGGTAGCACGAACCAACCATAGAGGAAATTCAGCCCCGAAATCCCCGCCGCGACATAGAACGGCACCCTCGGGCCAAACTCGCCCAACACCCCGCCCAACGCCGGCCCCAGCACAAAGCCAAGCCCAAACGCCCCGCCCATCATGCCGAAATACTTCGCCCGTTCCTCAGGCGCGGTCACATCGGTGATGAACGCATTGGCAATCACCCAGCTTGATCCGCACACCCCCGCAATCACCCGGCCCACGAACAGCCAGATCAGCGTCGGAGCCAACCCCTGCAACAGATTGTCCAAGCCCAAGCCCGCAATCGCCAGCAACAACAACGGGCGGCGCCCAAACCGATCCGACAGGTTGCCCATCAACGGGCTAAACGCAAACTGCGCCATCGAGAAGGCGAAAAACATCCAGCCGCCGATGATCGAGGCCTCTGCCAGACTGACCTGCCCGACCTGCTCGATCAGTTGCGGCAGCACTGGAATGATCAAGCCAAAGCCGATCATGTCCAACAGAACACACAGCAACACAAAGATAATCGCATGGCGGGAGGGGGCTTTTGTCATGGCCGCAACCTAAGTCGCCGCCTGAAAACTGTCAAACCACCGAATCCACGCATCGAATCCACTTGGTCAAAGCCAAAACCGCCGCAATACTGGCCCGGTAACGATTGGAGCTCCGATGCGCCGCCTGATCAAAACCACCGCGCTCTGCCTCGCCCTCGCCACGCCCGCCCATGCCGATCTGGTGTTACAGGGTCACGACGCGCAAGGGTTACATTGTGCGGCGATGCTGACAGTCGTCGCTGCGGCCCTGCTGGACGCCGGTCAACTCACGCCTCGGGAAACCAGCGACGCGGCAGCCGCGGCAGCATTGATCTTGTATCAACTGCCCGGCACGCAGGCCGAGAAGATGCAAGCCTTGCGCCAGCGCGCAAACAAGATCATCGCCACGCGCAGCCCAATGCAACTGGCTAAAGAGTTCAAATACACCTCGAAATGGTGCAAGCGCGCGTTTCTATCCTAACAGCCTTGCCACCAGCCCCGGCAAATCCTCATAGCGATCGAGCAACGCCTCAGGCGACAGCCGCGCCACCCCCGCGCCCTCTGGACCAAACGTCACCAAAGCCACCGGAACTCCCACCGCCAGCCCGGTTTTGCGATCCGTCTCGGTATCGCCAATCAGCATCGAGCGCTCCACCGCCCCGCCAACCCGCCGCACTGCCTCGATGTAAGGTGCCGGATCGGGCTTGCGGACAGGCAAAGTATCCGCCCCCACCACCGCCCCGAACAAATCGCTCACCCCCAAGCGCCGCAGCAATTCCACCGCCAAGCCTTCCGGCTTATTGGTGCAGACCGCCGTGCGATAGCCATCGCTCAGCAGTTCCAGCACCGCCGATATCGCCCCCGGATACATCCGGGTATGCACATTGATCCCGTCCGCATAGGCTTGCAGGAAGGCCGGGAACACTCGATCCACATCCGCCTCACTCCAGTTTTCACCAAGGCGTTCAAAGCCGAGCCGCAACATCGCCCGCCCGCCATGAAATGCCGTCAAAGCATCCTCCGCCCCCAGCATCGGGCGGCCGAAACAAGCATTGGCCGCAGCCAACAAATCCGCACTGGTATCCGCCAGCGTGCCATCCAGATCAAAGACAACCGTTTTCATTCTGTAACCTTGCGTGAAGAACCACCCCTTGCGGCCCCGCCGATCCGGGGTAAAATGGGTGCAAAAGAAAAGGAAGAGGCAGATGTCGGTTTCATTCATCATATTGGCGGCAGGCATGGGAAGCCGGATGAACTCCGACACGCCGAAAGTGCTGCACCACATTGCGAGCGCTCCCCTGTTGCACCACGCTTTGACCGCCGCCCGTTCGCTTGAGCCCGCGCGCATTGTCGTCGTCACCGGGCATGAGGCAGCGCAGGTCACCAAATCCGCCGAAGCCTTCGATCCATCGGTGGAATGTGTCCTGCAAGACCCGCAACTCGGCACCGCCCATGCCGTCGATATGGCCGCCCCCTTGCTGGCCGACAGCCATGGCGAAGCCATCGTGCTCTACGGCGACACCCCTTTCATCCGCCCCGAAACTCTGGAAGCCATGCTGCACGCCCGCGCCCGTCATTCGGTGGTGGTGCTGGGGTTTGAGGCGAAAGATCCGGGCCGCTATGGTCGTCTGGTGGCCAGCGGAGAAAACCTCGAAAAGATCGTCGAATACAAAGACGCGTCAGATGAAGAACGCACCATAACCCTTTGCAATTCTGGCGTGATCTGCGCCTCTGCCAAAACCCTGTTCGATCTGATCGCCCAAGTCGGCAACACCAACGCCGCCGCCGAATATTACCTGACCGACATCGTGGAAATTGCCCGCGCCAGCGGCCTCTCCGCTGGCGTCGTGATCTGTGACGAAGCCGAAACCTTGGGCGTCAACACCCGTGCGCAACTGGCCGAGGCCGAAGCCGCCTTCCAATCCCGCGCCCGCTTTGACGCCCTCGCAAACGGTGTCACCCTCACCGCCCCCGAAACCGTGTTCTTCGCGCTGGACACCCATATTGGCCGCGACGCCATCATCGGCCCGAACGTGATCTTCGGCCCTGCCGTCACCATCGAATCCGGCGCCGAGATCAAAGGCTTTTGCCATCTTGAAGGCTGCCACGTCTCGCGCGGCGCCACTGTCGGCCCATTCGCAAGGCTCAGACCCGGTGCCGAGCTTGCCGAAGATGTCCATGTCGGCAACTTCGTCGAGATCAAAAACGCCATCCTCGATGAAGGCGTCAAGGTCGGCCACCTGACCTATATCGGCGATGCCGACATCGGCGAATTTACCAACATCGGCGCGGGCACCGTCACCTGCAACTATGACGGCGTGATGAAACACCGCACCAAAATCGGCAAACGCGCCTTCATCGGCTCCGACACCATGCTGGTCGCCCCGGTGACCATCGGCAACGACGCCCTCACCGCCTCGGGTTCCGTCATCACCGAAAACGTCCCCGATGAAGCCCTCGCCGTGGGCCGTTCAAAACAAATCAACAAACCGGGTCTCGCCACCAAGCTGATGGCCCGGCTGAAGGCCATCAAGGCCGCGAAAGGAAAGTCGTAAATGTGTGGAATCGTTGGCGTTCTTGGCAACCATGAAGTCGCCCCCCTACTCGTCGAATCCCTCAAACGGCTTGAGTATCGCGGCTACGACAGCGCCGGTATCGCCACCGTCAACAAAGGCAAACTCGACCGCCGCCGCGCCGTCGGCAAACTGGTGAACCTGTCTGACCTCTTGGTCCACGACCCCCTCGCGGGCAAAGCGGGCATCGGCCATACCCGCTGGGCCACCCATGGTGCCGCCACCACCACCAACGCCCATCCGCACCGCTCCGGTCCGGTCGCCGTGGTCCACAACGGCATCATCGAGAATTTCCGTGAACTCCGCGCAGAGCTCGCCGCAGCGGGTCTCAGCCAAGAATCCGAGACCGATACCGAGACCGTCGCCCTTCTCGCACATCTGTACATCAGCCGTGGCGCCACCCCCACCGAGGCCGCCCGCCAGACCCTGAAACGCCTGCACGGGGCCTTTGCCCTGTGCTTCCTGTTTGACGGCGAGGAAGACCTGATCATCGCCGCCCGCAAAGGCTCTCCGCTTGCCATCGGCCATGGCACGGGGGAAATGTTTGTAGGCAGTGACGCCATCGCGCTCGCCCCAATGACCGACCGCATCACCTATCTGGAAGAAGGCGACTGGGCGGTGATCACCCGCCAAGGTGCTGTGATCTATGATGACCAAGACCGCCTCGCCAATCGCGCCGAAGCCCGCATCCAAGTCGATGCCACCCGCATCGAGAAGGCGGGCTACAAGCATTTCATGGCGAAAGAAATCGCCGAACAACCCGTTGTCATCGCCGACGCCCTGCGCCGCTACGTCCAAAACGGCGCGCTGCAACTGCCCGCAGAAGTCGATTTCACCAAGGTCGACCGCCTCACCATGGTCGCCTGTGGCACCGCCAGCTATGCCTGCCATGTCGCGAAATACTGGTTCGAGCAAATCGCGGGCCTGCCCGTCGACATCGACATCGCCTCGGAATTCCGCTACCGCGAACCGCCATTGTCGCCAAACCAATGGGCGCTGTTCGTCAGTCAATCCGGTGAGACCGCCGACACCCTCGCCGCCCTGCGCTACACCCGCGAAAAGGTCGCCAAGATCGTCGCGGTGGTCAACGTCCCGACCTCCTCGATCGCCCGCGAAGCCGATCTGGCCTTGCCGATCATGGCGGGGATCGAGGTCGGCGTCGCCTCGACCAAAGCCTTCACCTGCCAACTCACCACCCTTGCCCTCTTGGCTCTGAAAGCCGCGCAAGACCGGGGCCGCCTCACCCCCGAAACCCTCGCCCAACACCTCAGCGATCTGGCGGCGCTCCCCGGCCTGATGAACCACGCGCTTGCCCTCAGCACCAGCATCGCCGCCATCGCCGAGGAACTATCCGAAGCCCAAGACGTGCTGTTCCTAGGCCGGGGTGCGATGTTCCCCCTCGCCCTCGAAGGCGCACTAAAGCTGAAAGAAATCAGCTACATCCACGCCGAAGGTTATGCATCAGGTGAACTCAAACACGGCCCGATCGCCCTGATCTCACCGCAAGTCCCGGTCATCGTGCTCGCCCCGCGTGATCATCTGTTCGAGAAAACCGTCTCAAACATGCAAGAGGTCATGGCCCGCCACGGCAAAGTGCTGCTGATCTCCGATGCGCAGGGCGTCAAAGAGGCTGGCATGGACTGCTGGCGCACCATCACCATGCCCGAGGTGTCCGACGCCTTCGCGCCCATCCTTTACGCCATCCCGGCACAATTGCTGGCCTATCACACCGCCATCGCCAAAGGCACCGACGTTGACCAACCCCGCAACCTCGCAAAATCGGTGACGGTGGAATGATTTCTCAAGCCCTCGAACAACTGCACGCCCTCGCCGATCCACAAAAAGCCATCGAGGCGCAAGCCTATCACAAAACCGAGCGCCCCTATCTCGGCCTGAAAGTGCCGCAGATCGAGGAACTCACGACCCTCTGGCGCGCCGAGTGCAGCTTGGAAGACCGCATCCAACTGGCCAGCGACCTGTGGGACAGCAACATCCACGAGGCCCGCGTCGCTGCCGCCAAACTGCTGAGCCAAGCCCGTATCAAGCCCGACGATGCCGCCGCTTGGGATCTGATCTGCCAATGGGTGCCACAATTCGACGCTTGGGCCATCGCCGATCACGTCTGTATCGCCGCCCAAAAGCGCATCACCGCCGCCCCCGCCCGCATCGACACAGTGGAAGGCTGGACCACCTCCGAGAACATGTGGACCCGCCGCGCCGCTTTGGTCGCCACCCTGCCCTTCACCAAGCAGAACTTCCCCAAAGAGTTTGAACTCGAAATCCGCGACCGCGTGCTCGGCTGGGCCGCCGTCTATATCGACGACAAGGATTGGTTCATCCAAAAAGCCGTCGCTTGGTGGCTGCGCGACCTCTCAAAACACGACCCCGCCCGCACCGCCGCGTTCCTTGATCAGCACGGCGAACGGATGAAACGCTTCGCCCGCAAAGAAGCCGCGCAATATCTGGGCTGAACCGCCGCCGCCAGACCGATTTCCGAAGCCGGAAATCGTGCACGATTTACGCGCCGTAAATCGGCTTCATTCTGCGTAGATCGTGACCTCTGGCAGCTCGGTCAACCCCAGCCCCAAAGCCCGAAACGCCGCCAGCGACAGCCAAGCCGCCCCCGTCCCCGGCAGCAAATCCACCGCCACCGAAGCCCCGCTTTCCGTCACCACCCGGCCCTTGCCCTTAACCGACACCAACGCAGATTTCACCCAAAGCCCCTGCTCCGCCGGGCTGCCCAAGGCGGCAACCGCCGTGCCCAAAGCCCGCTCGCCCCCCGCAGGCTTCGCCGCAACCGCCGCCGCGCGCTCGGCTGCCGTGGTCTGATCCAGCGCCGCCACTGACGCCCCCGCCCCGATCACCGGCCGCGCCATCGGTGCCACCGCAGCCTCCGGCACTGCCACCGCAGGCTGTTTCATCAAGGCGCAGCCCGAAAGCCCCAGCGCCACACTCATCAGGATCACAGCTTTTTGCATCATCGCCGCAGGATACCGTGGCGGCTCCCGCCGCGCAACCGTCGCATTCCACCTTGCCGCCCGGCCCCAGCGCGCCTACTTTAACAGTATGAACGAGATGCCCCTCATTGACCCTTTCGCCCGCGCAATCTCGTACCTGCGCGTCTCGGTCACCGACCGCTGCGATTTCCGCTGCGCTTATTGCATGACCGAACACATGACCTTCCTGCCGAAGGCAGAGCTGCTGACGCTGGAAGAACTCGACCGCCTCTGCTCCAATTTTATCGCCCTCGGTGTGGAAAAACTTCGCATTACCGGCGGCGAACCTTTGGTGCGCAAAGGCATCATGACCTTCTTTGAGGCGATGTCGCGCCACCTGCAAACCGGCGCGCTGAAAGAACTCACCCTCACCACCAACGGCTCGCAACTGCGCAAATACGCCAAAGACCTCGCCGCCTGCGGGGTCAAACGCATCAACGTCTCGCTCGACACCCTCGATGAGAAAAAATTCGCCGAAATCACCCGCTGGGGCCGCCTCGCACAAGTGCTGGATGGCATCGAGGCCGCCAAAGACGCAGGCCTCAAGGTCAAGATCAACGCCGTGGCGCTGAAAGGCTTCAACGAGGATGAACTGTTCCGCCTAACCGCTTGGTGCGCCGCTGAAAATCACGATCTCACCTTCATCGAGGTGATGCCGATGGGCGACATGGGCGAGGCCCAACGCATCGATCAATACTGGCCGCTGCGCGACCTGCGCGCCCAACTCGCCACCCGCAACACCCTGACCGATCTTCCCGACCAAACCGGCGGCCCCGCCCGCTACGTCCGCCTGACCGAGACGGGCCAACGCGTAGGCTTCATCACCCCGCTAACGCATAATTTCTGCGAAAGCTGCAACCGCGTCCGCCTCACCTGCACCGGCGAGCTTTACATGTGTCTCGGTCAAGAAGACATGGCCGACCTCCGCGCCCCCCTCCGCGCCAGCCCCGAGGATGCCCCCCTGCGCGCAGCCATCCGCAGCGCGATCAGCCACAAGCCAAAGGGCCATGATTTCGACTACACACGGCAGGTGGTGAAAGGCCAGATGACAAGGCATATGAGCCATACAGGCGGCTGAGGCCCTTCGTCAGGATATCCAACCGAGCACGGTTGCATAGCGCGAACGCTCCGCGGGGAGTATTTCAAAAAGAGCAATTTAAAGCCGGGGTAACGAAGCTGCTCTTTTCAAAATACTCCCGCCGGGGGCCTCCCCTCAAACCCCCAGCAAAACCGCCGCAATCGCCAGCGCACTCGGCACAGCCTGCACGAATAAAATCCGCCGCGACACCGTCGCCGCACCGTAAATCCCCGCCACCAGCACACAGCCAAGGAAAAACAACGCCACGCCACGCCCCTCAGCCGCCACACCCAACCACAAAGCCCAAACCAACCCCGCCGCCAGAAACCCGTTATAAAGCCCCTGATTCCCCACCAAAACCTTGGTCGCCGCCGCAAACTCCGCCGAAGTGCCAAACACCGCCCGCGTCCGTGGCGCTTCCCACCAGAACATCTCCAACACCAAAATATAGATATGCAGCGCCGCAATCAGCACTACCAAAGCCATCGCAATCATCCTGCAACCCTCCGCAAACTGTCCATAACCATGCCAGCCCTTTCACATTGGCGATAAATATCCCCGC
>JAYTVN010000005.1:0-106780 GCA_043743975.1 Cypionkella sp.
GTGATCGCTGCCGTCAAAGTGGTCTTGCCGTGGTCAACGTGGCCAATCGTGCCGATGTTGACGTGCGGTTTGTTCCGTTCAAACTTTGCCTTTGCCATGGTCGGGGCGCCCTATCTTTCACGGGCCCATTAGCAGGCCCAATCTACACGGGCGGGCATTTAACCGTCTGGCAGGGGAAAATCAAGAGGCCGGGCACGCGACAGACCCAGATCGGGGCCGTGCTGGCCCGAATCCCTAGGGGGCGACTTTGACGCGTCCGGCTTTGATGGCGGGGCTGTCGGCGGCGACCACGGCGTTGTTGCGCGGCGACAGGCGCACCAGCACGTTCTGCGCAAAACCCGCAATGGTCTGGCGATAGTCGTCAGCGGCACTCGGGGCCACCGCAGCCCCAATCGGCCCGCCGACACGGACGCGTTGCGAGGTGGCGAAAACCTTGGTCGGTGCCACGATCTGCCGACCCGTCGCAGCATCGGTCACGCTGAGGCTGCCCTTCAGATAGCTCGCCCCGCCGAGCATCATTTCCTGCATCCGCGACATCAGCCGCAGCTCTGTCACCGTTATCCTGACATCGGCATTGCCCTGCGGGGTCGGCACAAGCTTGCGCTGTAGGGCCTGCGTCAGATCGGCATTGATCTGCGCGGGCGGCACATCAAACGCCATCTTGCGCCCGGCCACCCCGGTGATCGCCGAAGTATCGACGGTGACATTGCGCACGACAAGATTGGCCGCCGCCTGATCCTCCAGCATATGCGGCGCCGTACAGCCCAGCAGGGCCAACACACTCAGCAGGGCAAGAGCGAGGCGCATGATTAGGGGGTTCCTGTTTTGGGAACGGTTTTGCTTGGCACCGGCAGGATGAGCAGAGGTTTAGCCGGGGTCGGTTTCGCAGGCGCAGGCTTAACCGTGGTCACCGGAGGCGTCACGGCGGGGGGTGTCACCGCCGGAGTGACCACCGCAGGCGTAACCACAGCCGGGGTTGCTGCAGCCTTGCCCTTTGGCGGCAGGCCGAACCATTCGGGATGCTCCAGCAGCCATTTCTCCACCGATTTCGCGGCATTATAGGACAGAATTTCCATCTGCTTTTTCTTGTTCTGCGTCACCCCCGAGCCGATGACGGTTTCCGCCGACATATGCTCGAAAATCGTCAGCTGCTTGCCCTCGGGGTTCAGCTTTTTGCCCGCCGCGTCGTCCCAGATATTCGCCGTTACCACCAGCACCGATTTCGGCTTCAGCACCAACGGCACGCCGGGCGGGGCCAGAGCATAGCCGTCGATGGAAATCCCGATGTTGTAAAGCTTATCGCCCTCATAGCGGCCAAAGCGGTCATCCACCGCCTTCTTGATCGCCGCTTCCCAATCTTCCTTGCTGGCCTCACGCGAGATCGGCACTTTTTGCACATTGTCGGCGACGGCAATATTCAGGCCAAGCCGGAAATCGCCCAACGGCACCGGCGGCTCTTTCAGGTCATTGGTCTGGCAGGCGGTCAGCGCGGTCAAACCCAGCCCAAAAGCAAGCAAACGAAGCACACGCATGAACGATTCCCTTTGGGGAGTATGGCATTGCGTTTTGGGATAGCGGGGCTTGGCGTTCAAAGCAACCTAGAGCACGCGCGCAGCCCCCCGACCCGCACGCCATCGCCCTTTTGCCCGGTCACGCTGACGTGAAGCAGCGAGGGCGCCCCCATATCCTCGCCCTGCCGGATGGTAAAGCTGCCCGCGCCCCGGCCCATATCGACCAAGAGACCGCCCAAGGCCGCCGCCGCTGCCCCTGTGGCAGGGTCTTCCACCACGCCGCCCACCGCGAAGGCGTTGCGGGCGATGAAGGTGTCGGCCTCTTCGCGGTAGATCAGGCTGATGGTGGTCAGGCCCTCGCGCTGCATCAGCGCCAGCATCGGCGCAAAGTCGTAGTGCATGGCGGCGAGAGTGGCACGGCTGTGCAGCGCCAGCACGGCATGCGTCGCGCCTGCATGCGCCAGATGCGGCGGCAGACTCGGGTCAAGGTCAGCCTCGGACAATCCAAACTGCCGCAGCAGGTCGAACTGCAGTGCCAAAGGCATCGGCTTTGACCATGTCGGCGGTGAGGTCAGCACCGCCTGCCAGCCTTGCGGGGTCAGCGCGGCCTCCACCGAAATCCGCGCCTGCGACAGTTGCAAATCATAGCGCCCTGCCCCAAACCGCTGCCCCAAAGCACAGCCGAGCGCGATGGTGGCATGGCCGCAGAACGGCACCTCGGATTCGGGGGCGAAATAGCGCACCTGCCAGTGATCGCCTTCGCGCGCAGCGAATGCGGTTTCCGAATAGCCAACCTCGCGCGCCACCCGTTGCATGTCCTCACGGGAGGGCAAGGCATTGCCAATTACCACCCCCGCCGGGTTTCCGCCCTGATCACCCAAAGCAAAGGCGGCTATCCGTTCTATCTGCATTTCGTCCTCCATTGCCGCCAAACTGGCAGAGCGGCTGGCCCGCGACAAATGCCGATTTGTGGGCTGAACTATCATGCGGCGGAATGCCCGCTTTGCCAAACCGCAGCCCCGGCCTATCTTGCTGGGAAAGGAGGCCCGCATGCCCCGCCCCGTCCGCGTCCCGCTGCACAGCACGCCGCTTGGTATCCTCGGCTCGCTGAAAGCCGCGCGGCAGAATGTGCTGCTGCTGATCCCCGAAGCCGCCACCCATGCACAGATCCTGTCGGGCACCACCGGGAAACGCTGGCATATGGTGATGGACCCGGATGCTTTGCGCCATATCCTGCGCGACCGGGTGAATGACTACCCCAAGTCCCTCGTCACCAAACTGATCCTCGGCCCCGCCATCGGCGACAGCCTGTTCGTGGCGGAAGGCGAGCATTGGATGTGGCAGCGCCGCGCCGCAGCCCCGGTGTTCACCCACCGCAATGTGGCGGCTTTGGCCCCAGTGATGACCCATGCGGCTGAGCGTTCTGCCGCCCGCATCGCCGCCAACTTGGGACGTGGCGCGGATATGTTCGCCGAAATGGTGACGGCGACGTTTGAGGTGATCTCTGATGTAACCTTCTCGGGCGGGGCAGGCTTTGACCGCGCTTCGGTGCATAAGGCGATTGAAACCTACATCGGCCAGACCGCCAAAATCTCGCTACTGGATATCCTCGGCGCCCCCGCTTGGGTGCCGCGCCCCGGTCGCATGGTCGCCACCAAAGGCATCCGCGAGATGAAGCGCGTGGCAGATGCCGCCATCGAGCAACGCCGCACGGATGGCGCAAAAGCCACGCCTGACCTGCTCGACCTATTGCTGAAAGCCGAGGACCCCACCAGCCAGCGCCAAATGTCCACGGCGGAACTGCGCGATAACCTGCTGACCTTCATCGTGGCAGGGCATGAGACCACCGCCCTGACCCTGTCCTGGGCGCTTTACCTCTGCGCCTTTGCCCCCGAAATCCAGGCCGAAGCACGCATGGAAGCCCAAACCACCCTCGGCGACCGCCCAGCCACCGTCGCGGATATCCCGAACCCCCCCCTCACCCGCCGCATCGTCGATGAAGCTTTGCGGATGTATCCCCCCGCCGCCTTCCTGTCGCGCACCACCCAAACCACCGACACCCTGCTGGGCCGCGACGTCCGCAAGGGCGACACCATCATCCTGCCGATCTACGCCCTGCACCGCCATCATGCGCTTTGGGAAGACCCCGACGCCTTCAACCCCGCCCGCTTCGCCGACCCAAAAGCCATCGACCGCTTCGCCTACCTGCCGTTCGGCGACGGGCCCCGCATCTGCATCGGGGCCTCTTTCGCACTGCAAGAGGCGGTGATCATCCTCGCCACCCTGCTCGCCCGCTTCAAATTCTCCCGCATCCCCGGACGCGATCCGAAACCGGTGATGATCCTGACGCTGCGGCCCGAAGGTGGCGTCTGGTTGCAGGTCGATCCGGCCTGAAACGAGGCCTAAAGCCTTGCCAAACCCCAACCCCACCGCAATAATCCGGCAACCCCCGCCGGAGCCCTGCGATGAAAACCCTGATCCTGACCGCCTTGCTCGCCACCCCTGCGATGGCGCAAGAAACCGCGATCACCCTGCACATCAGCTTCGACACTGCCTCCAGCACAAAATTGCAAGAGGCGGGCGAGATGGTCATCGTCTCCAGCTATTTCTACGGCGATCCCGCCCCCGGCAATGTGCTGCCGCTGAATGAGATGGACCAGCTTTACCTAGGGGACGAGCAGACGACGATCTGGCCTGTCGCACAAACCGTCTACATCGGGCGCAATCTGGGCGGCGCGCCCTTGGGCAATGTGATCGCACCGATGGTCAATGTGAACGTCTATTCCGCCCGTATCACCGACGAGAATAACCTGTTGGAGTGCGGCATCGTCGATGGCCCCAGTGATGCGCTCTCAAAATCAACGCAGGACATCGCCTGCAAACTGATCGGAGGATAAGATGCAACCCGAAGCCATGGCCCTGCACATGGGGCTTGATCTGCCCGATTTCGACAAAATGGGTTACTACGGAGCCGATTATGGCACGATGAAACCCTATCACCGCATCGGTTCGCTGCTGTTCCTGTCCGGCCATGTCGCCCAAATCGGCACCCAGATCACCCATAAAGGCCGCCTTGGGCAAAACCTGACCACCGAACAAGGCTACGCCGCCGCCCGCCAAACCGGGTTGAACGTGCTGGGTGGCATCCGGCAGGCGGTGGGGTCATTGGACCGCGTGAAATCCATCGTCCGCACGCTGAATTTCGTGGTCTGCACCCCGGAGTATGAGGAGGTCCACAAAGTCTCCTCCGGCATGTCCGACCTGTTTGTCGAAGTGTTTGGCCGCGACATCGGCCTCGGCGGTCGCGCCACCATCGGCATCATGGCGCTGGCGAACGGGGTGTGTTTTGAGACTTGGGCGACGGTGGAAATCGCCGACTAAGCCTTATCGCGCACCTTCATCGCGTTGTTCAGCCCCTGAAACACCTCAAACCGCCCGGTCTTGCGCAGCAAATCCGACAGCTTGGCCGAGCCATAAGAGCGCGGGTCGAAATCAGGATGCAACTGGGTGATCACCTGCCCCAACTGCCCCAAGGAATAATCATCCTGATCCGGGTCGATCTTTTTCATCGCATCGCTGATCAACGGGATAGCCTGCGCCGCCGATTGCTTGCCCGCCACGACAGGCTCACGCACCGCATCCGGCTTGCCCGGCTTGGCCTCCACCACCTCTGCCCCGCTGATGATATTCTCGATGAACACAAAACGATTGCAGACTTTCCGCAGGGAATCCGGCGTCTTAGACTCGCCAATCCCGATCACCTGCAAGCCATCCTCACGGATGCGGCTCGCCAACCGGGTAAAATCGCTGTCCGACGACACCAGCACAAAGCCATCGACCTTGCCCGCGTGCAAGATATCCATCGCATCAATGACAAGGCCAATATCGCTGGCGTTCTTGCCCTTGGTATTGGCCGATTGCTGATGCATCACCAGCCCCAGATCGCGTGCGGCTTCCTTCCATTGCGTCAGCGCCTGCGACGACCAATCGCCATAAACCCGGCGCAGGGATGGATCGCCAAAGCTGGCCACCTCGTCCAATATCGCCACGGCATGACGCGCCGGCACGTTATCCGCGTCGATCAACACCGCCAACCGAGGCACCCGCCCGGCAATCGTCGTCATATTGGCTGACATCGCACCCTCACTTTTCCCTTGGTGATGCCCGAAAATCCGCACGGCGGATAGAGCAAACCGCCAAACCCCGAAATCGCTAAACTTTATCTAAAAT
Source organism: Cypionkella sp. (assembly GCA_043743975.1). GTDB lineage: Bacteria > Pseudomonadota > Alphaproteobacteria > Rhodobacterales > Rhodobacteraceae > Cypionkella. Next base: position 5,742 of record JAYTVN010000005.1, read on the forward strand.
TTGCTTTCAGACTGGCTTAAATATCCCCGCCGGAGGCTCCTCTGGCCAATGCAGGAAGCCTCCGGCGGGGATATTTAAGAACAGATGAAACGGCCAGAGCCGCAGTTTCAGCACACCACCTCGATCAAAAACGGCCCGCGCCTATCCATCGCCCCGGCAAATGCTGTGACAAATTCATCCGCCGTCACCGCCCGCACCGTAGTCACGCCATGACCCTGCGCCAAGGCCACCCAGTCGAGCGACGGCTCCACCATGTCAAACATCCGGCTGACATTGCGCCCGACATCGGCCACCCCGACATTGACCAACTCACCATGCAGGATCTTGTAGGTCCGGTTGGCGAAGATCACCACGCAGACGTCCAAACCTTCCCGCGCCATCGTCCACAGGCTTTGCAGCGTATACATCGCCGAGCCGTCGCCCGACAACGCCAACACCTTGCGCTCCGGGCAAGCCACCGCCGCCCCCACCGCCGCAGGCAGGCATTGCCCAATCGCCCCGCCCATCGTCACCAGCATATCATGGCCGCGCGCACCAACCATCGGCAGACCCACCGGCTGACCCGAGGTGATCGCCTCATTCACCACCACGCAATCTTGGGGCATCAGATGCGCAATCGCTTGGCCGACCTTCTCAAGGCTCATCGCGCCCGAAGGCAGCGCGGGCAAGTCCAACTCCTGAAACGCGCCCAAAGGCAGGTCACCCTCTGCCCCCAATTCCCGCGCAATCTCCTGCAGGGTCCATGCGTAATCCATGTCAATCGAGCACAACTCGATCACCCGGCAGTCCGGCGATTCCGGCAGGCTCGGCTTGCCCGGATAGGCGAAAAATGCCGTGGGCCGCTGGGTGCCACACAACACCAGCACCGATTTATCCGCCAGAATGCCAACATTGGTGTCGACCTCATAGGCCAGCCGCTGCATCTTGACCGACCCTGCCCCCCGCCTTGAACGGGCCGAGAAGAACGGTGCCATCAACCGACAGCCCGAGGCCTGCGCAATCCGTGCCGCCACCTGCGCCAGATCGGTGTAAAGCGCCGCCCCATCGACCATCAAACCGCCCCCGGCACCGTTAAAGCCCGCGCCGCCGCCGCCACATCTTCCGCCCGTGGCCGCCGCAAGGCAGGCGCGGCCAGCGCCACCGCCGCCCCCTCAGCCTCCTCCCAAGCCGTATTCGCAGGCAGGATCAGCGTCGCAATCTGCCCATTGCACGCCCGTGCCGCCTGCACCGCCGCAGCCCCATCCACCGCCACCTCCGGCGCAGAGGCCGACACCCGCGTCCAATGCGAAATCGCTTGGCTAATCCCCACCGTATCGCCCTTCAACGGGCTTTCATGCTTCAGATGATAGCTGGCATGATCGCCCATCACATTGACGATGCCAGACTGCGCTTTGCGGGCGTTGTGCAGGTTGGCAAAGGCATTTCCGAACCCCGGTGCCAGATGCAGCAGGGTCGCCGCCACCCGCCCCGACATCCGGTAATAACCATCCGCTGCCCCCGATACCCCGCCCTCGAACAGACACAGAATACAGCGCATCTCGGGATGCCGATCCAATGCCGCGACAAAATGCATCTCCGACGTGCCCGGATTGGCAAAGCAAACCTCTACCCCCGAGGCCAGCAGCGTCTTCACCAGACTTTCGGCACCGTTCATCGTGATCCCCCCTCTATTGCCGCCAATCTGCACGGGCGGGCGGGCAGGTTCAACCCGCACTCAGGCAATCAGCGCCAGTGCTTGCGCCTCCAACACGGCCAGAGCCTGATCCGGTGCGATGCCCAGCAGCAGCCCGCGCTGCCCCGCATTGATCCAGACCCGCGCCGCGTCGCAGACCGAGGCTTCCACCGCCACCGGAACCGCCCGCTTCGATCCAAACGGAGAAATCCCGCCAACCCGATACCCGGTCAGCTTCTCGGCCTTCAGGGGCGGCATCATCGCCGCCGCCTTGCCGCTGAAAGCCGCCGCGACCTTCTTCATCGACAGCTGCCGATCCGAGGGGATCACGCAGCAGGCGGGCTTGCCATCCACTTCGACCATCAGGGTTTTCAGGGTGAGGCCTGGGTCCAGCCCAAGCGCTGCGGCTGCGGCGAGGCCGACCGCTTCGGCATCCGGGTTGTAGGCATAGGGGTGCAGGGTGAAGCTGACCCCCTTACTTTCCAGAAATTTCACCCCCGGAGTCGCGGCCATCGGCTTGCCTCAGCTCAGGAGTTCGGCAGCGTCGTGCAGGAACGAGCACCCAGAAACACCGCAGCTTTGTGGATCACATCCGGGTCTCCGGTCAGAAAGAACCTGCCGCCGGAAATCCTGCCTTGCAACGTCGGCTCAGCAACCAGCGCACCGCAGACGAAGATCGAGATGGTCCGCCCCTGCGGACCTTGGGTAAAGTTGGACAGGGGTGTCAGCCAATCCGGCGTCACCGTCACTTCCAGCGCATCCTGGTTATTGAAATCCTTGATCACGCGGGCGCTTGCAATCGCCTCGGGCGGCAGATCAAACACCTGCTTGTTCAGCACGAAGCGCACAAAGCCTTCCCCATCGGCGAAAACGGGAAAGGCTGTCAGCAAGACGGTCAGGGCAAGGACGATGGATCTCAACGCCTTGCCCATGGGATCAATACACCACCACCGCGCGGATGCTTTCGCCAGAATGCATCAGATCGAAGCCCTTGTTGATATCCTCCAGCGGCAGGATATGGGTGATCAGGCTGTCGATCTCGATCCTGCCGTCCATGTACCAATCGACGATTTTCGGCACATCCGTGCGGCCGCGCGCGCCGCCAAAGGCGGTGCCTTTCCAGACCCGGCCTGTCACCAGTTGGAACGGGCGGGTTTCAATGACGGCTCCAGCAGGCGCCACGCCGATGATGATCGACTGCCCCCAGCCGCGATGGGTACATTCCAAAGCGTCGCGCATGACTTTCACGTTGCCGGTGCAGTCAAACGAATAATCCGCGCCGCCGATCTTGTCGAACGCGGTCTTGGTCAGATCGACGATCGCCTGCACCACCGAGCCTTCGATCTCTTTCGGGTTGATGAAATGCGTCATCCCGAATTTCTCGCCCCAAGCCTTTTTGTCGTTGTTGAGATCGACGCCAATGATCATCCGCGCGCCAGCCATTTTCAGGCCCTGAATGACGTTCAGACCAATGCCACCCAGACCAAACACCACGGCCGTCGCGTCATGTTCCACCTTGGCAGTGTTCAGCACAGCGCCAATCCCGGTGGTGACGCCGCAGCCGATATAGCAAATCTTGTCAAACGGCGCATCGTCGCGCACCTTGGCCAGTGCAATCTCCGGCACAACGGTGTGGTTGGCGAAGGTAGAGCAGCCCATGTAGTGATGGATCGGCGTGCCATCCAACATGGAAAACCGCGAGGTGCCATCCGGCATCAGCCCCTGCCCCTGCGTCGCGCGAATGGCGGTGCAAAGGTTGGTCTTCTGGCTCAGGCACGAAGGACATTCCCGACATTCCGGCGTGTAGAGCGGAATGACATGATCGCCGACTTTCAGCGATTTCACGCCGGGACCAACGGCAATCACCACGCCCGCACCCTCATGCCCCAGGATCGCCGGAAACAGCCCTTCGGGGTCCGCACCCGACAAGGTGAACTCGTCGGTGTGGCAGATGCCAGTGGCCTTGATCTCAACCAGAACCTCGCCCTCTTTCGGGTCGGCGAGGTTGACCTCCATGATTTCAAGCGGTTTGCCGGGGGCAATGGCGACAGCTGCACGGGTGCGCATGGGGGGGTCCTCCGAGGGGATTATGCCAGATGATTTTGGGCAGATGAATTTTGCGCCAAACTGGGCCAGCCTGCGAAAAATTGCAACGCTGGAAACGACCTGTTTCGGGTTGTTGCCGCTTTGGTGGTTGCTGCGACGGCGCGGGGCGGGCTAAGACTGCGCGATGATTTGCAGGAAGTTCCGCACCGTATGATTGCCTTGGTTTCCCCTTTGATGCGTCGGAACATGGCGGTTCTGCTGGCGGCGGCCTGCCTCGCAGCCTGCGGGATGACCGGCCAGGTGCGGATGGGGCCGGTGTCGAAAATGCTGAAACCGCAGCCCGATCTGTGCGGCGCTGCCGCGCTGATCGACGTGGTGGGGCAGCCGTTTACCCTGCTGGCGGATCACCAGCTTGCAGGCCCGCTGCGGATATTGTGGCCTGGGCAAGAAATCACCGATGAAGTGGTGCCGAACCGGCTGAATGCAGAAGTCACTAACGATCAACTGATCCTTCGGCTATCCTGCGGGTAACCCAACAAAAGGTGCCGCCATGCGTTTCTCGCCCCTGCTGCTTGTCCTGCCGATCGCACTGATGGGCTGCGTGCCCGAACCTGAACCACCCGTGACCGACCCTACGCCCGTGGAAGATGCCTGTGGTGCCAGCGGCTTGCAGGATCTGGTCGGGCAAAGCGCCAAAAAGCTGGAAGTGATGCGCTTTGCGCATAGCGTGCGGATCATCCGCCCCGGCATGGCGGTGACGATGGACTATTCGCCTGAGCGGCTGAATATTGAGATCAATGCGGCCGAGGTGATCAGCTGCGGCTGAAAGCGCTGGCCACAGGTCTATAGCCTGCGGCCAGAGCCATTGCGCCCTAGTTGCTCGCGACGCGGAAGGTGGTGTGGCAATCCTTGCAAGCGCCGCCCATCCCGGCTTTGATGCCGTCCGCCGAAGTCGCGTCCAGCGCGGTGGCGGCGGTGTTCAACGCGGTGGCTTTGGCGACGAAATCATCCCAGTTGGTCCAGATGTCAGGCTTGGCCTCGGACGCCGGATCGCTGCCCGCCTTCTCAAACTTGACATGGATATCGGCGGAACCTGCGACCAAAGTGGCCTTGGCGGCTTCGGCAGCGGTGGCGTCAAACGCCACCTCACCCGAGGCCATGCCACTCAGGGCTTTGGCAGCCCCGCCAAAGGATTTCATCAGATCCTTCTGGGCAATCACCAAGGGATCGGTGGCCTCAACTTCGGCAAAAGCGAGACCTGCAAAAAGGGTCAGTGCGGTGGCGAGGGCTTTGGTGGCTAAACGCATAAGAGAACTCCGGGTTGGGGCAAGGCGGTCAGTATAGCCAAAGCTTTGCAGACGGGAACAGACTTTGGTCTGATCGGGCAGAAATGAGTGGCGTGGCGCTGACCGGGAAACAGGAGCCGCCTCGGGGCCCATCGAGGGCCCGCTCGGCGGCGCTGCCGGGGGATGGCTGGGATGCCGGGTGCGGCTTGTGGCGGTGCAGTTGAGTATTTTTCAAAGAGCAAATCCCGTTAGCGAAGCGTTAACCCAAATCGGCCAGATTAGACCCACAGTACAGGGAGGAGTCCCGATGACCGTAAAGAGCAAGTCGCCCCGACCCGCCTGCATAGCTTCCAGCGGATCGGACCGGTGCCGCGTGGCCGGGGCGCGATCTTTGGATTGCTCTTTTGAAAATACTCACATGCAACCTGCCCGCCCGCGCACCGCTGGGCACCCCTTCCCCGGCAGCGCCGCTGAGTGGTGGCTCGATGCCACCCGAGGCGGCACCCCGGTTTGGGTCAACGCAGGGCTTGCAGGATCTGCAGGCTGGGGTAACCATCCGGCACCAGCCCCTGCGCGCGTTGAAAGGTTTTCACCGCAGCTATGGTCAGCGGGCCGACTTTGCCATCGGCGGTGCCAGCATAGACGCCTGCGGTCAGCAGCAGTGATTGCATTTCGCGGCGCTCGTCCAGCGTCAGGGCGCGCAGGTCGCGCGGCCATGTGGCTTTAAACGGCGCACCGCCTGCGATGCGGTCGGCGAGATGGCCGACGGCGATCACGTAAGCGTCGGCTTTGTTATAGGCCTCTATCGCGGCGAAATTATCGTAGATCAGAAACGCCGGACCGCGCACGCCTGCGGGCAAGAGCAGCGCGGCCCAGCCTGCGGCGGGCAGCGCCGTCGCATCCGGTAGCGTCACGCCCATCTCCGCCCAAGTGCGCAGTGGTTTTTGCGTGCGATCCCCGGCCAAGCCATAGTCAAAGCCTGCAGGCAAGCGCACTTCATCGCCCCAGCGCCCGCCCTGTTTCCAGCCTGCATTGGCCAGATAAGCGGCGGTGGAGGCCAAGGCATCTGCCGGATCATCGCTCCAGACATCCGGCTTGCCGGGGCCGTCAAACTTTACCGCCAGTTTCAGATAGGATGAAGGCATAAACTGGGTATGTCCCATCGCCCCGGCCCAGCTTCCCACCATCGCGGCGGGTTTGACCACGCCCGATTGCAGGATTTGCAGCGCCGCGATCAACTCGGCCTCAAAGAACCCACCGCGCCGCGTGTCATAGGCCAAGGTCGCCAAGGCGCTCGGGGTGTCGATATCGCCGCGCACCACGCCATAGGCGCTCTCCAGCCCCCAGATCGCCAAGACCACATGTTTGTCCACGCCATAGCGGGCTTCGATCTGATCCAGCAGCGGGCCATGCGCGCGCAAAGCCTTTTGCCCGGCCACGATGCGATCTTCCGACACCGCTTTGTCGAGGTAATCCCAGATCGTCTTGGTGAACTCATCCTGCTTGCGATCCCGTTCAATCACCGCAGGCAGGAAATGCACCCCGGACATCGCATTCTCAAACGTCGCTGCAGAAATCCCGGCCGCCAGCACACGGCCCCTAAATCCAGTGATCCATGCCTGCAATCCGGCCTCAGAGCCATTCTCGATCACGTCGCTCGCCCCTGCACCTGGCCCCGAATCCACCGACTCCTCCGTCATATCCTGCGCAGCGGCACTGCCTGAGCTCAAAGCAAGCGCCAACACGGCAAGGCGGAGATATCGGATCAACGGAGCACCTGTTTTGCGTGACCGCCAGAGTACTGGCGGCCACAGCGGGTGCAAGCACCCATTAAAGCGTGTCTGGTTTTGATAGAAACAGGCTTATCGAAAAACGCGTTAGAGCGGACGCGAGAGGCAGCAATTTTCGATTCATTCTAAACCTGACACGCTTTAAGCCGCGATGCGGGCATCGGCGCGCAGATCCTCCCGCAGCGCCAGCACCTCGTGCATCAGGCTGGCATTTTGCCGCTCCATCCGGCGCAGGTTGTCCTGCATTTCCTCAATCGTGCGGTTGCCGGTGTTTTGCAGCAAAAACACCATCAGAAAGGTGGAGATTGTGGTGCCAGTGTTGATGATCAACTGCCAAGTGTCCGAGTAATCGAACAAAGGCCCGGTCACCGCCCAGAGGGCGACGACCATAAAAGCCGCCATAAAGGCATAGGGGCTGCCGAGCCCGGCGGAAATCCATTCGGACAGGATTTCAAAGCGGTTGGTGAGGTAAGTTTTCATAGTGATCTCCTTCAGACAGCCGTTTCCGGCCGCCCGTCAAAGGATCACAGGATCCCCCGAGGAACGGGCCCGAAACGGCAAATGCGGTCGACTGCGACTTGACATGGGGTTGAGGTTCCTAGGTTTCACAACGCAAAGGGTTGCCGGGCGAGGGTAGACCCGTGCGCGTGTCGGGTCAATTCACAAAAGCTTGCGCTTGGGGTTTTATGGAAGCGGCGGGAAGGCTTACCGCCGTTTTCGCACGATCTTGCGCTTGGTCGCGGCCTCTTTCGCGGCAAACTTCCCGGGTTTGCGCGGCTGAGAACGCCCCGGTTTTGCCCGACCCGTCGGCAGGGTGGCACCTTCGATGTTCAAAAGGTCGAGCACGATCCCCCCGGTCATCGGCGTGGCTTCCGCCAGCCGCACCGTCACCCGCAGACCGATGCCGATCTCGATGCCGCTGTCCGAGCCGATCAGCATCTGCCGGTCCTGATCGTAATGAAAATATTCGCGCCCGACCGAGCGAATTGGCACCAGCCCATCCGCCCCGGTTTCGTCCAGTTTCACGAACAGCCCAAACCGCTGCACGCCGGAAATCCGGCCCGCGAATTCATTGCCGACGCGCTCTGACAGGAAGGCCGCAAGATAGCGGTCATTGGTATCCCGTTCCGCCACCATCGAGCGGCGCTCGGTGTCGGAAATCAGCTTGGCGGTTTCATCGAGATTCTCGATATCCCAAGCCGACAGCCCGTCGTCGCCCCAGCCATGCCCCGCGATCAAAGCGCGATGCACGATCAGATCGGAATAGCGCCGGATGGGGGAGGTGAAATGCGCGTAGTTGCGCAAAGCCAGCCCGAAATGGCCGAAATTCGCGGCATTGTAATAGGCTTGCGTCATCGAGCGCAAAGTCGAGATATTCATCAACTCGTCAAACTCGGTGTCCTGCGCCTGTGCCAGCAGCCGATTGAGATGCGCGGTTTTCAGCACTTGGCCCTTGGCAAGCGTAAAGCCCGAAGCCTCGGCCACTTCACGCAGACTTTCCAATTTATCCGGCGAGGGTTCTTCATGCACCCGGAACAGCAGGGGCCGCTTCAGCCCGACCAATTCCTCGGCAGCCGAAACATTGGCGAGGATCATGCATTCCTCGATCAGCTTATGCGCATCGAACCGCGCCTTGAAAGCGACCGAAGTGACCTTGCCTTCGTCCGACAGTTCGATCTTGCGCTCTGGCAGTTCCAGATCCAACGGCTGCCGCAGGGCGCGGGCTTTTTTCAAGGCGTCATATGCGGCGTAAAGCGTTTGCAGAATGGGCAGCAAAGGCGCTGTCACCGCATCAGGGTTGCCGTCAATCGCATCCTGCACTTGGCCGTAATGCAAAGAGCCTTGCGAGCGCATCAGGCCACGCACAAAGCGATGGCTCAGTTTCTGGCCATGCGCGTCGATCCGCATCTGCACCGCAAGGCACGCCCGATCCACATGCTCGTGCAAGGAACACAGATCGCCCGACAGCACATCCGGCAGCATCGGCACCACGCGGTCGGGGAAATAGGTCGAGTTGCCACGCTTGCGCGCCTCACGGTCCAGCGCCGAATTGGGGCGGACGTAATAGGCAACATCGGCAATCGCCACCCAGACGAAGAAGCCGCCCGCGTTTTTCGGATCGCTATCCGCCTCGGCATAAACCGCGTCGTCGCGGTCGCGGGCGTCAATCGGGTCGATGGTCAGCAGCGGCAGGCCACGCAGGTCTTCGCGTTTGCCCAAGGGTGCGGGCTGCGCCGCATCGGCTTCGGCAATCACCGCATCGGGGAATTGATCGGGGATGCCGTGCTGGTGGATCGCGATCAGGGAAACCGCACGCGGGCCGTTCGGGTCGCCAAGCCGCGCGGTGATGCGCGCTTGCGGCAGGCCAAGCCGCTTTGGCCCCACCTGCTCGGCCTCAACCAACTCGCCATCGCGGGCGTCAAAGGTGTGATCGCGCGCGACTTTCCATTCCTTATCGACGCCCTTGTCGACGGGAATAATCCGCCCACCCTCGGCATTAGACCGGAAAACCCCCAGCAGTTTCAGCGGGTTCGAGCCTAAAGCCCGGATCAGCCGCGCCTGATAGCCATAATCCTGCCCACCCACGGGCGTCAGACGCGCGAGGATCTTCATCCCCCCCGCCAAAGCCACATCGCCCTTCTGCGGCATGATCAAAATGCGCGGCGGGGTGTCACCCGCATCCGCCTCCAACGGCTGCGCGAACAGATCGCCGTTGCTGTCGGGCGGCAGCACCAACAGCACCGACACCGGCGGCAAAGCCCCCGGTTCGCGGTAGCTGCGGGCTTTCTTCTCGATGCCGCCCTCGGCCTCAAGCTCCTTCAGCATCCGCTTCAGATCAATCCGCGCATCGCCTTTGATGCCAAAAGCCTTGGCAAGGTCGCGCTTTCCGGTCAAGCCGGGGTTCTCGGTGATCCACTGACGGATCTGGTCTTTTGTGGGCAAGTTGTTCATCCCCTGCCCCTAGCACGAGATCGCCCGCGCCGAAAGACCGCCGTTACGCCACAGCCCGCGCCCCGGCAGCTTTACCCGCCCAGCGCCCTGTTGCCGCAACCCCGGTCAGCAGGTAGCCCCCCGGTAGGCGCCTCCCAATCCAGCATCTCACCACAGACAAACATGCCGGGGATGGCTTTCAGTTCCAGCCCGTCCGTCACCGCCGCTTGCTTCACCCCACCTGCCACCGAGATCGCCTCATCCAAAGGCCGCGGCCCGATCAGCTTCATCGGCAAGGATTTCACCGCAGCCACCGTCTCCAGCCCCCGGCCAAATTCCATCACGAGGCCAACAGCGGCGGGCGACAGCCCCAGTTTGCGCAGGCGGTTGGCAAGGGTTTCGCCCGGTTTCATCCGGCTTAGCCGCGCCGCAATCTCATCGCCCGACACGTCCGCCATCAGATCGAGCCGCAAGGCCGCGCCCTCGCGCAGCGCCCGGCTGACGGCATAAACCCCACCGCCCTCAATCCCCTTGGCCGAGATCACAAATTCCCCCCGCTCGCGTTCCTCGCCAACCAGCAGCGCCGCCCCCTTGATCGCGGTGCCGAAGAATTTCGCCATATGCGGCGTCCAATCCATCGCGAATCCCATGTTCGCAGGCTGCCACGGCGCAATCTCGACGCCCTTCGCGGCCAGCCAAGGCACCCAAGCCGCATCCGACCCCAGCCGTGCCCAAGACGCCCCGCCCAAGGCCAAAACCGTCACCGCAGGCCGCAAAACCTGCGCGCCCTCCGGCGTCTCAAACGCCAAAGCGTCGCCATCAAACCCCGCCCAGCGCCAGCGCGACCGCAGTTCCACCCCGGCGCCCTCCAGCCTACGCAGCCATGCCCGCAGCACAGGCGAGGCTTTCATCGAGCGTGGAAACACCCGCCCGGTCGATCCGGTAAACACCTCTTGCCCCAAGGCGCGCGCCCAGATGATCATCTCGCGCGGGCCAAATTCCGCCAGCATCGGGCGCAGCCATTCGTTGCGATACTCGGCGATGAACGAGGAACGATCCTCGTCCTTGGTGATGTTCAACCCCGACTTGCCCGCCATCAGAAACTTGCGCGCCGGGCTGGGCTTGGCCTCGCAGACCACCACCTTCCGCCCCGCCCGTGCCAATTCCTCGGCAGCCATCAGACCTGCAGGCCCCGCGCCAATCACCAAAGCATCCATCAGATCATTCCTTTGGGCAAAGCGCCCTTAATTTCCACCACGCGATGCGGATAGGGCATCTCGATGCCTTCGGCCTTCAGCGCATTCCAGATCGCGAACAGCACCGGGCTGCCGTATTTGTTCTTGCCATCGTCAATGCCGTTCACCCAGTATTCCACCGCGAAATCCACACTGCTTTCGCCAAAGCCCTTGAGTTCACAATCCGGCCCATCCGGGGCGTCCAGCACGAAGGGCAGCGCGCGCACCGCCCGTTCAATCACCTCGGGCACAAGGTTGATATCGGTGTCATAGCCCACCGAAAACACCGCCTCATAACGATTGGCGCTGCCCGCATCCGAGTAATTCACCACCCGCGTGGTGACAAAATGCTCATTCGGCACCACAATCCACTTGCCGTCAAACGTCTCCAGCACACAAGCCCGCGCGGTCATCTTGACGATGGTGCCCTTCTCGCCGCCGTCGAGTTCGACATAATCGCCCACCGTGGTCTGACCCTCGATCAGCAGAATAATCCCCGAGACAAAGTTCGCCGCGATCTGCTGCAAGCCAAGGCCAATCCCCACACCCAAGGCACCGCCCAACACGGCCACCGCCGTCAGATCAATGCCCATAATGCTCATCAACAACAGGAACGACGCGCCGAAAATCGCCACCTCGGTCGCCTTCACCGCCAACTCCCGAGTGGCGGGGCGGAGTTCTTCCTGCTTCTTGATATAGTCGGCGGATTGGCGGTTTGACCACGAGCCCAGCCAGAACAACAGTCCGCCCGCAATCAGGCCCCGGATCAGCGCCATCACCGAAAACCGGATATTGCCCAGCGCGATGATGGTTTCTTCCAGCCGCTGCGAGATGTCGTCCAGCAAGCCCACCGCATAAAGCGCCGCCACCGGCACCAGCACATATTTGCCCAGCAGTTTCAGGAACGGATCGCGCAGCACCTGCTGCACGAACAGGCGCGCGGCCAGAAAGAAGAACACCCGCTTGCCCAAGGCAATCACATCGCCCGAGCCGAACAGCGAGCGTGTGACTTCCTCGCCCGCCGCCGTAAAGCCATAGGCCAGCACCGGCATCAGCAGCGGCAAAAACCGCAAAGCAAAGCGCAGGACGGTGGCGATCAGCGTATCCTTGTCGCCGGGGTCAAGCACACGGCGCGCCAAAGGGGTGATGCGGCGCGCGGCATAGACGGCGGCAAACACCGCCAGCGCCAGCAAGGCAAACTGCGACCATGCCGCAGGCGAGAGCAGCCAGCCCTGAGCAATCTCGCTGGCCTGATTAAGCCAGCCCATCAGCTTGGTGACAAATTCCGACTGCTTTTCCATACCGCGCCCCCCACTTTACATCCCCTGCAGTGTCAAAGAAACTTGGCTAAAACAAGCCTGCCCGAACGTCGCGTGGAATTGAAGCCGATCCGCAGTGGCCGGGCGGAAGTCGATTTCTGCGCAGAAATCGTCACGGAATTCGCGCGAATTCCGGCTAGTCGATCAGCCGCTTGATCGCAGCCACATGGCCGGGACTCGCCGCCAGCACGTCCGTGCCCAAAGCGCGCGCCGTCGCCATCAGATCCTGTGGAGCGACAATACGGTCGATCAACCCCCAAGCCAGCGCTTCCTCTGCCTCAATCTTCGCCCCCGCCATCAGGATCATCTTCGCCCGCGCGGGGCCAATCAACGCCACCAGCCGCGCAGGGTCCGCAGGTTGCGGCAGATAGCCCAAGCGCATCACCGGGTAGAAAAACGTCGCCCCCGGCACGCCGAGCCGCAGATCGCAGGCCAAAGCTATGCCCATAGCACCCCCGGCCAAAGTGCCATTCAGCGCGGCAATCGTCAGCCCCGGCAGGCTGGCGATACGGTTGGAAAGCTGATCCCAGATCGGATCGGTGGCAAGGCCCGCGCGCGCCTCGTCCAGATCAGCGCCCGCCGAGAACACCCGGCCTTCCCCGGTCAGGATCAGCACCTGCGGCGGGTCAGCGAGAGCCGCCAGCAGATCGCAAAGCATCGCGCGGCTCAAAGCATTGGCCTTCTCCGGGCGCTGCAAGGTCAAAACCAGCAACCCGCCCTCGCGCACCACGCCAATCATGCGATCAACCCAACCGCGCGGCGCACCGCGTCTTCGCGCAACGACACGTCGCGGCCGAGATAGCCGTCGGCTTCCGGCCCACACATCCACACCAAGCATTTCGCCGGCCAATCCGCCGGGATATGCACCGCGAAATCCAACTGGCTGACCGGATTGACGCCGCTCGCCTTGATCTTCACCTGCATTTCGGTCGCAACCGTCCCCGGCGACATCCCCAGCACCCGGATACCGTGTGCTGCTTCCTCCAGATGCGCCACCCGGGTCAGCATCAACGCCCCCGCCTTGCTGGCGCAATAGCCACCCCAGCCCTCCAGCGCGTTCACCGCGGCCCCGGAAGACACCGTAATGATCGTGCCCCCGCCTTGCGCCTTCATCAAAGGCAACGCCGCGCGCATGCCGTGGAACACGCCCTTCAGATTGATATCAATCGCGGCAGAGAACGCCTCCACCCCCGCGTCAGCAAGCCGGGCAATCGGCTCAATCACGCCCGCGTTGTTGATCAGCACGTCCAGCCGCCCGAACCGCGCCACCGCCGCCGCCAAAGCCTCCTCCACATCGCCCGCATCCGCCACATCGCAGCGCCGCGCCATCGCCTGCGGGCCGATCTCGGCGGCCAAAGCCGCAATCTCGGCCTCGGACCGCGCCAGCAAAGCCACCGATGCCCCAGCCTGCGCAAACGCCCGCGCCGCCGCCGCCCCAATGCCCCGGCTTGCCCCAGTGATCACCACAACCTTGCCCTGCATCCCAGCCTCCTTCACGCCCACATGACAATTCCGTTTAGCCAAAACCACGCCCTACGGAAAGCCTTGACCCTGCCTGCACTTAGACGGATGCTGGCGGGCAGTATTTCAAACGGAAAGGCTTGATTATGAAACACTGGAAACGCGCAAGCAGCACCGCCGTATTGGCGATTTTGGCAGGAACCGGCGCCTTCGCCGACGTAACCCCCCGAAGAAGTCTGGCAAAACTGGCAGGACATGAGCACCTCGGCGGGTCAGACCGTCACGGCAGCAAGCGCCGAGCGTGATGGCGACACTCTGGTCGTCTCCGGCGTGACGATCAGCTATGAGAAAGACGGCACCTCGTTCACCAGCACGATTGACGAGATTGATTTTGCCGACAATGGCGATGGCAGCGTCGATGTGACCACCTCTGATAGCACCGAGATGTCGCTGAAGGCCCCGGCGGCGACCGAGATTGACGGCGATGTGCCGACCGATCTGAAGATCACCCTGACCCAGCCCGAGATGGTCGTCACCGCCAGCGGCACCGTCGACGCGCTCAGCTACGCGTTTGAAGGCCCCAGCGTCACCGCCAAGTTTGAGCCCGGCGATACCGCTGCCGCAGCGCAAGGCAGCTTTGAGGTCGCTTTGACAGATCTGTCCGGCAAATATCTGGTCGAAGGCGATGGCGAGGCGAAAAAGGTCACCTCTGATTTCGCCGCAAAAAGCGTCAAGATCAGCGGCTCCGGCAAAGATGCCACCGCGAAATCCGACGCCACCTTCACAGCGACCATCGCCGATCTGGCAGGCAATACCAACGGCAACTTCCTTGGCGCGGCAGAGATGGCCGATATGGCCAAGGCGCTGCAAGGCGGTTTTGCCTTCAACGGCAATTTCAGCCATGGCGCGATGAGCTTCGATCTCGCCGTCACCGAGGACGGCAAGCCGACCAAGATCACCGGAGCGTCCGAAGGTGGCGACATGTCGATGGCGATGGATGCCACCCATCTGCAATTCGGCGCGGGCGGCAAGGCGCTGAACCTGACGATTGCCAGCGCTGACATTCCGTTCCCCGAGCTGAAACTCGGCTATCAGGAAGCCGCCTTCAACATGTTGATGCCGGTTGGCAAAACCGCCGAGCCTGCCGATTTCGCCTTCTTGACCAAGCTGGTCGGCTTCACCGTCTCGGATGAGGTTTGGGGCATGTTCGATCCGGCGGGTAACCTGCCGCATGATCCGGCCACGGTGATCCTCGACACCAAGGGCAAGGTCACCATGACCACCGACCTGTTCGACGAGGCCGCAATGGCGCCTTGGGCGACGCGCCTCCCGGCGATCTGAACGCGCTGGATGTGACCGAGCTGAAAGCCTCGGTCGCGGGGGCCGAGTTGACCGGTGCGGGCGCCTTCACCTTCGATAACACCGACAAAACCACCTTCCCCGGCGTACCGCTGCCGACCGGTAAGATGGATCTGAAGCTGACGGGCGGCAATACCCTGCTGGATAAGCTGGTGGCGATGGGCCTTCTGCCGCAAGATCAGGCGATGGGCTTCAAGATGATGGTGTCGATGTTCGCCAACTCGGCGGCGGACAAGGACGAGATGACCTCGACGCTGGAGTTCAAGGACAAAGGCTTCTACGCCAACGGCCAGAAGCTGCAGTAAGCGGATAGCCCGGCGCAACCACAAGAAAGCCGCCCAAACCGGGCGGCTTTTTTACAAGCCAAGGCCGCAGTTTTCGACCCCGTTTCGGACACGCAGTCGGGAAAAGTTAAAAATCCCTTAATCGGAACACCTCAACTATCTGTAGTAAAACGATAAAATAAAGTCCCGAGTTGGGACCGCCCCCCTATAACCGCCGCAAACAATTTTGCGTCAGATACAGATCATCCGCCGCCGCATCGAACGGAATCCCGGCATAGTCCAAATTCCCCGTCACCGCAGGCCGTGCAATCGCTTGCGGCGCGGGCGTCGGCACCGTCGCCGCGGTCAGCGCATTGCCCGTCGTATCAATCACCCCGCCCACCACCAGCCGCGTGCTGAAGCTCATATTCTCAATCCGCCCGCCCACCGCACTGCCGAGCAGGTTGAACCCCGCCGACACCGCCGCCTGCTGCAACGCCTGCTTTGGCGTCTTGCCCTCGACCAGCGACTGTGCCCCCTGCACCCCGCCTTGCAGGCCAGACCCCACAAACATCAGCTGGATCTGCTCGGACCGCATCAGCGCCGGATTACCGCCCGCAATCCCCACCATGCCGACGATAAACGTCCCCGACCCATTGATCACCGCCGCCCCGACGTTGCCGGTATCCTGATAGGTCGCCGTGCCCCGCAGCACCGACCCCGCCCCCAACACCCCAAACGCCGCCCCGCCAGACAGCAACCCCGCCCCCACCACCAAAATCGTCGCCGAGGTATCGCGGGTGAACTGCGCCACCGCCAGCGCCGTCTCCCAGCCCTCGACATTGTTGGAAATGCTCTCCGACGATTGCCGCGTCGCACGCCTGCGCATCGCCTCGACCGCGTTGAAATCACTGCGCCCGCGCCCGATCATCCCCAGCAGGTTCGCCCGCATCCCGCCCGGATCGCGCGACAACCGCTCCGCCGCATCCAGATAAAACGTATTGGTTTCCTGATCGACATCCGCCCTGAGCCCGTTCCAATCCGTCTCAAACAGATAGGTCGTCGGCATCAGAAAGCCGTTGTCCACTGAGGTGATCTGCGACCGCGCCCTGATCTTTTCCGCCCGCAGCGCCGCGCGCAGCATCAAATAAACGCCCTCTTTATTGACGCCCCAGCGCTGGCCTTGGCCATCCACCACCACCGTCCACGGCATGACAAATTCCCTTTTGAAAAAACTTGATCGGGTAAAATGACCCTTACATCTTGAACTCCGCCCGGAAAGCATGACTTTGAGCCGCAACGAAGTCAAATCCCTTAAGGATGCCGCATGTCCCGCCTTTCCGCGCTGACCGAAGCCCTGTTACAAGCCGCCAAAGCAGCCGGGGCCGAGGCCGCCGATGCCATGGCGCTCTCCGGCACCTCGCAATCCATCGACATCCGCGCCGGAGCCTTGGAACAAGCCGAACGCTCCGAGGCGACCGAAATCGGCCTGCGCGTGCTGATCGGCGGCAGGCAAGCCTGCGTCTCCGCCTCCGATACCTCCGCCGCGACCCTCGCCCGCCTTGCGGAACGCGCCGTCGCCATGGCCCGCGAGGCCCCGAACGACCCCTACGCAGGCCTCGCAGCGCCCGACCAAATCGCCCGTCATTGGGACTTAGCCGCCCTGCAACTGGTGGAAGACGCGCCCGAACCTTCCGCCGCGCATCTCGAATCCCTCGCCCGCGAAGCCGAAGCCGCTTCCATGGCCGCCCCCGGCATCACCCAAGTAGAGGCCTCGGCGGGCTACGGTCGCCGCCAAGTCCACCTCGCCGCCTCCAACGGCTTTGCAGGCGGCTACGAACGCTCGTCGCATTCCGTCTCCGCCGTCGCCTTCACCGGATCGGGCACCGCAATGGAACGCGACTATGCAGGCGAAGGCCGCATCTTCGCCGCCGACATGCCATCGGCCACCAGCATCGGCACCTTAGCCTCCGAACGCGCCCTCGCCCGTGCAGGCGCGACCAAGCCGAAAACCGGCACCTTCCCGGTGATCTTCGACGAACGCGTCGCCTCCTCGCTGATCGGCCACCTCACCTCTGCCATCAACGGTGCCGCCATCGCACGCGGATCGTCATGGTTGCTCAATGGCTTAGGCACTCAAGTCCTCCCCACCCACCTCTCCCTGATCGAAGACCCGCTGCGCCCCCGCATCGGTGGATCACGCCCGTTTGACGGTGAGGGCCTGCCCTCGCAACGCCGCATGGTGGTTGAAAACGGTGTGCTGATGGGCTGGACATTAGACCTCGCCACCGCCCGCCAACTTGGCCTGCAATCCACCGGCAACGCCGCGCGCGGCACCTCTGCGCCGCCCACACCGTCCAGCTCCAACCTCGACCTCACCCAAGGCGCAACCTCCCGCGCCGATCTGATCCGCGACATGGGCACCGGGTTGCTGATCACCTCAATGATCGGCTCCACCATCAACCCCACCACCGGGGATTATTCCCGTGGTGCCTCCGGCTTCTGGGTCGAGAACGGCGAAATTCTCTACCCGGTCAACGAATGCACCATTGCGGGCAACCTGCGCGATATGCTCAAACGCATCATCCCCGCCAACGACGCCCGCCCGCATCTGTCCACCCGCGTGCCCAGCCTGCTTGTCGAAGGCATGATCCTTGCCGGAGCGTAAACGTGCCAGCGCGTGATCTTGCCCTGCTGACCGAAGCTGCCCGCGCCGCTGGCGAAGTCGCCCTGCGCTACTGGAAAAACGCGCCGAAAGCTTGGGACAAAGCGGATAGCAGCCCGGTGACCGAGGCCGATCTCGCCTGCAACGATCTGATCCAAGGCATCCTGCGTCGCGCCCGTCCCAGCTATGGTTGGCTGTCCGAGGAAACCCCCGACGACACCGCTCGCCTGCAAACCGAATATCAGTTCATAATCGACCCGATCGACGGCACCCGCGCCTTTATCGCCGGAGAGAAGCACTTCTCGCACTCGCTCGCCGTCGCCCATAACGGCGACATCACCGCCGCCGTGGTCTACTTGCCAGCGCTGGACAAGCTTTACACCGCGACCAGAGATGGCCCCGCCCTGCGCGATGGCCAACCAATTCACTGCAGCCAGAAATCCTTGACCGATGCGCCTAACATCCTGACCTCAAAACATTCCCTAGACCCCGAGCATTGGCGCAGCCCCCCGCCCGAGTTCCAACGCAGCTTCCGCGCCTCGCTGGCTTACCGGCTGTGCCTTGTCGCCGATGGCAGCTTTGACGGCATGATCACCTTCATGGATGCATGGGAATGGGACATCGCCGCGGGCAGCCTGATCGCGGCGCGGGCGGGTGCCAATGTCACCGACAAACACGGGCGCCCCCTGCGCTTTAACGCCCCCGGCGCGCAATCGCTGGGCACTTTCGCCTGCGCGCCTGCCCTGCACCGCGATCTGATGCCGCTTGTAAAACAATAGGGCCGCCCGAAGGCAGCCCTATGTGAATTTTCATTCGTAATTATGTGAACTCACGTTCAGATTACTTCTTTTTCGGCGGCACGAACCGCTTCGACGTATCCTTAGCATCGACTTTCGGCCCAGCAGGCTTGGCGAAAGCGGGCTTGCCAAATGACTTACCCTCGGATCCATGCGATTTGGAACCAAAAGCTTTGCCCGGCTTGCCATCCGCCCCACCATGCGACTTGAACCCAGCCGATTTCGGCGCATAAGCTGGCTTGTCGCCACGCGGGGCATAAGGTTTGGCCGCCGCATAAGGCTTCGCAGCGTCATCTTCACGCTTGGCATAAGGCTTCGGCGCGCGCGGACGCGGCGCTTCTGCCGGAGCAGCCTCGCTCCCTTTGATCGGATCATAGCCATCCGCCGCCGCTTCCTCGACCAGACGCGAGGGTTTGGGGACATAAGGCGCTTTCTCGCGCTTCTCATAAGCCGGCTTTTCCGAACGCTCGGCCCGCGCCGGACGCTCTGCCCGATCCCGTGCAGGCGCGCGTGGGCTGCGTTCCGGGCGATCCATCGAAGGCTCGCCTTCCATCCGCTCCATCACAACGCCGTTTTCCAGCTCCAGCGTCAGACCAAACCGGCTGGCCAAAGCTTCGGCGATTTGCACATAGGTGATGTCTTCCTGCACCCGGATCGCGCCAATACCATCCTTGGTGATCGACCCTGCGTCACAGATTTTCGGCAGCAGCCAACGTGCTTCGGCACGGCCAGCACGGCCAACCGACAACGTATACCAAACCGAGGCGCCAAATTCGCTGCGCTCTCGCGGCGGCGCTGCTTCGCGGGCTTCGCGCACCGGGCCGGTCTGATCCGACAGCACTTCCGGGGCCGAACGGCCCGAGCGCCACGATTGCACATAAGCCGCCGCGATTTGCTCGGCACCAAAGCGTTCGACCAACTGCAGCGCCATGCCCATCTCATCGGTCAGGTTCTGACCAAACACCGGGTTTTCAAAGATGCGCATATCGTCTTTTGCCTGCACGTCGTCCGCCGATGGGGCCGCACCCCATTCCGCCACAACCTTGGCACCCTGCAACAACCGCTGGGCTTTCTTGAACTCGGATGGAGCCACGATCAGCGCTGAGACGCCTTTCGAGCCTGCACGACCCGTCCGCCCGGAACGGTGCAGCAGCGTTTCCGAATTCGACGGCAAATCAGCGTGAATGACCAATTCCAACCCCGGCAAGTCGATACCGCGTGCGGCCACGTCGGTGGCAATACACACATTCGCGCGGCCATTGCGCAAAGCGGTTAACGCATTGGTGCGTTCCTGCTGGCTCAACTCGCCCGACAAAGCCACCACTTTGAAGCCGCGATTGCCCATCCGCGCCATCAGATGATTGACGTTGACGCGGGTTTTACAGAACACGATCGCGGTCTTCGCATCGTAAAACCGCAGCATGTTGAAAATCGCATGCTCACGGTCGCGCACCGCCACCGAAAGCGCCCGGTATTCAATGTCAACGTGCTGCTTGGCCTCACCCTGTGCGGCCACCCGCAGCGCATTCACCTGGAAATCTTCCGCCAGCTTGGCGATCTCTTTCGGCACGGTCGCCGAGAACATCAGCGTGCGGCGGTCTTCCGGCGCGGCTGCCAGAATATACTCCAGATCCTCACGGAAGCCCAAATCGAGCATCTCATCCGCTTCATCCAACACCGCCGCGCGCAGGCCCGACAGGTTCAGCGATTTGCGGTCGATATGGTCGCGCAAACGCCCCGGCGTGCCGACAACGATATGCGCGCCGCGATCCAGCACGCGTTTTTCGGTGCGGTAATCCATGCCGCCGACGCAGGTGGCAATCACCGCCCCCGCCGAAGCGTACAGCCATTCCAATTCGCGCGCCACTTGCAGCGCCAATTCGCGGGTCGGTGCGATCACCAAAGCCAGCGGATTATCGGCATACAGAAGCTTGTCCATGCCGCCCAGAATCTGATCCGCAATCGCAATCCCGAAGGCCACGGTCTTGCCCGATCCGGTCTGCGCCGACACCAGCACATCACGGCCTTGGGCATCTGGTTGCAGCATCGCGGTCTGCACGGCGGTCAGAGTCTCGTAACCCTTAGCCGTCAAAGCCGCAGCCAAAGGCGCGGCAATCGTTTGATCAATCATGTCTTTTCCTGATGGGGGATGGCTTGGCCATGCCCGTGAAGTCCCATAAAACGGCACCTCATTCCCCATCGCAAGTCGGCCTCCCTGCCACTTGCCCCGGAATCCTCGGGCCGAAGCAGGTCGCATACAGCGAATCATGCAGGATGTATATAGGGCTGTCCGCTGCCGCAGAGGTAGGGCGGGGTTTCACCCCACCACGCCCTCAGATCATCTTGATCGTATCTTTACCTACCGCCAGCATATAGCCCCGCCGCGCAATCGTCTTGACCAGCAACTCCGACACCAACTGATTGCCCAAAGCATCGCGCAACCGCTTCACCCGCGTCGCCCCTGCCGCCTCGTCACAATCGGCGGCATTGCGGCCCGAGATCACGCCTTCGATCTGCGCCCCGGTCAGCACGTCATCATCCATCCGCGCCTCGGCCAACACCGAAAGCGTTTCAATGGCCGCTTCGGTCAGCGCAAACTCCATATCGTTGATATAGACCGCCCGCGCTTCCCGGCTGATCACCAAAGTGCTGACCTGAATCCCACTCCGCTGAATCGCCGAAATCCGCCGATTGAGCGCAATAATCGTCACCAAAAACACCAGCGCCGCCACCATAAGCGCCGTGGCAAACACCAACAGCACGAAGATCACCGAACGATAACTGGTCAACACCTCGGAAAACGACGTCCCCGACTGCGCCAAAATCTCCAGCAGCTTAATCTCGGCCCCGGTGTTGAGGTTGTTGTTCTCCACAAACAACCGCTCCACCCGCGCGTTGAACGCATTGGCATCCGGCAGGGTCAGAAACAGAAACACCGCAGCGCCCAGCAGAATCACCACAATCGCCGCGATCCCACCCCCAACCACCCGGTTGCCCGCCTTCAGCACATCAGTAGCGGAGGAAGTACTCTCCTGCACTGGCTTTCCTTTCACCCAAACCTTCGGGGCCAAAGGTGGACAATACGTTCAGCAAAGTCCAGCCATCCGCCGCCAGCCTCGGCTTAAGTTCGCTTTTGGCAGCGCCCTTGTTGCCGCAAGCGCCATCGGAAATCTGCGCCACGCCATAATGCAGCCGCAACGGGCTGTCCTGCTTGGCCTTGTAATCGGCATAGCATTCAGCACTCGCAGGCAGCGCCACGCCAAAAGCCAAAAGTGCCGCAAGTAACAGGCGCATGATCTGCACTCCCTCAATCGTTACCCGCACCTTGGGCAAAACCGCGCAGCTATTCAATATCGAAGCGGGTTTACGGCACTGCTATCGCATAGCAGCCGACGGATATTGCTTGGCCAGACGTTGAACGACCAATCTCAGCTATCGGCTTCACGCCAGAAGCCCAGCCAACACATCCCATAAGAAGGAGGTCATCATGTCCAACACGCCCTACGCATCCGAGACCCTCGCCGAAACCATCCACGCCCTGCGCGACACAAGGCACACCTCGATGTTCACCCTGAAGCGGCAGGCCAATATTCTGGTGATCCTGCTGATGGCGATCTCGCTGCTGGCCGCCACCGCGATGCCCTCGCACGCAGAACGGCGCGACAGCGATCTGGCCAAGATCATTGCGGGGGCTTTGGTGATAGGGCTGATCGCCAAAGCGATTGACGACAACAAAGACCGCCACAAACCGAAGCCGCAACCTCAGCCTGTTTATGAACCGCGCGTGCCCTCGGTCTGCGCCATCAGCATCGACAGCAATTCCGGTCAGCCCGTGACAATGTATTCGCAGAAATGCCTGCGCCGCGAAGGTTTCGATTATCGCCTGCCGAACTGTGCGCGCGACGTGCGCATCTATGGCGAGGCTGACCGGGTCTATTCCGCCCAATGTCTGCGCGACGCTGGGTTCCGTCTGGGCCGCTGATCCCCGAAATCCGGGCCGCACCCCGATCCCTTAGCGGCCCGATACTTGGGGGCGGCGGTATGAGCAGCGCCGCCCCCCTTTTTTTGCCCGCAATTTCACGCTACGCGAAATGAATGGAAAAACTCACCGCCCATTTCGACTACGAATCCGCCGCCCATGCCCTCGGCCACCGCCATATCGCAGGCGTCGATGAGGTAGGCCGTGGCCCGCTCGCAGGCCCCGTCACCGCCGCCGCCGTCATCCTTGATCCGGCGAATATCCCTCCCGGTCTGGCCGATTCCAAAGCCCTGACCGCCACCCGCCGCGAAGCACTTCATGATGCCATCCTCGCCACTGCCCAGTGCTGCATCGCCCATGCCAGCGTCGAGGAAATCGACCAGCTCAACATCCTGCGCGCCAGCCACCTTGCCATGGAGCGCGCGGTGGCCGGATTACCGCAAGTGCCCGACCATATCCTGATCGACGGCAACCTGATCCCGGCGAATCTGAAAGGTCGCGCCGAAGCCATCATCAAGGGCGATGCCAAATCACTTTCCATCGCCGCCGCCTCGATCATCGCCAAAGTGGCGCGCGATCGCATCATGGTGGATTTGGCGCAACAATACCCCGGCTACGGCTGGGGGGCGAACGCCGGATACCCGACAAAGTTGCATCAGTTGGCGCTGCTAAATCTTGGGGTCACTCCTGCGCATAGACGTTCGTTCAAACCTGTCCACAAGATGTTGTATCAAGACAAATCTGTAACCCCTTGATTCAATAAAGAATTTGACGAGTTATCCACAATGACTCATTCTCTGCATCAACAAACGGTGAATAACACCGAGGGCAGAGGCAGAATATGGCGACGAAAAGCAAACCGGCGGTGGATCATATCCTTCCGCTGAACCAAATCCTTGATGGCGACTGTATCGAGCGGATGAACGCGCTCCCGGCAGGCTCAATAGACCTGATCTTCGCCGACCCCCCCTACAATTTGCAGTTGAAAGGCGACCTGCATCGCCCGGACAACAGCAAGGTCGATGCGGTGGATGACCACTGGGACCAATTCTCCAGCTTCGCCGCCTATGACAAATTCACCCGTGAGTGGTTGGCAGCCGCAAAACGCCTGCTGAAACCGAATGGCGCGATCTGGGTGATTGGCAGCTATCACAACATCTTCCGCGTTGGATCGGCCCTGCAAGACCAAGGCTATTGGATGCTGAACGATGTGGTCTGGCGCAAGTCGAACCCGATGCCGAACTTCCGTGGCAAACGCCTGACCAATGCGCATGAAACCCTGATCTGGGCCTCGCGCGATGAGGATTCGAAGTACACCTTCAACTATGAAGCCCTGAAGGAACTCAATGACGGCGTGCAGATGCGCTCCGACTGGGTGCTGCCGATCTGCACCGGGCATGAACGCCTGAAAGACGAGAACGGCGACAAGGCCCACCCGACGCAAAAACCGGAATCGCTGCTGCATCGCGTGCTGATCGCCACCACCAACCCCGGCGATGTCGTGCTCGACCCGTTCTTCGGCACCGGCACCACCGGCGCTGTCGCCAAGATGCTGGGCCGTGATTTCATCGGCATCGAACGCGAAGACGCCTACCGCAAAGTTGCCGCCGAGCGCATCTCCCGCGTCCGCCGCTTTGACGCCTCGGCTTTGGAAATCACCGGCAGCAAACGTTCTGAGCCCCGCGTGCCCTTCGGCCAAGTGGTTGAGCGCGGCATGCTGCGCCCCGGCGAAGAACTCTACTCGGTGGGCAGTCGTTTCAGCGCCAAAGTCCGCGCCGATGGTACGCTGGTGGGTCTGGACGTGAAAGGCTCGATCCACCAAGTCGGCGCGGCCTATGAGGGTGCGCCGTCGTGCAACGGCTGGACCTATTGGCACTTCAAGCGCGACGGCAAGATTATCCCGATCGACATCCTGCGCCAACAAATCCGCGCCGAGATGGAGGCCGATCAAGGCCGCCCACACTAAAAGTGGTGGGTTAGCACCCACCCTACCCCCAGAATTCGAACGCCTGTGTCACGGTTCCGCCCATGACACCACTGCCTCAGCATGCTTGTCGTGCTGAGGTTTTTTTTCCATTAGGCCGCCCGCCCAACCTGCGTTAGCCTCCCTCTATTGTCGCCAGATATTTGAGCCCGCCATGCAGCCCGATCTGCCCAGCCTGACCCGCGCCTGCCAAGCCGAGGAAACGGCCCTTAGGGCGATTTTCGAGGATATCGCCGCGGCTTTCGCCCCGCCCTACGATGCGAAAATCCGCGCCCAGATCACCAGCCTGCTCACCCTTGCCGAGCCGCATCGCCACGCCCTGCAACGCAGCCACAGCTTTCATCTGCACTCCCCCGCACTCCGCGCTTTGCCAATGCACGCCGCCGAGCGGCAATATTTTGACGCCGTCCTGCGCCATCTGCGGCTATACCCCACCGCCATCACCCGCCTGCAAGCCGCCCTGCGCCATCGCCTGCCGCTGTTTCCGCCCGCGCCGCCGCCTTACGGCCCCGAGGCGCAAACCCTCGCGCTGCATTCGCGCACTTGGGATCTTATGCACGCGCATCTGAGCCCGCAGACGCCCAATCTTTACCACGACACCCCCGGCCACCACGGCGATCTGCCCTATCCCAGCACGGATTTTTTGCGCTACGCCATGGCGGCGCGGCGGATTTGCTTGGCGATGGACAAACACAGCCCGGCCTTTCTGGATGTCGGCTGCGGCATTGGGCTGAAAGTGTTCCAAGCCGCTGAGCTGTTCACCCAAGCCGATGGTCTGGAATACGAGCCCGCCCATGCCGCCGCTGGCCAAGCGATGCTGCAGCGCTGCGGTTGGCCCGAGGCCCGGATTTTCCACGCCGATGCGCTGAACTTTGACCACTACGGCGATTACGATGTGCTCTACGCCTACAAACCGATGTATGGCGCAGCGCTTGAGCAGATGGAGGCGCGGCTGATCGGCCAAGCCCGCCCCGGCACCCTGTTGATCGCACCCTATACCGATTTCACCACAAGGTTTGAAACCATGGGCTGTGCGCGGATCGAAGGCTTTCTCTACATCATCCGCCCGCCGAAATCGCTGCCTGCGACGCTGAAACGCGCCACGAAAGTTGGCTGCGCTTTGCCGTCAAGGCCGAAGAATGGCTATGCCGAGGATGGATTTCTGGCCCCGCTGCACCTCGCGCTGCGCCGCTGGGGGCATGGCGACTGATCTGCTGCTCGTCAAGCGTTTCCGCTTTCCTCGCTTGGGCCGTCACGCAACGCAGCGCAGAAAGCCGTCAGGTTTGATAAGCGCCTCCGCCAGCCGGAGCCCCTTTCGGGTCTGGGTTCAGCGCCTTGTTATAGGCGTGCCAGTCGGTGATATCGGGGTAATATTGCGCCCGCCATGCCTTCACCCGCCGGTTCATCAGCCGCTTCCACAGCGGCGGCACCATCGCCGCCATCGTCATCACCGGATAGCCATAAGGCAGTTGCGGCGCATCTTCGGCGCTATAGGTTTGCAGCAGGGGAAACCGCCGATCCGGCTTGTAATGGTGATCGGAATGGCGCTGCAAATTGATCAACAGCCAGTTTGACGCCCGGTGCGAGGCGTTCCAACTGTGGCGCGGCAGCACATGCTCATAGCGGCCCTCGCCGAGATAGCGCCGGGTCAGCCCGTAATGCTCGATGTAATTCACCAGTTCCAACTGCCAGACCGCCACCCAAGCCTGCCACAAAAACAGCGCCAATCCGATCCAGCCGCCCAAGGCCAAAGCAAGCCCCAGCATCGCACCCTGCAAGCCCCAATAGCGCCAATACGGGCTAGATTTATCCAACGGTTTCAGCCCCTTGCGCGCCAGCATCGCGGCTTCGGCTTGCCATGCCGAGCGGTGACATTGCAGCAAAACTCGGGGGAAGAACCGATGGAAGCCTTCATTGTAGCGCGCCGTCACCGGATCGCGTGGCGTTGCGACATAGAGATGATGCACCCGCAGATGTTCGGATCGGAAATGGCTATAGAGCACGCTTGCCAGCAGCAGATCGCCCAAAGCCCGCTCCCAAGCTGGTTTCTGGTGCATCAACTCATGCGCGTAGTTGATGCCAATGGTGCCCGAGACCACGCCCACACCAAAGAACAAGCCGATCTTCTCCGCCGCCCCCAAATCCGCCGCCTGCGGCACATACCACAGCATCCAAGCGAGCAAGGTAAACTGCGCCGGAAACCAGATCAGTGTGACAAGGCGGTAGTATTTCGGCCCCGACTCTGGCGTATCAAGCGCCGCGTTATCCTCATTCCGCCCGGTCACCGCATCCAGCAGCGAGAACATCCCCCACGCATAAAGCGGCAGCGCCAGCACGCACCAGCCGCCCCAGAGCGCCGCCAGCACTGCCACCGGGATCATCGCGAAAGACAGCCAGAACGGCAAAGCGTTTTGCAGGCGTTGCACCTCGGCGCTGGGAATTGTCGTCATCATGGCCCTCTTTTCCGGCCAGTCTAACGCAAAATCCATGCCACTCAACGCGGCGTTTTGCCTTGGAACGCAAGGTCATAGGCCTTGCGCATCAGGGTTGGCAGATCATCCGGGTTCAGGGGCATGTATTCACCTCTCTGCGGGTTGGCATCAGAATCGCTGGCCAGCACCTGCAAGATTAGGTGGAAATGTGTGAACGTATGCTTAACTTCGCCCAAGCTTTGCCAATCCGCCGCAAACGGTGCGCCCAAGGCCGAGCCATCCCAGCCGTCCGAGGGAAACCCCAGCATCCCGCCCAGCAGGCCCCGTTCGGGCCGCCTTTCGAGCAAAACCAGATCGCCGCGCACAGCCACCCAAGCCACGCCCTGCCGCACGGGCTTTTCCGCCTTCGCCAGTTTGCGCGGCAATTCCGCAGCAATACCAATCTGTTGCGCCTGACATATCCCCAGCAAATGGCAAATCCCACAAGCCGGATTGCGTGGCGTGCAGATCGTGGCCCCCAGATCCATCACCGCCTGCGCATAGTCACCGGGGCGGTCTAAAGGCGTGACCAACCCCGCCAGCCGCAGCAGTTCCGGCTTCGCCCCCGGCAGCGGCACCTCAACCGCAAACAACCGCGCCATCACGCGTTCAACATTGCCATCGACCACCACCGCGGGCTCGTCATGGCAAATCGCCGCCACCGCCGCCGCCGTATAGGGGCCCACCCCCGGCAAAGCCCGCATTCCGGCAGCGGAGGCCGGAAACACCCCACCATGCTCCCGCACCACCGCCCGCGCGCAGGCGAGCAGATTGCGGGCGCGAGCGTAATAGCCAAGCCCCGCCCATTCCGCCATCACATCTGCATCGGCCGCCGCCGCCAAATCCGCGACAGTCGGCCAGCGCGCGATAAAGCGTTGAAAATACGCGGTCACCGCTGCCACCGTCGTCTGCTGCAACATCACTTCTGACATCCACACCCGGTAGGGATCGGCCCGCACGCCCGCAATCTTGTCGGCGGGCGACACCCGCCACGGCATCACCCGCGCGGATTGATCATACCATGCCAGCAAGCGCTGGCTCACCTCTGCGTCACGCAATCTTTATCCCCTCACCGCCGCCGACCCTTGGCGAACCCGCACCCATGCCGTTAGAATAGCCCGAACCACGGATAGGACCAGATGGCCCGCACGCCCAGCCCACTTCCCTCTGCCAAACCGCGCATGCGCGGCTTTGAAGCCACATCGGGGTTGCTGCGCGACCAAATCCGCAAGGTGGGCGAGCAGCGCGGTTTTGCGGTGGCCCGCCTGCTGACGCATTGGCCCGAGATCGCAGGCGAGGAGATCGCCCGCATCACACGGCCCGTCAAAGTCGGCTATGGCCGTGAGGGCATGGGGGCGTCGCTGACCCTGCTCACCACAGGGCCGAATGCGCCGATCATCGAGATGCAAAAGGAAAAGCTGCGCGAGAAGGTCAACGCTGTCTATGGCTATGCCGCAATCTCGCGCATCCTGATCACCCAGACCGCCGCCACAGGCTTCGCCGAAGGTCAGGCCGCGTTCACCTACAAACCCAAAGCGCCGCCCGCGCCCGACCCCGCCATATTGGCCGAGGCCGCCCGCACCGCAGCACCCATCCAGAACGACGATCTGCGCCAAGCCCTTGAACGCTTGGGCCAAAACATCCTAAATCGCCGCAAACTTAAGGAAAGCTGACCCATGGCCAAAACCCTCGCAACCACCGCCGCTCTGGCCCTGATCGCGGGCCTTGGCCTGTCATCATTCGCGTTCGCGCAAACCACCACCACCGAAGTGCCCGCCACCACGGCCACCCCGGTCGTCATCGACCCCGCCACCATCCCCGATTACGGCATCGGCAATATCGACGCCAAGGTGAAGATCGTCGAATACCTGTCCTTCACCTGCCCGCATTGCGCCGCCTTCCATTCCGACGTGTATCCGCAGCTGAAGGCCGATTACATCGACACCGGCAAGGTCCGGCTGGAATACCACGAGGTCTATTTCGACCGCTACGGCCTTTGGGCCGCGATGATGGCCCGTTGCGGTGGCGAGATGCGCTACATGGGCATCACGGATATCATCTATGACACCCAGAAGGATTGGGCGGCTTCGGATGATCCGAACGCCGTGGTCGAGAACCTGAAGAAAATTGGCCGCACCGCTGGCATGGATGACAAAACCCTCGACGCCTGCGTGAAAGACGCCCCGATGGCCGAGGCTTTGGTCAAGCATTTTGAAACCAACATGGCCGCTGACAAGGTCGAAGGCACGCCGACCTTCATCATCAATGGCACCAAACACACCAATATGGCTTATGAGGATATGAAAGCCATCCTCGACGCAGAACTGGCCAAATAAATGAGCACTCCACTGGCGGGCGTCAAAGTCATTGAACTGGCTCGGATTCTGGCTGGCCCTTGGGCGGGTCAGACTCTGGCCGATCTTGGGGCCGATGTGATCAAGGTCGAAGCCCCCGAGGGCGATGACACCCGCCGCTGGGGCCCTCCGTTCATTGAGCGGGATGGCGACAAATCCGCCGCCTATTTCTACGCCACCAATCGCGGCAAGCGTTCAATAACCTGCGATTTCCGCACGCCCGAAGGTCAGGAAACCGTCCGTAAACTGATCGCCGACGCCGATGTGCTGATTGAGAATTTCAAAGTCGGCGGCCTCGCCAAATACGGCCTCGACTATGCGTCCCTGAGCAAAATCAACCCCAAGCTGGTCTACTGCTCTGTCACCGGCTTTGGCCAAACCGGCCCCTACGCCCACCGCGCTGGCTATGATTTCATCATTCAAGGCATGGCGGGCCTGATGTCGGTCACGGGCGAACCCGGCGGTCAGCCGCAGAAAGTCGGCGTCGCCGTCACCGATGTCTTCACCGGAGTCTATTCCGCCACCGCCATTCTCGCAGCCCTGCTGCAACGCGGCCGCACCGGGCTTGGCCAACACATCGACATGTCGCTCTTGGACGTCGCCACCTCGATCATGGCCAACCAGTCGATGAACTACCTCGTCTCCGCCCCCCCCCGGCATGATGGGCAACGCCCACCCCAACCTCGCCCCCTACGCCGTGTTCGATTGCGCCGACGGCTGGATCATCCTCGCCACCGGCAACGACGCCCAATACCGCCGCCTCTGCGCGATTCTAGGGCTGGATGACATGGCAACCGCCGCCAGTTTCGCCACCAACGCCGACCGCATCGCCAACCGGGTTGAAATGACAGCCCGCATCACCGAGGCCACCAAAACCTGGACCAAAGCCGCCCTCCTCACCGCTTGTGAGTCCGAAGGCGTCCCCGCAGGCCCGATCAACTCCCTCGACGAAGTCTTCGCCGACCCACAAGTCATCGCCCGCCACCTCCAAATCGCCCCCGAAAACATCCCCGGAGTCCACTCCCCCATGACCTTCTCCGGCGCCGACCTCTCCCTAGACCGCCCCGCCCCAAAACTCGGCGAACATCAAAACGAACTGTAGGGTGCGTGATTTCACGCACCACTCCTCCCCCAAATCCCCTCGAAACCCTCACCCCCACAGGGCAACGCCTGACCGCCGGGTGGGCGAGCCACAGAATTTCTAGGCACTTTATCCCTCACCCCCTCCCCCAGAAGTTCTAAACGGGACAGCCCAAAAGCGCCCGCCCGAGGGGGCGGTCAGGCGCTGCCCGGCGGCGCTAAAGCGCCTTGATTCCGGGCTGGGGTCAGCATCTATACTCTTGTGAGCTCATGTTGG
Source organism: Cypionkella sp. (assembly GCA_043743975.1). Taxonomy (GTDB): domain Bacteria; phylum Pseudomonadota; class Alphaproteobacteria; order Rhodobacterales; family Rhodobacteraceae; genus Cypionkella. The sequence continues at coordinate 36,711 of JAYTVN010000005.1, forward strand.
GATTCGGTGATGAGATTTTTCAAGGGCGTGAAGGACACATACAAAAAGAGTGAAGCGGCGGCCCTTGCGCAAAATCTTTTAAGTATCTTTGTGCAGAACCAGACGTTTCGCCGAGATGCTGCAACCGTTGCCAATCAACTTGTCGGATCTATTTGGGACGAGATTCCGCAGTTGCTCAATGGGGAGCAGGGTAGCCGGCCTCACAAATTTACCGTTGCAGCTTCTGCTTTTGCTCACGGAATCCGCATTGAGGATGCTGAACTTCCAACCTCGGACTCCCATATATACTTGCTTTGTATTGGAAAAATTTTAATTGAACTTGAACAACGAAGTGAAAAATATCCGTTAACAGGACTGGATCACTTACTGTTAGGGCAAGTCAACGAAGTCTTTGTGACCTTCAGCGACGCACAATCCGCAACTCCGCTAGCTAAGGAAATCGCCGCCTTTTCTGATGGAGCGGGACTTGTGCCGAGTAAGCTGCGCATACCTCCAAATCCTTCCGAGGGGTTACGGTTTTTTCAGTCTAGGCACAGAATAGATGATGCTTACTTGGCCGATATTCTCGGGGTGTCCACACCGAACGGAGAGATCGCTTCCGATATTGCTGAGATGTGCCAGATTGTAGAAGCGGCAATAGGGCCTCTGCAAATGGTGGCATACCTTTCAGGAGGTCGAGGCGAACCGCACGACGAAACAATCATAGGCTATCTTTTCGGTTGGCTGGATGTGTTTAAGTCGCATGTTTGGCATGTAAGCGACTTTAACCGATCCTTCTTTCATTATGGCTTTCTGCTTTGGTTCGGAGGAACCGGGGGCGGTGAAACAGATCGTTTTCAATCTGCGATGACTGCGATGATGCGACTAATGGTTAGGATCGGCGACACGACCCCTCAATGGAAAATTGCGGCGAAGCGCGGCACCGATGAGGCACGCGCCTTCTTGCAAGAGCAGACGCTACCTAAGGGGCCGCACAGAAGACATATCTAGGGCGCGGGCCCCCTCACCCCCACCCATAATTAAAACTCACACTGATCCGGTCCTCCTCCGCCATATTCATCGGCACTTCATGGCGCAGCCAGCTTTCCCACAGCAGCACCTCGCCCGCCTCCGGCGCGCGATACACAAAGGTCCGCAACTCGTCCCGCACCTTGGCCTTGCGCGGTGGGGCGGCCATCATCATCGGCAGCCGCGGGTCTTCAAACTTGATCGCCGAAGTCCCCTTCGGCATCGTCACATAGCAGGTCCCCGAGATCACACTATGCGGATGGATATGCGAGCTGTGCACCCCGCCCTGCGGCAAGATGTTGATCCAAAGCGAATCTAGCTTGATCTTCTTACTCCCCAGATCAAACTGCACATCCTTCACAAAGCCCTCAACATGCTTGTCCAACACCTTGACCAAGGCTTTGAAAATCGGGAACCGCCACGGCAGATCGTCGAGTGAGGCATAGCTGGTATAGCCCGGATAGCCGTGCTTTTCGCACCAATTCTGCCCCGCCTCATCATCCTCGGCGATGGCAAGGCAAGAGTTTTCCAACTCCTCCAGATCAATCGGCTTGCCCTGTTCGGCCAAAGCTGCGCGATAGAGGCGGGTGACAAACAGCGATTCAATGTTCGACATGGCCTAGTTCTCCTATCCGGTCAAGCGGGGTCAAAGGTTAACAAACCTTGAAAATCCACCACTAACCCTTTGATTTTACATACTCCAAAACCGGTCCCAACTCGGGACCAGTCAAATCCCCAACCGATCAAACGCCGCCTCCAACGGCCCCCAATCCTCAACCCGCAGCCGCACCGGCAAAGTCAAAACCCGCGCCCGAAACGCCTCTGGCAGCCGTACCGCATCCTTTTCCGTCGTCACCAACTGCGCCCCCTTGGCGAAAGCTTCCACTTCCAACCGGGTCAGCAAAGCCTCCGACAGCGGCTGATGATCATCCAAAGCCTCACCCCGCACCACCACAGCCCCCTCCCCGCGCAGCGTCGCGAAAAACTTCTCGGGCCGCCCGATCCCGGCAAAAGCCAGCACCCGCTCACCCGCCCAGCCCATCCCCATCGCCAGCACCTCCAGCCGCCCCCGCAGCAGTGGCACCCCCGGCACAGAAAACCCAGCATCCCCAATCGCCAACACAAAATCAGCCCGCTTCAGCCCCGCCAAAACCGGCTCCCGCAACGGCCCTGCCGGAATACACCGTCCATTCCCGAACCCCACCGCCGCATCGACCACCACAATCGACAGATCCTTCACCACCGATGGATTCTGAAACCCATCATCCAGCAACACCACGTCCACCCCAGCAGCCTCCGCCGCCCGCACCCCCAAAGCGCGATCTTTAGAAACCCAAACCTCGCAAAACGCTGCCAGCAACAGCGGCTCATCCCCCACCTGATCCGCCCGGTGCTTCGCCGGATCAACCCGCACCGGCCCCGCCAAAGACCCACCATGCCCCCGGCTGACCACCGCCACCCGCCGCCCCCGCGCGATCAACCGCTCCACCAAAGCCATCGCTGTGGGGGTTTTCCCCGTCCCGCCCGCGTTGATATTGCCGATGCAAATGACTGGCGCCGCGGCCTTATACCCCACCCCGCGCAACCGCCGCGCCGTCCCAGCCGCATACATCCACCCGAGCGGCACCAGAACCCGCGCCCAAACCCCAGGGCGATCAGGCGGATAAGACCAAAACCCCGGCGTGCGCATCAGTTTGCCCCATCCAGCACGCCGCGTGCGAACTCGACCACCCGGTCCGTCACCTCAACACCGTCCGAGGCCAAAGCCCAAGCGGCCTGCGCCAGCCGCGCCGCCCGATCCGGGGCCAGCAGATCGCTTAAAGCATCGCCCAAATCGCCCGCCGAGCCGACAGCGCGCGCCGCCTGCGCCGCCCCCAACCGCCCAAAGACCGAACCATAGCCTCCCGGCCTTGGCCCATAGACAATCGCTGACCCCAAAGCCGCTGGTTCCATCGGGTTGCGGGCACAGCCCTCGCCCAGCAAAGACCCGCCCATGTAGCTGACCGGAGCCAAACGATACCACAGGCCATATTCTACAGCATTATCAGAGATATAGACCTCTGTTTCCGCATCGGGTTCCTGATCCAGACTGCGCTGCGCCACCGTCCAGCCTTCACTTGTCTCCATCGCCGCTGCCAGTTCCATCGCCCGCGCCGCATCCTGTGGCACCAGAATCAACAGCAACCGATGCGCCAACCTTAACGCCGAGCGATGCGCCGCGATCACTGCCGCTTCTTCCGCGGCAGGCACGTCCACCGCGAGCCAGACCGGGCGCGTTGCCATCAACCCGGCCAGCATCGCGCGCTCGGGTTCATGATAAGACAGCGCCGCCGAAGGCTCCTCCATCCGCCCCGATACCGCAACCTCGGCTGCGCCCGCGCGCCGAAACGCCCGCGCTGCCGCCTCATCCACCGCCAACACCTGCGCGAAGCATTGCAGCGCCGCCCGCATCAGACCCGGATACCAGCCCTCACGCCCTTTCATCAAAGCCGGCGCGCGGGCATCCACCATGATCACCGGCAGGCGACGCTCAGCCGCCTCAAACAGCAGCGCCGGGCGCAATTCGCCTTCCGCCATAATCACCAAAGCCGGGGCCCAATGCGACAGAAACGCGCGCGCCTCGGTGGGCGTGTCGAACGGCGGCGGCTGATGCAACATACCCGCAGTCAGCGGCACCGCTTCCGGGCAGGTCAACAGCACGGTGACGCCCAATTCCTCGACCAGCCGCAACGCCAGTTGCCGCAACCCGCGTGAGCAGCCAACCTCTGCCGCATGCAGCCAGATCAGATCGCCCGGCGGGCGGGCGGGCCGCGCCACTTCAGGACCAACGGCGCGGCGTCCGGTCAGATTATAAAGCGTGCGGCCTAGGGATAGTGCCATAGAAACGGTCGCTTACGCGCCCATCTCCTCGGTCAGTGATCCCGGCGTGCCTTCTTCGCGCAGGCGGTGAATATGCGCGATGAAATAGCGCATATGGGCATTGTCGACCGTGCGCTGCGCCTCGGCTTTCCAAGCCCCGAAGGCCGAAGCATAATCAGGATACATGCCGACGATATGAATCTGGCTGACATCCTTGAAGATGTTCTTTTGCGGGCTGACGAGTTCGCCGCCAAACACAAGATGAAGACGCTGCGCCATGCTGGATTTCCTACTGCTGCACCGCCGCGCAGGGTAACGGGTGCGGCGGCGCGGTTCAAGGGCGGTCACGGGCTTGCCGCAGCTGCGCTGGCGTCACGGGTGATCATTCTGGACTTGGGTCAGAGCAACGTGATGCCCGAAAGCGGCCGATTTGGCCGCGCAACCGTGCCGAAAGGGTTAACGCCAGCCTAACGCCAAAACCTAAGCCTTTGAAATCATGTCACCCGCAAAGCGGTCCACGCGCGGACCGCCTCAGTTGAAGCGATTATCGCGTGGAAAGCCCCGAGGCGCCATCCGCCCCGCCGAGGCCCGCGCCCCGATCCATTCGGCCAGATCGGTCTCGGTCCGGGTCCGCCCCGCCGGGTCTTTCCAAGCCAATCCCGCGGCCAAAACGAAAGTGGTGGCATCCGAAAGCCCGCCATCTTTGTATTTTTGCAGCCGCACGCCCTTGCCCTTGGCCATCTCCGGCAGTTCCGCCAGCGGGAACACCAGAACCTTGCGATTATCCCCGACCACGGCGACATGATCACCCTGAATCTTGCGGCAAATCGCGGTCTTCACCCCCGCGCTGAGGCTGAGAACCTGCTTGCCCGCCCTAGTCTGCGCCAGCACCTCATCCGAGGCGACCACAAAGCCATCCCCGGCTGACGAGGCCACCAACAGCTTTTCCCCCGCGCGGAAGATTTGCAGATCGACGATCTCGGAATCATTGGGCAGATCGACTATCAAGCGCACCGGCTCGCCCATGCCGCGCCCACCGGGCAGGTTGACGCCGATCAGCGTGTAGAAGCGGCCATTCGCACCGACCAGCAGGATTTTATCGGTGGTCTCGGCATGGAAGGCAAAGCGGACGGTGTCGCCGTCTTTGAATTTTTGCTCCGTCGCGAGATCGACATGGCCTTTCAGCGCCCTGATCCAGCCCATCTGGCTGCAGATCACCGTGATCGGTTCGCGTTCAATCATCGCTTCAAAGGACACTTCCTCGACATCGCCCGCCTCAGCAAAGGCGGTACGACGGCGACCCAGCACGGTGTCTTTGCCGAATTTCTTGCGGATATCGTCAAGCTCAAGACCGATCTGGGTCCATTGCAAAGCATCGCTTTCCAACAGGTCCACCAAACCAGCCCGTTCCGCCATCAAAGCGTCGCGCTCCGCGATCAGTTCCATTTCTTCAAGCCGCCGCAACGAGCGCAGGCGCATATTCAGGATGGCCTCGGTTTGCACCTCGGTCAGCTCACCCTCGCCCTTGGCGGGGGGGACGTAATCTTTCTCGGACATCGCGCGCTTGTGCGGCTTGCCCCAATGTTCGGCCATCAGCGCGGCCTTCGGGTCATCATCATAGCGGATGATGTCGATGACGCGGTCAAGGTTCAGGAAGGTGATGATGAAGCCTTCCAGCACCTCTAGGCGGTGGTCGATCTTCTCCATCCGGTGCGTGCTGCGGCGTTTCAGAACGTCGCGGTGGTGGTCGAGGAAGGCGCGCAAAACCTCCTTCAGGCTGCAGACCTTCGGCACCCGACCATCAATCAGCACGTTCATATTCAGGCTGAACCGCGCCTCAAGATCCGAGGTTTTGAACAAGGCCGCCATCAGCATATCGGCCTCCACCGTGCGCGAGCGCGGTTCCAGCACGATGCGGATATCGTCGGCAGATTCGTCGCGCACATCGGCAAGCAACGGGATTTTCTTGGTCTGGATCAGCTCGGCCAGCTTTTCGATCAACCTAGATTTCGGCACCTGATAGGGGATTTCGGTGATGATGATCTGCCAAGTGCCACGGCCCAAATCCTCTACATGCCATTTCGCGCGGGTGCGGAACGAACCCCGCCCGGTGCGATAGGCTTCCAGCATTGTCGCGCGCGGCTCGATCATAATGCCGCCGGTGGGGAAATCCGGGCCGGGGATGATATCGACCAACGCCTCATCGGTGATCGCAGGGTCAGCCATCATGGCGTGGCAACCGAGGATCAGTTCTTCAAGGTTATGCGGCGGAATGTTGGTGGCCATGCCAACCGCGATACCGCTGGAGCCATTCGCCAGCAGGTTCGGGAAGGCGGCGGGCATCACCACCGGTTCTTCCAGCGTGCCGTCATAGTTCGGGCGGAAATCAACCGCGTTTTCGGTCAGACCCTCCATCAGGGTTTCGGCAATCGCGGTCAGGCGGGCTTCGGTGTAACGCGAGGCCGCCGGGTTATCGCCGTCGATGTTGCCGAAGTTGCCCTGGCCATCGACCAGTGGGTAGCGGACGTTGAAATCCTGCGCCAGACGCGCCATCGCGTCGTAAATCGCAGAATCGCCGTGGGGGTGATAGTTGCCCATCACATCGCCGCTGATCTTGGCGGATTTGCGGAAAGCCGAGGTCGCAGACAGCCGCAGTTCCCGCATCGCATAGAGAATCCGACGATGCACCGGCTTTAGCCCATCGCGCGCATCCGGCAGCGCCCGGTGCATGATGGTCGACAAAGCATAGGTCAGATAGCGTTCGCCAATCGCGCGGGCAAGCGGCTCGGCGAGGGTAATAGGCTCTATCTTGGGATCATCTTCGGCGTCTGACATGGATGTGGTGTAGTGCGGGGTCTTGGTCTGGTCCAGACGGAAAACGCAGGGGGCGGCTGAGCGCGGCATGATTTAGGGGGAAGAATCGCTGTTTTTTCCACCCCATAACGCGTAAGATCATGCTATGGCTGCTGCTGTTCAGTGGGGTGCCTGTGCGATGTTTAAACTTACTTTTTTCCTTTGTGCCGGGCTTTTTACAGCGATGTATTTCGGCGGCGCTGATCGCGGTCAGCAACGCTTTGGTTTGGTTGAAAAGCCACGGGTTGTGGATGCCCCGGTGATTGTTGCGGATGCGCCCGAAGTGGTTGCCGCGTCTGCGATTGTCCCTGTGACCGAAGCGGCTTTTGTGCCCGAAGCGCCGCTGATGGTCACCCCGGCTGTGGCCGAAACCACGACTGCGCCCGTCGTGGCAGAGCCCTTGGCGGCCGAACCGGGTGTGCTGATGGTGGTGAATACAAAATCCGCCAATGTGCGCTCTGGCCCCGGCAAGGATTATGACGTGGTCGGTAGGCTGACGCGCGGCGAATCTGTGCTGGTGGTGGCACAGGGCGAAGGCACGGATGGCTGGTCGCTGATCCGAATCGAGGGCGACGGGGTTGAAGGCTATATCGCCACCCGCTTGCTGACCGAGTGATTTTGAACGGAATGGCAATCTTGAACGGAACGCCAATCTGAAACTGAGTGCCCATCTAAAACTGAATGATTGTCGAAACCTGCTGTAGCCCCTACGAAGGGGCAAACCCAAAAAGGGGCAGCAGGCATGGAACGCACGATTCTGATCACGGGATGCTCATCGGGCATCGGGCTGGACGCCGCGCGCGGATTGAAGGCGCGTGGCTGGCGGGTGTTTGCCACTTGCAGGCAAGAACCGGATTGCGAACGGTTGCGGGCCGAGGGGCTGGAAAGCTTCGTGCTGGATTACGCCGATGAAGCCAGTGTTGAGGCTGCGGTGGCCGAGGTGGTGACGCGCACTGGGGGCAAGCTGGACGCCTTGTACAACAACGGCGCATTTGCCTGTCCCGGGGCGGTAGAAGACCTGCCACGCGGCGCGTTGCGCGCGATCTTTGAAACCAATCTGTTCGGCTACCACGACCTGACGCGGCGGGTGATCCCCTTGATGCGCGCGCAAGGCGGTGGGCGGATTATCAACTGTTCCTCGGTGCTTGGACTGGTGGCGTTGAAATGGCGCGGTGCCTATGTGGCGACCAAATTCGCGATGGAGGGGCTGACCGATGTGCTGCGTATCGAGATGGCAGACACCGGCATCAAGGTGATTTTGATCGAGCCGGGGCCGATTGGCACCTCGATCCGTGAGAAGGCGATCCCGCATTTTGAGCGCTGGATTGATTGGCAAAACTCTGCGCGCGCGCCGGAATATGCGACGCTGCGGGGGCGGCTTTATCAGGCTGGCCCGCCTGATCGGTGGGAATTGCCAGCTTCGGCTGTGACAGAAAAGCTGATTCATGCGTTGGAATCGGCCAAACCAAAAGCGCGGTACTATGTCACAACCCCGACGCATCTGATGGGATTTGCCCGAAGAATTCTGCCGACGCGGCTGCTGGATTGGGTGATTGCGAAGGGGTAACGCGTTTTCCAGTTCGCTTTTACGTCGCCAGCGCCTAAATCAAGCCAAAGCGAAAGGAGCCCCCCATGCTCAGCGATCCGATTTTCATCTTTGGCGTGCTTGCCTGTTTTGTCGTGCTGATCATCCTGATGATTGGTATCGGCAGCTTTGCCAAAGGCGGCGAATTTCACGCCAAACACTCCAACCGTTTGATGCGCTACCGGATTATCGCACAGGCCGGCGCGGTAATCATCATCGTGGGCTATGCCTATTACCGCAGCCGGGGAGGCAACTGATGGTCGTTTTGTCGAAGATTTACACCAAGACTGGCGATAAGGGCGAAACCGCCTTGGGTAACGGTGCGCGGGTGGCGAAACACTCCGCCCGCGTCAGCGCCTATGGCACGGTGGATGAAACCAACGCCACGGTGGGGCTGGCGCGGCAACATTCCAGTGGCGAGATCGACGCGGACTTGCAGCGGATTTCCAACGATCTGTTTGATCTGGGGGCCGATCTTTGTACCCCCGATATGGAGAACGACGCCGAGGCCCCCTACCCGCGTTTGCGGATGATCGCGGCGCAAGTGGCGCGGCTGGAGGCTGAAATTGACGTGATGAACGCCCGCCTGACGCCTTTGCGCAGCTTTATTCTGCCCGGTGGCTCAGCTTTGGCGGCACAGCTGCACCTGTGCCGCACCGTCTGCCGCCGTGCCGAGCGGTTGGTGGTGGAACTCGCGACCTCCGAGGCGGTCAATCCCGAAGCGGTGAAATACCTCAACCGCCTGTCGGACTGGTTCTTTGTCGCGGGCCGGGTCGCCAATAATGACGGTAAAGACGACGTGCTCTGGGTGCCGGGCCTGACGCGCTAGACGCGACGTAGCGCCGCAAATTTCTGTCGGTTTTGGTCTGTTATGGGCGGGCTCAACCATATATGACGGCTGCGAGAGCTTGGGCGGCCTTCGGGCCATTGAACGGAGATATGCGCGATGAAGGTTCTTGTACCTGTCAAACGTGTGATCGACTACAACGTGAAAGTGCGCGTGAAAGCGGACGGTTCCGGGGTTGATCTGGCCAATGTGAAAATGTCGATGAACCCGTTTGACGAGATCGCTGTCGAAGAAGCGATCCGGCTGAAGGAAAAGGGTGTCGCGACCGAAGTGGTGGTGGTCTCCATCGGTGTGAAACAATCGCAGGAAACCCTGCGCACCGCTTTGGCGATGGGCGCAGATCGCGCGATCCTCATTGAGGCCACCGACAACGTGCATACCGATATCGAGCCTTTATCGGTCGCCAAGCTGCTGGCCGCCGTGGTCAAGGAAGAAGCACCGGGTATCGTGCTTTGTGGCAAGCAAGCCATTGATAACGATATGAATGCTACCGGGCAGATGCTGTCGGCCTTGCTGGGTTGGTCGCAGGCGACGTTCGTGTCGGAACTGGCGATTGATGGCGATAAAGCCGTTGTCACCCGCGAAGTCGACGGTGGTTTGCAGACGATTTCGGTGAAAATGCCGACCATCGTTTCGGTCGATCTGCGTTTGAATGAGCCGCGCTATGCCAGCCTGCCCAACATCATGAAAGCCAAGGCTAAGCCTTTGGCGATCAAGACCCCGGCGGATTTCGGCGTCGATGTGGCACCGCGTCTGAGCATTGTGAAAACGGTTGAACCCGCAGGCCGCAAGGCTGGCGTCAAAGTGGGCTCGGTCGACGAGCTGATCGCGAAACTCAAAGACGAAGCGGGGGTGATCTGATGGCCGTTCTGCTGATTGCGGATGTCAACGAAGGCGCTTTGGCGACCGACGCCGTTGCAAAAACCCTCGCAGCTGTCGCCTCGCTGGGCGATGTGCATGTGCTGGTGGCTGGCACGGGCGGCGATGCTGCTGCGGCCGAAGCTGCCAAATTGTCCGGCGTTTCCAAAGTGTTGTTCGCTGACGATCACGCCTATTGTCACGGTATGGCGGAATCGACCGCCGCTTTGGTGGTGTCGCTGGCGGGGGGCTATAGTCACATCTGTGGTGCTGCCACCGCGTTCAACAAGAACGTGCTGCCGCGTGTGGCGGCTTTGCTCGACGTGATGGTGATTTCCGATGCGACCGCTGTGATCGACGCCGACACGTTCGAGCGTCCGATCTACGCTGGCAACGCGGTGCAAACCGTGAAATCGGCGGATGCGAAAAAGGTGTTCACCGTCCGCACCGCGACCTTCACGGCGGTTGAATCGAACGGTTCGGCGGCTGTCGAGAAAATCGGTGGGCCGGGCGAGGCTGGTCTGTCGGCTTGGGTCGAGGATAAAACCGCAACTTCGGATCGCCCGGAACTGACTTCCGCAGGCATCGTGGTGTCGGGTGGCCGTGGTGTTGGCAGCAAAGAAAGCTTCGATCTGATCGAAAAGCTGGCTGACAAACTGGGCGCAGCTGTTGGGGCGTCGCGCGCTGCGGTCGATTCCGGCTATGCGCCGAACGATTGGCAGGTTGGTCAAACCGGTAAAGTCGTGGCACCGCAACTGTATGTGGCTGTCGGGATTTCCGGCGCTATTCAACACCTTGCCGGGATGAAGGACAGCAAAGTCATCGTCGCGATCAACAAGGATGAAGAAGCACCGATCTTCCAAGTGGCCGATTACGGTCTTGTGGGCGATCTGTTCACCATCGTGCCGGAACTGATCGAAAAGCTGTAAGCTTTCGGAAATTGAGTTGGAAAGGGCGCCCTGCGGCGCCCTTTCTCACATCAGCCGATGGATCGCAGGCATCAGCAGATCGGCCACCTCGCGGTGCGCGGCTGGCCCCGGAAGCCCGGCTGCGGCGGGGGCTTCCATCGGCGCGAAGGCCATGCCATCGACGCCTTGCGACAGCGCCTCGGGGCTGAACACCGCTTCGACATAGGCGGCCACGGGCGCGCGGATCGTATGGATCATCTCACTGTCGATTAGCAAGGGATTGCGCGCCAGATCGACCCTGCGGGTCGGTGACGGCGGCGGCTGATCCGATACCCAAAGCAGAATCACCCGCCGCCCCAAGCGTGACAGCAGCAGTTTCATCCGCGTCACCCAAGCCGCACGGAGTTCCTCGGCCAGCACCTCAAACTTATCCGTCGAGGCGCTTTGCAGCGACATCAGCATATGCCGGGTGAAATTGAACTCGGTGAAATCAACGCGCGGGTAAATTGCGCGCAGCAGCGGCGTGGCCCCCAGAAACCGATCATTGCGGCGCGGATGCACCGCGTAATAGCGGTTCGACAGGTTTTGCGCGCCAAGTATCTGCACCACTGTCACCGAGGCCTGTGCCGCGATCTGGGTCACCGCAATCTCGTTCAGAAACACATCCGGCCCCGCGTTCATGCAGCCGAGATTGGCCACCGGAAGACCCAATTCCCGCTCTATCAGATCCGGGAACGGCACCGGCACGAACTTGCCATAGGTCTCGGTTCCGCCCAGAACCGCGACATAGGCCCGCTCAATATCCCGCCTTGGCCCGCGGAACAAAACCCGCGAGCTGCCATATCGGCATGGAAAATAGTCCAGCGACCCCTCGCCGGGAAACACATACGCCATAGCCCACCCATTCGTCTTAACACCCAAGATCGACTGTGCCCGAATCGCCTTTCCAAATCGCTAATACGGGCATTTGTGGCGAATTGTTCTGAACCGCCACAGGGTTGCACCTGCCCCCTTAGGCTGCGTATTGTGCCGCGAGCAGTTCAGGGGGCATGCATGGAAATCCGGTCGGTGGGCATCGTTGGGGCGGGGCAGATGGGCAACGGGATTGCGCATGTGTTCGCGATGGCCGGGTATGACGTGCTGCTGAACGATGTGAATCCCGAGATGCTGGGTAAGGCGATTGCCACCATCGACAAGAATATGGAGCGGCAGGTCGCGCGCGGGAAATTGGCCGCCGAAGACAAGGCCGCTGCGATGGCCCGGATCAAGACGACTCAGGTGTTGGCCGATCTGGGACCGCTGGATCTGGTGATTGAGGCTGCAACCGAGAAGGAAGCCATCAAGAACGCGATCTTTGACGGGCTGTTGCCGCATCTGGGGCCGGATACGATCCTGACCTCGAACACCTCGTCGATTTCGATCACCCGGCTGGCCAGCCGGACGGATCGGCCCGAGAAGTTCATGGGCTTCCACTTCATGAATCCGGTGCCGGTGATGCAGCTGGTGGAGCTGATCCGGGGGATTGCGACCGATAAGGCGACTTATGATACCTTGCTGGCTGTGGTGGGGAAGTTGGGCAAGACGGCGGCGAGCGCCGAGGATTTCCCGGCCTTCATCGTCAACCGGATTTTGATGCCGATGATCAATGAGGCGGTTTATACTTTGTATGAAGGGGTCGGCTCGGTGAAGTCGATTGATGAGAGCTTGAAACTGGGCGCCAATCATCCGATGGGGCCGCTGGAGCTGGCGGATTTTATCGGGCTGGATACCTGTCTGGCGATCATGAATGTGCTGCATGAGGGCTTGGGGGATACGAAATATCGGCCCTGCCCGCTGCTGTCGAAATATGTCGAGGCGGGCTGGCTGGGGCGGAAGACTCAGCGCGGGTTTTATGATTATCGCGGTGAGGTGCCGGTTCCGACGCGGTGATTGTCCACGCGTGGACACTTTGTGAAATCGTTGTAAATCAATATCATAGGATTTCCCGTTAACCCTTTGTTAACGGATTGCGGCAGCAGAATTGCTTATGGCTTTTTGCCCAAATCCAGCGTGTGCTGGCGCAGCCACGCCAGAAAACCGCGTGGGTTGCCTTCCCATTTATCCAACTCGGATGCCGGGATCGGCGCCCCAATATAGGGGCGCTGCGGCTTGAACAAAGCGCGCTTGATCTCGTACAGCAGCAGACCCTGACGCAACGTGTCCGACAGCTTGTTGGCGATCAGGAAGGTACGCGAATTCTGCCCGGTGAAGTGAATCGGCAGGATCGTCGCGCCCGAGCGTTGGATCATCTTGTGGGTAAAGACGTTCCATTCAGCCTCAATCGCCGGGCCAAAAAAGCCTTCGGACATCGCAACTTTGCCCGCCGGAAACACGATGATCACGCCGCCGGCTTTCAGATGCGCCATCGTCTCATTGCGCATCTCTAGCCCAAGCTGGCGGGCGTTTTCTTCATGCGGGAAGGGCACGGGAATCATAAACTCGGCGACTTCGGGAATGCCGGTCAGCAGACTGCGGGTCAAAATCTTGAAATCCGCCCGCACCCGGTTGACCATTTCGGCCATGATCATGCCGTCGACCAGACCATGCGGATGGTTCGCCACCACCACCAGCGGCCCAGTCGGGGGAATCAGCGCGATTTCCTCGGGCGGCGTATCAATGCGAATCCCCATCTGTTTGATGGCTTTCGGCCAGAACGGCGAGCCGAACGGCGCACCCGAACGTTCAAAATCACGAATCAACCGCAGCAAGGTGATCTTCGCCGTCAGCCATTCAATCGCGCGAATCGCCCCGGCTTTGAACGGATTGCTGAACGTGCCCGCGTAGGACAGCCGCCGCATGTCATATTCGCGCTTACCGCTGGGCGGCGTCACGCTGACGGTCTCTGTCTGTGGCATGTCTGTCACGAAGCCTAAGCCTTCCCCGAACCGCGCTTCAGAACTCTTCCCCGAAGCGATTGGCCACCAGAGCCGCCAGAGCCTCGGCAAGCGCCGCAGCGGCTGGCCCACTGGTAGAGACCTCAATAGAGGTTCCGCGAGAGGCTGCCAACATCAAAAGCCCCATGATACTGTCACCCGACACCGTCATACCGTCTTTGCTGACCTGTGCCGTTGCGTCAAATTCCTCAACCACCTCAACGAATTTGGCAGAAGCCCGGGCATGCAGGCCCTTTTCGTTGACGATATGCAGGGTTTCTGCGGGCATTTTCTTAGGCCCCCCCGCCCAAATCCAGAGAATTGATGTATTTGCGACCAGCTTCCAGCGCCGCCGCGACCGCCTCTGTCACCGGAAGTTCGCGGGATTTTGCCAGCTTGATCAGCATCGGCAGGTTTGCGCCGTAGATGATGCGCCGCTCTGACGCAGCACAGGCCATCAGCGACAGGTTCGACGGCGAGCCGCCAAACATATCGGTCACCATCACCACGCCCTGCCCCTGATCGACCGCATCGGCGGCGTCACAAATCTCGCGCTGTTTGGCGGCGCGATCATGGTCATCTTCAATCGCAATCGCCCGCATGGAGGTCTGCGGACCAACCACGTGTTCGACAGCGGAAAGATATTCCCGCGCCAAGCCGCCATGTGCCACGATCACGATACCGATCACGCGTGTCTTACCTCGACCCTAGGGCGGGCATCGTCGCTGCCCTGCGTTCCAATTCACGATGCCGTTTTGACACCGGCCAGCCCGCTTCTGCAAGCACCTTGCCTAGTTTTTCTGCAACTGCAACAGAGCGATGTTGCCCTCCGGTACAGCCAAAGCCAATCGACAGATGCGCCTTACCCTATGCAAGATGGGCCGGAAGTAGCATCAAGACAAGACCCCGCAACCTATAGAAGAAATCAGCAAAGCGCGGGTCGATTTCGATATGAGCGGCCACGGCAGAATCACGACCATCTTTGTCGCGCAGATCGGCCTGCCAGTAGGGATTCGCCAGAAAACGGCAGTCAAACACCATATCCAACCCGCGCGGCAGCCCGCGTTTGTAGCTGAAAGACTGCACGGACACCGCCATATGTTCCGTTGCGTCACGATTAAACCATTGGCCGATCTCGGCTTTCAGATCGTGCGGTGACATCTCGGTCGTGTCGATCAGATGATCCGCGCGCACCCGCACCGGGGCCAGCAGATCAATCTCGCGCGCGATGCCCTCGGTCGGGGTTTCCATCGGGGCAAGCGGGTGGCGGCGGCGGGTTTGCGAATAGCGTCGGATCAGCTCATTCGGGTCGCAATCGAGGTAAATCAGCTCCAGCACGATGCGGGGATCGCGGGTCAGCGTGTCGATCAGCTCAATCAGCGCGGTGGTGTTGAAATCGCGGTTGCGCACATCAAGGCCAAGGGCAATCGGGCGGCCAAGGCTGGGCCCGTCGATCAGCCGCGGCACGAGGCTGAGCGGCAGATTGTCGATCACCTCAAAGCCCAGATCCTCCAGCGCATGAATGGCCGTCGAGCGGCCCGCACCCGAGGGGCCGGTGATCAGCACCAGTTGATGCTCTGGTCCAGGTTCGGGTTGCCCCGTGGCGGTCACAACTGTCACATCAGCCTCATTCCAGCCTTGTCCCCTTCAGATAGCACAAGACCGAAGCTGGAAAATGGGGCGTTTGTGCGCCAAGGACAAGGGGAAGCGACACGCCCAGCAAAGTTGTGATGCGATGAGGCGGCAGGCGGTGGGTTTCGGTCTGGTCCAGATCGACAACGAGCGTGATGGGGGTGCTGGGTTGCGGCGGGCTGTGCAGCAGGCCGACACCGCGCGCCTCGATCATGCCGGACAGTTGCGCGGGGCAGCTGGCGATAAGCTGTTGGTCTTGCACCGTGATCTGGGTTTGGTCATCGGCAACCAGCTCAGCGCCATAGGCGATCAGTTGCAAAGCCAGCGCAGATTTGCCGCTGCCCGATGCGCCAAGGATCAAAGCGCCGCGCCCGCGCACCGTCACGCAACTGGCGTGTAAAAGCAGGGCAGTCACACCGGTAGACCGACCACAAACCGCGCGCCGAGCGGCTCAGAAGTGGGGTCGGCATTGGTGGGGCGGATGTTTTCGGCCCAGATCACACCGCCATGCGCCTCGACGATCTGCTTGGAGATCGACAGGCCGAGGCCCGAGTTATCGCCGAAATGCGTCGGCGGGCGGTCGGAGTAAAAGCGTTTGAACACCTTGGTCAGCGCCTGTTCCGGGATGCCGGGGCCAGTGTCTTCGACCACGATCAGCACGCGGTTTTCCCGGCGACGCGCCCAGACCCGCACCGCATCGCCATCATCGCAGAATGACACCGCATTGGTGATCAGGTTGACGAAGACCTGCGCCAAACGACCCTCCAGCCCGTGAATCTTGATCGCGTCAGTGGGGAAATCGGTAATGAATTCAACGTTCTTTTCGCGCGCCTAATCGCCGAGATATTCGGTGAGGTTGGCGAGTGTTTTGACAAGGTTGAACTCCTCCTCCTCCTCTTTCACCAATTCACTATCGAGGCGCGAGGCGTTGGAGATGTCGGAAACCAAGCGATCCAACCGTCGCACATCATGCTCAATGACGTTCAGCAATTTCTCGCGGTGTTCTTCTTTCTTGACCATCCGCATCGACCCCACAGCCGAGCGCAAACTGGCAAGGGGGTTCTTGATCTCATGCGCGACATCTGCCGCGAACTGTTCATTCGCGTCGATCCGGTCGTACAGCGCCGCCACCATGCCACGCATCGCCACCGACAGGCGGCCAATTTCATCCGGGCGGGCTGCCAGATCGGGGATACGCACCCGACCGGGCGACATTTTGCGCGCATCGCGGTCGCGGCCCAGTTCCGCCGCTGCTGCCAAATCAGACAGCGGGTTGGCGATGGTCGAGGCCAGCACCAGCGACAGGCCGATCGACACCAGCAGGGCTATCACGAACATCTGCAGGATCTGTTCGCGCTCATAGCGCACCAGACGGTCAATCTCACCCTCCGCCGAGGTCAACACCACCGCCCCGATCACAGCACCACCAAACCGCACCGGGCTTGCGACCGAGAACTGCGCGCCGCCGTCCACGCCGCGCCCGGTGTTCACCGCCACATCGCCGCTGAGCGCGCGGGCATAGAGATCACGCGCCATCGCCTCGCCATTGGCGGCGGAGGGCACATGGTTACCCGCGCCCAAAAGACCCGAGACGCCCTCCCAGATCGCATTGAGAAAATCGGTGATGATGGTCTTGCGCTCACCGCGCAACGCATCACCGGGGCGAGGCTGACCGATGCTGTGTGAGACCAGCAGACCCTTGGGATCAAATACAAAAACCTCAACCCCCGGTGCGACGGCCAGACCTGCCAAACTCACCGGCAGCGTGCCATTGGCACTGGTCGCCACAGATTCCACCACGTTGGAAATCAACTGCGCCTCGGTCACCAAGGCCTTTTCGCGCTGCAGCACCAGACTGTCGCGGAACGGATTCATGAACAGAACACCCGCGACCAAAATCACCAGCGCCATCAGGTTGAACACGATGATCTTGCGCGCCAGCGGTGAACGGTTCAACGAAACGATACCGCGCCGCCCGCGGCCTTCGGACAAAGCGCTATCGGCCACGACCTCGGGCGAGACCCAGTCTTCGCCCAACAGCAGCTCTCCCGGCTTTTTCGTCGGGGTCGCGTCTTTCATGGATATGTTTTGCGCCGCTGTCATGGCCGAGCGGTCACTCTTCGTTGTAGCGATAGCCAATGCCATACAGCGTCTCAATCGCTGCGAAATCATCGTCGACCGAGCGCATTTTCTTGCGCAAGCGCTTGATATGGCTGTCGATGGTACGGTCGTCGACATAGACTTGATCGTCGTAAGCCACATCCATCAGCTGATCGCGGCTTTTCACGAAACCGGGGCGCTGTGCGAGGGCTTGCAGCAACATGAACTCGGTCACGGTCAACGAGACATCACGACCCTTCCAAGCCACGGAATGCCGCAGCGGATCCATGCGCAGATGGCCACGCTCCATAATCTTGGTTTCTTCGGTGACGGCAACTTCGCCGGTGGCAATCGCATCATTGCGGCGCAAAAGCGCGCGGATACGTTCGACCAAAAGCCGCTGGCTGAACGGATTTTTGACGTAATCGTCCGCCCCCATCCGCAGGCCCAACACTTCGTCAATCTCATCATCTTTTGAGGTCAGGAAGATCACCGGCATAGTGGATTTCTGCCGCAAGCGCTGCAACAAATCCATGCCATCCATCCGGGGCATCTTGATGTCGAGCACCGCCATATCGGGCATCCGGCGGTTGAAGGCATCCAACGCAGACTGGCCGTCATTGAACGTTTCGACCTCAAACCCCTCAGCTTCCAGAGTCATAGAAACCGACGTCAGGATATTCCTGTCGTTGTCTACAAGGGCGATCCTTGCCATGTTTGGGCTTCCCTATACTGCTCGGCTTGCCTAATTTGCTTGCCTGATTTTTGACACATATTCCGTTTTCCGCGCCGCGTTAGCAACTGCTAACTGCGAATCACCCATGGCTTGAGACTCCATCAGGCGCTAAATTTCCAAATGAATGACTAATATGACGCAGTTTTCCGATTGGCTGCATTTTGATTGCGCTAACCCGAATTTGGTTGCGCTAACTGTGCCCGCGCGTCCTATTCCGTGCAAAATCCGTATGTTATAGTAGAGGGACGAGGCCCAAATCTTGGGTTTTCGCAGAAATGCCTGAAGTTTGGGCATGACGGGTTGGAAACTATACCGCCCTAGATTGGCGGGAACGGGAGCTTGCAGGATGACGAATGGACGCGTGAACCCATCGCAACGGTTGGAAGATCAGGGCATCAGCGGGCTGGGGCGCGTCTATTATAACTATATCGAGCCTGCATTGGTCGAAGCTGCGGTGGCGCGCGGCGAGGGTAGCTTGGGCAAGGGCGGGGCGTTTCTCTGCACCACCGGGCAGTTTACCGGGCGCTCGCCGAAGGATAAATTCGTGGTCCGCACCGCAGGGGTCGAAGATACGATCTGGTGGGAAAACAACGCGGCGATGGCGCCCGAGGCGTTTGACCTTTTGCACGCCGATATGCTGGCGCATATGCAGGGGCGCGAGTATTTCGTGCAGGATTTGTTCGGCGGGGCCGATCCGGTTTACCGTTTGGACGTGCGGATGGTGACGGAGCTGGCTTGGCATGGGCTGTTCATCCGACACATGCTGCGCCGTCCCGCGCGGGCGGAGTTGGATACGTTCGTGCCGGAATGGACGGTGATCAACTGCCCGTCGTTTGAGGCTGATCCTGCGAAGCATGGCTGCCGGACCTCGACAGTGATCGCGCTGAACTTTGAGCGCAAGATGATCCTGATTGGTGGCACCGCCTATGCGGGCGAGAACAAGAAAGCGGTGTTCACGCTGCTGAACTATCTTTTGCCGGAAAAAGGCGTGATGCCGATGCATTGCTCGGCCAACCATGCGATTGGCAATCCGGTGGATTCGGCGGTGTTCTTTGGGCTGTCTGGCACTGGCAAGACGACGCTTTCGGCGGACCCGTCGCGGATTCTGATCGGCGATGATGAGCATGGCTGCTCGGATCGCGGCACCTTCAACTTTGAAGGCGGCTGCTATGCCAAGACCATCAACCTGTCGGCAGAAGCGGAGCCGGAGATTTACGGCACCACCTCGCGCTTTGGCACGGTGGTGGAGAATATGGTGTTCGATCCGGACACGCTGGAGTTGGATTTCACCGATTCTAGCCTGACCGAGAACATGCGCTGTGCCTATCCGTTGGAGTATATTTCCAACGCGTCAGACACGGGGATGGGCGGGCATCCGAAGAATGTGATCATGCTGACCTGTGATGCTTATGGGGTGTTGCCGCCGATTGCACGACTGACCCCGGCGCAGGCGATGTATCATTTCTTGTCGGGATTCACCTCGAAAACGCCGGGGACCGAGCGCGGGATTGTCGAGCCGACGCCGACATTCTCGACCTGTTTTGGCGCACCCTTCATGCCGCGCAGGCCGGAGGTTTACGGCAAACTGTTGCAGGCGAAGATCGCGCAGTTTGGCGCGTCGTGCTGGCTGGTGAATACGGGCTGGACCGGCGGCAAGTTTGGTCAGGGCAAGCGGATGCCGATCAAGGCGACGCGGGCGCTGCTGACGGCGGCTTTGGATGGCTCGCTGGGCGCGGGGGAATTCCGCCGCGATCCGAACTTTGGCTTTGAGGTTCCGGTGGCGGTGGCGGGGGTGGATGCGACCCTGCTGGACCCGCGCGCGACTTGGGGCGACAAGGCGGCTTATGACGCACAGGCGAAGAAGTTGGTGGGGATGTTTGCCGATAATTTCGCGCAATATGTGCCGTTCATTGATGCGGATGTGAAAGCGGCTGCGATTGGCTGAGATGGGATGGTCCCAACGCGGGACCATTTTCATTTGCTTTGATTTCAATAGCATACGCGACGTCGGTAAGGATCTGTTAAGCTTTGGCTTGCTGCATCAAGGCTTGGGGTTTCACACCCCCAGACCCCCGTGGGATATTTGAGCCAAGATGAAAGCAAATTTTAGCTAAGTTTTAGCGATTAGAGGCCAACCGCCCGGCGCATCAGGTTGAGGCCGGTCAGCACCAGCAGGATTTGCGTCCAGCGGCGGAATTTGGACTGATCGAGGCGGTCTTGGATGGCGACGCCGAGCGACTGGCCGATCATCGCGGGCAGCACCAGCGCGGCGGAAAACGCGGTGGTGCTGGGGTTCAGCACGCCGGAGTGCAGATGGGCTGATCATCAGGATCGCAGCACCGATCAGGAACACCACGCCTTGCACGCGCACGGTTTCCAGTTTGTCGGCTTTGATCGAGAGCAGATAGACCAGCAAAGGCGGGCCCCAGACGCCGGAAACACCGCCGTATAGTCCACCGATGGCTCCAAGTATCCATTCGGCGCGGGTTCGATGCTCCAAGCGTAAGGCAAGGCCAACGCCTGCCAGTTGCAAGGCGGCGAAGGCGGTGATCGGCAGGCCGAGCAGCAGCAGGAACAGATCTTGCGGGATGGCGCGGACGAATTGGGCTGAAATGACTATGAAAATCACCGTGGCAATCAGCATCCGACGGTAGGTGATCACGGTTTCCCAAGCTGGCGCTACGCCTTGGCGGAAGGCTTGGGCAAGGTTGGAGATCAGCGTGGGCAGGATCAGACCCGCAAGGGCGGTCTCGGGCGGCAGAAAGCTGGAGAAGGCGGAAATCATGATCATCGGCATGGCAAAACCGACAGCGCCTTTGACGAAGCCCGCGAAACAGGTGATGGCCAGCGCCGCCGCGAAAGCCTGCGGCGTCAGGCCAGCCATAAGGTATTCCATGCGCGCCCTCCGGTTCTGCGGCCTGTCTAATGCAGGGCGTTGCGCTGTGCATCCTGAAAATCCATCGCGACACTTTCAGTCTTATTGTTGGTTATTTGCGAATTATTGTTGCGCTGCGACTGCGAAGGGATTAGGCATTTCGCAGATGCAGCATGGGATGAGGACGGGATGGCTTTGGATCAGAACGCGGGTGTTATGACCGATCTTTTGCGGCTGACCGCCGAGGCCGTGCCGGAAGTTGAGGCGCTGTTTGAACGCGGGCGCGAGGCTTTGCGCGCGCTGGTGACGGTGGCGGGCAAGGTCTCGGCTGCCGCGATGGAGCAGCATCAGTTTGCCGCCCACAGCCTGTCGTGGCTGGCAACCTATATCGAAGCTTTGCGGCAGTTGCGGGCTTGGGCGGGGCGGTTGGCTGAGGACGGTCGCTTTGGCGAGATGGAGGGGTTGATCCTTCAGATCGGCTTTGGCGAGTATTTGGCCCAGATCCACGGCGGGATTCCAATGTCGCAGGGCGAGATGGCGCGGCTGGGGGATTTGGGGATTTCTGTGGTGCCGGGGGCGGCTGCAAGCGCCTTGATGGCCGAGGGCAACAGCCCTGCGGCACGGATGCGCTTGGTGGCGTTGATGCGCGACAATCACGGGCGGGCGACGTTTGGCGTCACGGGCCTTGATGATGAGTTGGAGATGATCCGCGATCAGTTCCGGCGCTTTGCGGATGAAAAGGTGGCCCCGTTCGCGCATGGCTGGCATCTGCGCGATGAATTGATCCCGATGGAGATCATCACGGCTTTGGCCGAGATGGGGGTGTTTGGGCTGACGATCCCAGAGGAGTTTGGCGGCTTTGGGCTGTCAAAGGCCTCGATGGTGGTGGTGTCTGAGGAATTGTCGCGCGGGTATATTGGGGTTGGGTCGTTGGGGACTCGGTCGGAAATTGCCGCCGAGTTGATCCTGTGCGGCGGGACGGATGCGCAAAAGGCGCAGTGGTTGCCGAAGCTGGCGAGCGGGGAGATTTTGCCGACGGCGGTGTTCACCGAGCCGAACACCGGCAGCGATCTGGGGTCATTGCGGACGCGGGCGGTTGCGGTGGATGGGGCTTGGGAGGTGACGGGGAATAAGACCTGGATCACCCATGCGGCGCGTACGCATGTGATGACATTGCTGGCGCGGACCGATCCTGAGACCACGGATTATCGCGGATTGTCGATGTTTCTGGCCGAAAAGACTCCGGGGACCGATGAAGTGCCGTTCCCGACGCCGGGGATGACCGGGGGCGAGATTGAGGTGCTGGGCTATCGCGGTATGAAGGAATACGAACTGGCGTTTGACGGCTTCAAGGTGAAGGCCGAGAACCTGCTTGGCGGGGTGCCGGGGCAAGGCTTCAAGCAGTTGATGCAGACGTTTGAATCTGCGCGGATTCAGACGGCGGCGCGGGCGATTGGGGTGGCGCAGAACGCGTTGGAAGTGGGGATGGGCTATGCCACGGATCGCAAGCAGTTCGGCCGCGCGCTGATCGAATTTCCACGGGTGGCGGGGAAGCTGGCGATGATGGCGGTCGAGGTGATGATCGCGCGGCAGCTGACCTATGCCTCGGCTTGGGCTAAGGACCATGACAAGCGCTGCGATCTGGAGGCGGGGATGGCGAAACTGCTGGGCGCGCGGGTGGCTTGGGCCTCGGCGGATAATGCGTTGCAGATCCATGGCGGCAATGGCTTTGCGCTGGAATATCAGATCAGTCGCATCCTGTGTGATGCGCGGATTTTGAACATCTTCGAGGGGGCTGCGGAAATTCAAGCGCAGGTGATCGCACGGCGGTTGCTGGATTAAGGTCTGCCGCGTGACGGGCGCAGGGTGCCAAGGCGGGGATGCAGGCGGCTGGCAATGACATAGGCCGCGCCAAAGGCCAGACCCGAGGCCGCGAAGATGAAATTCAACGGGGCCACCCACAGCACCAGCCAGGCCATGCCGGGAGTGGCGATGCCCGAGACATCGCGGAAGCTGGAATAGACGGCGGCCATCTCGGCGCGCTCGGAGGGTTTCACCGACATCATGAAGGGCAGACCGCCAGAGACATCGAGCATGACGAGGCCGAAGGAGCCGAGGAACAGGCAGGCGATGGTGAGGGTGGGGGCGAAGGCGAGGATGGTGGCGGCGCAGAACAGGATGGCGCAATAGGCTAGGGCACGGCGCAGGGCTGTGCGGACGGATATGCGGCGCACCCATGCGGCCATGAAGGGCGACAAAAGCAGGGTAGCGTTGGAGACCGACAGCATGAAGCCGCCAAGCTTGTCGCCCAAGCCGGATTCGATGCAGAACACCGGGACATAGACGACATAGACCCACCAGCCGCAGCTGCGGATCACCGCAAACAGCCATCCGGCGATCAGGCGCGGTTGGCGGAAGAAGCGGCCCAGATAGGCGAGCGGATTGACGGCGGGGCCTTTGGCTTTGGTGATCTGCTTGCCAGAGCCCAAGCGCAGATACCAGAACACCCCGAACAGGATCACCGCGAAGACTGCCGCCACAATGAACGGCAGCGGCGCCCAAACGGCCCGCATGTAAACCCCGCTCATCGGGCCAATCGCCCAAGGCGCTGCGGCATAGACCATTTGCAGGCTTTGGGTGCGGCCCAGATCGGCGCGCGGCACATAATCCAGCACATAGGCGTTGAAGCAGACAAAGCAGGTGACGGTGGCCATCGACATGATCAGGATGCCGAGCTGCACCGACCATTGCGTGCCCAGAACGAACAGCACCATTGAGATCAGGTAGAACACGCAGCCCGCCGAATAGACCCAGCGGCGCGGCCAGATCTGGGTCAGACGCGGCACCATCAGGCCCCAGAACAGGGTGATGATGCCTGCGGTCAAATAGACGGTCGAGAGGTTCTGCGCCGAGCCGAAGGCATCATAAACCGCGATGGGAATCGTCGAGATCAACGTGCCGCGCACCGCAGCCTCCAACCCGGCAAGCAGGGCGAAATGCTGGAGTTTTGGGCTTGAGGAGTGTTTCAACTCCAAAGAATGATACCGCAGGGCCGTGATGACATTTGGCTTGGATCAGCGCTGCGGGTCTGTGCCGATGGCGACGGCGGTTAGGCTGTCCGCGACTATTGTTGCGCCAAGATGGCTAATAATCGCGCCCGCGCTTCGGGCAGCGGTTTGCCGTTTAACGTGGGCTCTAACGCGCGGTTCAGAAAATGCCCGGTCAGGGCAAGGCCTTGGGCGATCTCCACCGGGCTGGCAGGCCCCTGCCCCAGCAAAACCGGCGGCAATGGCAGCAGACGCCCGGCCCAATCGCCTGCGGCATCGCGGTTCACCGCGCGCCCGGTTTTCGGGCTGACATAGGCGAGGTCTTCGCGGCTGCCAGTGATGGCGCATTGGGTCAGATCAAGCGCGAAGCCCAACTCCTCCAGCATCGCCAGTTCCCAGCGCAGATAGTCGGGCGGCCAGCCGGGGGTTTGCAAGGCATCGAGCAGCGCAATCGAGCGGGCGTAAAGCGCGGGATGCGGCTCGCGATCCGGCAAGGCTATGTGCAGCATGGCGCAAATCGCGTTCAACCCGGCAAGATTCAGACGATCCGTCAGCACCCCGGCCCGACTGCGCAGCGGTTCCACCTTGAAGCTGCCGATCTGTTCCGAAAGTCGCGCTTGCCAGACCACATCGACCTGACTGCCGGGTTGCAACACCGCCGCCATCCGGCGCGAGGCACCGCCACGCACCACGCCCGCATGACGCCCATGCGCCTGCGTGAACACCTCGATGATCGCCGATGTCTCGCCCTGCGGGCGCACCGAAATCACCGCCCCCTGATCGCGCCATTCCATGCCCGCAGTATCGACGCAGCGTCATGGCAGAGCAAGGCTTGCCACGCGCGCGTTTTGCGCCAAATTACGGGCATGTTTGCCCGCCAGATCTTCACCCGACTAACCGCCTTTGTCCTTGCCGTCGTCGGCCTTGCTGCGCTGCGTGCCCAGTTTGATGCGCTGACCGGGCTTGCCTTGGCGGTAGATCGGATCTGGGCGATGGCGGCTTACTTCACCATCCTGACCAATGCTGTGCTGGTGCTGCATCTGCTGGCGATCACGAAGGGCTGGCAGATCGGGTCGCGCCGCGCGGCGGGGCTGATGGTGGCGATTGCCACGGTGGGCATCCTCTATCACGCGCTGCTCGCCAGCCAGTTTCCGACCGAGGGCTTGGGCTGGTGGGCCGATCTTGGCCTGCATACGGGGATGCCACTGGGCTATGCGGCGTGGTGGCTGGGCTTTGCGCCCAAAGCGGTGCGTTGGCGCGATGTGCCGCAATGGCTGATCTGGCCCGCGCTCTATGCCGCTTACGCGCTGATCCGGGGCGGTCTGACCGGGTTTTGGCCCTACAGCTTTCTCAACGCCGATGCCCTAGGCTGGGCGCATGTGGCGCGCAACTTGGGCGCGCTGGTGCTGGCCTTGCTGCTGCTGAGCCTTGCGATTGCGGCCTTGGCGCGGATTGTTCACTCGGCCAAACCCGGCTGGTCGAGCAGCGTGCGGCCCTGACGGTCTTCCAACTCGATCACCCAGAGATCAGGATCGCGGCTGCGCTGGCGGGTGAGCAGAGCATCGACGTCCGGCTCGGGGCCATCGGCCAGAACCACCCAAACCCGGACGTCAGCCAGAAGATCAAACGAGCGCTGATAAGCGCGGGCTTGGCCGTTCAGCAGCGCGACTTTGACGATCACCGCGCCCGCCGTCGGGTCGCCCTTGGCGGTGACATAGACCGGAATTTCCGCCAGCCGTAGCCGGGTCAGATAGGCGGAAACCCAAAGATCAGAGGTGAGGCGCGCGCTCATGATTGCTCTTTCTGAAATACTCCCCCCGGAGGGTTCAACGGATCAACCAACGCGCGCTTTCAAACCACGAAACCGAAATTTGTGACAAATTTCGTGCCGGAATTTTGCTTAAAATTCCGCCCGCTTCACGCCTCGCCGTCTTTGAAATCCAGACCCATTTCGGAATAACGCTCGGGTTCATCCTGCCAGTTTTCCCGCACCTTCACCTGTAGGAACAGATGCACGGTGCGGCCGAGGAATTCCGAGATGTCAGCACGGGCGGCTTGACCGATGCTTTTGATCGTCTCGCCCTTATTGCCCAGCACGATGCCTTTGTGGCCGTCACGCGAGACATAGATGATCTGGTCAATCCGGGTGCTGCCGTCGGGTTTGTCTTCCCATTTCTCGGTTTCCACCGTCAGCTGATACGGCAGTTCTTCGTGTAGCCGCAAAGTCAGCTTTTCGCGGGTCATTTCCGAGGCGATCATCCGCATCGGCAGATCGGCGATCTGGTCTTCGGGGTAGAACCACGGGCCATCGGGGATCTGTTCGCCCAACCATTCGCGCAAGTCTTTGACACCGTAGCCTTTTTCGGCTGAAATCATGAAGGTTTTCGCAAACGGGAAGGCTTCGTTCATCTTCTCGGCCAGCGCCAGCAGCACCTCGGCTTTCACCTTGTCGATCTTATTGATCGCCAAAGCCACCGCCTGACCCTGCGGGATCTGGTCTTTCATGCGGTCGATGATGGTGGCGACGCCTTCGGTCAGGCCGCGGTTCGCCTCGATCAGCAACACGATCAGATCGGCATCGGCGGCCCCGCCCCAAGCGGCTTTGACCATGGCACGGTCCAAACGGCGGCGCGGACGGAACAGGCCGGGGGTGTCGACGAACACAATCTGCGCCACGCCTTCCATCGCCACGCCGCGGATACGGGTACGGGTGGTTTGCACTTTATGCGTCACGATGGACACTTTCGCGCCGACCATGCGGTTCAAGAGGGTGGATTTACCGGCGTTCGGCTCGCCAATCAGCGCCACAAAGCCCGCGCGGGTGCCGGGGCCATCGGGCATCCGGCCTGTGAGTTTGCTGTCTTCAGTCATCAGAAGTCTCCATCCGGGCCAGAAGGGCGCGGGCTGCGGCTTGTTCGGCCACACGTTTCGATCCGGCGCGGGCAAGTTCAGCCTCGCCACTTTCCAGCCGGACTTCAACGGTGAAGATCGGCTGGTGGTCTGGGCCTTCCCGGCCCTGTTCGGTGTAAATTGGCGGCGGCATGGCGCGGGCTTGCGCCCATTCTTGCAGCGAGGTTTTCGGATCGCGGGCGTCTTGCTCGACAGCGCCGATGCGGGCACCCCAGAGCCGCAGGATCAGCGCGCGGGCGGCGTCAAAACCGCCGTCTTGGTAGACGGCGGCGATCACCGCTTCCATCGCGTCGCCGAGCAGGGCTTCTTTGCGGCGACCGCCTGACAGCATTTCCGAGCGACCGAGTTTTAGCACATCGCCCAAGCCCACTTCGCGGGCGACTTCGGCGCAGGCTTCTTTGCGCACAAGCGCGTTGAAGCGGGGGGCGAGTTGGCCTTCGGAGGCGGCGGTATCTGCGCCCAGAAGCGCTTCGGCCATCACGAGGCCCAGCACACGATCGCCAAGAAATTCAAGGCGTTGGTTGTCTGGGCGGGTGGTCGATGAAATCGAGGCATGGGTGACGGCGCGCAGCAGCAGGTCTGGCTGGCGGAAACTATGCCCGATGCGCGCCTCGAAGGCTTTGAGATCGGCTGCGAGCTTCACTCCACCGCCATAAAGAAACGATCCGCGCGCCACGTCCAGAAGAACAGCATTGAGCTGCCAGCGGAGGAGAAGATCACCCGGTCGGCGCGGCCGATCAGGTTTTCGGCGGGAACAAAGCCGACGCCGCCGACGGCTTGCGCAAAGCGGCTGTCTTGGGAGTTGTCGCGGTTGTCGCCCATGAAGAAATATTCGCCTTCGGGCACGGTGAACACGTCGGTGTTGTCGGCGTAGCCATCGTTCTCGATGTTCAGCACATCATGCACCACACCATTCGGCAGGGTTTCGCGGAAGCGTTCTTTCTGACACATCGCGCCATCGCCAACCGCGCCATTGGCGCAGCGCGGGCGGGATTTCATCGGGCCTTGCGGCTCCATCACTTCTTCAAAGGTGCCTGCTGGCACCTGCGGCACGACCGCGCCGTTGATGTAGAGAATGCCCGCCTTGACCTGCACCTTGTCGCCGGGCAGGCCGATCAGGCGCTTGACGAAATCCGAGCCATTGACCGGATGGCGAAACACCACCACGTCGCCGCGCTGCGGGTCCGAGGCAAAGATGCGGCCTGAAATTGGGCAGAGGCCGAAGGGGCAGGAATACTTGGAATAGCCATAGGCCATCTTGTTGACGAAGACAAAATCGCCGACCAGCAATGTGTCTTTCATCGATTCCGAGGGAATCCAGAACGGTTGAAACAGCAGGGTGCGGAACGCCCCTGCGATCAGCAGGGCGTAGACGACGGTTTTGATCGTCTCGACAATGCCGCTCTCGTTTTTTGCCATGATGCCTGTATTCCTTGGTTTTGCCGCTACATGCGCGCCCGGGGCTGCGGAGTCAAGTTGGCGCGGGGCCGGGGCGGGCCTCGATGACGACGTAGGCCTGCGCCCACGGGTGATCATCGGTCAAAGTCACGTGAATGATCGCGTGATGACCCGTCGGGGTCATTTCGGCGAGGCGTTCAGCGGCCCATCCGGTGAGGTGCATCACCGGATGGCCCGAGCGCAGGTTTGACACCGCCATATCCTTCCACGAGATGCCCATGCGCAGGCCAGTGCCGAGGGCTTTGGAACAGGCCTCTTTCGCGGCCCAGCGTTTTGCATAGGTGGCGGCAATGGCGCGCGGGCGGCTTTCGGCTTTCTTTTGCTCACGTTCGGTGAAGACACGCTGGCGGAAACGGTCGCCGTGGCGGGCGAGCGTGGCCTCTATCCGCTCGATATTACAAAGGTCTGAACCGATGCCGAGGATCATCTCAGGCGCGTGCCAAATCCATCAGGCGGCGCATTTCCTCAATCGCAGGGCCGAGGCCGCGATAGATCGCTTCGCCGATCAGGAAATGGCCGATGTTCAACTCGGCAACTTCGGGGATGGCGGCGATGGGGGTGACGTTGTCGTAGGTCAGGCCGTGGCCAGCGTGGACTTCGAGGCCGAGGCTGTGGGCGAAGGTGGCGCCTTTGCGCAGGGCTTCGAGTTCGGCTTCAGCCTCGGCGTGGTGGCCTTCGGCGTGCAGGTCGGAATAATGGCCGGTGTGCAGTTCGACCACGGCGGCCCCGATGCGGGCGGAGGCTTCAATCTGGCGGGGGTCGTGGCCAATGAACATCGACACCCGGCAGCCTGCGTCGCGCAGCGGGGTGATGAAATGCGTGAGGCGATTGGCGTCGATGGCGACATCAAGGCCGCCTTCGGTGGTGCGCTCGGCGCGGTTTTCCGGCACGAGGCAGACCGCATGCGGCTTCAGGCGCAGAATGATCGCGGCCATCTCGTCGGTCGCGGCACATTCAAAGTTCAGCGGGATGCCGAGGCCTGCGGCCAAAGCCTCCATATCGGCGTCGCGGACATGGCGGCGGTCTTCGCGCAGGTGCGCGGTGATGCCATCGGCTCCGGCGGCTTCGGCGATCAAAGCGGCGCGCAGAGGGTCGGGCCAGACCGAGCCACGGGCGTTGCGCACGGTGGCGACGTGATCAATGTTGATGCCAAGCCGTTGCCGCGCCAAAAGTGCCATCGCCTTCGTCCTTTGTGGGTTTGATCAGATTACTGGTTGGCAGCTTACTGGGCACCTGCGCTGCTGTCATCTCCGGCTGGGCGGCTGTCGCCGTCTTTCTCGGTGCGGTGCAGCAGACGGTTTTTCGCCTCGGCCACCGCGATTTTCAGACGGTGCCGCCGCTCGCGCCGATCATCGGCCTTGGCGGCGCGGGCTTTTTGATAGGTCTGCACTAGGGGGATGGTCAGGTAATAGGCCACTGCCGAGATCACGATTCCCGGCAGCAGGGCCCCGATGAAATAGGGCAGATAAATCTCATGCCAAAACCGGATCAGCCCGCCCCAATGCATCGTGGCCGGGGTGAAGATGGCAATGAAATTGCGCCACAGATCGCCGCCGGCATGGGCAAACGCACCGCCAATCGCCTCGGCGCTGAGGGGTTCCTGCACGCCCATGATCCAATGGCCCAAAGACATTGCAAACACCGCAAAGAACGGCGTGGTCAGTGGGTTGGTGTTAAAGGTGCCCAGAAGTGCCGCAAACAGATTACCGCGCACCAGCCGCGCAGCGGCCCAAGCGGCGACAAATTGCAGGCCGGGGAGTGGCAGAAAGCCGATCAGAAAGCCCGCGAACACGCCGCGGGCGATGCGGTGGGGGTCGTCTGGAAGGCGGCTCATCCGGTGGATGACGTAGCGGGTCGCGCGTTTGAAACCACCCTTCGGGTAGACCATCTCGCGCATCCAAGCGAGCCATCCCAGCGGTTGCCGACGTTTGAAGACCATAGAGCGGCCCGATTCCTTGTTGCCCAGTGACCCTGCGGATAGCCCGTCAGGGTTTGCGTGTCATATCACGATGCCGCGACACTTGTGCGACATCGGTTTCGGCTTCGAGCGCCGTCATCACCATGTGCAAGTGTTCCACGTCGCGCAAGTCCACGTCGATGATAAGTCTGTAAAAATCCGGTTTGCGTTCGGTAAACCGCAGATCGGATATGTTGGCTTTCTGCTCGCCAATCAAGGTGCAGATGCGGCCTAAAACGCCTTGGTCGTTGGATATGGCAACATCCAGCGCAACGGTGTTGACGGGCGCGTGACGGCCCGCGTGCCATTGCAGATCAACCCAGCGGTTCGGCTGTTCTTCAAACTCCTCCAGCGCCGGGCAATCAATCGCGTGGATCAACACACCTTGGCCGCGATACGTGATGCCGACGATGCGTTCCCCCGGCAAAGGCTGACAACACAGGGCGCGGCGGAAGGTCTGATCATCCGGCATACCGATGACAGCGCGGGCGGATTCGACCTCATCCGCGCCGCGTTGCACCAGTTCGGGGTAGAGTGTTTCGACCACTTTGCGGGCGGTCAGTTCAGCCGAACCTAGCGCTGCTAACAGTTCGGTTTCGTCGGGCATCCCCAGCATTTTGGCTGCCGTGCGCAGGGCTTTGTCTGTGGCTTTTTTGCCGACATGTTCAAAGGCGGCGCGGGCAAGTTCTTGCCCCAACCGCACAAAACGGCCGCGATCTTCTTCGCGCAGGGATTTGCGAATCGCGGCCTTGGCGCGGCCTGTGGTGACAATGTCGATCCAACTGGCTTGCGGGCGTTGGCCTTCGGCGGTGATGATCTCGACCGATTGGCCGTTTTTCAGCCGGGTCCAGAGCGGCACGCGGATGCCGTCGATCTTGGCCGAGACGCAGGAATTGCCGATGCGGGTGTGGATCGAATAGGCGTAATCCAAGGGCGTGGCGCCGCGTGGCAGTTGCACCACATCACCCTTGGGGGTGAAGCAGAACACCTGATCGGAATACATTTCCAATTTGACGTTTTCGAGAAACTCGTCGTGATCGCCTTCGTCCAGACGCTCGGTCATCGAGGCGATCCATTTGGCGGGATCAACCGCGAACGGGTTCTTGGCACGCACACCTTCGCGGTAGGACCAGTGTGCGGCCACGCCCGCTTCGGCGACTTCGTGCATTTCGCGGGTGCGGATTTGCACCTCAACCCGCTTGCCGTCACGCCCCGACACCGTGGTGTGGATGGAACGGTAGCCGTTGGATTTCGGCTGGCTGAGGTAGTCTTTGAACCGCCCCGGCACCGCGCGCCAGCGTTGGTGGATCACGCCCAGAATACGGTAGCAATCGGCGACCGAGGCGCAGATGACGCGGAAGCCGTAGATATCGGACAGGCGGGAGAACGCGAGGTCTTTCTCCTGCATCTTGCGCCAGATCGAATAGGGTTTTTTCGCCCGCCCATAGACATCGGCGTCGATCTGCACCTTTTCCAGCACGGTGCGGATGTCGGCGGTGATCTGATGCACCACATCGCCGGATTCGCGTTGCAGGGTCAGGAAGCGGCGGATGATCGAGTTGCGGGCCTCGGGGTTCAGCACGCGGAAGCTGAGGTCTTCGAGTTCCTCGCGCATCCACTGCATCCCCATGCGCCCCGCCAAGGGCGCATAGATTTCCATGGTTTCGCGGGCCTTTTGCGCCTGCTTTTCCGGCTTCATCGACTTGATGGTGCGCATGTTGTGCAGACGGTCGGCGAGCTTCACCAAGATCACCCGCAGGTCTTTTGACATCGCCATAAACAGCTTGCGGAAGTTTTCCGCCTGCTGCGATTCGGTGTTGGACAGTTGCAGATTGGTCAGCTTGGTGACGCCATCGACCAGTTCCGCCACTTCCTCGCCAAACAGCTTGGCGACCTCGGCATAGGTGGATTTGGTGTCTTCGATGGTGTCGTGCAGCAGGGCCGTGATGATGGTGGCATCATCCAACTGCTGTTCGGTCAGGATGGCAGCGACGGCGACGGGATGGGTGAAATAAGGCTCACCCGATTTACGCATCTGGCCGTCGTGCATGGCCGAGCCGTAGGCATAAGCCCGGCGGATCAGTTCAGAATTGCAGCGTGGATTGTAGTTTTTGACAAGGGCGATGAGGTCTTCAACGTCAATCATCACCGCCCCACAAGGCCAAATTCCGGCTTAAAGCTCGCCTTGGGCTTCCATCAGCGCGCGCAGCAGCTTTTCTTCCGACATATCATCCTGCATCGGGCGATCAATTTCACCCGACATCAGCAGAGCCATCTGATCTTCTTCCGGCTCGTCAACCTCGATCTGGGTCTGGTGACCTTCAATCATCCGCTCGCGCAGGGCATCGGCCAGTTGGGTTTCCTCGGCGATTTCGCGCAAGGCCACCACCGGGTTCTTATCATTGTCACGATCCACCGTCGCGGCAGAGCCGGACTGGATTTCGCGCGCCCGATGGGCCGCAAGCAGGACAAGTTCGAACCGGTTCGGAACTTTATCGACGCAATCTTCAACCGTCACGCGGGCCATGAAAGACTCCAGTAGGGGAGGGGCTGTGAAGCGGTCTATTTAGGCGCGATGCTTCGGCTTGACAAGTGGATAATCAAGCGGATGCCCAGATCAGTCTAAAGGCAGCGGGACGACTTCGGCGCGCTCTTTGGCCGGAAGCGCTGCCAGCATCTGCGCCACCGTCAGGCCGGTGATCGGATGCTGCCAATCGGGGGCCACATCGGCAAGCGGCACCAGAACGAAGGCGCGCTCGGCCAGACGCGGGTGCGGTAGGATCAACTGATCCGGTGCAAGGTTGCGCTGGTCGTCTGGGAGAAGATTTTTCCATTTCAGATAGGTTTCAGCATCGGGCAAGACTGATTCGCCCAAGGCCAGTAGATCAATATCAAGGCTGCGCATCCCCCAACGCTGCACGCGCTCGCGTCCGAATCTTGCCTCTACCCTATGCAAACAAGCTAATATGTCGGGCGCTGACATGAAGTGACGTAACGTCACAATGGCTGCGGCATTCACATAGTCCGGCCCTGCCCCGGCGGGGAAACATGGCGTTTGGTATAGGGTACTTAGCCGCGTCACCGGCAGCCCCACGCGGTCAAGTTCCGCTATAGCGGCAAGAATTGTTGATTTTGGCGACATATCGCCAAAATTCAAGTTTGCACCAAACGCAACCAGAGCGTGCTTTTCTGTTGACATGGTTGCTGCTATCCTCACAACAGATTGGCTTGCTCGTCCTGCGACGACCCTGCTATTCAAAATTATTCGCCGCCGACCCTCTACATTAGGTAGACCACTCACGATAGCGCGATAGGCGATTTGTTTTCGAGGGGAAGACTTATGTTTTACAAGGACGAACGGCTTGCGCTGTTCATTGATGGCTCGAACCTT
The DNA here is from genome assembly GCA_043743975.1 of Cypionkella sp. GTDB lineage: Bacteria > Pseudomonadota > Alphaproteobacteria > Rhodobacterales > Rhodobacteraceae > Cypionkella. The sequence goes on from JAYTVN010000005.1 coordinate 70,647, forward strand.
TACGCGGCCGCCAAGGCACTTGGGTTTGACATCGACTACAAACTGCTGCGTCAAGAGTTCATGCGCCGTGGCAAGCTGCTGCGGGCGTTCTACTACACCGCCCTGCTGGAGAATGACGATTATTCGCCGATCCGCCCGCTGGTCGACTGGCTGCACTACAACGGCTTCACCATGGTCACCAAACCGGCCAAGGAATACACCGACAGCCAAGGCCGCCGCAAAGTCAAAGGCAACATGGACATCGAACTGACCGTCGATGCGATGGAGCTGGCACCGCGGGTTGACCATGTGGTGATCTTCTCGGGCGACGGCGATTTCCGGCCCTTGGTGGAAAGTCTGCAACGTCAAGGCGTGCGGGTTTCGGTGGTCTCGACCATCCGCAGCCAACCGCCGATGATTGCCGATGAGTTGCGTCGTCAGGCTGACGATTTCATCGAGTTGGACGAGTTGCGCGACGTGATCGGCCGCCCGCCGCGCGAGCCGCGTCTGGAACGGGATGAAGTGGCGGTTGACGTGAAATAATGTGACGGAAGTTCCCCAGACTTCTGGCGTGGATGATGAAAAGCCGGGGCAGGAAACTGCTTCGGCTTTCGCTATGGATTCTGGAGTGGCGGCTTCGGAATTGGCGGCTTCGGACCGAGGGCCAAGCCGGGATTTCGATGGCGGGCTGTTGGAGCGCTGGACCTATAGGTTGGATGCGGCGGATGCTTTGGCCTATTTGCGGTTAAAGCGGGCATGGTCTGGCCGAGCGAAATGGGCTTTGGGCGCATGGTTTATCGCGGGTGGGGCTGTTTTTGGCCTGTTGCCAGATGGCATCAAAGGCGTTGAAGGGTCTTGGCGATCTGTGGCGGTGTTTCTGGGCGTGATGGCGGCGCAATGGGCGCTGGTTTTGCTGGGGCTAACTCTGTGGCAGCAATGGCAGGCGCGGCGGATGTTGCCTGTGCCCGTGCAGGCCGAGTTTGAAGAATGGATAGATTGCATCGCGGGAACTGACCTGTTCACGCTGGACTGCGCCTATCTTTCCCCCGAGCTGATCGGGCAGGTGCTGGAAACTCCGTCGCATATCTTCGTGCTGAATTTTGACACCGCGATTGTGGTTCCGGTGCGGGCGTTCACCGATAGGGCCGAAGCGGCGCGCATGGCCCAGCATCTGCGCGATCTTGCGGCGGGCCCGTATTACTTTCAGCCGCAAGACTAGACGAGGCCCGCCTGGCAGCTTAGGTCTAGCCCAAACATGAGAACTGCCATGACCCTGCCGCCCCCGATCCTGCCACCCTTGACCCTTTATCTCGCCGCCCCGCGCGGCTTTTGCGCCGGTGTTGACCGCGCCATCAAGATTGTCGAGCTCGCGCTGCAAAAATGGGGCGCGCCAGTCTATGTGCGGCATGAAATCGTGCATAACAAATTCGTCGTCGATGCCCTGCGCGCGCAAGGCGCGGTGTTTGTCGAGGAACTTGACGACTGCCCAGTCGACCGCCCGGTGATTTTCTCGGCGCATGGCGTGCCGAAATCGGTGCCAGCAGCAGCCGAAGCCCGCCGGATGATCGCAGTGGATGCCACCTGCCCGCTGGTGACAAAGGTGCATAATGAGGCGCAGCGGCATTACGAGGCTGGCTTGCAAATGGTGATGATTGGCCATGATGGCCACCCGGAAACCATTGGCACGATGGGACAATTGCCGGAAGGTGAGGTTCTGCTGGTCGAAACCGCCGAAGATGTGGCGGGGCTGGTGGTGCGCGATCCGGCGCGGTTGGCCTATATCACCCAGACCACGCTTTCGGTCGATGACACGGCGGGGATTGTGGCCGCGTTGCAGGCGCGGTTTCCAGCCATCGTCGGGCCGCATAAGGAAGACATTTGTTACGCCACCACCAATCGGCAAGCGGCGGTGAAGGCGATTGCGGGCAAGATCGACGCGCTGTTGGTGATTGGCGCGCCGAATTCGTCGAACTCGCGCAGGTTAGTGGAGGTCGGCCGGTCGGCGGGTTGCTCCTATGCGCAACTGGTGCAGCGGGCGTCCGAGATTGACTGGCGAGCGCTGGAGGGCATCGGTTCGGTGGGCGTGACGGCGGGGGCCTCGGCACCCGAGGTGTTGGTCAATGAAGTGATCGACGCCTTCCGTTTACGATTTGACACCACCGTTGAACTGGTTGAAACTGCTCAAGAAAACATTGAATTCAAAGTGCCGCGCATCTTGCGGGAAAGTGTCTGATATGCCGGATTTGTTTGCTTATACCGACGGGGCCTGTTCGGGCAACCCCGGCCCCGGCGGCTGGGGCGTGCTGATGCTGGCGCGCGAAAATGGCGCTGTGGTGAAAGAACGCACTCTGTCGGGTGGTGAGCCGCATACCACCAACAACCGGATGGAATTGCTGGCAGCGATCTCGGCCTTGGAGGCTTTGACGCGGGTGTCAGAGCTGACGATTGTGACCGACAGCGCCTATGTGAAAAACGGCGTGACCGAGTGGATTCACGGCTGGAAGCGCAACGGCTGGAAGACCTCTGGCAAAGACCCGGTGAAAAATGTTGATCTGTGGCAAAGGCTTGACGCAGCCCAAGCCAAGCACAAGGTGGTCTGGCGCTGGATCAAAGGCCACGCAGGCCATGCCGAGAATGAACGCGCCGATGAATTGGCGCGGGCGGGAATGGCGCCGTTCAAGCCGGTGAAACTATAGCTGCGGCAGATAGGGAAACCGGGTGCGCACATCTGCATCCTGCCGCCAATCGGGCACGGCGAGCCATTTCGCGCTGACCTCGACTCGGGAATCGTTCGCCTCATGCACCGAGCGCACGAACATCGGCGGGCCACCGATCAGGCGATGCGGATAGTCCAACGGTGTCTTGCGGTGGCGGATTGCAAAGATATTGCGGCCCTTGCGATCCCCCGCCATCGTCAGGCCCAGATTGATAAACGGATAGCGATGATGGTAAAGCGCATAGGTCTCCGCACGTTTCGATGACAGATCAAGGCCATAGCCCCGGCTGAATGAGATGAAGCGCAGATCGTCAGGATCGACTAGCGGCGGCAGTTCCGTCATTTCGCGCCGCGCTGTGGCGATCAGATCGGTGGAAAATCCGTCGTCATCATCCAGAACGGTTTGCAGAACGGGCATTGATTGATCCTCACGCGCCGGATAGCGCGCTGCGATGAACTGCGCGAGATGCTTGTGCGCGATGCCAAATCGGCGCGGCGTGATGGTGTATTGGCCTGCAGGCAAAGTTTCGGCGCAAATCTCGGCCAGACTGCGTTGCGCCCAACGCGGCATCGCGTAGCTCGACAGCACCATCAGGTGAAAATTCTGATCGGTCTGCGCCGCGAGCGCGGGCAACGGCAGGCTTTGCAGCAGGCCCAGCCGCATGATCAACCTGTCCTGATCAAACAACAGCGCCTTGTCTTTCGAGAAATCACTTTTCCAGCCAGAGCTGCCGAAATAGGAAAACCGCAGGGCCACCAGCACTTCCTGACGCGCCACGAAGTCTTGCCAAGCCTGCATCCCCGTCTAATACCTTGCAATCATTGTAACATCTACCGAGCACTGAAAGTGCTCTGCCTGCGTCAGATCCAGTCGAGATTGACCTTCCCCGCCGGATATTTCGCGGCCACCACCTCACGCAGGGCTTTGTAACGGTCGCGCAGGTCCTTGAACTTGCGCTCATGGGTTTCCGCCACCAGCGCGCGGATGTTTGTGAACAAATCTTCACGATCCAGCGCTTCGAGGATGTCGAGCTCGGCCCCCTCAATATCCATCTTGATGAAAGCGATCTCGCCGCGTGCCGCCACATGCGCGCGCACCAGCGCCGGGAAGTCGAGCAGAGTCACCTCCACCGCGTTTTCCGCATCAATCCGCCGCCCGCCATTCAGAATGGTGCTTTTGACCGAAGCGCCATCGGGGTTATCGCCGAAATTATCCGCCCGCATCAGGCGAATGGTCCCCGCCCCCACCCCCACAGCGGCATTGATCAAAGTGACGTTCGGACTATTTACGAACTTTTGTTCAAGAATGGAAAACGCATAAGGATCAGGCTCATAGGCCAGCACATCCGCCCCGGTTGCGGCCAGCAGCTCGGTCACCACCCCCATATTGGCACCGCAATCCATCACCAGATCGCCGGGCCGCAACATCGCGGTGATCGCGGTCATATAGCCCTCGGCCCAAGCCTTGCGCTGATTGCGTTTTTGGCGGCGGATCAGGGCTTCAATCTCATCAGGAGTTGAAGGCAAGGGTTTGACCGCTTTGTCTTTTTTGCCCTTTTTAACCTGCGGCTCCAGCGCCTCATCAACCTCGCTCATTCCTCCAAAGCCTTGGACGCGTCGACACCAATCTGCGCGCACATCCGCGCCGCATAAGAGTTCGGCATCGGCGGATTTTTGCGCCAATACGGCTTGGTGCCGTTGGTATAAAGATGCACCGACAGGGTGTTGTCGGTGAAATGCCCCTCAACCCGACCGTAGGGGTCGTAGAACACGTCATTCAACTGGAACGGCACCGGATAGAGGTAATCCGAGCTCAGCGCCTTTTCAAAATCACCGGTTTGCTGCGCGAAATAGGTAAAGGCCTGCGGGCCAAAGGCGGTGCGCTCGGCGTTATAAATCCGCACGGCTTGCGGCAGGGTGCTGTCTTGTTTTTCGATCCGCTTGCGTTGCTGCTTGTTGAACCAAGCCGGGGCATCGGGCAGGTTTTCGTAGTAATCCAGCAACTGCTTGATCAACTCCCCCTGCGGCGGAATATAGACAACGCCACAGTTCAGCGCGCCCCTAAAGCCATGACCTGCATAGATATTCTGCATCTCATCCGGGAAAGGCTTGTGGCAGAACGCATCGCAATCAATCCAGACCGCATCGGTTTTTTCGATCATCTTGTAGCGAAACACGTTTGACAAAAAGCTTTCCGAGGTTTGCCGCACGATATCCATATCAATCGCCATGATGTCGGTGGCGGGCTTAACGATGATCCCATCGGGCACATTCGTCACCTTGTCGGTGCAATACAGCGTGGTCGGATGGCCCTGTGCGACATGGCTGAGCAGGCAAAGCTGGTTCAGATAGTGCAGCTTTTCGCCAATCCAAAGCGAGGCGACGGGTCTGCGAACGGGGGTGGACATGGGTACTGCCTCGTTTGTTTCGTTTTGTGGAACAATGCCGCAGAGCCGCGAAGCTGTCCAGCGGCTGAGATTGGTTAACGCGGGTCGTCGATTTTGGCCACAGCATCCAGCCGGAAGCCACGGGCTATATTGGCATCAAATCCGTAATCCGGCACATAGCCAAGCCTGGCAAGCAGGGCCACCACCTCAGGCAAACGCGCGTGATGTTGCTCCAACAACCGCCCATAGAGAAAGATTTGCGTTGGGATCGGCACAGGCAACAGCTGCAGCAGTTTTTGCAGTATACTGGGGTCAAGCTGGGGGTCTGAAAGCAGCAAAGCATCAGGGCGAACTGCCGTGATCAATGCCAGCGCGTGCGCCGCCGGATTACTTTCAAGCCCTTGCTCCAGCAAGATAAAGCGGTCATTGAAGGCACGGTTGCTCAGCGCACAGATCACGCCCAGCATCTGCCGCAAGGCAGGGTTATCCTCTTGCAGATACAGTGTCAGATCGGGCCTGATATTGGCGCAATGCCCGGCCAGAAAACCCACCGCTGAACCTAGTTCCAACACCTTGGCCTGCTCGGCCAAGACCTGCGGCATCCGGCGCGCAAGCCCACGCTCAAACTTGCCGGACTGGATCAGAGCCAGCGCCGAATCGGTGAAGACCCGCCGATCCGAGGGCAACTTCATGCTGTGATTAGGGTAAATATCGGCGCCCACGTCTTGCGAAAGATCAATCCGGCCCAGCTGGTACGACCCCATCGGCACCGCTTCCACCGGATCTTTCGGGATGGCTTGCCGTTCGGTTTTCGCCTTGGCTCCGCGTCGTTTTTCGACATCCGACATCAGGGCTGCGATTTTTTCCTTATCGCGGGCTTGCGGCGGTTTGGCGACAATCTGGCTGATCGGGACATCAGAGGCTTTGGCCAGATCGGCAACCAGTTGGTGATAGGCCTCGGTCTGCCGCAGCTCGGCCAAACGGCCTTCGGCGCGCGCAATCGCCGCATGGTGCAGGCGGTTCAGTACCGGGTCTTGCAGCAGTTGCGCGATGATCTCGTTGCGCTGTTTGGTGTAGCGCAGCATCGTGTCATCGCGTACTTCGTTGCGATCTTGCAGTGACCAATAATCGGAATTGTACTTATCCGCCTTATTGTTCACATTGCCGCGCATCTTGCGAATGGCATAGCTGTCCACCGATTTCACCGCGTAATGGTTAAGCTGCACCCAGTCATAGCCAACTGTGCGGGTGATCGAGCGCCAGCCGCGAAACTTGAAGTAATCCTCCATCTCGCGGCCCGAGCCGTTCAGCCATTTCACCTCATCCGGGAACGCGGTTTCATGCCACTTCGTCTTCATTTTCGGGCGGTGAATGCCCAGTTTCCACTTATCTGCACTGAAGGTGAACAGCGTCTTCACCCCCCAGCCCTTGTTCCATTCCTGCGGTGCGGCCCATAGATATTGTTCCGTGACCGGTGCCCGTGACCAATCCACCACCCCGCCGGAGCCGAATATCCGCCACGTCACCACAATCCCATTCGCACCCTGCGCTTTGGTCGCGGTAAGCAGGCTGTCGAGGGGGCCATCGCCGTATCGGATCGACAAAAATTCATCCGCGTCAAACACCATCACCCAGTCGGATTGCTGCACCACGGGTTCGTCCTGCGCGTAGTTCAGTGCCGAGGGTTGTGGGCGAATGCCTTCTGGAATCACGTTGCGGCGATGGTGGCAGAGCCCCAATTCTTCCAGCCGGATCAGCATATCGTCGGTGCCATCCGAACAATCGTTCGTATAGACCACCAGGTCAGAAAATCCGACCGCCAGATGATGCGCAACCCATTCGATCACATAGGCGCCCTCGTCCTTCATCATCGAAACAGCGGTCACCTGACCATGCGGGCTGTCATGGCGTTTCAGCGGAAATTCAACACTGCCCCAGCGCGCGCCAGCCCCTTTCGGGCGCCCCACGAGCGGCATAAGGCCTTCTGGTTGTTTACCTTGTTCCGACGTCACGCCCTGCCCCTGCGCGGCGAAGCCTCTGCCCCCCGCTCCTCCCCGTTGCCGATCACCATAGGGCAAGCCGGAATCTGCCAGCAAGGCCAATGCAGAAAACGGCGCCCAACTGTGTCTTAGCAGACAACTGTTTCCATTTTAGCACCGAAAACCGGGGAATTTGCAGCAAACTTAGCTCAAACGCGTGACTTTGCGATGTGATGCGGCTTAATCTGCGGAACCCGTCGCATTTTCACCCGCAGAGCAGGTATATGACCCCGAAACTGACCGTGTTTTTCATTGTTGAGCCGCCTGATTATGAGGTGATGGCCTGTTATCTTGCGGCGTCGTTGCGTGAACAGTTTGGCGATCAGGTTGCGCTGGTCGGCTATTGCCCAGACATAAAACTTGATCAAGTCTCGCCGAATGTCAAAGAAGTGCTGCGCCGCATGGGCTGCGAGGTGCGCCCCTTTGTGGTCAAGGGTCGGTTTTCCCCCGCCTATCCGCATGGCAACAAAATCCTCGCGACGATGGAGCCGCGCGATACCGAATTTTCGGCGTTTTTCGACAGCGATATTCTTTGCCTGCGCCCGAACCGTGTTGAGAACATCATCCTAGCGGGCTCGGTTTCGCTGACGCCCGCAGCTTCGATGAACTGGGGGAAAACCGATGATTGGGGTCTGATCTATGCCGCCTGCGGCATGGAGATTCCAGAGGAGCGTATCAAGTTGATGCGCCAATCCGGCGAACGTCAGCGCATACCGTATTTTAGTTCAGGTTTGTTCAGCTTCCCCGAACAGCATCGAAGCCCAGATGGCCGCAGCTTTCCGCAGGTCTGGATGGATATCGCGCAGACCATTGACGCCCATCCAGATGTGCCCGGAAAGCGACCCTATCTTGACCAAATCTCGATGCCGCTCGCGATCCAGAAATCGGGGTTGAAATGGAATATTCTGCCAGAAGAACAACACTTTATCCTGGGTGGAAAGCTGCGCGGTGATGCGCTTCCCGAGGATCGCGAGATTTTCACAGTGCATTATCGCCAGTTGAAGGTCCTGAAGGAAACGGGGCTAACCGCGACAAGCCGGAAAATGTTGAAGCGACAAGCTGGGGTGAAGCGGATCGACAAAGCGGGGGAAGACCCGAACGATGATGAATAGCCATTCACGTCTCGCTTGCAATTCGTGATGCCTGAGTCATATTGAGATCATGGCACGCACAAAGCTGATATCGGACCGTGATGTTTTCCAGCAGGTACTGGCCCTGCTGCTGCAAAATGGCGAAAAGGCGGTGACGTTTTCGACGGTTTCCGCAGCGACCGGGCTTGCGCCAACCACTTTGGTACAACGCTTCGGCAGCTGCAACGAGATGATCTTAAGCGCGATTGCTCAGGCTTGGGCGGAGTTGGACAGCTTGATTGAAGCCGCAACTCTGGATACCGCGCCCTTGAACAAAGGGCTGCCGGGCCTGCTGAAATCGCTTGCCGGTCCGATTGATCCGGGCGCATTGCTGACGCTGAGCTTGCGCGACCCGGGGCTGATTGGGCAGGCAAAAGCGTGGCGTCATAAGGTCGAGCAAGCAATTGCCGCCCGTATCGATGTCAGCGCCAAGGCGAAAGAAACTGCGGCGCTGATCTTTGCAGCTTGGCAGGGCCGGATGCTGTGGGATGCGGGCGGCGGCAAGGGCTTTCGGCTGGGCGATGCGATCAAGCGACTTGGATAGCTATTTCACGATATAGGTTTTATAAAGCCATATCAGTACGATAGCACCAAGGGTCGCGCCTACAAATCCTGCCAACCAGCCCGTGATCATCACCAGACCACGCAGCAAAAACCCGCCGATCAATGAGCCTGCGATGCCAACCACAACCGTCGTTGGCACATCCGCATCAATACGCATCAATACGCATCACCCGCGTTGCCAAAAAACCAGCCGCCGTTCCGATGATCAGCAAGAACACCAAACCCATACCCGCCTCCTTCGTCCATGCCGCCTATATAGGGACGATTGGCGAAAATGGAATGGCCTGTTCCGCCGGAACCACCGCGCGGGCGATCTGCGCAAAATCCACGCGACTGCAGGCGACCAAACCGTAGCGAAACACCATGCCCCAACTCGGCTGGTTGCGCGTCAGTTCCAGATCATCGAGCAGCGGACGAATGGGTAGAATTTTGGCGGCAGGTTGCCATTGCACGCCGCGACGCCATGCCACAAAACCACCCGGCATCTCATACGGATAAGGCACATCGCCCGTCACCCGACCGATCGCAGTGAATGCCATCAGACTTTCGCCGCCGTGAAATTTGGTTCTGGGGGAATAAATCACCACACCATCAGCGGCGGCCATGCGCCGCAGCGGTGCCGATTTACCATGACAGGCCTGAACGATGCCCCAGTTCATACCATTTTCAGCATGATCAGCCGAGACAGTGACGATCCAGAATTTTTGTTCACGATCCATGTTAACCTCCCTGATCACCCATGCATAAGCCAAGGCTCCTGTCAGTTTTCGTCAGGATCAGGTGAGGATCTCCGGCATTTTCAGCCCATTCAGAATATCGGCAGCTGGCATAGGTCGTTTGCCTTCGCGCTGCGCCAGAGTGATTTCGACCGCACCATCGCCGCAAGCGATCCGCAACCCGTCCAGCACCTGCCCAACTGCGCCCGAACCCGTGGTCAGGCGCGAGCGCAGCAGTTTGATCCGTTCGCCATTGATCTCACACCAAGCGCCGGGGAACGGGGAGAGGCTGCGGATTTGGCGATCAACCATCGATGCAGGCTTAGACCAATCGACGCGGGCTTCGGTCTTGTCGATCTTGGTTGCGTATGTGACTCCTTGTTCGGATTGCGGGATGGCCTGCAAAGGCAAACGATCAATCGTGGCGGTGATCAGCTTCGCTCCGATCATCGACAGGCGGTCGTGCAGGTCTGCGGTCGTCTCCTCCGTCCCGATTGCCGTGGCTTCGCGCGCAAGAGCGGGGCCGGTATCAAGACCAGCCTCCATCTGCATGATACAGACCCCGGTTTCAGCATCGCCCGCCATGATGGCACGGTGAATTGGGGCGGCCCCGCGCCAACGCGGCAGCAGTGAGGCATGGATGTTTAGGCAACCTAGGCGCGGCTGATCAAGCACCGCTTGCGGCAGGATCAACCCATAGGCGACGACAACGGCGAGGTCGGCATCCAGAGCGGCGAAAGCCTGTTGCGCCTCGGCAGCGCGCAGCGAAACGGGGTGGAAAACCGGCAGTCCCAAGGCTTCGGCACATTGCTGCACGGGGCTAGCCCGGTCGGCTTTGCCACGCCCAGCAGGTCTGGGTGGCTGGCAATAGACTGCAATGATTTCATGGTGTTGATACAGTGCCTTTAAGATCGGCACTGAGAACTCAGGCGTGCCCATGAAAATGATTTTCATGAGCGTTTCCGCAGCTTTTCGGCCCGCGCGATCAGCATTTTGCGCTTCACGGCGGAGAGGTGGTCAAAGAACATTTTGCCCGCCAGATGGTCGATCTGATGCTGCACCGACGTCGCCCACAGATTGACGAAATCACGATCTTCCAGCTGATTGTCCGCATTGAGAAACCGCACGGTCACGGCACGCGGACGGCGCACAACAGCCGATACACCGGGCAGATTTGGTGAGGCCTCCTCATGCTCACGGAACTGGCCAGAGGCATGCAAAATCTGCGGGTTGGCCATCAGGATGGCCTGACCGCGCTGCTCGGAACAATCAACGACGGCGAGGCTTTGTGGGATGCCAATCTGAACTGCTGCGAGCCCATAGCCGGGCATCGCGTCCATCGTATCCACCATGTCAGCCCAGATCGCCAGAACCGCATCCGTGATCTCGACTACCGGATGGGCCGGTGTACGCAGGCAGGGATGCGGATAAGGCAGGCAAGTACGAACCGTCATATCAGGGCACTTTCGGCTAATGCGCAGCTGGATGCATCGAGGTGATCCAGCGTTAAAACACCGTTCAGATGGTCCAGCTCATGCTGCGCGCAGATCGCGGCAAAGCCTGTGAACGTTTCTTCATAAATAATTTCGCTAAGATCAAGCCACTGCATCCTCACCGAAGCTGGTCGTGAAATTTGGCTGGTGATGCCCGGTAAAGATAGACAACCTTCGGGCCCAAGCGCAGTTTCCGGCGAGGTCCAGAGCAGTTCCGGGTTGATCAGAACGCGCGGGGCGTAGGTGCCGTCTTTCCATGTACAATCCATCACGAAAAGCCGCATCAGCGCCCCGACTTGCGGTGCCGCCAGCCCACGACCGGGGGCGGCATACATGGTTTCCAGCATATCGGCAGCCAAAGCCGAAACATCGCTGTTAATTTCTGAACAAACAGTCGTTAACCGTGCATCTGGCCAACGCATGATTGGCAAGACTGCCATTAGTAATCCGAACCTGTCCGCGCGCGTTCCCGTTTCAGCTTTTCCATCTTGCGGGTGATCATCTGCCGCTTCAGCGGGCCAAGATAGTCGATGAACAGCTTACCATTCAGGTGGTCAATCTCGTGCTGCACGCAGGTGGCCCACAGCCCGGTAAACAAGCGTTCCTGCGGGACGCCATCTAGATCCATCCAGCCGACTTTCACCGAACTTGGCCGCTTCACTTCTGCATATTGATCAGGGATCGACAGACAGCCCTCTTCGTAGCTGCCAAGATCTTCCGACGACCACAACACCTGCGGATTCAGCAGCGCCATCGGCTCGGGCGGGCCGTCTTTGATGCAATCCATCACGATCAGCCGCTTCATCACGCCGATCTGCGGCGCGGCCAAGCCAATTCCGGGCGCCTCATACATGGTTTCAAACATGTCCGACGCGAGTGCAGAAATCTCGGCAGTCACCGCTGCGATCGGCTCGCAGGGCTTCTTCAGACGCGGATCGGGATGGATCAGGATATCGCGGATCATCTTTGGGATTTACGGCGCGGGGGCAAATCGTGCAAGAGGGCGGTGGGGATTCATTGAAAATGGGCTCCAAGCTTAAGTGATGGTCGTTTTTCCCGGTGATCTAAACATTTTAGGCATAATTTTCTGATTATTAGTAATAAGTAGGGATGATTTTCCTATTAATTTAATTTATCTAGAACGAAATACCGAAACGAAACAGGATAGCCATGACCTTCGACACCCAAATCAATCGCTTTGGAACTCATTCTGTCAAATGGGATTCGATGGAGGCCTTCTACGGCGTGCCGGCCAAAGACGGCATCGCCATGTGGGTGGCGGACATGGATTTCCGCCCGCCCGCCTGCGTGCAAACGGCACTCGAAGGCATGATGGCGCATGGAGTCTATGGATATTACGGCGATGATGCCGCTTATCTGGATGCTGTCCGCTGGTGGATGCAGACCCGGCACGGCTGGGTGGTGGAACGCGAGCAGATTTTCACCACGCATGGATTGGTCAACGGCACGTCGATGTGCGTCGATGCCTTTACCAAACCGGGTGACGGCGTGGTGCTGTTCACGCCGATTTATCATGCCTTTGCACGGGTGATCAAAGCGGCAGGTCGGCAGGTGGTGGAGTGCAAGCTTGCCAATGTGAACGGCCGTTACGAAATGGATTTCGCCGCTTGGGATGCGCAGATGAGCGGCCATGAAACCATGCTGATCCTGTGCTCACCGCACAATCCGGGCGGACGGGTTTGGACGCCCTCCGAGTTGCAAGGCGTGGCAGATTTCTGCACGCGCCACAATCTGTTGTTGGTATCGGATGAAATTCACCATGATCTTGTGATACCGGGGCAGAAGCATACGGTGATGACCGCGATACCGGGGATTTCTGAACGTTTGGTCATGATGACCGCCACCACCAAGACCTTTAACATCGCCGGCGCACATTCCGGCAATGTCATCATCGCCGATCCCAAACTGCGCGCACGCTTTGCCGAGCGGATGAACGCGATGGGGATTTCGCCGAACTCATTCGGCATGTTCATGGCGACAGCCGCCTACTCGCCCGAAGGCGCGGCTTGGGTGGATCAGCTTTGCGCTTACCTTGACGGCAATGCCAAGATTTTCAACGCTGGCATTAACCAGATTCCCGGCCTGAATGCGATGCCGCTGGAGGCCACCTATCTGGCTTGGGTGGATTTTGCAGGCACCGGGATGACACAAGCCGAGTTCACGGCGCGGGTGCAAAAACAGGCGAAAATCGCCGCCAACCACGGCACACCCTTTGGTGCTGGCGGTGAGTCGTTCCTGCGCTTTAACCTTGCCACCCCGCGCGCGGTGGTGATGGAGGCGGTGCAGCGGCTGCAAACGGCCTTTGCCGATCTGCAATAACGCAGATATCACGGAAAACGGGTGTGGCGGTTACGCCCCACCAAAATTCAGGCCCGAGGCAACAGCGCGACCGGCGCATTTTCGTCGCGATAATAATCCAGCGGGGCACGGTCAGACACCAAGGTCATCCGTTTGAAATCGCAGATTAAATCGCCATTCTCAATCAGCGAAGCCACGATCAGGCACTGGAAAATGTGCCGCGAGCCATCGTAAACATCGACCAGACCGCGCAGATGAGGGGTCAATGCTGCATCCAAGGCGAAACCGTCGTGCCAGCAGCGCGTGACCGGAAACACCGCCTCACCCACCTGCACGCGCAGGCGGGATTTCCGGGCAAACTCGCGTTTGCGGGCTGCATCCAACCCGTCCCGAATATCCTGTGGCAAGAACTCCAGCATCATCGCCTCCATCACTGCTGTTAAGATTGCCTGCGAACTGCTTAATTTTATGACACGCTGAGAACGCGATGTAGAAATGCCGCGCTTACGTTGCGAAAATGTCGCAAACAGCGGGCTGATCGCGTGGAAATGACCCTAGAAGCGGGCGTTCAGGGGCGCAGAAATATGGGGCATCGCATGATCACTTTGGCCGAATTGCAGGATGCTCTGCCGCATGTGCTGGCAGCGCCGAAAACCGATGCCCCGATTCGCGGTCTTTGCTTGCGGCCAGCACTCGGCCTGCGAACGTTCCCCGAGCGGATCACCGTGACGAAAGCGCAAGGCATTCCGGGCGAACGCTGGATGACGACGCCTTGGATGCGGCTGGCGGATGGCAGCCCCGACCCGCGGATTCAGGTCTCCATCCTGCAAGCCCGTGTGATGGATCTGGTCTGGCAGGATCGCAACCAACCGCATCCGGGTGATCCGATTGTGGCGGATCTGGAGATGTCTGAGGCCAATCTGCCGGTGGGCACGCTTATTCAGGCCGGAACGGCGGTGCTGCGGGTGTCGGATGTGTGGAACGATTCTTGCGCGAAGTGGAAGGTGCGCTACGGCACCGATGCCTATGATTGGGTGCGCGCCAGCCCGAAGCTGCGGTTGCGGGGGATTCTGTGTTCGGTTGAGGTCGATGGCGAGGTGGGGCTCGCGGATCGGTTGCAGGTGCTGCGTTAACCATAGATCGTGGGCGTTGTTTACGAAGCCTTAAGGTTTTGCTAACATCATGCCTTACGGAACTTCGTCATTCAGTTGACTTACCATCAAAACGGCCCGGCGGGGGTGCGACCTCGCCGGGCCTCCTTTGTTTTGGGTTATATCCCTATCCAAAGGCGGATGATGGCGACCAACAGCGTTGCCGCCGCGATCCACACCATCCATTTTCGGAACTTCATTTCGTCCAGTCTTCTCACCTCCGTTCACCGCAAAGGGTTGCGGCAAGGTCAGGGTTAACTGACGATGGTTAACGTTATCTATAGATCAGACTCACATACCCTCATCGCGCTGACGGGTTTCACGCCGCCATGCGACGCAGTGTGCGACCATGGCGCGGGTCAGATCGGCCCAAAGCGCGAGGGTTTCCGGCGTGGCGCGCAGGGTAATCCGGGTCTCACCTTGGTAGATATCCATCGGCGCATCGGGGTGCTGGGCGGTCCATTGCGCGATTTGCGCAGGTGTCGCCCGCAGCGGCCAAGCTTGCGCCAAGAACCAGTCACCACCGATTTTCGTCGCGGTAAATTCGGGCAAAGCCGGGTCGCTGCGGGCGTAAATCACACCGTCTACCACCTCAACGCCGATAAAACCGGCCGCGCGCAGCAGCTGTTCCATCAAGCGACCAGTGCCTCGGCGCGTTTCAGATCGACCGAGACCAGTTGGCTAACACCTTGTTCTGCCATGGTAACACCGAACAAGCGATCCATCCGCGCCATCGTCACCGCATGGTGGGTGATGATCAGGAAGCGGGTTTCGGTGCGGCGGGTCATCTCATCCAAAAGGTCACAGAAGCGGGTGACATTCGCGTCATCCAAAGGCGCGTCGACCTCGTCCAGCACACAGATCGGCGCGGGATTGGCGAGGAACACGCCGAAAATCAGCGCCAAAGCGGTCAGGGTTTGCTCGCCCCCCGACAGCAGGGAAAGCGTTGCGAGTTTCTTGCCGGGCGGTTGGCACATGATCTCTAGCCCGGCTTCCAAAGGGTCATCTGATTCGACCAGAACCAACCGCGCCTCGCCGCCATTGAACAGATGGGTGAACAAAGTGGCGAAGTTGGCGTTAACCTGTTCAAAGGCGGTCAGCAGGCGTTCACGGCCCTCACGGTTCAGGCCAGCGATGCCGGAACGCAGCTTTTTGATCGCTTCTTCAAGGTCGATTTTCTCTTGCGCGAGGGCGTCGTATTCGTCGGACACCGATTTTGCGTCTTCCTCAGCACGCAGGTTGACCGCGCCCAAAGCCTCACGTTGCCGCTTCAGGCGCTGCACGTCGGTGTCGAGGCTCTCGGCATCCGGCATCTTGTCGGAGTCGACTTTCAGCGTATCAAGCAGCTGATCTGGGGTGGCGCCCTGTTCTTCGGCGATGCGTTCGGCGGCAAGATTAACCGTCTCACGCGCGGCTTCGGTGCGGGCCTCGGCGCGGGCGCGGGCTTCGCGGGCGTCGCCAGACAGCCGCTCGCCGTCGCGTTCGGTGTCGCGGGCTGAGCGCAGGGTCGCTTCGGCGGCAGACAAAGCATCGGCGGCGACGGCACGACGTGCTTCGGCCTCGGTGATCGCGTCGCTGAGTTCTTCGCGCTTGATGGCGATTTCTTCCGGCGCGGCAGAGGCCTCGGCCAGTTCTTCCTGCGTCTCGGCGCGGCGGGCGGCAAGTTCGGCAATGCGCTTGGCGGCGGTGTCCAGACGATGCTTCCAGCCGGACAGTTCCTTGACCGCTTCCTGACGGCGGCGGACGCGGGCTTCGCCTTCGCGGCGCAACTCATCATGCGCCGAGCGGCGCGACATCATGGTGATGCGGGCGGCCTCCACCGCCAACTTTGCGGCCTCAAGGCTTTCGCCGGCCGTGTCGAGATCGGGCAGGTCTTCCTCGGCAGCCAGCGCCGATTCCAGCCGCTCCTGCGCCTCAGAAACCTCGCCTTCATAGCGGTCCACCGAGAGGCGCGCGGCATCTAACTTACCACCCGCAATGGATTTATCGGCTTCAGCGCGGGCGGCCATGCGGTTGGCCTCGGACACGCGGGTATCGGCGGCACGGCGGGCATCGCGGGCGCGTTGATCGGCTTGCGCCAGTTCTGACAGTCGGGCTTGCAGCAGGGCATGGGCCTGCGCAGCGCCTTCGGCACGCGCCGCGACCTCCTCCAGATCGCGTTTCAACGCGGTCAGACGGTTCAACTGTTGCAGGCGCAAAGCGGCGGCAGAGGGGGCATCCTCGGCCCCGGCGCGAAAGCCATCCCAGCGCCAGAGATCGCCTTCGCGGCTGACCAGACGTTGCCCCGGTTGCAGATCGGCTTGCAGGCGCGGGCCATCGGCACGCTCAACGAGGCCGATTTGGCCCATGCGGCGGGCGAGAACACCAGGGGCTTGCACATGGTTTGACAAAGGCACCGCGCCCACGGGCAGGCTTTGCGGCGCGGCATAATCGGGCAGCGCCACCCAGCCCGAGCGTTTATCGCCCGCCACTTCCGGCGCGCGCAGATCATCCGCCAAAGCCGCACCGATGGCCTTTTCCAAGCCCGGTTCGACCACCAACAGATCGAGCAGTTGATGCCCGGCTTGGGCTTCGCGCTGCACCAGACGGGTCAGGGCTGCGACTTCGGCGCGCAGGGCAGACGCCTCGCCTTCCGCCTCGGACCGCGCAGCACGAGCCTCGGCCTCACGGCCTTGCACCTCGCCGCGGGCATCTTCGGCGGCAAGCAGGGCTTCCTCGGCGGCTTCAGCGGCCTCAGCGGCGGAGATTTGCGATTCTTCTGCGGCTTCAAAGGCTTCCGTGGCTGCTTCCAGCGCGGATTCTGCCAACAAAACCGCCTCTGCCGCCCGCGCGGCCTCGGTTTCAGCCTTCTGCACCGTGGCTTTGCTGTCTGCCAGCATCCGCTGTATCGACTGATGCCGAGCGGCCAGACGGGCAGCATCCTCGGTGGCCTGTGACAAGGTGCCTTCGCGGTCGGTCAGCACAGCCGAGGCCTCGCGCGCCACCTCAGCAGCCTCAGTCAGCCGATCCTCATGGCCGTCATAGGCGCGCAGAAGCTGCTCGATTTCCCATTCCAACCGCCCGATCACCTCGCCTGCATCGCGGTTCAGGCTGGCCTCACGCTCGGCATCGCGGTCTAGTTCAGCGATGCGACCGCGCAGGGTTTCGATCATCGCGCGGGCACGGGCTTCTTGCTCGCCAAGCTGGTCGCGCTGCACCATCAGCCGTTGCAGGATGGCGGCGGCGATGGCTTCTTCTTCACGCAGGGGCGGCAGCGCATCCTCGGCGGCCTCGCGCTGTTTGGCGGCCAGACGCGCGGCGGCTTCGGCTTGGGCGGCTTGGGTCAGGCGCTGGCGCAGCAATCCGTCGGCTTCGGCGCGGGCGAGTTCGGCTTCGCGCCAGCGGCGGTAGAGCAACTGGCCCTCGGCGCGGCGCAATTCTTCGCCGATTTCGCGATAGCGGGCGGCTTGCTTCGCCTGCCGGGTCAGTTGTGAAAGCTGCTGCGCCATCGATTCCAGCACATCATCGACGCGCAGCAGGTTGGCTTCCGCCCCCGATAGCTTCAGTTCCGCCTCATGCCTGCGGGCGTAAAGGCCAGAAATCCCGGCGGCTTCCTCCAGAATCCGCCGCCGCGATTTCGGCTTCGCGTTGATCAGTTCGGAAATCTGGCCTTGGCGGACCAAAGCCGGCGAATGCGATCCGGTCGAGGCATCGGCAAACAGCATCTGCACATCGCGGGCACGCACTTCCTTGGTGTTCAGCTTATAGGCCGAGCCTGCATCGCGGGTGATGCGGCGGGTGATCTCAACCGTGTCGGCATCGTTGAACCCCGAGGGCGCGAGGCGGTCGGAATTGTCCAGCACCAGCGCCACTTCGGCGAAATGCCGCGCCCCCCGGGTGGCAGCGCCGTTGAAGATCACATCCTCCATGCCGCCGCCGCGCATCGCCGAGGGGCGGTTTTCGCCCATCACCCAGCGCATCGCTTCCAGCAGGTTGGATTTGCCACAGCCATTCGGGCCGACCACCCCGGTCAGCCCGTCGTGGATGACCAGATCGGTCGGGTCCACGAAGCTTTTGAAGCCATTCAGCCGCAGCTTGGTAAAGCGCAAAGGCGTGTGTCCTGATTCCGTTGGAGGGGTATGATAGCGGCACAGCAGCCATGAGTCAACTTGTGGCCGCAGGATATGGCAGGGCTTGGGCGTTTATCCCCAAGATATTGCGGTGGTTCAGGCGGCACGGTCGAAGCCTCCGGCTACCCGAAATGTTTCACATTCCGGGCTGAGTATTTCAAAAAGAGCAAGCTTGCAGAGATTGACCGAGGCCGACAGCGCGCGGATAGTTGTTGGGAAGGAGCCTTGCCATGACCCCGCCCTATTCCGGCCATTGCCTCTGCGGTGCCACCCGGTTTCGCTGCACGGAAGCCCCGTTGTGGCAAAGTCATTGCCATTGCGAAAGCTGCAGGCGGGCGTGTTCTTCGGCCTTCACCTCGTTCTTTGGTGTGGCGCATGGGGCTTGGGAGTGGACGGGGGCTGCGCCTGCCACCTATGCCTCATCCCCCGGTGTGTGGCGGGATTTTTGCGCGACGTGTGGGTCACAAATGGCCTATCGGTCGGATCGCTATCCCGGCGAGATTCATTTCTATGCCGCTTTGCTGGAGGACCCGTCGATTTATCGTGCGGAAAATCACGTCCACACCGATGAAATGCTGCCGTGGCTGCATCTGGCCGATGGGTTGCCGTGCAGATGACCCCCTATCGCGCCGAAGCACCCTTTGATTGGGCCGCGATCCTGCGCCTGATCCGCACTGAATTCGCCTATATGGACGGGCGGATTGATCCGCCATCGTCGATGCAGCGGCTGACCGAGGCCGACATCGCCGCCAAGGCCGAAAGCGGTGAGGTTTGGGTTGTGGGCAACCCGCCCGTCGCCTGTATGTTCCTGACCTTGCGGGCAGAGTCGCTTTATCTTGGCAAGTTGGCGGTCAGTGGCGATCAGCGTGGCAAGGGGCTGGCGCGGGCGTTGGTGGGCGTCGCCCAGATACGGGCGAAAGTTTTCGGGCTGGCGGCGGTGGAGTTGGAAACGCGGGTTGAGTTGGTGGAGAACCACGCTACCTTTCGCGCCTTGGGCTTTGTGGAGGTCGGGCGCAGCGCGCATCCGGGCCATGTGCAGCCGACCTCGATCACCTTCCGCAAGCCAGTTCAGGCCAGATAGGCGCGGAAGGCCTGTACGACTTCCTCGTAAACCTTGCGCTTGAACGGCACGATCGAGGCGACCTTGTCGTCAGCCCCAATCCAACGCCATTTGGAAAACTCCGGGTGATCGCTGGCGATATTGACCTGCGCGTCATCCCCCAAAAACCGGAACAGGAACCACTTCTGCCGCTGGCCGCGATACTTGCCACCCCAAACCTTGCCCAACAAGTCGGGCGGCAGATCATAGGTCACCCAATGGTGGGTCTTGGCGATAAACTCCACCAGATCGGCGCTCACGCCGGTTTCTTCCCACAACTCGCGCAAAGCCGCCGCACGCGGCTTTTCGCCGTCATCAATCCCACCCTGCGGCATCTGCCAAGCGGGCACCGGGTTGTCCAAACGCTGGCCCGCAAAGATCAGGCCAGCGGCGTTGATCAACACAACACCGACGCAGGGACGATACGGCAAGCTTTCGGGATCGACGGTCATATGCGCCTCAAATAAGAACTGCCGCGCCCGATATCCAAGGCGCGGCAGTTGGTTGGCTTTGCCCTTACGGCTTGGTCGCCACAGCGTTCAATCCGCGCAGGATATCCACCGCATAGGCCAGTTGATAATCCTCATCGCGCAGCTTGGCGGCTTCTTCGGTACGCGCCCGCTCGTCTTCAAGCTGCTTTTTCTCGTCGTCGGTCATCGAATCATTGCTGATCGCGCCGCGCAACGAGGCCTCGGTGCGCTGTTTGGTTTGATCCTCCGCCGCCTTCGCCTCGGTGCCTTCCGCTGCCGGATCGACAACGGGTTGGTTCACCACGATATCCGGCATCACCCCCAACGATTGAATCGAGCGCCCCGACGGCGTGTAATAGCGGGCCGTGGTCAGCCGCATCGCGCCCTCGCCCTTCAGCGGGATCAGCGTCTGCACCGAGCCTTTGCCGAAGCTTTTCGTTCCCACCACAATCGCGCGGCGGTGATCTTGCAACGCCCCTGCGACGATTTCCGAGGCCGAGGCCGAACCGCCGTTGATCAGCACCACGATCGGCTTGCCATCGGCCAGATCGCCCGGCGTCGCATTCTCGCGTGAGCTGTCTTGTGGGTTGCGGCCACGGGTCGAGACGATCTCGCCTTCGTTCAGGAACGCATCCGAGGTCAGGATCGCCTGTTTCAGCAAGCCGCCGGGGTTGTTGCGCAGATCAATCACGAAGCCTTTCAGCTTGTCGGCGCCGCCGGCTTCTTCGGTCAGCTTTTTGATGCCGTCCTGAATCCCCGGATAGGTCTGATCGTTGAACGACGGCACCCGCATCACGCCGATATTGCCGACCAGCCGCGATTTCACGGCTGCAACCTTGATGGTATCGCGCACAATCGACACATCGAACGGCTCTTTCACGCCTTCGCGCACCACGGTGATCACGATTTCTGACCCAATCGGGCCGCGCATCTTGTCCACCGCCTCATCCAGAGTCAGACCCTGCACCGCTTCGCCGTCGACCGTGGTGATGAAATCCCCCGGCTTGATGCCGGCTTTATCCGCAGGTGTGCCATCCATCGGCGAGACGACTTTGATATAGCCTTCTTCCATCGTCACTTCGATGCCAAGCCCGCCGAACTCGCCACGGGTCTGGGTGTTCATATCCTCAAACGCCTTGGTGTCCATATAGCTGGAATGCGGGTCAAGCGAGGTCAACATGCCGTTGATCGCGGCCTCAACCAGCTTTTTGCTATCCACATCCTCGACATATTGCGCGCGGATGCGCTCAAATACATCGCCGAACAGGTCCAGCTGTTCGTAGACGCTCGCGTTTTTTGTCGCATCCAGCGCGATCAAGGGGCCCGCCACCTGCGTTGTTATAACGCCGCCAGCGATTGAGCCGCACAGTGCCACGATAATCATCTTCTTCATCGGCTCGTCCTATTCCTCTGCTTTGGCCGTAGCCGCGAACCACTGCATTGGGTCCACTGGCTCAGAACCTTGCCTCAACTCTATGTAAAGCGTTTCCGTCTCGCGTCCGCCACTGCCTTCTTTCGCGGGCGCGAGAAGATCGCCAGATCCCGCCGCCGCACCGCCCATCAGGCCCAGCGCCGCACCTTTTGCAATCACTTCGCCGACCTCGCCATACACCTGATCTAACCCGCCCAATACCATAAGATAGCCGCCGCCGGGTTCAATGATCATCACGTTTCCGTAGTCGAGCAGCGGGCCACGGTAGCGGATCGTCGCGGCCCAGGGGCTCGTGACCAAAGCGGCGGGTCTGGTGGCCAAGGTCATGCCGGGGCGGGTGACACCGCGCACATCGGTTTCATTCGGCTTCAGCAGCAGAGTGCCCAGCGCGGGCAGATCAAGCTTGCCCTGCTGATCGGCAAAGCTGGCATTGCCGGTATCATCCAGCGCGAGGCCCGCCGCGAAAGCCTCCAGCGTATCCGCCGATTCCAAAAGGCCCTTCAGCACCTCGGGGTCTTCGGTGAAGCGTTTCGGCAATTTGGTGCGGTCTGACATGGCTTGGCTGAGATCTGACCTTGCTGTTTGAGCGGCGGCGAGGCCCTGCCCCAAGGTTTCCCCCGCCGCCTTCTGCAAGCGGCGCAGGTCGGAGAGTTCTTGAAGTTTCCCTTTGAGATCATTGACTTCCGCTTGCAACGCCGGCGTCACATCGGCCAGCATCATGCCAGAGCGCGCTGTTCCCAATGGCCCAGTCGGGTGCAGCAACAGCAATGGCCCCGGTTCGGCGTCAATGCGGCTTAGAACACCCAAAAGCTGTGCAATCCGGTCGCGTTTGGTCTGAAATTGCAGCGTCAACGCGGTTTCGCGCAACTCTGCCTGTCTCAGGGCCTCGCGCAATGCCGCCAGCCCTTCTTCATAGGCTTTGATGGTTTGGGTCAGGGCTGCGACACGATCCTTGGCACCTTCGGCCGCTTGCAAAGCCGCCACCGCCTGCTGCAATTCCGCACTCGCCGCTGCCGCATCTTCCGCCACGCCAGATGTGGCCGCCGAGGCGGTCAACATCAGCAGCAGGGCAGCGATACGGATCATGCCAGCATAAGGCTCCGCCCGGTCATCTCAGGCGGCTGCGGCAGGTCCATCAACGCCAGAATCGTCGGGGCGAGATCGCCCAAGCGCCCGCCACCCCGCAACACAACCCCCGCAGGCCCACCGACCAGCACCACCGGCACCGGATTGACGGTATGCGAGGTATGCGGCCCGCCCGTCACCGGATCAATCATCATCTCACAGTTGCCATGATCGGCGGTGACAATCATCGCCCCGCCCGCAGCTTCCAGCGCCACCAAAGCGCGACCCAGCCCAATATCCACCGCCTCACAAGCCTTAATGGCGGCGGTCAGACTGCCAGTATGCCCCACCATATCCGGGTTGGCGAAGTTGACCACGATCAGATCATAGCCCTTCTCAATCGCCATCACGAGGTTATCGGCGACCTCAACCGAGGACATTTCCGGCTGCAAATCATAGGTCGCCACCTTCGGCGATTTCGGCATCGCACGATCTTCGCCGTCAAACGGCACTTCGCGGCCACCGTTCAGAAAGAAGGTCACATGCGGATATTTCTCGGTTTCCGCCAACCGGAACTGCGTCAGCCCCTGCTTGGCCACCCATTCGCCCAAGGTGTTGGAAATGCTGCGCTTTGGGTAGGCCGTTGCCATATATTCATTATGGTCCGCCGAATATTCCACCATCCCCAGCATCGCCGCCCAAACGGGGCGATCCCCGGTGGCAAAGCCCGGAGCCGCCAGCGCGCCCAAGATTTCCCGCGACCGATCCGAGCGGAAATTGAGGCAAAACACCCCGTCGCCATCAATCGCACCCTGATAATCGCCGATCACCGTGGGGGCGATAAATTCGTCCATCTCGCCCTTGGCATAAGACTGCGCCACCGCCTGCGCTGGCGTCTCGGCCCGCTCACCATTGCCCATCACCATCGCATCATAGGCCCGCTGCACCCGCTCCCAGCGATTGTCGCGGTCCATCGCCCAATAGCGGCCGATCACCGTGGCAACCTTGGCCCCTGTGGGCAGTTGCACCATCAGCATGTCGATGAACTCGGCAGCAGAGGACGGCGACACATCGCGCCCATCGGTGATCGCATGCAGCGCAACAGGCACACCCAAAGCCGTAATCGTCCGACACGCCGCAATCACATGCGTGATATGGCCATGTACGCCGCCATCCGACACCATACCGATCAGATGCGCGGTGCCACCGCTGGCTTTCAGCTTGGCGACAAATTCCAGCAGCGATGGATTGGTCGCAAACGTGCCATCCTCCACCGCCAGATCAATCGCGCCCAGATCCATCGCCACCACGCGCCCCGCGCCGATATTGGTATGCCCGACCTCAGAATTGCCCATCTGCCCGGTCGGCAAGCCGACATCCGGGCCAAAGGTGATCAAGGTGGAATGC
Organism: Cypionkella sp.; assembly: GCA_043743975.1. Taxonomy (GTDB): domain Bacteria; phylum Pseudomonadota; class Alphaproteobacteria; order Rhodobacterales; family Rhodobacteraceae; genus Cypionkella. Next base: position 94,723 of record JAYTVN010000005.1, read on the forward strand.
GGACAAGTCGCCCAAATCCGGTTGAAATTCGGCACATTGGCCTGCGCGGGGGCGCTAGAGGTCGGATCAGCATTGATCCCCCAGCCATCCAAAATGCACAGAACAACGGGTTTGCGAGACATGAGGCGGCCTTTCCAATGCGTCAGATGCTTCTAACGCTGGGATTTGCGTAGGGCAACGGTTGCGCAACAGTTGAGGCTATAGCAGATCGCCGACAACGGGAATCGTGACACCTTCGCCAAGTCGCCCCGCAATGTTGATCTCCTCAATGCTCAGGAAATCAGCATCGGTTTCATAGATATGCCGGATTCCTGCAAGGATTGGGTCGCGCGTTGAGGGCCGAAGGGTGCAATAGGCAGCACCTTGGCGTTCCCAACGGAAAGATATCCAACACTGCTGATCGCCCCGTAACAGCACGTTTAGTAACAAAATAGCTGTGCAGCCTTCAAAGCCAGAAGCCGATGGAACATGCGCGGTAAGTTTCACGACTTCTTCGGGAAACCAGACCTGATCTTGCGGGAATATTCCATCGCGTTTGCCAATCAGATCAATCAGCGCCGCGAAATGCTCGTCCGCATCCTCGCCCCGATCAGCTTGCGCCACGGCCTGCAATTCGTCCCGCCGCATAGAGCGCGCAATCCGCAGCAACGGTTCGGCAATTTCCGCAGATTGGCGGGTCTGACACTCCGCATCCCTTGGAGGTATTTCTAAGGTGATAAGGCCCAGTTCGACCGCCCGTCGCAGCCCATTCGCCACTGCCGCCCGCAGGGTTGCAGGCCAATCGCGCAAGCGCTTGCAGGCTTCGTCCCAAGCCTCGGACAGCAAGCCCGACGCCTGCCGCCGCTGCAAAACATCAGCCAGCAGGATCACTACGGCCAGATCAAGGCCCTCGGCTTGGGTGATTGCAATCGTCTCCAACCCGTCCAGCAGGGCCAAAGTCTCATCCCGCTGAAACCGGAAGCCATCGTCACGCAGCCGCGCAAGTGCCTCGCCCGTCTCGCGCAGCGTCAGCCCCGATGCCTCAGCCACCGCCGCCAGATGCTGCGCCAGCAACGGTTTCACATGATGCACAAGATCGCTGACCGCCTGCATGGTGCGAAAACTGTCGCTCATCCCTGCCCCCTATGCCCGATGATACGGCCCGCCGCCGAGAATCGTGGCCGCCCGGTACAACTGCTCGGCCAGCATCACCCGCACCAGCATATGCGGCCAGACCATCCGCCCGAAGCTGAGCGAAAACCCCGCCTTCGCCCGGAGCGAGGGATCAATCCCATCCGCGCCACCGATCACAAACGCCACATCCTGCCGCCCGCCATCGCGCCAACCTGCCAGCATCTCGGCAAACTCCGGCGACGACAAAACCCGCCCGCGCTCATCCAAGGTCGCGATCAAAGCCCCTGCCGGAATAACCCGCTCCAGCAAAACCGCCTCTGCTGCCATGCCGAGGTTCTTCTTATCCTCAACCTCAAGCTCCGCCACCGGGCCAAGGCTTAACGCCCGCCCGGTGCGATCCAGCCGCGTATAGTAGTCATCGACCAGATCGCGCTCTGGTCCAGCCCGCAGCCGCCCCACCGCACAGACATGCAGCCGCAAGCTTCAAGCCCCGCGATGCGCGCTGCCCGGAAGCCACATCTTTTCAAGATCATAGAACTCGCGCACTTCGGGGCGGAAGACATGAACGATGACATCGCCCGCATCAATCAGCACCCAATCGCCGGTTTCCTTGCCCTCCATCTTCGCCGACAGATGGAACTGCTCTTTCAAGCGATCCGCCAGCTTTTCAGAAATCGAGCCGACTTGCCGGGAGGAACGACCCGAGCAGATCACCATGTAATCCGCCACATCCGAGCGGCCACGCAGATCAATCTGCACGATGTCTTCGGCTTTATCGTCATCGACCGAGGCCAGCACGGAAGCCAGCAGATCTTCGGCGGTGTAATCTTCAGACGCGCGAGCGGCGCGCGGGCCAACCGGAAGGCCGGTGGCGGGATCAGAATGCGACAGGACAACGTCCTCCAAATAGCGCGCCGATGCGGCCCCGGCACAGGGCTGATGCCAGCCTATCATTGCAGGGCAACAATCTCAACGGCGGGGCAAGCCGCGCGCATAGCGGTCTGCACGCGGAGTCGCAAGGGGGGGGTTGCCATTTAGGACAGTAGCATTGACCAAAAATCGAGCATCAAGCCATGCATCCACCGCATGACGGCAATACTTATCGCATAGCTACTCATTCACGCTGCGATGCAGCATATTACTGGCAGGGAGGGAACAACGGAGTAAACACCATGACCAAGTTCCTTAAACTACTGCCGCGTCGCAAAACCCGCCACGAGGCAGAACTTGAATATCTGAACGGCGCTGTCAGCATCTATGATCTGGAATGCCGTGAGCGCGAGATTGAACGCGGCCGTTTCGCCCAGTTCTGATCGCCTGACCACACTGCCGACGATAAGCTAAATCTGCATCGGGGGCGCACCCGCCCCCGGATGCCCGAGCCCGCCGCTCGACCCCGGCGACACTCCTCTACATGCCACGACCTCGACCCTTGCTTGCAAGGCGCGAAGGGCGTATATCCCCGGCATGATCCGGTTTTTTGACATCGCTGACCATGACCGCCTGCCGTGGCGGTTTTACGGGGCCACCCGCGCCATTCTTGCGCACGTCTGATCGGTTTACCGGGCCGCCCGTGATGGGACGCGCCCCGCCTCACGCCTTTCCCCTTTCCAAACCCCGAGGATGAGCCAGCCATGACCGCTCGCACGCTCTATGACAAAATCTGGGACGATCACGTCGTCCATCAGGCCGATGACGGCACCTGTTTGCTGTATATCGACCGCCATCTGGTGCATGAAGTCACCTCCCCGCAAGCCTTTGAAGGCCTGCGGATGACGGGCCGCCAGGTGCGCGCACCCGAGAAAACCATCGCCGTGCCGGACCATAACGTGCCGACCACTTTGGACCGCGCCAATGCCGCGACGATGACCGAAGACAGCCGGATTCAGGTGCAGGCTTTGGACCAGAACGCCAAGGATTTCGGCATCCATTACTATCCGGTCTCGGACGTCCGCCAAGGCATCGTGCATATCGTCGGCCCGGAACAAGGCTGGACCCTGCCCGGCATGACCGTGGTCTGCGGCGACAGCCACACCGCGACGCATGGCGCCTTCGGCAGCCTTGCGCATGGCATCGGCACCTCCGAGGTCGAACATGTGCTGGCCACCCAAACGCTGATCCAGCGCAAGGCCAAGAATTTCAAGGTTGAAATCACCGGATCCTTGCGCCCTGGCGTCACCGCCAAAGACATCACCATGGCGGTGATTGGTGAGACCGGCACCGGCGGCGGGACTGGCTATGTCATTGAATATTGTGGCCAAGCTATTCGTGAGCTGTCGATGGAAGGCCGCATGACCGTCTGCAACATGGCGATTGAGGGCGGCGCGCGCGCAGGCCTGATCGCACCGGATGAGAAAACCTATGCCTATTGCATGGGCCGCCCGCACGCCCCGAAAGGCGCGGCTTGGGAGGCTGCCTTGGCCTATTGGAAGACGCTTTTCACCGACGAAGGCGCGTTTTTCGACAAGGTGGTGACGATCAAGGGCGAAGATATTGCCCCCTTGGTGACGTGGGGCACCAGCCCCGAAGACGTGCTGCCGATCACAGCCGTTGTGCCCTCGCCCAGCGATTTCACCGGCGGCAAGGTCGAAGCCGTGCAGCGCGCCTTGGACTATATGGGCCTCGTCCCCGGTCAAAAACTGTCGGAGATCAAGATCGACACCGTGTTCATCGGCTCTTGCACCAATGGCCGCATTGAAGATCTGCGGGCAGCGGCGGCGATCCTGAAGGGCAAAAAGAAGAAAGACGGCATCCGCGCGATGGTCGTCCCCGGCTCGGGGTTGGTGCGCGCACAGGCAGAAGCCGAGGGCCTCGCGCAGATCTTCATCGACGCAGGCTTTGAATGGCGTTTGGCCGGCTGCTCGATGTGCTTGGCTATGAACCCCGACCAACTTGCCCCGGGCGAGCGTTGTGCTGCGACCTCGAACCGCAACTTTGAGGGCCGTCAAGGCCGCGGCGGCCGCACCCACCTGCTCTCCCCCGGCATGGCCGCCGCCGCCGCAATCACCGGGCACTTGACCGATGTGCGCGAGATGATGGCTGAGAACGTGTGACCAGTGCCTCAATTCTCGGACTATATTCTTTATTTTGACGAAAGCGGGTCACCCGAACTTTCGCATGTCGACCCTGAATATCCGCTGTTTGTTCTGGCGGCTGTTCTTGTCTCGAAAGAGGATTATGTTTCGAGAATTGTACCTGCTGTCCAGCGCCTGAAGTTCGATTTCGTGGGGCATGATCAAATCATCCTCCATGAGATCGACATTCGCAAACAAGATGCGGCTTTTCAGTTTCTGCGGCGTGAGAAAGCCGTTCGCTCGGATTTTCTGTCCAGAGTTTCGGCACTGGTTCAAGAGGCACCTATAGAGGCAATTTGTGCTGTGATCCGCAAGGATGAACTCAAGGCACGATACTTTCGACCTTTCGATCCCTATGAAATAGCTGTGCAATTTTGTCTGGAGATGGCAACGCTGCGGCTACAAGATCTGGGACAAGCGGGACGAGAGATTTGTGCCGTGTTTGAGCGGCGCGGTGCGAAAGAGGACTCCGAACTCGAATTGGCCTTTCGTCGCATCGTCGCTGGCGCAGCAAAATTGCAGCATGGGAATGCCAATCGCAAGCGAGTATCCTCGTTGAAAGAAGTACAATGGGCACCGCATTTTGTGAGCAAGAAGGCCAATTCCAGCGGTTTGCAACTAGCTGATCTGATCGCACGTCCCGTTGGCCTGAGTGTTCTACGCCCCGGCCAGACCAACCGTGCCTTCGATATCATCAAAGAAAAAATCAGGCCGGGGATGCTGAAATGCTTCCCTTAGCAAAAACAAACGGCCCCCGAAAAAGTCCAGGAGCCGCCTGCCAACCGGGATAAGCCCAGTCCTAAAAGTTCATATACCGCAAATGGCGGAAAAGTCAACCTAACGAGGTCCATCATGGATAAATTCACCACCCTCACCGGGATCGCGGCACCGATGCCCTTGGTCAATATCGACACCGATATGATCATCCCCAAGCAGTTCCTGAAAACCATCAAACGCTCGGGCCTTGGGGTCAATCTGTTCGACGAGATGCGCTATAATCTCGACGGCAGCGAGATCGCGGATTTCGTGCTGAACCAACCAGCTTACCGCAAGGCCGAGATCATCGTCGCGGGCGATAACTTCGGTTGTGGTTCCTCGCGCGAACATGCGCCTTGGGCTTTGCTCGATTTCGGCATCCGCTGCGTCATCGCCACCTCTTTCGCCGACATCTTCTACAACAACTGCTTCAAGAACGGCATTCTGCCGATCGTGATGCCGCAAGAGGTTGTCGATGTGCTGATGGCCGACGCCAAGAAAGGTGCCAATGCCCGCCAGACCGTTGATCTGATCGCACAAACCGTCACCACCTCGGATGGTCAGGTGTTCCCGTTTGAGGTCGACAGCCACCGCAAGCACTGCCTGATCAATGGTTTGGACGATATTGGCCTGACTTTGGAAAAAGCTGCCGCAATCGATTCCTTTGAGAAAACCAACGCCGCCCTGCATCCTTGGGCCTAACGCTACTGAAACCACTACATCTAGGGCCACCCTGCGGGGTGGCCTTTTTGTTACCGCCAGTTTGATTCAATCCTGCAACACCTTGAACACGGAATTGCCACAGTGCTTACCGATCATTAACCCTCCTGTTGCCGTGCAGTCAGAAAGAAGGCAAGAATTGGGCAAGATTGAGGCAACCCGCCTTAAAGTGCGGGATATCTTCGGGACCCTTGCCTGGCAAAACTCCAGACGAGACCGATTGAAGGGTGGCAGGGCAGTGGTTTCGCGGCTAACAGGCGCGATCGTTCGCATGATTTTGGTGATGGTGCTGGTCGCCACGCCATCGGTGCTTTTGGTCGACGTAACAGCAGATGCCAAACAGATGGTCGCCCTTGTGGCGCTGTTCATCGGGCTTTTGACCTTTGTCGAATACAACGCCACCTATCCCAGCCTTGTGGAATTCCGCGACGCGCCGCCGTTCAACCGCGTGCGATATGTGATGCTTTTGGCCACGGTTGTCTCGCTGTCGATGATCGCACGCGGGCGGATCATGCCCTCAACCCTGACCGATTTCACCGATGCGGTGGGCACGCTGATCGGGATTTCGATGGATTTTCCCTATAGCCCGGTGCGGCTCGCCACTTTAATGGTCGCCAATGATGCCACCGCTGAACAAATCGCCGCCGTGCGCACCGCTGCCGGGATGGCCTACCTGATCTCATTGATTTCACTGTCAGTTTATGTGGTGATCCTGAAAGCCGGGCGCTGGCCGTCGCGCGCCCGTGCCTTCAATGTCTGGGTCAATCTGCCGACATTTGACCCCACCGCCGGGGCCGACGTTGTCACCCGCCTGACGCGGGATGCGCGCATTAACATTGCGTTAGGGTTTTTGCTGCCATTCTTGACGCCAGCCGTGGTGAAGATTGCGTCGACGGGATTCGAGCCGTTGACGTTGACCTCGCCACAAACCTTGATCTGGACGATGACGGCATGGGCCTTCCTTCCCGCCAGCCTGTTCATGCGCGGCATTGCGATGGGTCGCATCGCCGACATGATCACCGAAACCCGCGCGGCGAACAGCCTGGGCGATGGCAAACGCTATGCGCCAGCCTGACGTGGCTTCTGATCTGGCTCTGCGCTTGGCCAGCTTTGGCCGATCTGCGTATCGCCACCTATAACATCGACTTCTGGGCGAAAGGCCCCGGTCTGGCGCTGCAATCTTTGCAACGCGGCGACAATCCCGCGCAACTGGCCGCCATTCAGGTGATCGCAAAGCTGGACGCCGATGTGCTGCTGCTGACGGGCATCGACTATGATCTGCGCGGCGAAACCCTTGCCGCGCTGGAAAAACGGCTGGCCGAAGCTGGCGCGCCCTATCCCTACCGCCTGCCCTTGCGCCCGAATACCGGAGTTTCCACCGGCCTTGATCTGGATGGCAACGGCATCTTAGGCGAGCCGCGCGACGCGATGGCCTATGGCCGCTGGGCGGGCGAAGGCGGTATAGCGGTGCTGTCGCGCCTGCCGATCGATGCCGAAAATATCCGTGATTTCAGTGGCTTCCTTTGGCGCGATCTGCCCGATACCCTGATGCCACCTGACACGCCGCCCGGCCAGCTGCTCTCCACCACCGGAGCCTATGAGGTGCCCGTCACCCTGCCCGATGGCAAATCCCTGCGCCTGCTGGCTTACTACGCCAGCCCGCCAATCTTCGACGGTGCGGAGGATCGCAACGGTCGGCGCAACCATGATGAGACTGCGTTCTGGCTGCACCTTTTGGCGGGCGACCTGCCGTTCAAACCGCCCGAGCCGCCCTTCGTGATTTTAGGTCAAAGCAACCTAGACCCCGCCGATGGCGCGGGCCGCAAGCAGGCGATCACAGCGCTTTTGCACCATGCCGCCCTGCAAGACCCGACCCCGCGCGGCCAATCGACCCGGCACGATCCCGGCCAAACCGGCGATCCGGCCCTCGATACCGCGCTTTATCCCGTCATCGGCGGCTTGCGGGTGGAGATTATTCTGCCCTCAAAAGACCTGCGCATCACAGCCTCGGGGGTGGAATGGCCGCCCGACAGCGACGCCACTGCGGCCACGCTCACCGCCGCCTCACGCCATCACCCGCTTTGGGTCGATCTGCGGCCCTAGACCCGCCCAGCGCAGTTGCGCCGCCGCCACCTCGGCAAGCCCTGTTGTCTGGAAATCTGGCAGAACGCTTTGCATCGTCGCCCCGTCCAAACGGTGCGGCAACTCATAAAGATAGCGCATCTCACGCATTTCGCGCGCCAGTTCCCAGAACGGGGCGGCTAAGCCCAACAGCCACCACGGAAATTTCGCGATCCGAAACACCCGCGCGCTCTGCTGCTGAAAGCTGTCCGCCAACTCCTGCATGGTAAATGTCAGCCCCGCAAACGGGATATCGGCAAAACGCGGCATGCGGTCGCGAGCCTCGGCCAAAGCCACCGCTGCCCGCGCCATATCCGGCAGATAGGCATAGGCGCGCGGCACATCCGCCCCGCCAAACGCCATGATCTTGCCCTTGGCCAGCCCGCGCAGTGCCATCCCCATGCCCTGCGTCTTGCCCGCCGCATCCATAAAATCGCCGCCGCGCAGCAAGATCACCGGCACACCCGAGGCGCGATACTCCGCCTCCATCTGCACCCGCACCGCGCCCTTGCGGGTGTTGGGCTTTTGCGGCGTCGATGGCCCCCAAGGCCGCGGTTGGCTGCCGTAGTTATACACACTCGCCGGCACGATCAGCGTGGCCCCACTGGCCCGCGCCGCTGCAATCGCCTGTGCGGTGATCGCAGGCACCAAACGCGGCCAATCGTGATACATCGGCGGGTTCATCGCATTGACGATCACATCCGCCCCCTGCGCCGCCGCCGTCATATCGGTGCCTCGCTGATAAAGCCGCACCTCCCAGCCCGCCGCCGCAAAAGCCTGCGCCGCATGCGAGCCAAACAGCCCCGACGCCCCTGCCACCAAAACCACTGCCATGTTCATTCTCCTTATGTTGCAAGATGAAATTAGCAGCCGCTACCCATTCAGAACATTGGCATCAATCGCAGATGTGCTATTCATATTTGCATGGATAATCTTGACTGGACCCTCACCCGCTCCTTCCTCGCTGTCGCCGAAACCGGCTCGCTTTCCGCAGCCGCCCGGCAACTAGGCCTCAGCCAACCCACCTTGGGCCGTCATATCGCCGATCTGGAAGCCGCGTTCGGCCTGCCGCTGTTCACCCGCCAACCGCGCGGTCTGGCCCCTACGGCAGAGGCCGCAGCCCTGATCCCGCACGCACGCGGCATGCGCGACGCGGCGGCCAAACTCGCGCTGGCGGTGGCAGGCCGCGACACCCGCCTGCATGGCCCGGTCCGCATCACCGCCAGCCGCATCGTCTCGCACTATCTGCTGCCGCCGATGCTGGCGGCATTGCGCCACGATGAACCCGGCATCGAGATCGAACTCTCCCCCACCGACTCATCCGATAACCTGTTGTTCCGTGAGGCTGATATCGCGCTGCGGATGTATCGCCCGACGCAACCCGATCTGATCACAGCACACCTGTGCGATATCCCGATGGCGATCTACGCCGCCCACAGCTACCTCGCCCGCCGCCCCGATCCGATCACCCCGGACACCATCCTGAACCATGAGTTCGTGGGCTTTGACCGCTCCGACCTGATGCTACGGATGATGGCCGCGCAAGGCATTGCAGCCCGGCGCGAAGATTTCCCCACCCGCTGCGATGATCAGATCGTCTACTGGGCGCTGGTGCGCGCGGGCCTGGGCCTCGGCGGGATGCAGACCGTCATAGGCGATGCCGACCCCTCCGTCACCCGCGCCGCACCCTTCCTTCAGCTGCAACCGCTGCCGATCTGGCTGACCGCGCCCGAGGCTTTGCGCCACACCCCCCGCATCCGACGGGTGTTTGATGCTTTAGCCGCCCATTTCCGGGCGCTAAACCTTGACCCTGCCCCCCCCATTGGCTAGGCCAGCGCCAACCCTTCAAACCTGGAGCCTATGATGGCAAATCCCTCCCTGCTTATCCTCGCCGGCGACGGCATCGGTCCTGAAGTCATGGACGAAGTGAAAAAGCTGATCAGCTGGTTCGACACCAAAGGCATCGTGACCTTCGACGTGTCCGAAGGCCTCGTCGGCGGCTGTTCCTACGACGCCCACGGCACGCCCTTGACCGATGAAACCATGGCCCGCGCGCAGGAAGCCGATGCAGTTCTGCTGGGGGCCGTTGGTGGCCCGAAATACGACAAACTCGATTTCAGCGTGAAACCCGAACGTGGCCTCTTGCGGCTGCGCAAAGAGATGGACCTGTTCTCCAACCTCCGCCCCGCCCAATGCTTCGATGCTTTGGCCGATTTCTCCAGCCTGAAGCGTGAAGTCGTCGCAGGCCTTGATATCGTCATCGTCCGCGAATTGACCTCCGGCGTCTATTTCGGCGAACCGCGCGGCATCTTCATGGAGGGCAATGAGCGCGTCGGCATCAACACCCAGCGTTATACCGAATCCGAGATCGCCCGCGTCGCGCGTTCGGCGTTTGAATTGGCCCGCAAGCGCAGCAACAAGCTCTGCTCGATGGAGAAGGCCAATGTGATGGAATCCGGCATCCTGTGGCGCGATGTGGTGCAGGAAATCCATGACAAAGAATACCCGGATGTGGCGCTGACCCATATGTATGCCGATAACGGCGCGATGCAGCTCTGCCGCTGGCCGAAGCAATTCGACGTCATCGTCACCGACAACCTGTTCGGCGATGTGCTGTCTGACATGGCCGCGATGCTGACCGGATCGCTCGGCATGTTGCCCTCGGCGTCTTTGGGTCTGCCGCAAGCCAATGGCCGCCCGAAGGCTTTGTACGAGCCCGTCCACGGCTCGGCCCCTGACATCACCGGGCAGGGCAAAGCCAACCCGATCGCCTGTATCCTCAGCTTCGCGATGGCTTTGCGCTATTCGTTCGACATGGGCACTGAAGCCACCCGCGTCGAAAAAGCCGTCGAGAAAGTGCTGGCCGATGGCGTCCGCACCGCCGATCTGATGGGCCCCGAAAGCGGCGCGCCGGTCAGCACCACGCAAATGGGCGATGCGATCATCGCCGCGATGGAAGCCAGCCTGTAACATCCTGTCGTTGCCCTTGAGCCTGACCCTCAAGGGCAACAGCTTCTGACGAAAAATCAGCAAGAAACCCCGCGCCGCGCAGCTTCCCCCTTGAACTTTACCCCCCAAGGCCCGACAGCTAGGCATCACCGCACACCTCCCCGGATATCCACAATGCCTGTTGCTCAATCGAACCTGCGTGGGGCGCTTTTGGCGCTGGCCGCCTTCGCGATTTATGCCACCCATGACGTGCTGGTGAAGCATCTCGGCGCGCATTACAGCGCATTCCAGTTGATCTTCTTCGCTGGCCTGCTCAGCTTCCCACTGATCACCATCCTGTTGATGAGCGACCGCACCGACGGCAACCTGATCCCGAAACATCCCTACTGGACAGCTCTGCGCACGGCATCCGCCGTGCTCAACGGCATCACCGGGTTTTATGCGTTTTCGGTGCTACCGCTGGCACAATGCTACGCGATCTTCTTCGCGATGCCGATCCTGATCACCCTGCTGGCGATCCCGATCTTGGGCGAAAAGGTCGGGTTGCACCGGGGCCTCGCCATCGTCGTCGGTCTGCTGGGCGTGATGATCGTGCTGCGACCGGGGCAAGAGCCGCTCAGCCTCGGCCATCTTTCAGCACTGGCTGCGGCCCTGCTCGGAGCGATGACCTCGGTGATCGTGCGCAAGATCGGCCATGATGAACGCTCGGTGGTGCTGATGCTCTATCCGATGGTGGCGAACTTTGTGGTGATGGCGCTGGCGCTGCCCTTCGTCTATGTGCCTGTTCCGGTGGAACATATGGGCATGATGGGCGCGATGGCTTTGCTGGGCCTGTTCGCGGGGATGTTGACCATCGCCGCCTACCGCCGCGCGCCTGCGATCATCGTGGCCCCGATGCAATACAGCCAGATCATCTGGGCGATCATCTATGGCTTCCTTATTTTCAACGAGAACGTCGATTTCTGGACCGCCATCGGCACCGGCGTGATCATCGCCGCTGGCGTCTATATCGTGCTGCGCGAAGACAAGCCCTCGGTGTCGATCAACCGCCCGGTGCTGGAACACCGCTCGCGGTTTGATTTCGGCACTTATCCCCGCATCGGCCTCTGGCTGCGCCTGTTCGACCGCCGCCGTTTGCGCAACAAGACCGAGGGTCTCTCCGGCACCGATGGTGATGCATAAAACTGCGGCATAAATCCTGCACCCCCTCTTGCAAAGCCACGCGCAACGGTTTAACCCCGCGCCACGGTCGGAGCGTAGCGCAGTCTGGTAGCGCACCTGCTTCGGGAGCAGGGGGTCGGAGGTTCGAATCCTCTCGCTCCGAC
>JAYTVN010000006.1:0-31522 GCA_043743975.1 Cypionkella sp.
GCCATGACTGGTTGTCAGCAGGCCGTGCCGACGCGCTGGCAAATCCCGGCGACTACCTGACGATGGAGATTGCGGGCGAACCGATCATCGTGCTGCGCGACCGGGATGGTCTACTCCGCGCCATGTCCAACGTCTGCCGGCACCGTATGTCCACCCTGCTTGAGGGTCGGGGCAATGTCCGCGCCATCGTCTGCCCCTATCACGCCTGGACCTATAATCTCGACGGCACTCTGCGCGGGGCCGCCGCGATGACGCTGAATGAGGGCTTTTGCAAAGACCAGCTTTCCCTGCCGCAAATCCGGTGTCAGGTCTGGCAAGGCTGGATCATGGTCAGCCTGAACCCCGAGGCCGAAGACCCGGAAACCAAACTGGCCGGGGTGCGCGATCTGATCCCCAATCTGGATATGTCCACCTATACCGAGACCTATCAGGAAAGCTTCAACTGGGCGACCAACTGGAAGGTGCTGGCTGAGAATTTCATGGAATCCTACCACCTGCCGATGTGCCACGCGGGCACCATCGGCGGCGCGTCCAAGCTGGATGAAATGATCTGCCCGGAAGGCACCGAGGCGTTCAACTACCACTGGATTCTGAAAAACGACTCCGTTCCGCTTGCCCTCGCGCATCCTGCAAACACCACGCTGCACGGCGATGACCGTCGCAAGACCTGGCTTCTGGCGATCTACCCCTCGCTGCTGATCACCCTGACCCCCGGCTATTTCTGGTATCTGTCGCTCACCCCCGACGGCCCTGGTCGCGTCAACGTATTGTTCGGCATGGGGATGAGTGCCGATTGGCTCGCCGACCCGGATGCGGCGGGCCATCTCGCCAGCGTCAAAGCCCTGCTCGATGATGTGAACGCAGAAGACAAAGGCTGCACCGAAAAAGTCTATCGTGGCCTGCTCTCGGGCATGGGAACCCCCGGCCCGTTGTCGCATCTGGAGCGGCCAAACTACGAATTCGCGCAATATCTCGCCAGCCACGATCCCGCCGAGCAGACCCATAAAGTCATGAGCAATATCAAACAGATGATCGAAGAAGCCGGCGGGCGGATGGAGCATCTGGTCAAACTCGTCGTCTACCTCACCGACGTGCGCCACCGCGAACCCGTGTACCGGGTGATGGGCGAATATATCAAAGGCGTGCATCCGGTTTGCACGGGGCTGACCGTGGTGGCACTGGCCCGCCCGGACTGGCTGGTCGAGATTGACGCAACGGCCGTGATCCCCGACTGACTTTCTGAAACGGCTCATCCTCTGCGCTCAAATATCCCACAGGGGTCCGGGGGTGTGAAACCCCCGGCGCTTGGCCAAAAGGACGACATATGACCTTTTCCCTCATCGCCCGCTGCGCCAAGACCGGACAATTCGGCATGGTGATCTCGTCCTCCCCCCCGCCGTCGCCGCCCGCTGCGCGCATGTGCGCGCGGGGGTGGGAGCCGTGGCCAGCCAGAACATCACCGACCCGGCCTTAGGCCCGTTGTTGCTGGACGAACTGGCCAAAGGCAAACCTGCCGATCAGGCTTTGACGGAAATCACCAAAGACCGCCAACACATTGATTACAGACAGCTTCTGGTGATCGACCCCCAAGGCAAAACCGCCATTCACTCAGGCTCCCAAGTCCTCGGCATCTGGGGCGAAGCACAGGGCAAAGACTGCGCAGCAGGTGGCAATCTGCTCGCCAGCCCGACCATCCCCAGCGCGATGATCGCAGTCTTTGAAGCCAGCAAAGGCCATCTCGGTGATCGCCTGATCACAGCCCTCACCGCAGGTCTGGCTGCGGGCGGTGAGGCTGGCCCGGTGCATTCGGCGGGCCTGAAGATCGCCGACACACTCGACTGGCCCTTGGTCGATCTGCGGATTGATTGGTCCGACACGCCCATCCAAGCGCTTGAAGCGGCTTGGCAAATCTATCGCCCGCAAATGGCCGCTTACGTCCAACGCGCGCAAGATCCGACCCAAGCCCCATCTTACGGCGTGCCCGGCGACGAATAGATTGGTGAAATCCCCGAATTGCGCTTAGGCTGGCCCTAATCCAATACCGGGGCCCAAAGATGCCGCTACGCTTCACCCTGCGCCAACTCGAATATCTCGTCGCCGTTGGCGACAGCGGCTCAATCGCACTTGCGGCGGAAAAGGTTAATGTCTCCAGCCCGTCGATCTCGGCGGCGATCTCGCAGCTGGAGGCCGAATTTGGCCTCGCCCTGTTCGTGCGCAAACACGCGCATGGCCTGTCCCTGACCCAAGGTGGGCGGCAATTCGTCGCCCAAGCCCGCCAAGTGCTGACCGAGGCCGAAAAGCTGAACGAACTCGCCAATCAGATCGCCGGCAAGGTGCGCGGTCCGCTTTCTGTCGGCTGCCTCGTCACCTTCGCGCAGATGGTTTTACCGCAACTGCGCCACAGTTTCGTGCTGGCCTTCCCCGAGGTGGATTTCACCCAAGTCGAGCTCAACCAAGTCGAAATCTTCGCCGCCCTGCGCTCGGCCCATCTCGACATCGCCCTCACCTATGATCTTGATATCCCGTCCGATCTCAGCTTCATCCCGCTGGTCACTTTGCCACCCTATGCGGTGATGCCGCCCAGCCATCCGCTTGCGCAAAACGATCACGTCACCCCGCGCGATCTGGCGGAATATCCGATGATCCTGCTCGATCTGCCGCTGTCCTCCGATTATTTCCTGTCGCATTTCACCGCCAACAGCCTGCGCCCCAACATCGTCGAGCGGACCCGCGATATGGGTGTGATGCAGTCGATGGTCGCCAATGGCTTTGGCTATTCCATCGCCAACATCCGGCCCCTGACCGATGCCGCCCCCGATGGCCGCCGCCTGCGCTATGTGCCGCTGACGGGTGCCGTGCGCCCGATGAAACTGGGGCTTGCGCTGGCCGAAGGTGCCGGGATTTCGTTAACCGTGCAGGCCTTCATCAACCATGCCCGCGCCGAGATCACGCTGAACTCCACCCCCGGCCTGCATCTGACCGTCCCCCGCACCAGCTAAGGCCCAGCCTAAGTCACGCTTCACCATCGCGTCCTTTACGCCCAAGCCCGAAGCGTCAATGTGCCGCCACCCCATCTGAAAGGCATCTCCGTGCGTGATCCCCGCTATGATATTCTGTTTCAGCCGCAACAGATCGGCCCGCTGACAGCCAAAAACCGCTTTTATCAGGTGCCGCATTGCAACGGCGCGGGCTACCGCGATCCCTCGGCGGCAGCGGCGATGCGCGGAATCAAGGCGGAAGGCGGTTGGGGCGTGATCTTCACCGAACAGACCGAGATGCACCACACCTCGGAAATCACCCCCTTCATCGAGTTGCGGCTGTGGGAGGATCAAGACATCCCCGCCATCGCCAAGATGGCGCAAGCGATGAAAACCCACGGCGGTCTTGCGGGCATCCAACTCGCCTATTCCGGCATCAACGGCCCGAATTTCTACACCAAAGAGGTGCCGATGGCGGTGTCGCCCGGCCCGATCCGCACCTTCACCAATGATCCGGTGCAGGCGCGCGGTCTGGATAAAACCGACATCAAGAACCTGCGGCGCTGGTTTGTGAACGCAGCCAAACGTTCCAAATTGGCGGGCTTCGATCTGATTTGCCTTTATGGCGCGCATGGCTTTGGTATCTTTCAACATTTCCTGTCCCGCGCCACCAACCGGCGCAGCGATGAATACGGCGGCAGTCTGGAAAACCGTTCGCGCTTCGCCCGCGAAGTGCTGTCGGATATGCGCGACGCCGTGGGCGACACCATGGCGCTGACCATGCGGGTCAGCCTTGATGAACAAATTGGCAAGCTTGGCTTTTCCAATGCCGAGTTGCGCGATTTCATCGCCATGAACGGCGATCTGCCCGACCTTTGGGATCTCGCGCAAGGCACCTGGGAAGATTGCTCTGGCCCTTCCCGCTTCAAAGAAGAAGCCGCGCAAGAAACCCTCGTCAAAGGCATCCGCGAACTCACCAACCGCCCCGTTGTCGGCGTCGGTCGCTTCACCAGCCCCGATGTGATGGCGAAAATGATCCGCCAAGGCACGCTCGATTTCATCGGCTGCGCCCGCCCCTCGATTGCCGATCCGTTCCTGCCGAAAAAGATCGAAGAAGGCCGGATTGAAGATATCCGCGAATGTATCGGCTGCAATATCTGCGTCACCGGCGACATGACCCAAAGCATCTCGCGTTGCACCCAGAACCCGACCTTCATGGAAGAATGGCGCAAGGGCTGGCATCCAGAGCGGATGAACCCAAAGGGCCCCAGCGAAAACGTGCTGATCGTGGGCGCGGGGCCCGCAGGGCTAGAGGCCGCCCGCGCTTTGTCTTTGCGCGGCTATGATGTGGCGCTCGCCGAAGCCGGAACCAGCCTTGGTGGCCGGGTCGCCAAGGAACGCCTGCTGCCCGGTCTGTCGGCTTGGGGCCGCGTCGCCGATTACCGCGCCTATCAGCTCAGCCAGCGCCCGAATGTGCAGAGCTATTTCGACAGCCGCCTGACCGCCGAAGACATCCTTGCCTTTGGCTTTCAGCACATCGCCATCGCGACGGGGGCGCTCTGGCGGGCCGATGGCGTCGCCCGGATGCATGTCGAACCGATCCCGAACCAAGGCCTGCCCGTCTACACCCCCGATGATCTGATGGCGGGCCGCTTGCCGAAAGGTCGCGTCACGGTGTTTGACGATGATCATTATGATATGGGCGGGGTTTTGGCCGAACTGCTGGCACAAAACGGCTGCGCGGTGACACTAATAACACCCTCGGCCTGTGTCTCGGATTGGACGCTGAACACCCTCGAACAAGCCTCAATCCATCGCAAACTGGCAGCCGCGGGCGTCAAAATCGTGCTGAACACCGGAGTGATTTCGCTTCACCCTCAAGGCGTTACCACCGCCTGCGTCTACACAGGCGCCGAAGGCCATATCGACGCGGAATCGGTGGTGATGGTCGCCAGCCGCATCAGCCAAGACCAGCTTTACCGCGATCTGCAAGGCCGCGAAGCCGATTGGGCCGATGCGGGCATCCGTTCGGTCAAGCTGATCGGCGATGCCTGGGCCCCCGGCCCGATTGCTTGGGCGACCTATGCCGGTCACCGCTATGCGCGCGAATTGGATATGCCCGATATCGGCGACGCCCTGCCATTCCGCCGCGAAGTCACGGCACTGCAGGATTAGGACGCCAACGGCTCGGCTAGAACTTGGGCGGCCACCGCGCCCAAGCGCAGCATATCCGCCAAGGTCAGCGATTCAATCAGCAGCAGATACGACCAGAAAATATCGGCAAACACCTTGCGGATGCGGCAGCTTTCCTCATCAACGCAGTCTTCGCAGCGCTGATAGGCCCGACGCGACAGACACGGCAGCGGCGCGATCGGCCCATCAATCAGCCGCAGCAGTTCGGAAATCGAAATCTCCGCAGGCGGTTTGATCAGCTGATAGCCGCCCGAGCGCCCCCGGGTCGACGCGATGATGCCCGCGTTGCGCACTTCCAACAAAATATGCTCCAAAAACCGCTTTGGCGTGCCAGAGCGCTTGGCGATCGCTTCGATCGTCAAGGCCTCGGGCGCGGGCTGCGCCGCTGCATCTGCCAGCACCAACAGCGCCTTCAACGCATATTTCATCTTTTGTGTAATCATCTCCAAGACCTAACTGGCGTGGAAAAAGGAATCAATCCGCGCAAGACGGGATTGTAAAAAAACTTGACAGCAAGGCCGCTGCGCGAAGGTTTTGCCGGGCTTGATGGCACAAGCCAACAATCGCCGATGGATCAGCAGCGGTGAAACCCCAGAAATCACTACGAAAACCACCCATCCACGCCACCCGAATCAATCACGATATATTTGATAGATTAATAATGCTTTCGCGACTCACAAAAGCTTGATAATGTAGCGACACGATCCATCCAAAGCTGCACAGGATGTTCAAATGACTCAGACCATGTCTCAGCGTCCATCGCGGCGCGCGACCTATGTTGCTTTTGCTGTTTTTGCGCTGGCCTATATCGGCGTTATGGTGGTGATCTTTGCCCCCGAGGGCAGCCTCTCCAGCCGCAACCCGTTGCTTGCAACGCAGCAAACCGAGTAAGCGATCAAAATCAACGAAAGGCAGGCCAGCGCGGCCTGCCTTTTGCATTCAAAGCCAGCCTTGAAAGGCCCAGTCTTGAAACTCTCCAACCGCGATGTAACTCTGCCCCGAACATAGGGGGCGAGCATGGCACAGACGCGGGTGGGATTTATCGGTTTGGGCCTGATGGGTCAGGGCATGGCCGCGAATATCGTCGCCAAGGGCTATCCGCTGACCGTCTACGCCCATCGCAACCGCGCGCCCGTCGAGGATCTGATCGCGCGTGGCGCTACCGAGGCCGCCACACTGGCCGACCTCGCCCACGCTTGCGATGTGATTTTCCTCTGCCTGTCCGGCTCGCCGCAGGTGACCGAAGTGGTGACGGCAATGAAACCCGGCCTCGCCGCTGGGGCTGTGTTGGTCGATTGCTCCACCTCAGATCCAGTGGTGACGGAAAGCTTGGCCCGCGATCTGGCCGTCCTCGGTGTTGATTTTGCCGACGCGCCACTGTCGCGCACCCCGAAAGAGGCATGGGCGGGCACACTGGATTGCATGGTGGGGGCCTCGCCAGAGGTCTTCGCCCGCATCCAGCCGATCATCGCCACTTGGGCGGGCAAGATCGTGCATATCGGCGGGGTCGGCGATGGCCACCGGATGAAACTCCTGAACAATTTCATCTCGCTCGGCTATGCCGCGATCTATGCCGAGGCGATTGCGCTGTCGGAAAAAGTCGGCATCCCGATCGCCAGCTTCGACAGTGTCATTCGTGGTGGCCGGATGGATTGCGGCTTTTACCAAACCTTCATGGCCTGCGCTTTGGAGGGCAACCGCGCGGCGCATCGCTTCACCATCAGCAATGCTTACAAAGACTTGCGCTATCTGGAATCGATGGCCAACGATGCCAAAGTCGTCACCAGCATGGCCTCGGCGGCAAAAAACGCCTTCGCCTATGCGATGGCGAATGGCGGCGATGGCGCAGAAGATTACGTGCCGCATCTTGCCGATTTCACCGCCAAACTGAATGGCACTCCGTAAAACTTATCTAAAAATTTTCATCTTGGCGAAAATATCCCACGGGGGTCTGGGGGTGTGAAACCCCCAGTTGCAACGCCGCAAGCCGACCCAACACCGCAAACCTACTGCGCCGCCAACTCCCGCGGCGCGGTCAATATCCGCTCGGTCACCGCAGACAAAGCCAAAGCCGCCGCGCCATGCGCCCAGAGCAAATCCCCCCAGGCGTGGATCTCAATGGGGGGGCGCGGACGCCCGGTGTTGATCACCAGATTGTCCATCTCAGCCAAAGTTTCCGCCGCATAAAGATAGTCGAACTTCAACCGCTCGCCGGACAGAATGATCAGCGCCGGATCGAACAGATTGACCACATTCGCCAGCCCAACCGCCAGATAGCGCCCCGCCCGCCGGAAAATGCTGCGCGCGGTGGCATCGCCGGCCTGCGCATGATCATAGAGGCTCTCCAGCAGCACCGAAATCGACTGGCCATCGCGATGCCCCCAGTTCAGCGCCGTGGTCGCCTCGCGCGCCAAGGCATAGTCGGCAACGTAAGCCTCCAGACAACCCCTTTGCCCACAGCGGCACAACGCGCCATCGAGCTGCACCTTGGTATGGCCCAACTCCAACCCCAGACGCTGCGCGCCGCGATAAATCCGGTGGTTCATCACAAACCCCATCCCCACGCCATGCTCAAAGGTCACCACCGCGAAATCGGCCAGACTGCGCCCCGCGCCAAACCACAACTCGGCCAAAGCCACCAGATTGGCGTCGTTGTCGATGCTGACAGGCAGGCCCAGCCGCTCTTGTGCCGCCAGTGCCAAAGGCACCGCCCGCTCGGTCAGCGTCGAGGACCACAAAACCACGCCTTCCGCCTGATCGACAAACCCCGGCAGCCCGATCCCGACCCCCGACAGCGCGCTGCGCAGAATCCCGGCGTTCTCGCAGACCCGGTTCAGCAAAGCCTCCATCGCGTCCAGCATTTCCGTCAACGGCATCGGGCCGGGCCTGCGCGGCACCACCTCATTCGCCAGCAAATTGCCCGCGAAATCGACGATCACCGCCGAATGTTCGCGGTCGGACATTTTCATCCCCGCCACCAGATGCGCTCCAGCCCGCACCCCCAAGGCCACCGCCGGACGCCCGCGCCCGAGTTCAGGATCACGCGGCGCACTCACCTCTTCGATCAAGCCAGCCTCGATCAATTCCGAAGTAATTGTCGTCACCGAAGCCGGCGAGACGCCCAAATCCTTCGCCACCTGCACCCGCGCGATCAACCCCGAAGCCCGCACCCGTTCAAACACCTGTTGGCGCAAAGGCCGCATCGATTCGGACAACGGCGGAATCAGCGGGCCACAGCCCTTGCTCCCCCCCCCCCCCCCCCCCCTCCGGCTCTGCTGCGCCGCCAAAACCCGCCATTTATTTGATCTCCGAACAAAAACAAGGCGAAATTGTTCTCACACGATCTATTATTGCTGCAATGCAGCGCAGATTTGCAAGATATTCCGGCTGTTCCGTTCTCGCCCATCAGTTTTATTTTTACAACTGAATTTATTCGCGGCAATTTTCCCGCAGTTCTAGCGAATCTGCGGAACAGGTCATACGCTGGCCGAATCCATAGGGAGGATAAAAATGCGTAAGGTCATTATGCTTGCGGTCATCGCCGCAGCGGGTTTTTCGTCGGCTGCTTTGGCAGAAGGCAAAAAAATTGGCGTGTCTTGGGCGCAGTTCCAAGAGGAGCGTTGGAAGATCGACGAAGCCGCAATGAAGGCCGCGATCGAAGCCGCTGGCGACGAATATATCTCGGCTGACGCGCAATCGTCGTCGGAGAAACAGCTGTCGGACGTGGACGCGCTGATCGCTCAGGGCGCCAATGTTCTGATCATCAACGCCTGGGACAAAGACGCCATCGGCCCGGCCATCGAGAAAGCCGCTGCCGAAGGTATCCCGGTTCTGGGCTATGACCGTCTGATCGAAGACGCTCGCGCCTTCTATCTGACCTTCGACAACGTCGGCGTCGGCAAGATCATCGCGGAAGAAGTCATGAAGGCGAAACCCGATGGCAACTATGCCATCATCAAGGGCGATCCCGGTGATCCGAACGCGGACTTCCTGCGCGCAGGCATGGAGCAAGTCATTGGCGAGGCTGTGAAAGCTGGCACCATCAAGATCGTCGGCGAAGTCTACACCGATGGCTGGAAGCCGGAAAACTCTCAGAAGAACATGGAGCAGATCCTGACCGCCAACAACAACGCCGTCGATGCCGTTCTGGCTGAAAACGATGGTATGGCGGGCGGTGCTGTGGCTGCATTGACCGCGCAGGGTCTGGTGATCCCGATCGGTGGCCAAGACGGCGACATGGCGGCAATCAACCGTGTGGCGCGCGGCACCCAGACCGCTTCGGTGTGGAAAGACAGCCGTGCTTTGGGCAAAGCTGCGGGCGAAATCGCAGCGCAACTGGCCGCAGGCACCGCACTTGACGCGATTGCTGGCGCGACCAAGTTCAGCGACGGCGAAAAGCATGTCGAGATGAACGCGATCCTGCTGACCCCGACCGCGATCACCAAAGACACGCTGAACTTGGCCATCGACGGTGGCCACATCAGCAAAGCCGAAGCCTGCGAAGGTGCTATGGAAGGCGTTGCTGCCTGCCAATAAGCGGCACAACGGGCAAAGCTGCCGCAGCGGCGGCTTTGCCAAGGCCATGATCTAACGGTCCGGCGTCAGCCTTCGTGCTGGCGCCGGGCTTTTCCCAAGACGCAAAGCGCAAAAGCTCCCGCCTGACCCAAAGCCAATCGCACAGGGTCAAAGCCAAAAAGAGCCGCCCGCGTCGCCCCCCTCTCACAAGCCGGACGAGGATATGACAGACACCCCCACCCACGCCCCTCAGGGCAGCGATGCCAGACTTGGCCCCATCGCGCGTTTTATCCGCGACACCGAACTTGACACCCGAATGCTCGGCATGGTCGGCGCGCTGCTGCTGATCTGGTCGGCGTTTCACTTTTATCCAATCATTGCAGGCCTGTTCAGTGGCAACGGCCTGAACATGGGTGCGGGCCTGTTCATCACCCCGCGCAACCTGTGGAACCTGTCGGTGCAAACCTCGATGACCGGGATCATGGCGACGGGGATGGTGCTGGTGATCATCACCCGCAACATTGACCTCTCGGTCGGCTCGATTGTCGGCGTCACCGGCATGGTGATGGGCATCGTGCAAGTCCTCATCCTGCCGCCCATCGTGGGCCTTGGCAGCCCGGTGATCTGGATCATCACCGCCCTGATCGGCATCGTGCTGGGGGCGCTGATCGGCGCCTTCCACGGCTGGCTGATCGCCTACCGCGCGATCCCGTCGTTCATCGTCACTCTGGGCGGGATGCTCGTGTGGCGCGGTGCCGCTTTCCTCACCGCCGACGGCAAAACCATCGCGCCGATGGACACCACCTTCGCCCTGCTGGGTGGCGGCCCGACCGGATCGGTCGGCGCGGTTGGCAGCTGGATCGTCGGCATCCTCGGCTGCATCGCCGTGCTCTGGATCATCCAAGCCGGTCGCAAAACCCGCACCAAACACGGTTTCCCGCAGCGCCCGATATGGGCCGAGGGCGTGCTCGCCATCCTTGGCTGTGGCGTGCTGATCGGCGCGGTTCTGGTGGTCAACGCCTACACTTGGCCGAAAGGCATCGTCGATGCCTATGTCAAAGCCAACCCCGACATGGTCGTCCCCGAAGGTGGTCTGGTGATCTCGACCGGCTTTGCCATCCCGGTGTTGATCCTGATCGTCGTCGGCATCCTGATGACCATCCTGATGACCCGCACCCGCTTTGGCCGCTACGTCTTCGCCATCGGTGGCAACCCCGAGGCCGCAGCTTTGTCCGGCATCAACACCAAATGGATGACGCTGAAAATCTTCTCGCTGATGGGCCTGCTCTCGGGCTTGGCGGCCGTCGTCGCCTCCACCCGCCTGAACGCCGCAACCAACGCCTTGGGAACGCTGGATGAACTCTACGTCATCGCCTCGGCGGTCGTCGGCGGCACCTCGCTCGCAGGCGGTGTCGGCACCATCTACGGCGCGATCATCGGGGCTTTGGTGATGCAAAGCCTGCAAACCGGCATGGTGCTGATCGGTTACGGCGATGGGTCCTACCGGATGATCGCCGTCGGCGTGGCGCTGGTTCTGGCCGTCTATCTCGACAATCTGTACCGCAAGAAAACCAAGTGAGGGGTGACACCATGGCAAACACAGGCACACCTCTGGTCGAAATGCGCGACATTTCCATCGCCTTCGGCGGCATCAAAGCCGTCGATCACGTCACGATTGATCTGCATCCCGGCGAAGTTGTCGGCCTTCTCGGCCACAACGGCGCGGGCAAATCGACGCTGATCAAATGCCTCTCCGGCGCGTATAAAGCCGACGCGGGTGAGATTTACATCAACGGCGCCAAGGTCGATATCAACACCCCCCGCGATGCGCGCGCGTATAATATCGAGACGATCTACCAGACCCTTGCGCTGGCCGATAACCTCAACGCCGCCTCGAACCTATTCTTAGGCCGCGAAATCGTCGGCGCGGGCGGCTTCCTCGACGACTCCGCGATGGAGGCTGAAACCCGCAAGATCATGGCACGCCTCAACCCGAACTTCCGCAAGTTCAACGTGCCGGTCTCGGCACTTTCGGGTGGTCAGCGCCAATCCGTCGCCATCGCCCGCGCGGTGTATTTCAACGCCAAAATCCTGATCATGGATGAGCCGACCGCCGCTTTGGGCCCGCAAGAAACCCAGATGGTCGCCGAGTTGATCCAAGAGCTGAAAAAGAAAGGCCTCGGTATCTTCTTGATCGAGCACGACATTCATGCCGTGATGGATCTGTGTGACCGCGCCGTGGTGATGAAGAACGGCCAGCGCGTCGGCACCGTGAACGTGGGCGAAGTCACCGATGAAGACATCCTCGGCATGATCATCATGGGTAAAAAACCGCCGCAAGCGGTGTAACACATCGGGCGCGAGGGCAACCTCGTGCCCTACTTCTATCACGCGCCCTTTCTCCATCCCGATCAGGAGCCCGCCATGCAGCGCCGTCAGTTCCTCGCCCTCAGCACTGCCGCATTTGTTGCCCCCAGCCTGCCAATTTTTGCAGCCCCCGGCAACGACCCGCGCGGCGTGCTGTTCAACTGGTATCACATGGTAATGGAACTGGTGCGCCACACCCCCACCTGCTCGCCGCCCTATGCCGCGCGCGCACTTGGCTATTTGGGCGTTACGGCCTACGAATCCATCGCCTCGGGCACACCGCAACTGACCTCACTGGCTGGGCAGTTAGATGCGCTGACGCCGCTGCCAGCGCGCGAAGCGGGGCAGGAATACGAGGATGCGGTGGTGCTGCAAGCCGCCCTCAGTGCGGTGATCGACCGGATGTTTGATCACACCGGCCCCGCAGGCCAACGCGCAAAAACCTCCTATGGTGCCAAGCAAAAAGCGGCAGCGGCCAGCGGCGTACCGAAAAATATCGCCACCCGATCAGAGGTTTACGGCCAGACCATCGCCGCGCATATTCTGGCTTGGGCCGAACAGGATGGCGGGGCCGTGGTTGAGAACATGGGCTTCGGGCTTGATTTTGTGATGCCGCAAGGCCCAGAATACTGGCTGCCGACCAACACCATTCGCCTGCAACAATTCCCCATGCTGCCGCATTGGGGGCACAACCGCTTTTTCGTCAAAGCCGCCGCCACCGAAAGCGTGCTGCCGCCACCGATTGCCTACAGCGAGGGCAAAGACTCGGAATTCTATACGCAAGCGCTGGAAGTGCATGATGCCTTTAACGCGCTGACGCAGGATCAAAAAGACCTCGCGCGGTTTTGGTCGGATGACCCGCTGTTGACCGCCACACCCGCAGGCCATGGCAGTGCCATCGCGATCGGGGTACTGAAGCGCGAAAATGCCGATCTGCACACATGCGTTGACGTTTTGGCGCGGGCTGGTGTCGCGCAATCGGATGCGATGACCGCCGCTTGGCGCGAAAAATATATCTACAACCGGCTGCGCCCTTACACCTATATCCGCCGGGTGATTGACCCGAAATGGGAGCCGCTGCTGATCACCCCGCCCTTCCCCGAATACCCCAGCGGCCATTCGGTGCAATCAGGCTGTCTCGCCGCCGTGCTGACGCAGAGCTTCGGTCCGGCTTACACCTTCACCGACAGCACTGGCGAGGACGATGGCCTGACCCCGCGTGCCTTCGCCGATTTTGACGCAGCCGCGCTAGAGGCTGGCATGTCGCGGCTGTATGGCGGCATCCATTTCCGCAATGCGATCGAGGAGGGCCTGAAATATGGCCACAGCATTGGCAGCCACACCAACAACCTGACAACGGTGACAGCATGAAACCCGCACATTCTCTGATCCTGTCAGCAGTGACCGCTCTGGCAGTGCCCGCCTCCGCGCAAAGCGAGGCCGCGCTGATCATCCCGAAATTTACTGAGGAAACCGCAACTGCGGGCGTGCAGTCGATCTACGGCGGTGATTGGGAATATATGGTCGGCGGCGGCGCTGCGACGCTGGATTGCAACCAAGACCAACGCCCCGATCTGGTGCTGGCAGGCGGCACCAATCCGGCCAAGCTGTTCGTCAACAACAGCCCGAAAGGCGGCGCGCTGGCTTTCACGGAAACCACCAGTGGGCTGGAAGAAACCGCCGTTCTGGGGGCCTATGCCTTTGATATCAATAGCGATGGCATCAGCGACATCGTGCTTTTGCGGCAGGGCGAAAACAAGGTGATGCGCGGCTTGGGCGATTGCAAATTCAGCCCCGCCAACACCGACTGGGGCTTTGACGGCGGCGATGCGTGGTCGGCGGCTTTCTCGGCGACTTGGGAAAAGGGTGCTGTCTG
The DNA here is from genome assembly GCA_043743975.1 of Cypionkella sp. GTDB lineage: Bacteria > Pseudomonadota > Alphaproteobacteria > Rhodobacterales > Rhodobacteraceae > Cypionkella. Next base: position 13,930 of record JAYTVN010000006.1, read on the forward strand.
GCCAACCTTGGCGGTGGGCAATTACATCGACCGGATGCAGGAAGATTTCCCTTGGGGCTCTTGCACCGACAACTGGCTGCACCGTCCCAATGCCACAGGCACCGGCTTTGCGCCGCCGCTGCCCTTGACCCCCAGCTATTGCGCGCTGTCGATGCTGTTCACCGATTGGAACCGCTCGGGGGTGCAAAGCCTGCGGGTGTCGAACGACCGCGAATATTACAAAGGCGGCACCGAGCAGATGTGGCATATCGAGGCCGGCAAAACGCCTGCGCTGTATACCGAGGCCGAGGGTTGGAAACGCCTGCGCATCTGGGGCATGGGCATCGCCAGCTATGATCTGAACTTTGACAACTACCCCGAATATTTCATGACCAGCATGGCCGACAGCAAGCTGCAAACCCTGATGGAGCCCGAAACCGCCCATATGGCGCAATATGCCGATGTGGCTTTTGCCAAAGGTGCGATCGCGCAACGCCCCTATGTCGGCACCGATCTGCGCCCCTCAACAGGCTGGCACGCCCAGTTTGAAGATGTGAACAACGACGGCATGGTCGATCTGTTCATCGCCAAGGGCAATGTCGATGCGATGCCGGATTTTGCGGCGCATGACCCCAACAACCTGCTGCTGCAAAAGCCCGACGGCATGTTTCAAGAGGTCGGCGACCTCGCAGGTGTCGATAGCACCAAAACCGCCCGTGGTGCCGCTTTGGCCGATTTCAACGTGGACGGCTTGGTCGATCTGGTCGTGGTGAATCGCCGCGAGCCTGCGCAAATCTGGCGCAACATCAGCCAAGGCACCGGCCATTGGCCAAGCCTCAGCCTCGCCCAATCCGCCCCCAACACCGACGCCATCGGTGCATGGATCGAGGTGAAAATGCCCGGTCACATCCAACACCGCGAGATCACCGTTGGTGGCGGGCAAGCCGGCGGGATTTTGGGTGCGCGCAATTTCGGCTTGGGTGATCAGACGCAGGCCGAGGTCCGGGTGATCTGGCCCGATGGCACGCGCGGTGCGTGGGAAATGCTGAAAGCCGACGCCGCTTACCGCCTGCAAAAGCCCTAATCGGCCACGAAGAACTCAAACGCCATCCGATGATCATAAACCCCTCCGGCTGCCACTGTGGCCGAGGGGTAATCGGCATGGTTCGGGCTATCCGGCCAAACCTGCGTCTCCAGCGTGAACCCGGCGCGTGCGCCATATCTGGCACCAGCTTTCCCAGGCAAACCTTCCGGCAGATAAGACCCGGTGTACAACTGCACCCCCGGCTGATTGCTAAACAGCCGCATCTCCCGCCCCGATACCGGATCAACCGCCACCACCGCAGGCACATCACCGCCATTCAGACAAAAGTTGTGATCAAAGCCACCCGCAGGCACATCGGCGCCAATCGCCCGCAACACCCTGAAATCAAACGGCGTTCCCGCCACATCTACAGGCCCACCCACCGGCAGCAGCGCCGCATCAACGGGAAGATACTGGTCGGCATCAATCTGCAAAAGCTGCGCGTCTGCCACACCGCTTCCCTGCCCCGCCATGTTGAAATAGGCGTGGTTGACCAAATTGACCACGGTATCCGCAGCTGCCCGCGCCGTCATAACAATCTGCAACCGCCCCGGCGCGGTAAATTCATACAGCACCTCCACATCCAGCGCGCCCGGAAACCCCATCTCGCCATCGGGCGAATGCAGCCCAAACGTCACCCCCCGCGCATCCGCCCGCAGCACCTGCCACACCCGTTTGTCGAACCCCACCGCCCCGCCGTGCAAATGGTGAACGCCCTCATTGCAATCCAACTGCACCACACCGCCCGCCCATGCAAACCGTCCGCCCGCAATCCGGTTGGCATAGCGCCCGCATGTCGCGCCAAAATACGTCCCCGGATGACTCAAATAGCCCTGCACATCATCATGTCCCAGCACGATATCGGCCAAAACCCCGCCCCGCCCCGGAACCCACAACTGCATCAACCGTGCCCCGTAAGGGCTTAAAACCGCAGAACAATCCGCGCCATCGCTGATGGTGAAAACCTGCGCGTCCATCTTCATGCCCCCAAAATCCAAACCCGGTCCACCGCCAGAATCTCCGCCATCGCCGCGCCTGCTGCATCAGCCGCGCCACGCCCCACCGCATCGGCCAAAGCCTGATACATCGACGCTTTGGCGCTAGCGAAATCTGCCACCCCCGCCCGCAACTGCGGGGCAAGCGCCTGCACCACGCCGAATTCCACCAAAGCCGAGGCTGCGCGCAGAAACGGGTTCTGGCTGGCCTCGCAAAGGGTCCGGTGAAATTCAAACTCGGCCAGCGCGAAAGGCTCGGGCAGCGCCGCCGTCATGCTGCGCTGGTTCAGCCAGTACAAAAGCATCCGCACCTGCTCGGCACTACGCCGCGAAGCCGCCAGTTGCGCCGTCTGCATCTCAATCATATCGCGCAACTCGACATAGGATTGCAGAAAAACCAACCCCGGCCCGGCCTCTTGAATCCAGCCAAGCACTTGACGATCATAAAGATTCCAACGACTGCGCGGCAATACCCTTGTGCCGACCTTGGCCCGCGCCTCAACCAGCCCTTTGGCCTCCAGCGTCTTCAAAGCCTCGCGCAAAACCGTCCGCGACACGTTGTAGGTGTCCATCATCTCGGCATCGTTCGGCAGGATCGCGCCCACCGCAAGCCGCCCCGAGGCGATGCCGATACCGACTTCACTGATCACGTAGGAGTGGAAATTGCGCGCCACCTGCCGCCCGGACAGCGCGCGGACAAGGCTGCCGGGTTCGCTCATGCTAGGTTTTCCAAAACACTTTCCTGCGCGGAGATGCCGCCGAGAACACCAGCCTTTGCAACAAAATGAACAGGAATAGCAAGCCGCCGATGACGATTTTGGTCCACCAACTCGACAGGCTGCCATCAAACACGATGTAGGTTTGCACCAAGCCTTGCAGCATCACCCCGATGAAGGTGCCCGCGATAAAGCCATAGCCCCCGGTCAGCAACGTGCCGCCAATCACCACCGCCGCAATGGCGTCCAACTCCACCCCCAAAGCCGACAGCGAATAGCCCGCCGAGGTGTAGAGCGAGAACACAATGCCCGCGAGCCCCGCCAAAGTTGCCGACAAAGTTGCCGACAAGGTGTAGATCAAAATCGTCGTGCGCGCGACCGGAACCCCCATCAACCCCGCCGAAACCTCTGACCCGCCAAGCGCGTAGACATAGCTGCCAAACCGCGTGCGATGCGCCAGAATGATGCCGAACACGAAGACCAGCAGCATGATCATGCCGATCACCGTCAACCGCCCGCCGCCCGGCAGCAGGATGTAGCTTTTTGATATCGTTGTATAAAGCTCGTGTTTAATCCCAATGCTGTCAGGGGAAAGCACCGAAGCCCCACCGCGCGCCAGAAACATCCCCGCCAGCGTGACGATGAAACTCGGCACCTTCAGATAGTGGATCGCCGCCCCCATCACCGCGCCAAACGCCGCCGCCACCGTCAGCGAAATCGCGAAAGCAAACAGCGGATGCAGCCCAAGCCACATGATCAACACCGCATTCAGCACGGTGGTAAAGCCAATCACCGCGCCGACCGACAGATCAATCCCACCCGAGATGATCACAAAAGTCATCCCCACCGCCGCGATGCCCAAGAAGGCGTTGTCGGTCAGGAAATTGCCCAGAACGCGGGTCGACAGCATCGCCGGAAACTGGATCACAGCGGCAAGATAGGCCAGCGCAAAGATCGCCGTTGTCGCCACCAAAGGCCGTAAAGCGCGGCTCATTGGGCTTTCCCTTCCGACATGCGCTTGCGCAGCCATTGGCTCGCCATCGGCGCTTGCAATACCAAAATCAGAATGATCACCCCAGATTTCACCACCAGATTGAACTCTGGCGAAAAGCCCGAGATTAGAATCCCGGTGTTCATCGCCTGAATGATCAAGGCCCCCACCACCGACATCGGGATTGAAAACCGCCCGCCCAGCAGCGAGGTGCCGCCAATCACCACCGCCAAAATAGCATCCAACTCTAACCACAACCCGGCGTTATTGGCATCCGCACCGCGAATGTCGCCCGCCACGATCAGCCCCGAGGTGGCCGCACAAAACCCGGCGAAAGTATAGACCACCACCAACAGCAAGCCACTGGAAATGCACGCAAATCTGGCAGCCGAGCGGTTCACCCCCACCGCCTCGATCAACAGACCCAGCGCGGTTCTGCGCACGATCAGCGTCGCCCCAATCGCCAACACAGCGGCAATTATGATCGGCATCGGCATTCCGAACAGCGACCCTGTGCCGATGAAAATCAGCACCGGATCGGAAAATGTGACGATCGAACCTTCGGTCACCAGCTGCGCCAAACCCCGCCCCGCCACCATCAGCACCAGCGTCGCGATGATCGGCTGGATCTCCAGATAGGTCACCAAAATCCCATTCCACAGCCCGCACAAAAGCCCCACCGCCAGCGCCGCCGCAACCGCCACCATCGCGGAATATCCCCCCGTCACCAGCACCGCCGCCACTGCCCCCGCAATCGCCATCACCGCCCCAACCGACAGATCAACCCCCTTGGTCGCGATCACCGCCGTCATGCCAATCGCCAGAATCGCAACGGGCGCACCCCGGTTCAACACGTCAATCACGCTGCCAAACAGCCGCCCATCCTGCAGAGTGATGTCGAAAAACCCCGGAAACAGCAGCCAGTTGATCAACAACACCGCCGCCAAAGCCACAAATTGCGGTCGCAGCAGCGCGCCCCGCCAGTTCACCCGCTTCATGCCCGTGCTCCCGGATGTTCCGCAATCGCCGCCACGATCACCGAGGGCGCAATATCCGCGCCGCTCAGCTCCGCCACCATCTCACGATCGCGCATCACCACGATGCGGTTGGAATAGGCCACCACCTCATCCAATTCCGACGAGATCACCAGCAAAGCCAAGCCTTCTTCCCGCAACCGATTGATCGTGCGCACAATTTCCGCATGCGCGCCCACATCGATCCCCCGCGTCGGCTCGTCCAAAATCAGGAAATTCGGGTCAATCGCCAGCCAGCGCGCCAGAATCACCTTCTGCTGATTGCCGCCTGAGAGCAGCTTCACCGGCATTTCATGGTTGGCGGCCCGAATATCCAGTGCCTCGGCATAATTGCCGGCAATCTCGATCTGCTCATCGCGGTTCAGCGCGCGGAACCAGCCCAATTTCGCCTGCAGCGCGATGATGATATTCTCGCGCACCGACAAATCGCCAAATATCCCGTCAAGCTTACGATCCTCTGGGCAAAACCCGAACCCCGCCGCCACCGCCTGCGCCGGGTTGCGGATGCTGACCACCCGCCCCCCCACCGAAATCTCACCACCATCCGCCGGGTCCACCCCGAACATCAACCGCGCCATCTCGGTGCGGCCAGACCCTAGCAACCCCGCCACCCCAACAACTTCGCCCTCATGCAGTGCCAACGTAAACGGTGCCACTTTTCCTTGCCGCCCCAAAGACTTAAACTCCACCCGCACCGGGCCCTGCAGCGCTTCGGCCGCACCAACACCGCCGTGATCAAACGCCAGATCCTTGCCCAGCATCATCCGCACCACATCCGTCGCCGTCACTTCCGACAACACTTTGGTGCCGATCAGACGGCCGTTGCGCAGGATCGTCACCCTATCGGCAATCTCAAACACCTGATCGAGAAAATGCGTGATGAAGATAATGCCAAGGCCGCGCGCCTTCAGCCGCCCGACCACCTCGAACATTTTCGCCACTTCATTGCGATCAAGGCTCGCCGTCGGCTCATCCAGCACCAGAACCTTGCCAGAAAGTTCCACCGCCCGCGCAATCGCCACGATCTGCTGCACCGCCACCGAATAGCTGCCGAGCTCCGCCTTCACGTCGATTTCCAAACCGTAACCCGCCAGCAAAGCCCGCGCCCGCGCCTCGATCAGCTTACGCTGCACGATGCCAAACCGCGTCGGCTGATGGCCGAGAAAAAGATTTTCAGCCACCGATCGGTTCGGCAGCAGGTTCACTTCTTGGTAAACCGTGCCAATGCCATGCCGCTGCGCATCCAACGGGTCCGAGAATCGCACAGGCGCGCCTTCCAGCAAAACCTCACCACCGTCCGGCTGATAGGCTCCGGTCAAGATCTTGATTAAAGTAGATTTTCCGGCTCCATTCTCCCCCAGCAGGGCATGCACCTCACCGGGGCGCACTTCAAAATCAACGCCATCCAAAGCCCGATGCTGGCCGAAAATCTTCACAATGCCGCGCGCTTGCACGACTGGCTCTACGGCCTCGACCATGCCTATGCTCCCCAAAATCCTGCCCCACTCTGCGCGAAAGCCCAGATAAAGCAACATCGGCCAGATCGCTCTGGCCGATGCCAAACTCAGATCAAATTAATAGCCCAGACCTTTGCGACGGTCATATTCGCCCTGCGGATCATCCGCCGGGGTATACAGCTTCGACTCGGTGATGATGAACTTCTCGGGCACGGTGCCACCGTTGAGATAAGCATCCAGCGCGGCAAACGCCGGGCCCGCCATGTTCGGCGTCAGCTCAACCGTCGCATTGGCTTCGCCCGCGACCATGGCTTGAAAAATATCCGGCACAGCGTCAATCGACACCACCAGAATGTCGGACCCCGGCTTCAGACCCGCGTCCTTGATCGCCTGAATCGCCCCGACCGCCATATCGTCGTTATGCGCATAAACGGCGCAAATCCCCTTGCCGCCGTCTTCGGCTTTCAGGAAACCTTCCATCACTTCCTTGCCCTTGGCGCGGGTAAAGTCGCCGGTCTGGCTGCGGATGATCGTCAGGTTCGCATGCGGTTTGATGCCTTCTTCAAAGCCCTGCTTGCGGTTGATCGCCGGAGACGACCCCACAGTGCCTTGAAGTTCCACGATTTTGCAGTCTTTGTCGCCAACGGTGCCCGCCAGCCATTCGCCCGCAACCCGGCCTTCTTTGACCTGATCCGAGGCCACCGACGTCAGATACAAATCCTGCGGCGCATCAATGCCACGGTCGAGCAGGATGACCGGAATATTGGCTTCTTTCGCCTCGGTCAGCACTTCTTCCCAGCCGGTCGCGACCACCGGAGCCACCAGAATTGCCGCCACACCCTGCGCGATAAAGCCCCGGATCGCCTTGATCTGGTTCTCTTGTTTTTGCTGCGCATCGGCGAATTTCAGATCAATCCCCAGCTTTTCCGCCTCAGATTTCGTCACCGACGTCTCTGCCGCCCGCCAGCCCGATTCCGAGCCGATCTGCGAAAAGCCGATCACTTTGCCCGACAGGTCGGCATAGGCCGCCGAAGACAATAGCGCGCTGACACCCGCGGCCAGCGCGAGTTTTTTGATAATGGACATGATCCCTCCCTAGGATTTTGTGGCAGGCGTCTTCCCTCACCGGCCTGAGATGAGGCTAGAAAAAGTATTACTATATGTAAAATGCGAAGTTTGAGGCCGTATTTTGCCGATATTTTGGGCAGTCTGCGAAGCTAAGCCGTTGCGAAATCACGGAACCTTGAAGCGGCGAGGCACGGGCGCATCCGCAGCATTTTTCAGCCGCAACGCAGCGACAGCCGCAAATGCCTGCCGGAGTCGCGCAAGAGAATCACCGAAAGCCGTGCGATTCCGAAACTTTGAAAAATAATTTCATTCTGTGTCGATGCTCTACTGCATGAAACTCTGAAGCCTCCGGCGGGAGTATTTCGGAAAGAGCAAATCCAAGGCGCCCCCCAGTTGCTCTTTTCAAAATACTCCCGCCGCAGGCTCGATAGCTTTCAGCCAGACGAAACGTTAAAAATCTCTTAACGGCACTATATCAAGTCATTGAAATAAAATGAGAATAAATAGTCCCGCGTTGGGACCGACTCAGACAAAACTCCGCACCGTTGCCAAAGCCCCGTCCAAAGCCTTCCCCTCCTCATCCATCAACGCCGCCTCCCGCAACCGCCGCGCCCAATCCGCCGCATCGGGGCGCGCAGCCACCAAAGCGATGCCTTCGAGCACCCGATCAAACTTGGAAAGCCCGCGCGCGTGGGTGTCCGAATAGCCCTTCACCAGCCGCCGACACCGGATCACCTCGACCGCCAGATCATAATTTTGATCCAGATAGCCCAGTGCCACGCCCAGCCAGCGCTCCAGATGCGCCGCTTCTTGCGCGTGCCGCAACGATCCAAGCCGCCGCCGTTTCATCCCGCCCAAAACATACAGCATCAGATAGGCGCGCAAGGAATCCGTCCGCATCCTGCGCCCCTTGTTGAACCAACGATCCAAACGTGCCATCCAGATCGGGCTGGCCTCCAGCTTCGCGCCCAGACGCGCGGGCAACAACCCAACAATCTCCTCGGCGCGCGGATGCAGAAACTCGGTCAGTTGCACCACATTGCCCGCCTTCGCCCCCATCTCAGCCGCAATCCGTTCCGCCCGCCCCGCGCGGGTTTTCAGATCGGCCACCCGGATCACATCATCATAGGCCATTGCATTGGCGATATATTTCGCCGCCTGCCGCGCCAGTTCAAACGGGCTGCGATCCCGCGCCAGCACCACCTCGACCCGATCCAGATAGGCCGCGCCATAGCCCAAGTCCTGAAACTCCACCACCTTTTGCAGCCCCAGAACCGCCATCTCGGCCACCGCTGCGGGCATCTGCCCCGCCCGATCCACCAGCGCCTGCCATTCCGCCATCAAGCGCGACGAGCCGACCGGGGCCAGCTTCTGCGCCACCGCGACGGCTGGCATGGTCACCGGCCCCTGCGCCGCCGCATAGCCCGCCGCAAACGCCCGCAAAGACGCGTCTGCCCCCTTGCCTCCGGTTTTGATCGCCGCCTCAAATGCCGCGCGCGGGAAGGGCAAAACCTCGGCCCCCGCCAAAGCGCCGAACATACTGGCCGAAATCACCGAGCCCTGCGCAATCGCCAAAGCATCGAAATCCGCCGCGATAAACCTGCGCGCCGCCACTTCCGCCGCCGCAATCACCTCCTCAGACGAAGCAATGCCATCCCCCGGCACCATCTTTTCCGAAACCGCCAGCGCGCGATGCGTCGAGGTGATCAAGGTCGTGCGATCCGGCGTCACAAAGCCGCGAATGATCGAGCGCCCGGCCTCCATCATCTCCGCCGTGACCATGATATCGACATCACCCGCCGCAGGCATCAGCGAGAATACCGGCGCGCGCGGGCCTTTCGGGGCCATTTCGATATAGTAAACCGTGGCCCCGGTGCGCTGCGCCACGCCCGCCACGCCCGCCACGCTCGTGGCCTGACAGACATAGCCATTCGCCCGCGCCACCGCCTCAATCCAGCCCGTCAGCACGCCGCCGCCCTGCCCGCCCACCGCCAAAAGCGCCAGTTTGATCACGCCGTCCATGCCCGGCCCGCCGGTGGGGATCGCCTGTTGCATCGTCATGCCGCACCTCCGAACACCAGCCGTTTGGCATCGCGCCTGCGCTGCAACCAGCCGATCACGCGGGCGCGGAACCCGGCCAGACGCAGCTCAAACGTGGACGGATTATGCACCACATCGGCGCGGTAAAAGCTGGGGCACAGCACCGCCGCATCCGCGACCTCGCCACAGTTGCCGCAGCCAACGCAGGATTGGTCAATCGAGGCCACCGGATCATCGCGCAGCGGATCATCCAGCTTTTTCAACGACAAAGACGGACACCCCGACAGCCGGATACAAGCGTGATCGCCGGTGCAGACCGCCTCATCCACGCCAAAGCGCGGCACATCCACCCGCCGCCCTTCCTTGATCGCCACCGCCCGCAACGGCTTTTCGCGGCGCTGTTTGTTCAGCATACATTCGGATGAGGCCACGATCACCTTCGGCCCCGGCGCATCGGTGGTCAGCGCCTCGCGGATGGTGTCGCGCATCTTTTTGACGTCATAGGTGTGGTCAATCTGGCGCACCCAATCAATGCCGATGCCAGCCAAAGCCTTGGAAATTGGGTTCTTCGTGGCCTTGGTGGCATTGTCGGCGCGGCTTGACATCACATCCTGCCCGCCCGTCGCTGCCGAGTAGAAATTATCGACCACAATCGCCACACCATCGGATTTATTGAACGCCATATTGGTAAACGACGAACTCAACCCGTTGTGCCAAAACCCACCATCGCCAATGATCGCCACCGGGCGCCGTTCGCCGCCACCATCAAATGCCGCGTTCGCCGCAGGGCCAAGACCATAGCCCATCGTCGCCCCGCCAATCTCAAACGGCGGCAGGCTCGCGAACAGATGGCAACCAATATCCGCCGCAATCTGGTGCTTGCCGAGTTCCTTTTCCACCAGCTTCATCGCCGCAAAAATCGGCCGTTCTGGGCAACCGGTACAGAAGCCCGGCGGGCGGATTGGCACGGTTTTCGTCAGATCCGGGATCGCAGGCCGATCCACATTCGGGCTGCGCACCCGCGCGGCCAGCATATCCGGCGCTGCGGTTTTCAGGAATCCCGTCACCGCCTATAGCATCACCGCCCCGGTATATTCCCCCGCCAGCGGAAACAGCCCCTTGCCGTGCAGTTTGACGCCCGAGCCTGCGCGATACAGGAACGACCCAAGCTGAGTTTCAATAAACTCAGGCTGGCCTTCCTCGATCACCAGCACATGATCCTTACCCGCGCAGAACTCCAGAAATTCCGCAGAAATCAACGGGTAAGTCACGTTCAGCACGTAGATCGGCACCGCAGAATCGCCGTAAATATCCGCCAATCCCAGCCGCTGCAAAGCCCGGATCAACCCGTTATACATGCCGCCCTGCACCACGATGCCAAAGCCCGCTTTCGGCCCGAACACCTCGTTCAAACCCCGCTCGCGGATGAATTTCTCCGCCGCAGGCCAGCGATTTTTCACCTTGTCCTGCTCATGCGCGAAAGACATCGGCGGCAAAACCACCCGCGCGAAATCAGAGCGCGGGTTCGACAACGCCTCTTTCACCGTCAGTTTCGGGCGCTGGTTGTCCCGCGTTTTGAACGACCCGGTGACATGACAAGAGCGGATGCGCACCATCAGCATCACCGGGGTATTGCTGGCCTCGGAAAGTTCAAACCCATCCGACACCGCCTGCACAATCGAGGGCAGATTCGGGCGCGGGTCCAGCAGCCAAAACTGCGATTTCATCGCAAAAGCGTGGGTCCGCTCCTGCATAATGCTGGAACCTTCGCCGTAATCCTCGCCCACAATCACCAAAGCGCCGCCCGTGACCCCCGACGAGGCGAGGTTCGCCAAAGCATCCGAGGCGACATTGACCCCGACCGAACCCTTAAACGTCACCGCCCCGCGCATCGGATAATGCACCGAGGCCGCCAGCATCGCCGCCGCCGCCGCCTCATTGGCATTGGCCTCAAACCGCACGCCCAACTCGGCCAGCAAATCCTGCGCATCGGCCAAAACATCCATCAGATGCGAGATCGGCGCCCCCTGATAACCGCCAACATAGGCGACGCCGTTTTCCAACAGCGCCTTGGTCAGCGCCAGAATCCCCTCGCCGGTGAAGGTTTCGCCCGCGCCCAGACGCAGGTCTTCGACTTCGGCCTTGAATGAACGCTCTGCCATCTAAATCTCGTGCTTTCTGATATTTGCCAGCATTTTCTGCAAGGTAGCGACAAAAGCGCCGCGTTCGGCTTCGGGAATCCCCCGGAACATCCGCGCCTGCGCCTTTGCCATATGCGGCCACAGCGACTCAAACGTGCTGCGCCCGGCGTCGGTCACGAACACCCGCACCGCGCGGCTGTCGGCGCTGTCCACCTCACGCCGGATCAACCCGTCGGCCTGCAACTGGTCCAAAGCGCGGCTGAGCGTCGACGGATCGACAACGGTGTAGATCGCGAGTTCCCGAATCAGCGGGCCTTCCACCACCGAAAGCACCGCCAAAGCCCGCATTTTCGGCGTCGAAAGCCCCAGATCGGCCATTTCATCGCGCAAGCTGGCGTTGTAGCGCCCCATGATGCGGTTCATCAGATAGGGCGCGAAGTTGGTTAACCCAATCTCACCCAAACGCGGCATAATCGGCGTCTCATCACTCATGCGCCCAACCTCTTTGCCGCGTTAAACCCCGAACCGCCACCCAAGCCCGGCCCCGGATGCGTCGAGGCGCCGATATGGATCAGCCCGCGCACCGCTCCCGTGCCGTTGGTGGAATGGGCGAAGGGCCGCCAGATGAAAAACTGATCCACCGAACACGCCCCACCATAAGGATCGCCGCCAACGAGGTTGCAATTCAGCCGTTCCAGATCAGCCGGAGCATAGGCTTTGCGCGCCAGTTTGATCTGGCTGAAATCCTTGATATGGCGCGATAAAATTGCTTCAATCCGGTCGGCGAACGCTTCGCGGGCGCTGTCCCAATCCTGCGCCATAATCTCGCCGCTCGCGTCACCCTTGATCACGCGCGGCGCATCGGGGATTTGCAGCCACAGAATCGCTTTGCCCCCCGGGCAACGGCTGGGGTCCAATCGAATAGGCTGGCCAACGCAGATTGTCGGTGTCGCAGGCAACATCCCACGCTCGGCCTCATTGGCGGATTTCGACACAGAATCCACGTCATCTGACAGGTGGATCAGCGCGACATCATCCAAGCCAGCCGTTAACCATTCTGGGGGATGATCCAGCGCATAGTGCAACTTGAAGTTGCCACGCCCATGCCGGAACTGCCGCACTGCCGCCTGATCTTCCGGCAGGTTCACATCCAGCAAGTGCCCATACAACTGACCCGGCGCGACCGAGGCTAGCACCGATCCGCAAGCAATTTCCTCGCCGCCCGCCAAACGCACCCCCGTCACCCGACCCGCGCGGGTGGTGATTTTCTCAACCTCAGCGCCCGTGCGGATCACCCCACCCTGCGCCTCAATCAACCGCCGAAATGCCAAAGCCGCTTGCCCCGCGCCGCCTTTCGAGATCGGCGCACCCGCCGCTTCCAGCGCGAAAGCGATGACTTTGCCCATCTGCGCCGAATAGGCGGACTCAGGCGTCAGCCCGCAATGCAGCACCCAAGGTGCCCACAACGCCTGCACCAGCGGGCTTTGATAATTGCTCTGCAACCAGCCCCGCGCAGGCGTCAAAGCGCTACCCATCCAAGCCGCGAGGCCACGCAATCCGCGCTTCCTCACCTGCCGAAACAGCAATTTCGCCGTCGCCCAAGACCACAGATTGCCACCCAAAAGCGCGAACAAAAACGGCGCATCGGCTGCAATGTCGCCGACATCCCGCGCATGCTGATCGCCATCGCCTGCCGCCAAAGCATTGAAAGCACTTATATTCTTCGCCTGATCCATCGTCAGCACCAAAGCACTGCCATCCGGTCGCAAAACGGCAGTTGGATGCGGGCTGTGGCAATATTCAAAGCCATACCGCGCCAGATGTGGCCCCAACGCAGCCCCCGCGGGCGAGGTCATGAACAGCACAAAGGTCGCCGCCATCACATCATGCCGGAACCCCGGCAGAGTCACGTCCTCGGTCAACAAACAGCCGCCGATCCGGTCTTCCCGCTCCAACACCAGCACGCGCGCACCCTTCAGCGCCAGCAGACTGGCCGCCACCAGCCCGTTGATGCCCGAGCCGATGATGATGTGATCGAATTCCCCCGGATCGGTGGCCATTGCTTAACGCGCCACCAGCGCCAAAGCCCGGATCGGACTTCCCGTGCCGTTCTCAATCTTCAAAGGTGCCGCAATCAGGATCGCGCCCTTGGCAGGCAGACGGTCGAGATTGGCCAAGGATGCCAGACCATAGCAGTTGTTTTTTGCAGCAGGTTATGCGCAGGGAACGGTGGCGTCATGCCCCCGGCCTGCCCCGCATCGGTGCCAATGCACTGGCTGCCCCAGCCGACAATTCCCTTTGAAATCAAATACTCGATGACTTCGGCGGTCGGCCCCGGCGTGTGCGGCCCAGTCTCATTGGCATTCAGAAACAGCCCCTCGTCATGAGCCCGCTTATCCCAATCGCTGCGCAAAACCACCCATTCGCCCGCACCAATCGCGCCATGCTTGGCCTCCCAAGCCTTGACATGCTCGATCGTCAAAAGGAAATCCGGGTTCGCGCCACAGTCCGCCGCGAAGTCCAAAACGTTAACAGGGGCGACCAACCGCTGCACCGGCAGCGTGTCGGTGTAGCCGTCAGCATAATCTTTCCCGGTGATCCAGTGGTGCGGCGCGTCGAAATGCGTGCCGGAATGCTCGCCGACTTTCAGCCAGTTCCACGCCCAGAACGGACCGTCAGCGTCATATTCCGAAATCCGGTGGATCTCGATCGCGGGCGTGTCTTTGGCGAAATCCGGCGGCAGCTTCAGCAGTGGGGTTTTCGGCCCCAGCACCCCGGTGCAATCCACCACTTCGACCCCGCCCGAGGCGAGCATTCCGGCCAGACCGGCCAACACATCAGTCGAACTCATCTTAATCTCCCTGATTGCGGCGGCGGACCCGCCTTACGGAATAAGACTAGACAGAATTAAATGCATTTGCAAATATCCTTAAGTCAACCGGAGCGAAATATGTCCGAAAGCTACGACGCGGTCTTTATCGGTGCGGGCCATAACAGCCTTGCCTCTGCCCTGCATCTTGCCGCCTCTGGCTGGAAAGTCGCAGTGTTCGAGCAGGCTGCGGTGGCGGGCGGAGCGGTGAAATCCGGCGCCTATACCCTGCCCGGCTTTCAGCATGACTGGGCGGCGATGAATCTGTCGCTTTTCGCCGGATCGCCGTTTATGAGGGCCTATGGCGCAGAATTGGCGCAACATGGGCTGGAATTTGCGCCTGTTTCCAATCCCTTCGCCTCGGTATTTCCCGATGGAACTTGGTGCGGCGTCTCCACCGATGCGCGCGTCACCCACAGCCGCATCGCCGCCCATTCCCAAACCGATGCTGTGACTTGGGGCAAGCTGAGCGCCAGCTTTCCCAACGAAGCGCCGCATCTGTTTGGCCTTCTGGGCAGCCGGATGCAATTGCGTGCGCTTGCATATTTCGTGCTCAAAACACTCCGCGCGAAAGGTCTTGGCGGCACGCTCGATATGGGCCAATTCCTGCTGCAATCGCCACGCCAATGGCTGACGCAGAGCTTCACCTCGCCGAAAGTGCAGGCAATGCTGGGCGCATGGGGGATGCATCTCGATTTCGCCCCCGATGTCGCGGGCGGTGCGCTGTTTCCCTATCTCGAGGGGATGGCAGGCCAAGCCTTTGGCATGGTTTTGGGCAAAGGCGGCGCGGATACTATCATCCGCGCGCTGGTTGCGGCGATTGAAGCGCGTGGCGGGCGGATTGAAACCAACCAATCCGTCAGCCGCATCCTGCACTCGGACGGCAAAGCCACCGGAATCCAGCTGGCGGATGGCCGCGAAATCACCGCACGCCGCGCCGTGATCGCCAATGTTGCGCCCCGCGCTTTGCCGCGTCTGACAGGAACCACGACTGATTTTGATGCCAAACTGACGGCCTTTGCCCACGCCCCCGGCACGATGATGATCCATCTGGCGCTCTCTGGCCTGCCAGATTGGACCGCAGGCAACGATTTGAAGTCATTTGCTTATGTCCATATCGCCCCCAGTCTTGACCAAATGGCGCGCACCTATCAGCAGGCCAAGGCTGGTCTGTTGCCGGATGAGCCGATCCTCGTCGTGGGTCAACCGACCAGTGTTGACCCCAGCCGCGCGCCTGAGGCTAAGCACACGCTTTGGCTGCAAATCCGCATGGCACCGGGCGAAATCAAAGGGGACGCAAAAGGTGAAATCAGCGCTACGGATTGGACGCAGGTCGCCGAGCCTTTCGCCCAACGCGCGCTGGATATTCTTGAACGCTATGCCCCCGGCACCCGCGCCAAAATCCTTGGCCTGCGCATCGTGCCGCCGACAGAACTCGAAGCCGACAACCCCAATCTGGTCGGCGGCGATCAGATCTGCGGCAGCCATCACCTTGCGCAGAACTTCCTGTTCCGCCCCGTGCGCGGCCATGCCGACGGCTCTACCCCGATCCAAAACCTGCACCTGACCGGGGCCGCCGTCTGGCCCGGCGCGGGGCTGGGGGCCGGATCAGGCTATCTTCTCGCCCAAAAACTGACCGGGAAATAACCCCAGCTTCATCCATAACCACAGGGAATTGCTATGAAACTCAACCGTCGTGCGCTTTTACAACTCTCCGCCGCAAGTGTCTCGCTTGCAGCCTTCAGCCTGCCCGCCCGCGCGCAGGCCATCGAAGAACTGGTGATCGCCTATAACGTCAACCTGCCCGCATGGGATCCAACCACCGGGCCTTCAGCGGTCAACCCGACGATTCAAGGCATCTATCAATCGGTGTTTGACCAATACATCCTGCAACAGCCCGATCTGAAACCCGCTCCCGGCATCCTGACCGAATGGGGCTGGAACGACGACAAAACCCAAGTCTGGATGACCGTCCGCGATGGCGTGACTTGGCATGACGGCTCGCCTTTGACCGCCGAAGATGTGGCGTGGAGCCTTGCCCGCGTCGCCGATCCCGCCACCGGAAGCCCCATCCAATTCGTCTGGGGCACGCTGACCAACCACCGCGTTGAGGGCAACAAGGTGCTGGCCGATGTGGCGCAATTCGACCCCACCATCTTCAAATGGATGTATTTCCTGACCGGCTATGTGCTGCCGAAAGCCTATTACACAAAGGTCGGCGCCGAAGGCTTTGAGGCCGCCCCGATCGGTTCCGGCCCCTATATGGTCGAGAAATTTGAGCGTGATGCCTTCGTGCGCCTGAAAGCCAACGCGAATTACTGGGGCGGTGCGCCCGAATTTGACACCGTCACCATCAAATTCGTCACCGACGCCGCCGCCCGTGTCGCCGAGGTCGAATCCGGCAATGCGCACGTCACGCTGGAAGTGCCGTATGAGGAATACGACCGCCTGAAGGCCACGCTGACCGGCACCGCGACGCCAATTTCCGACATCGGCATGATTTTCCTCAATGATATAGAGGTGATGCTGGACCCCAACGTGCGCAAGGCCGCCGCCCATGCCATCGACAAGCAGACCATCATCGACCGTCTGTTGAAAGGTTACGGTGTTGCGATTGATACGCTGGAGACGCCGGAATATGACGCCTATGATGTCGCGATCAAAGTGCCCTACGATCCCGATCTGGCGGTGAAACTGTTGGCGGATTCTGGATATTCCGTTGATAATCCAGTGAAATTCAAAATCCAGACCACCAAGGGCTTTAAGCCCAAAGACTACGAGATGATCCAAGCCATCGTCGGCCTCTGGCGCAAGGTGGGGATCGAGGCCGAGATTGAGGTCTACGAGATCGCCAAGCACTATGAACTCCGCGCCGCCGACCAACTCGCCCCCGCCGCCTTCTACAACTGGGGCAATTCGGTGGGCGATCCGACCACCTCGACGGGTTTCGCGATGTTCGGCTCAAGCCCGCATTCGGTCTGGGATGGTCAGGATCTGATCGACATGATCGGGCCTTTGTGGGGTGAAAAGGACGAGGCCAAGCGCATCGACGGCTGGAAAAAGGTCGATGCGTTTATCGCCGAAAACGCTTTGGTGATCCCGCTGTTGCAATATGTGCAACCGATCCTGTCGGCGAAGGGCGTGGTGGTGACGCCGCATGCCTCGGGGGCGCTGTTGCCCTATCTGATGAAACGGGCCTGAGGGCCACAACGGCCGGGG
>JAYTVN010000007.1:0-98324 GCA_043743975.1 Cypionkella sp.
TTTGAAATACTCCCGCCGGAGGCTTCGACTTATCGGCAGAGCAACATCTCGCATCCATCCCCCGGCAGCGCCGCCGAGTGGTCCCTCGATGGGGCCCGAGGTGGCTCCACTTCCTAAGTCAAACCGAAGGAATAACCTTGCCCGGATTCATCCGCGCCTCCGGGTCCAGCGCCGCCTTCACCGCCCGCATCACCTCCAGCGCCACCGGGTCTTTGCGCCGCTTCATCGAGGCCAGTTTTGAGAGCCCGACACCATGCTCAGCCGAGAAACTGCCGCCCAAAGCCTGCACTTCATCCTCCACTGCCTCGACCACTTTGTCGTAAAGCTCCGCAGAATCGTCCGAGCTGAACACGGTGAAATGGATATTGCCGTCACCCAGATGCGCCACCGACAGCGTCTCAGCACCGGGGTCCAACGCGGGCAGGCGGGCATAGATACGCTCGAAGAACACAGCCACCGCATCGACGGGCAGGCAAATATCGGTGTCAATCGCGGGCTGCCGCGCCACGGTGATTTCTGCCGCCAACTCACGCCGCTGCCACATCGCCCGCCGCTGCGCCTCGGATGCCGCAATCTCGGCGTCCAAGATCATACCCTCCTCCAGCATCTCGCCCAGCACCTGTTCCAGCATCGCCGCCAGCGGCAAAACCCCCTCCGCATCGACCATAGCATCGGCAGGCCGCGTGCTGCCCAGTTCCACCAGAATGTTCACCTCTTGCCGGGGCGTAAACGGCTGGCGAATATCCGGCCGTGCCTCGGCCAAGCGCCGCATATAGGTTTCCGGCATATATTCAAAGGCTTCGACCAACCCGCCCGACACCATTTGCAAGCGGTTCAGCAGCACCAAAGCATCTGGCAAGGACCGTGCCGACAGCGTGGCCGTGGCATAGGCGCGGGGCCGTGGCACCAGTTTCATCACCGCCGCCGTGATCACCCCCAAGGTGCCCCCCGCCCCGATGAACAGGTGTTTCAGATCGTAACCGGAGTTATCCTTGTGCAGCTGGCTCATCAGATTCAGCACCCGACCATCCGGCAAAACCACCTCCAGCCCCAGACACAACGCCCGGGTCGAGCCATAGCGCAGCACGTTTGATCCCCCCGCATTGGTGGACAAAACCCCGCCGATCATCGCCGACCCCCGCGCGCCAAACCACAGCGGGAAATACAGCCCCTCGGCCTCGGCGGCGTCATGCAGACGGTCCAGCACCACCCCGGCCTCAACCACCGCAATCCGCGCGCCCGGTTTGATCTCGCGAATACGGTTCAACCGCTCGACCGACAGCATCAATCCGCCATCGGTCATCGCCCCGCCGACCAGCCCGGTGCGTCCCGAAACTGGCACCACGGCCACACCATGTTGTGCCGCGATCTTCATCACCAAAGCCACTTCGGCCGTTGATCCGGGGCGCACGGCGGCGATGGGGTTCGACGTATAATGCGTCGTCCAATCCGCGCGGTAGCGCTCCAGATCGCTGCCAGTGATCACATGCGCCGCGCCAAGGGCTGCGGAAAGGTCGCTCAGAAGGGTCATACGCGGCTCCGGTCGTTTCAGCGCAGTTTCACCGAAGCCTCCGCCGATGCAAGGGTGCTCATCACGCGTGCCCGCCTTCTTCGCGCGCGCCACCGCCAAAGCGCGGAAAGCCGCAAGGCTTGACGCGTGGCTAGCTTGCCACCCGCGCCAGCAATTCCAGCACCTTCGGCCCCAGTGCCTCCAAAATCTTCGCCACGCCTTTGGCATTGGGATGAATGCCATCCGCCTGCATATACTCCGGGTCGAGCAGACGGGTTTGCTGATTGATCACCGGGAAGAAGTAATTATCCGCCAGCACGGCGCCATATTTCACCGCCAAATCAGGATACATCGCATCAAACGATGCCTTAAAATCCGCGCCGTAATTCCCCGGCGCGCGCAAGGATACCAACAGTACGGGCAGGCCCCGCGCCTTTACCTTGGCCAAAATCGCATCCAGATTGGCGCGGCTTGTCCCCGGATCAATCCCGCGCAGCATGTCATTGCCGCCCAGATTGACAATCACCGCATCAATGTCCGGCGTCAGCGACCAATCGGTGCGCGACAGCCCGCCCGCCGTGGTATCGCCCGACACCCCGGCGTTCACGATCTTCACGTCAGCCCCCTTCGCCGCCAGCCATGCCTGTAATTGTGGCACAAAGCCCTGATCGCTGGGCAGACCGAAGCCTGCCGTCAGACTATCCCCCAGCGCCAGCACCGTGGTTTCGGCGTAAGCAGGCGAAATCAGCAGAAAAATCGCCACCGCGACATTGCGAAACGCCCAAAGCGGCGCATATGTCAAGCGAGGCAGCAGGAAGTGAAACATGACGGAACCCGTTCTGGCGTTGCAAGACGCGTGGCTGACCTTGGCCGGCAATGCGGGCCGCGTCGATATCCTCAAGGGCATAACCTTGAGCGTGGCGCGTGGCGAGAGCTTAGGTCTGGTTGGCCCCTCTGGTTCGGGCAAATCTTCGTTACTGATGCTGATGGGCGGTTTAGAGCGGGTCTCCAAGGGCAGGGTTCAGGCTTTGGGGCGGGATATTACGGGCCTTGATGAAGACGGTTTGGCCAAGTTTCGCCGCGGTCGCATGGGCGTGGTGTTCCAATCCTTCCACCTGATCCCCACCATGACGGCGCTAGAAAACGTCGCCCTGCCGATGGAGATTGCCGGGGTCAAAGACGCCTTCACCCGTGCGAAAGACGAACTCGACGCGGTAGGTCTTGGCGCGCGGATGCAGCACTACCCGGCCCAGCTTTCCGGCGGCGAACAACAGCGCGTCGCCCTCGCCCGCGCCGCTGCCCCGCGCCCGGCGATCCTGCTGGCCGATGAGCCGACGGGCAACCTCGACTCTGTCAACGGTGCCGCGATCATGGAGCTGATTTTCGGCCTGCGCGACCGTCACGGCGCCACCTTGGTGCTTGTCACCCATGCGCCCGAACTGGCCGAGCGGTGCAGCCGCGTCGTGCGCTTGGTCGATGGCCGCATTGACGGGGCAGGGGCATGAGCCTGCGGCTTGCCGTCTGCATAGCGCGGGCCGAGTTGCGCGGCGGTTTGCGTGGTTTTTGGGTGTTCCTCGCCTGCCTCGCCTTGGGCGTGGCGGCGATTGCGGGCGTTGGCATGGTGCGTTCGGCGATTGAGGCAGGCCTGCAGGATCAGGGCGCGGTGCTGCTCGGCGGCGATGCACAGGTCGAATTCACCTATCGCTTCGCCACTGCTGAAGAACGCGGGTTTCTGGATCAGATCGCGCTGAAAACCTCCGAGATTGTCGATTTCCGCTCGATGGTCGTCGCGGGGGAAGCGCATGTGCTGACGCAAGTGAAGGCGGTGGATGACAACTACCCCTTGCTCGGCTCTGTCCAGCTTGAATCCGGCGATCTGGCCACCGCGCTGACCACCAGTGACACGCCCGGTGCCGTGATGGACGGCATTCTCGCCGATCAGATCGGCTTGCGCCTCGGCGACCGTTTCAAACTGGGCGCTCAAGACTTCACCCTGCAAGGCCGCATCCTGCGCGAACCCGACTCCGCCACCGGCGGTTTCGCCCTTGCCCCCCGCACCATCGTGAAAACCCAAGCCCTCACCCAATCCGGTCTGCTGGAACCCGGTACATTGTTCGATTCCTCCTACCGCTTGCTGTTGCCCGCCAACGCCGACCTCGCCGCCCTGCAAACCGAAGCCGAAGCCAAATTCCGCGATAGCGGCCTGCGTTGGAGCGATCGCCGCAAAGCCGCGCCCGGAGTCGCCCGCTTTGTCGACCGTATCGGTGCCTTCCTGATCCTCGTCGGCCTCGCGGGCCTTGCGGTCGGCGGCGTCGGTGTCGCCGCCGCCGTGCGTTCCTACCTAGAGGCGAAAATCGCCACCATCGCCACCCTGCGCACCTTGGGCGCAACCGGCGGGCTGATCTTCCAAACCTACCTGATCCAGATCGCCGTGCTCGTGGCCTTCGGCGTCACCCTTGGGCTGATCTTGGGCATCGCCGCCCCGCTTGCCCTCGCCAAACCCATCCAATCTGCCCTGCCATTACCCGCCCAAATCGCGCTCTACCCCCGCCCGATCATCGAGGCCGCTTTCTACGGCATCACCTCGGCCTTCCTGTTCGCGCTCTGGCCGCTTGCCCGCAGCGAGAAAGTCCGCGCCGCAGCGCTTTATCGCGGCGGCCTCGCAGGCGGCTGGCCTCGCGTGCGCTATGCGCTCGTCATGTTGGCACTGGCGGCACTCCTGATCGGCGGCGCAGTCCTGCTGTCCGGCACGGCCAACCTTGCCCTCGGCACAGCAGGTGGTGTGATTGCTGCCCTGATCGTGCTGGCGCTGGCGGCTTGGGGCCTCGCGCGGCTCGCCCGCCGTCTCGCGCGGCACAGCCGATCCGTCGCGATGCGCCTCGCCCTCGCCTCGATCGGCGCACCACGGGCCGAGACGATGCAAGTCGTCCTCGCCCTTGGCCTTGGTCTTACCGTTCTCGCCGCCGTCGGCCAGATCGACAGCAACCTGCGCGCCGCGATCTCCCGCGATCTGCCGACCCGCGCGCCTGCGTTCTTCTTCGTCGACATCCAGCCCGACCAAATCGACGGCGTCCGCGCCAAACTCGCCGCCAATCCCGCCGTGACCAAAGTGGAATTCGCCCCGATGCTGCGCGGCATCATCACCCAGATCAACGGCCAAGATGCGCGCAAAGTCGCGGGCGAGCATTGGGTGCTGGCAGGCGACCGCGGCGTCACCTATGCAGCCAGCCAGCCCGCCAACACCAAACTGACCGCCGGCGCATGGTGGCCTGCCGACTACCAAGGCCCGCCGCAAATCTCTTTCGCAGCAGAGGAAGCCGAAGAACTCGGCCTGAAACTTGGCGACAAACTGACCATCAACATCCTTGGCCGTGACATCACAGCCAGCATCACCAGCCTGCGCGTCGTCGATTTCTCCAATGCCGGAATGGGCTTTGTGCTGACACTCGACCCCGCCGCCGTCGCAGGCGCGCCGCATACCGATATCGCCACCGTCTACGCCGATCCCGGTGCCGAAGCCGCCATCCTGCGCGAGATTGCCACCGCCTATCCCAACATCACGGCGATCTCTGTCAAAGCTGCCATCGCTCGCGTCACCGAAGCCCTGACCGCCATCGCCCAAGCCACCACCATCGCTGCGATGGCGACCCTGCTGACCGGATTTGTTGTGCTGATCGGGGCCGCAGCCTCCGGCGAGCGCGCACGGGTCTACGAGGCCGCCGTGCTAAAAGTCCTCGGTGCCTCCCGCGCCCGCATCCTTCTCAGCTTCGCTTTGCGCGCCGCCCTGATGGGAGCTGCCGCCGGAATCGTCGCCATCATCGCGGGCGGCATCGCCGGATGGGCCGTGATGTATTTCGTCATGGACAGCCCCTACAGCTTCGAGCCCGCCTCCGCCCTCGCCATCGTGCTGGGGGGAATCGCCGCGACCCTGCTCGCCAGCCTGATCTTCGTACTGCGCCCGCTTGCCAGTCGCCCGGCACAGGTGTTACGGTCACAGGAGTAGCGGTGTGGAATATATATTCCAAAATCATGCGATGCGGACGGGCCAATTCCTGCCGATTTCTGCCGAGAATCCGCGCTGCTTGCCGCGTTCTCGGCAAAATCAGATTGATCTTGCCCGCCAATAGAATATCAGTTCCGCAAACGCAAACCCGTCAGGGCTGCCGCATGAGGAGGACGACATGACAGTAAAATTCGGGCTTTTGGGCGCGGGCCGCATCGGCAAGGTCCATGCCAAAGCGGTGACGGGCGATGCAGGCGCGCAACTGGTCGCGGTGGCCGATGCCTTCCCGGCAGCCGCGCAAGCGATTGCCGATCAATACGGCTGCGAAGTGCGCTCAATCGACGCTATCTTGGCATCAAAAGACATCGACGCCGTGGTGATCTGCACCCCGACCGACACCCATGCCGATCTGATTTAGCAATTCGTCAAAGCGGGCAAAGCGGTGTTCTGCGAAAAGCCGATTGACCTGTCGCTCGCCCGCGTCAAAGCCTGCCTCGACGTCGTGCGCGCCCACAAAGGCACGCTGATGGTCGGCTTCAACCGCCGCTTTGACCCGCATTTCAAAGCGGTGCGGGCCGAGATCGACAAGGGCACCATTGGCACCGCCGAGATGGTCGTGATCACCTCGCGCGATCCCGGCGCGCCCCCGGTGGATTACATCAAACGTTCCGGCGGGATTTTCCGCGATATGACGATCCATGATTTCGACATGGCGCGTTTCCTGCTCGGCGAAGAAATCACCGAAGTCGTCGCCACTGCCGCCGTGCTGGTTGATCCGGCCATCGGCAAAGCGGGCGATTTCGACTCGGTGCAGGTGATGCTGAAAACCAAATCCGGTCGCCAAGCGATGATCTCCAACTCGCGCTGCGCCACCTATGGCTATGATCAGCGCATCGAAGTGCATGGCTCGCTGGGGGCGGTTTCCGCCGAAAATCAGCGCCCGGTGTCGATCGAAGTCGCCACTGCTGCCGGCTATACCCGCCCGCCGCTGCATGATTTCTTCATGACCCGCTACACCGAAGCCTATGCCGCCGAAATCGCCCAGTTCATCGCGGCTTTGGGGGGGCAAGGGCAAGGCTGAACCCTCGGGCGAAGATGGCCTGATCGCACTGGCCTTGGCCGACGCCGCCGTGAAATCCGTGGCCGAGGGCCGCGTGGTGAAAATGTCGGAAATCCTCTAATTTCAGTCTATCAAGACAAAGCGCGGCAGGGGAAACTCTGCCGCGCTTTGCATTTCATCTTGGTCTAAATATCCCCGCCGGAGGCATCCGGCATATGCCAAAGAAGCCTCCGGCGGGAGTATTTCAAAAAGAGCAATCCGCCGAAGCAGACCCTACTCCGCCAAGCCCGTGCGCAGCTCCAACTCGATCATCCCCGGCGCGGGGCCGGTCGTATCATCCTCCAGCGCCGTCGCGCTCCGGGTGGTCTGCCCGCACCCAGCTTCCGACAATGCCGCCGACAGGCCTGCGCCACCAAGGCTGCGGGTGGTGTCCAGCGCGTCTTGGGCAAGGAAACTCAGGTCTTCGACGGGCGATTGTGGGGTGGCAGGGGTCATCACCACGATCATCCGCTCATCGCCCAACACATCCGCGCCGATCTTGAACAATCCCTTTTTCAGCGTATCGCCGGGTTGCAGGCGACCCGAAAACCAATGGCTGATCGCGAAATCCGCCGCAACGTAAAGCAATTTGATATCAACGGGTTGATCCATATTGTTGCGCGCCAGAATATGCACCTGATCCTCCGGCACCAGCCGTGGCACTTCGGCGGCCTTCGCCACCTTCAAGCTGGCCTTGTCCTTGCCGGTCAGCAATTCGACATCGACATTCAAACTGCCCGAGCCCACCGCCGCCCCCAGCTTTTGCAGATTAATCGCGCGCGCCATCGTGGTCAGCGTATCGGCCAAAACCTCCCCCAACTCTGCCGCATCCTTATCTGCGGTCGACACCGAAGGCGTGGCGGCAAAATCTGCCACCAGCCCGGTGGCGGGCAGCACCCAGATCGCATCCGGCCTCGGGCTGTCCTTGATCACCGCCAACCGCAGATCGGCCTCCTCTCCCGCCGCGACATAGACCAGCCGAGCGCCAGAGGCCGCCTTCAGCGCCGCCATCGCCCGATCAAGCGCGGTAACGACTGGAGACTCCTCCGCTTTTGGCAAAGCCACTGTCAGGGTAAAGTCCAGATCGCTGCCGATTTTGCGTAGCAGAAAGCCTTTCGGCAGATCCGTCGGAAGCGTTTTATCGCCCACCACAGCCTGACCTTTCGCCGAAAACGTTTCCACCGACGACAGCTTGACGAACCCCAACGCGGCATCATCTGCATCGGTCGCTTTGGCCATCACCGCCAGAACCGCACCCTCAGCCAGCCCATGCAAAGAGCCTGCCGGGATGGAAAACGCCGCCCCGTCAACCGCCCCCGTCCATTGCGAAACCCGTGCCTGCGCCACCCCCGAAAACGCCACCCGGTCCAGATCGCCCTCAAACAGCGGGGTCGTATTGGCCAGCCGTTTGGTGGCATAAGACCGCAGCACCTCTTGCCCGATCTGGCCGTAACTGGCCCCCGGATTCTGCGCCAGCACCTCGAACAAAGTATAGGTGAACACCCCCTGCGGCACCCGCCCCGGCTTGCCCTTCGGCAAGTTCTTCTCGGGCGTCACCTCGTTGGTTTGGGCGGCAAAAAACGCTACGAAACTACCCATGCCGGGTTTTGCGCTTTCATCAAACGGCGCTTCCGCAGCAGGTAGGGCGCGCGTTGAAACCTCCATCAACTCTGCCGGAATTCCCAGTGCGTCGGGCGGCAGTTCCCGCAGCCGCACATCGTCTTCCTCCAGCGCCCGCGTCACCGTGCCGGAATGGCAACTGTCAAACACCGCCCAGACATCCGCCCCCTTGGCGCGCAGCCCGTCAATCATCGCGCCGATCTCGTCATCCACCAGCGCATTCTGCACATGGCCCACCGCATCATCCCAAGGCCCGATGTCCGAGGGCATGAAGGTTTCATCCAGCCCATCTAACTCGGTTTCCGGGTTCAGCGCTGGCGCTTGCGAGCCATGCCCCGAGAAATGCAGATAGACGAAATCCCCCGGCCGCACCCGGGCCGTCAGATCCGCCACTGCCGCCCGGATCGCGGCCAAAGTCGGAGCCTGCGCGCCTTCCACCCCATCTGCCAACACAATCACATCCTGCGGCGCAAACGGCACCGGGCTGGCACTGGTGAGGTAAGTCCGCACCAGCCGCACATCATTGGCTGGCCCCTTCAGCCAGTATTTCTGGTCAAGGTTCTTGTATTCCGCCGCGCCGATCAGCAGCGCGTAATTTTCGCGCGCGAAGCTGGGCCCAGCCATCAGCGCCAAGACCAACCCCATAACCCAAGCGCGCAGTTTTGCTTGCAATGTCATGGCGCTAATTCGTCATCAGCGCGTAAGCAGTATCCTGTGGCCCAAGATTATCAACCTGCATCACGAATGTCCCTCCACGCGCCGCCGTCCAACCGCAATAGGCGATCGGGCTGGGATCGGTATCAGTGCAAACCAACTGGCCCGCGCTGTCAAACACCCGCAGGTTCAGATCGGCCTCGCCCTGCGCCTCGACATAAATCTCAGCATAATCACCCGCCGCAAAGCCCACGCTGGGGAACCGGTCCACCCCGCCGCTGGTCAATCTGCCAATGCTGTACATTGGCCCCGAGGCGACACCCTTCACCCCTTCCGCCCGGACATCGCCGATCAGGCCCAACAACGCTTCATCGCCTGCCACCAAATCTTCGGCCGAAGTCAGCATCGCCTCCCAGCCCAATGGCGCTTCGCCTTCTGGGCCACGAAACGCCAGTGATTTGCGCAGCTTCGCCGCCGCGATCAGCAACAGCGGATCGCCTGCCTCCATCCCCGCCGCATAAAGCTGCGCCGAGAGTTCCGCCGACTTCACCCCCAGACAGCGGAGCTGCCCCAGCAGGCAGAGCAAAGCACAACAACACAAGCGACAGGCGCAGCATGACAAAGCCTTTGGATCAAGAATACCGCGAAAGATGCAGTCTTGGCCAAAGATGCGGCGCGCGGCTGCCCCTGTAAAGCCGCGAAACCGCGATGACGGGATTTGTCATCCGCCCGCGGTTCGCAACTCTCAACTGACCCGCACTTCCGTCATCATTCCGGTCGCCATATGATAGAGATGATGGCAATGCAGATACCAACTGCCGGGCTTATCGAGATCAACCGCCACCGTCACCATACCCCCCGGCGGCACCGCCACCACATCGCGACGCGGCCCGCTAAACCGCCCCATCCCGACATCCACCACCTGAAAATGATGCCCGTGCAGGTGCATCGGATGCATCATCATTCCAGTGTTCATCATCATCAACTCCAACCGCTCGCCCAGCTTGGCCGCAATCGGCACATCCTCGCCATGCACCTTTCCGTTGATGGTAAAGCGATACCCCGCTTCCTCACCCAGCATCAGATGCGCCATCTGGCCCGCGCGGTCCGGCAAAGCCTCCACCGCCCGCAACCCGGCGTCAAAGCGGGTGTCCAGATGCGGGGCCTCCGCCTCGGCCAGATCGCTCAGCCGTGCCAGCGGCGCCCCAGCCGTCGCCAGCACAATCCCGGTGCGCATCCGCGCCGCCTCAACTTGGGCGAAGATCGGAAATGCGCCGCCTTCCGGCGGGATCGTCACCACCAGATCCAGCCGCTGCCCCTGCGCCATCGGATAGGCCTTGGCCTGCAATGGCGCGCAAGCGCTGCCATCCACCGCAATCGCCACCGAGGCCAAAACCCCCGGATCAATCCAGAACGCCGTCGCCGTGCCGCCGTTGATAATGCGCAATCGCAGCCGCGCGCCTGCCTGAACCTCCACCACCTCGGGGTCGGCCAAGGTGCGGTCATTGGCAAGATAGGCGTCGTATTTTACATCATTGGCATGGACCATTCCGCCCATATCCATCCCCGCCATAGCGCCGCTGGTATGGTCCATCCCGGCCATCCCACCCGAGGCACCGTGCATGTCTGATCCGCCCAAACCCGCCAAAATCTCCTCCGGGGTCTGAAAGCTGAAATCATGCAGCATGATCACATGCTCTTGAATATCCTCGGCATCCGCCTCGCGACAGATCATCGGCGCTGCCAGCAGCAGCTGTTCAGACAACTGATGCGCATGCATCCAATGCGTGCCGGGGGTCAGATCAAAATCCATCTGATCCACCGCGCCCGGTGCAAGCTCCCCGCCGCCCGTATAGGCCCGGTCCTGCCCCTCAGCCGCCATCACCTGCCCATGCCAATGCGTGATGATGCCAATGTCGGTGTCGTTTTGGATGCCAAGCTGAAAGCGATCCCCCGCGCGACCATAAAACCCCAACTGCCCGTCATAGCCGTTGATGCCGTAAACTGTGGCACCTCGCCCCAACACCTCAATCTGCCGCGTGCTGATACTCATCTCCGCAACCTCGGCTCGCGCAGGCCGCGCCAACCCCGCCAAGGGTAAAGCCGCAGCAGAGGCGAAAAAACGGCGGCGCGTCGGGCGGATCAGCATGGGCAAGACTCCTTGATTTGCCCAAAGCATAGCCCGGAACCCAGCCGCGCGCTTTGCGGAAAATGTCGCAGCCCCGCTCACTTCTTCGCGCGTCACGTCTGTACGGGCTGGCCTCACCTGTTCCACACGCAAAGCCACCATCCTCAGCGCCCCTTTTCGCGCTCAGGCCGCCTTGATCCGTCGCAGGACGCCCAAAACGTCCCACCAACCCGCCCCCTCAACCCAAGCCAGACGGGCCCCCCTCTTAGCCCATCCCCTGTGCTCAAATATCCCGAGGATGAGCCCGCAAGGGTGAGAAGGTTGGCCCCCTCCACCCCCTGCTGCCCCGTGACAGCCTTTGTCACGGGCAACCCACCCCCACCCACGCTACGCTCTCCGCCAAGATATAACCCGAGGATATTCATGCCCATTGGCCTCATCACCCTACGCCGCACCATCTTCGCCGTCCTTTTGCTCGTCCCCGAAGCCCAAGCCGCCGACGCCCCGATTCTGGAAACCGCGATGGCAAAGGTGTTCACCGTCCACAGCGCCGATGCCGAAGACCGCTTCCTCGGCTCGGCTTTCCTCTGGGCCGATGGCGAGGTCGCCGTCAGCAACGCGCATGTGGTGGGCCAAGCCAGCGAAGTCCGCCTCACTGACGCTGCAGGCCATCAGCAAATCGCCCAAGTTATCGCCACCACGCCAGCCGCGACATCGCGGTAATTGCCGTCAAGCTGGGGCAGGGCGGCTTGGTCCCCTCAACAACCCCGCCGCAACTCGGCGCCGAAGTCTGGGCCCTTGGTGCCCCCCTCGATGTGGAATTCACCGTCACCGCAGGCCGCATCTCGGCGCTGGATCGTCAAACCGACCCCACCACCCCGATCGGCATGATCCAGCACGATGCGGCGCTGAACCCCGGCTCCTCCGGTGGCCCGTTGATTGACAGCACGGGCGCATTGCTCGGCATGAACGCCCAAATCGCCGACGGCAGCCGGATGTTCATCGGCATATCCTACGCCATCCCGGCCACCGACCTTGCCCGCATCGTGCAAGGCCTGATCGCCGAGACCCTGCCGCCCCTGCCGAAACTCGGCCTCACCGCCCGCCCCGTCACCCGCCAACTGGCCGAGGCGCTGAACATCGCCGCCACTGGCCTGCTGGTCGATGCCATCGCCCCCGCCAGCCTCGCTGCCCAAGCGGGCCTCCTCCCCGGCGATGTCATCCTTGCCGTCAACGCAGCCCCTCTCACCACCCCCGGCGACCTCGCCTTCGCGCTGGAAACCGCCCAGACCCAAAACCGCCTCGACCTCACCATTCTGCGCGCCGGAACCGTGCTGATCCTGATCGCCGACCTCACCGAACCCAACTCCCCCCTCACCCTGCGCGACCTCGCATCCCCGCAGCGCCGCGCCGCATACACCCTGCAATCCCTCGGCCTCACCCTAAGCCAGACCGAAATCACCGCTGTCACCCCCAATTCCCCCGCCCTCCACGCAGGCCTCACCGCCACCGAGACCATCCTGCAAATCGACGGTCAGCCCGCCCAAACCCACCTGACCCAAACATTCACCCGCCCCGTCCTGATTGACCCTTGGGCCACCAGCAAGACGCTGCATCCCGTCGGCGGCGCGAATGTGCTTGACCGCGACGTGGTGGTGTTCTGACATCTGCCAAAGCCAAGGAACCGCCATGCCCGCCCAAACCGACCGCATCCTGATCATCGAGGATGATCCCGAGACCGCCGCAGCCATCGCTGCAGAAGTGCGCGCTCTCGGCTGCACCGCCACCATCGCCACGACCCTGCCCGAAGGCATCGCCCTCTCCGCCCAAGACTTCCGCGTCATCGTGCTGGACCGGATGTTACCCGGCGGCGACGGGGTAGAGGCCATCGCCAAAATGCGCGGCATCGGTGCCAAAGCCATGATCCTCGTGCTCTCCGCCCTCGGCCGTGCTGCCAACCGCGTCGAGGGGCTGGAAAAAGGTGCCGATGATTACCTCCCGAAGCCCTTCGAGCCCGAAGAACTCCGCGCCCGCCTGCGCGCCCTGTTGCGCCGCGCCACCATGCAGGGCCAAGACAATGACCTGCTGGTGTTCGGCCCATTGGAAATCCGCATGAAGGCGCGCACCGTCCATATCAACCGCGCGCATGTGGCTGTTTCGCCGAAGGAATTTGAACTGATCAGCTATTTTGCGCAGAACGCGGGCCAAATCGTCACCCGGATGCAACTCTTGGAAAACGTCTGGCATCTGCATTTCGATCCCGGCACCAATGTCGTCGATGTCCATGTTGGTCGCCTGCGCCGCAAGCTGGAAGACGCCGGATCACAAGCCATCCAGACCGCCCGCGGCGAAGGCTATGTCTTTGCCCCGCTTGCCGCGCCATGATCGCCCGCTCTACCTTGAAACTTGCCGCCACCATGGCCCTCACCATCAGCATCCTGTCGCTGCTGGCGATGGCGCTGCAATACCGACTTGTCGAATCCCGACTGACCGAGGCCACAAAAGCCGCCCTCAGCGCCGATCTGGCGGGTTATTCTGCACTTTACCAACAACGCCGCATCATCGCCCTGCGCCAAGCCATCACCGACCGCGCCAGCACAGGCAGTGAACTGCTGCTGCAAGACCGCAATCACACCCGCCTTGCGGGGTCTGAGGCCGATTGGCCCGCTGAAATCCAACCGCAAGGAACCGATTTTTCCAGCCTTGAAGCCCAACGTTTCACCCATCAGGGCACCGAATGGCTCGGCGTCGCCCGTACCCTTCCCGGTGGTTTCCCCCTACTGGTCGCCCGCTCCCTTGCCCCCGTGGAAACCACCCTCGCCAGCCTGCGCAAAGGCATGGCCGCCCTCGGCGTCGTCCTGATCGCCGCGGGCGCGCTGATCGGCACCTTAGCGGCCAAATCGGTGATGACCCGCATCACCCGCCTCAACAGCCTCGCCGATCAGGTGGCAGGCGGCGATCTCACCGCCCGACTGCCCGGCCCGCGCAGCCCCGATGAGTTTGGCCTATTGGAAACCCATGTCCACGCCATGCTCGACCGCATCGAAAACCTCAACCGCGCCACGCACCGCTTGTCTGACACCATCGCCCATGAGTTGCGCACCCCGCTGAACCGCATGATGCAGAAACTCGCCCAGATCGAAGGCCAACCCGCCCTGACCGCCGATCTGCGCGCGGAAATGCGCAACGCCATCCGCGTCTTCGATTCCCTCCTCGACATCTCCCGTGCCGAGGCCGACCAAGGCAGCGGCGGTGGTCTGCTGCCCGTCGATCTCTCCGCCGTTGCCGCCGAAGTTTGGGATCTCTACGAACCACTCGCCGAAGACAAAGGCCTGCTCTGCACCCTGCAAACCACCCCGGACCTGCACATCCTCGGCGACCGCAACCTGATCGCCCAAATGCTCGCCAACCTGATCGACAACGCTATCAAATACTGCGCCCACGGCGACACCCTCACCCTTACCCTCTCCCAAACCCCCGACCACCACCGCCTGACCCTATCCGATACCGGCCCCGGCCCCCCCGACCTGCGCGATGCCGCCTTCGAGCGCTTCACCCGCGCGCCCCGCGACAAAGATCGCGGTATCCAAGGCCATGGCCTTGGCTTGGCCTTGGTCCGCGCTATCGCCGCAAGGCACGGTGCGAAGCTGACACTGCCAGAGGTAGACAAAGGGCTGACGGTAGAAATGCTGTGGCCGAAATTAACTTGATGTTAGGCAGTTTCGTATTTGTCTCTACGGGCGACATTTGACACGACAACCTGTAGATTGTAGCCTATAGAGACAATCATGAAGCAGATCAGCTACACGAAAGCCGCCTTAAAGACGCTGCTCAAAATGCTACGCAACTCGGCAAATCTGATCCGCGCAAAGATCGAGGCTTATGCCGTTGATACAGAATCGCAGGCCAACAACGTCAAAGCATTGAAAGGCCGTGATGGTATCAGGCTTCGGATTGGTGACTGGCGCGTGATCATGGACGATCAGGGTAATGTCTTGGCCGTTCTGGAAATTGGCCCGCGTGGCGGTATCTACGACTGAAAGGACGCAGTATGAACGAAATGGTATCCATCCCCCGCGCCGAATATGACCGCCTGCGCGCCGCAGCCGAGGATTTGGCCGATCTGCAAGCCTATGACCGTGCCAAGGCTGCACTGGCTTCGGGCGAGGAAGAATTGATCCCCGCCGACTACGCCAACCGCCTGCTGAATGGCGACAACCCGCTGCGGGTCTACCGCGATCTGCGCGGTCTGACCCAAGCAGGCTTGGCCGCGCGCGCAGGCGTCAACCGCGTGACCGTGGCCGAGATTGAAACCGGGCGCAAACAAGGCTCCATCGCCAGCCTGCGCAAGCTGGCAGAGGCATTGGGCGCGACCTTGGATGATCTGGCGCCGCGCCATGCATAGCTGCCAATGGGCGGTTAGAACGTGGTTACTCAATTCTTACCGAAAAAACATAACGCCTTGATAATACACCATCTAAAATCTTGTCCACGCGTGGACACCCCCAATCCTCACGGATTTTCGCTGATCACCTGATCCAGCCACGGCACGAATTTGGCCGTCTTCGTATAGGCCGAAAACAGTGCCTTTTCCTCGCAACCCTCCCCCGTTTTC
This sequence comes from Cypionkella sp., assembly GCA_043743975.1. Lineage (GTDB taxonomy): Bacteria > Pseudomonadota > Alphaproteobacteria > Rhodobacterales > Rhodobacteraceae > Cypionkella. The sequence continues at coordinate 15,630 of JAYTVN010000007.1, forward strand.
GCTGTCAGCCCCCAACTGACAATCCCGGCCTGAATATAGGTCCCATCCTCCAACGGCACCACCAACGGCCCGCCACTATCCCCCGAACAGGCGGTTTTGCCGCCCTCGAACGTGCCCGAACACAGCATATTCTCACTCATCGGCGGCGGGGCCCGTCCCACCAGTTCATCCCATATCTGATACGCATCCTCGTCCCGCAAACTCAGCAAGCCCACCGCATAGCCAAACCCCTCGGCCGCCGCTTCCGTCCGCGCTTCCGTCAGCGATTGATTGCACAGCCCCCGGTCCAGCATCTGAATCTCGGTCTCATGCAAAGCCTCGGGATGTCCGCCCCCCTCCACCAGCCCCCAGCCAGTCACCACCGTGATGACCCTCGGCTGATCCAATTCATCGCCAAACGCGGCATCTGGCACCTGAATCACCTGATGCGGCAATCGCGGCGCGCGGGCGAGTTTCAGGAGGGCGATGTCAAAGTCAAACCCGGTGCCGACATAATCGGGATGCCGGAACACCGCCTTCACCGCGATCACCTCGCCCTTGCCCGCCGCGATGATATTGCTGCCCAGCATCACCGAGATGTCCCTCGGATCGAGGTCGCCCCAGTTGCCCTGCGCGTCCTGCATGTGGACACAATGGGCGGCGGTCAGCACCCAGTCCTCCAGGATCAGACTACCCCCGCAAAACTGCGCATCCGGCCCGACAGGCGCACCGCCCACCAGCAGCGCCACCTGCCACGGCCACGCCCCATTGGCCGAGACTTTGCCGCCCAGAACCTTCGCCCCCGTTGCCGCTTTGGCGGTATAGGCGGCCTTGGCCCCGCTTTTCGCCCACGCAAAGGCCGAGGGCGGGGCTTGTTTGAAATCAGGTTTCACCTCGGCCAGCGCCGGGGTCGTTAGGGCCAGTAGGGCCAGTGCGGTGGCTTTCATCATTCATCTCCCTGTGGCGCGAGGCGGATCCGCACGGTTTGGCGGATCATCAGCAATGGCGCGGGTTTGGTGGAAAAGCTGCGGGTGGGGGCGGGGTTGAGGCGGTTGGAGAACCAATCCCCGCCGCCGCGCGTCGCTGCAGGGTCGGCGAGGGCGGTCAGATCAACCCGCGCAGCACCCGGTTCGACGGGCACGGCGAGCACGAGAATGTCTTCATCGGTGGGGGGGGAATTTGCGTCGATCTGGAAGCCGGCTTTGCCACTTTCTCCAGCGGCGAGGCGGTTGGACAGGCCTTGGTTGGGCCAAAGCGGCGTGATGCTGAAATCGGCGTTGAAGTAGAGGATCGAGACGTCGAGATCACGGCCGGATTGGTTCTGGAAGCTCAGCCAAAGCTGATCGCAGGGCTGCACGGCTTTGGCCGCATCGACGGGCTCGGCGGGGCCGGGGCTGGTACAATCGGGCGCAGGTTTGCGTTGCCAGTCCAGTTTGAGTGGGGCCTGCGCGGTCAGGCTGCGGCCTGCGACCGAGGCGAACAGGCGGCGTAGGCGCAGGCTGTGGCTGGCCTGCGCCAAGGCGCGATCAACGGCGAGGATGGGTGTCTCGCCATCTTGCAGGCTGATGCGGGGGGTGGAGCCGGGGCCGGTGGGATCAAGCTGGCCGTCGGGACCTGCGAGGGCGATTTCGCCTTTGGTCAGGATTGGGCTTAGGTCGGGGTTGCCTTGGTTTGCGTAGGGGGTCAGTGCTGCGATCCATGCCGTGTAATCGAAGCCATCGTTTGCGTCGGCACGTTTTGGAAGGGCGAGGCTCATTGGAGGCGGCGCTGCGGGTTGGTCAAGCTCGGCCCAAGCTGGGCTCGGCGCATCTTGGGGCAGGGTGCTGCTGCGAGCCTCCACTTTTGTCAGCGTCACTTGCGCCAGAGCGGTGCCGCCTTGGGGGGTGGCATAGAGCGAAAGTTCGTCGCCGGGATGCAGGCCTTGCAGCAGGCCCGCTTTGAGGCTGCCGTCTTGGACCATGTAACGCTGTGGGGCCGCGATGCCGAACAGGTTTTCAGTCAGCATCGTTCCTTCGCCGTCTGGCATTTGTGCGGTGGTGCCTTGCTGCATTGTGGCGGCGGTTGCGGCGAGAACTTGTGACCAAGGCGCTTCAGGGGTGCGGCGCAGCACCTCGGCCAGTTGGCGGGTAAAGGCGCCTTGCCAGAGATCGGTGTCGCCTACGGGGAATTCAAACGAGCGCTGGTCGGATTGCGAGGAGTAGAGGAAGACGAAGTCGCCGCTGAGTTGTTGGGGTGCGGTGAAGGCACCGGAAGCCGTGCCGTCGGGGATGTTCAGGTCTTTTGGGCTGAGACCTCGGGCGACACCCGTGCTGCCCGGAAAGCTGCGAAATCCGGTATCGGAATGACAGGCGTCGATCAGGCCGACGAGTTTGACGCCGCGCGAAAGCAGCGGTTGCGCCCATGCTTGAAGCTCATCGTCGCGCAGGGCGTTTTCGACGCTGCCCACGTCGCCCTTCCAGCCAGCAGCATCGGCGGGCAGGAAAATCTCATCATCGCCGCCGCCCTCATCGCCGCTTTGGTCGGGGGCCAGCGCGCCGTGGCCGGAGAAATAGAACACCACAGTATCGCCGGGTTGGGCGCGGTTTGCCATGTTGTTCAGGGCAGTGAGGATCGCGGCTTTGGTCGGGGTCGTGGTGGTCACACCTGCGGGCAGGTCGCTGGGATCAGAGGTGAGGACGGTGATTTCTTGCGCAGGAATGCCGCGCGCGGTCAGCACCTCGGCCATCAGGCGGACATCGTTAGCGGGGCCTTTCAGATCTGCATCTAAGGTCAGATAATCGCTGACCCCGACCAAAACTGCGCGCAATTCGGCATGGGCCGGGAGGGAAGTTGCGGCCAGTGGGATTGCGAAAAGCGCTGATCGAAATATCTGCAACATACCGGCAGAATAGCCGGGTTGTGGCACCGGGCAAGCGATCTTGCGCCGTGACGGTGGGTGTCATTTTTCGGATGGGGCTTTGAGGGCAAGCCGGCTCGTGCTCTGGTGGCGACAAACGGGAGGGTTCGATGCGTATTTTGATCACCGGGGCGGCGGGAATGATTGGCCGCAAGCTGACGGCGGCGTTACTGGCGCGGGGGATGGTGCGGGGTAAGCGGATCAGCCAATTGATTTTGCATGATATTATGGCGGCAGAGGTGGTGGCTCCGCATATCGCCTTGATGGGAGATTTGTCGGTGCCGGGGGCGGCCGCTGGGCTGATTGCGCACAAACCTGACGTGATTTTTCATCTGGCCGGGGTGGTGTCCGGCGAGGCCGAGGCGAATTTTGATCTGGGCTACCGGGTGAATGTTGATGGCACGCGGGCGTTGTTTGAGGCGGTTCGGCTGGCGGGTTACGCGCCTCGGGTGGCCTATGCTTCCACCACAGCGGTGTTTGGTGGGCCGTTCCCGGAGGAGATTGCCGATGATTTCGCGCCGACGCCGCATTCATCTTATGGGGTGCAGAAATTGATCGGGGAGGCGTTGTTGTCGGATTATGCGCGGCGCGGGTTTTTTGAGGGCATCGGGTTGCGGTTGCCGACGATCTGCGTGCGACCCGGAAAAGCCAATCGGGCGGCGTCGAGTTTCTTTTCCGGCATCATCCGCGAACCGTTGAACGGCTTGCCTGCCGACCTGCCAGTGGCGCGGGATTGGCTGCACACGATGGCCAGCCCGCGCGCGGCGGTGGGGTTTTTCCTACATGCGGCAGAGATGGATTTGGCGGCCGTGGGGTTGCGGCGGAACCTGACATTGCCCGGCGTGGCGGTGACGGTGGCCGAGCAGATCGCGGCTTTGACGCGGGCGGCGGGGGCGGAGGTGGCGGGGCTGATCCGCGATGTGCCGGACCCGGCGGTTTGGGCGATTGTGCAAAGCTGGCCGAGGCGGTTTGCGGCGACGCGGGCGAAGGCCTTGGGGTTTCGGGCGGAGGCGAGTTTTGATGAGATTGTGCAGGCCTATATTGAGGATGATCTGCGGCGGGTTTGAGAGGGTGGTTTTGGGGCCAAGCGCCGGGGGTTTCACACCCCCGGACCCCCGTGGGATATTTGTGCCAAGATGAAAGCAAATTTTAAGTAAATTGTTTAGAGTTTTGGCATGAAAAAGCCCGCCGCGCGGGTTGCGGGCGGGCTTTTGTCGCTGGCAGAGAGCTTAGTCCTGCACGCGACCGTAGTAGGAATAATCCTCGGTGTTGATCACGATTTTTGCGCCGGGGCCGATATGCGGCGGCACCATCACGCGCACACCATTGGTGCAAATGGCGGGCTTGTAGGAGGACGAGGCGGTTTGACCTTTGACGACCGGCTCCGTCTCGGCGATTTCAACATTGACGCGCTGGGGCAGTTCAAGGGCGATGGCAACGCCGTCATAGGTTTTCAGGTAGACCTTGAGGCCGTCGCTCAGGAAGGCCTTGTCGTCGCCAACCACATCGGGGTGCACGGCGAATTGCTCGTAGGTGGTCGGCTCCATGAAGTGAAAGCCTTCGCTGTCCTCATAGAGGAAATCGTATTCGCGGTCATCGACATTGGCCTTTTCCACCATCTCGGTGGTGCGCCAGCGTTCGGCGACTTTCACGCCATCCGAAATGCGACGCATATCGACGGAGGTGGTGGGCGTGCCTTTGCCGGGGTGGAAATTTTCGGCTTTCAGTACGGCGTAAAGTTTGCCGTCCATCTCGACGACATTGCCTTTGCGCAGGGAGGAGGCGATGACTTTCACGTCAGATTCCTTGTTCTTGGGTGGCCCCAAGGGTAAGGGGGGCCGCATATCGGGCTGGCTTTAGCCTATTGCCAAGGAAATCTCCAGATGAAAGCCGAAAATATGGATCAGCCGTGGTGGAGCCCTGCACGGCATGCGGATCGGCGGGGGATTTTGCTGGCGCGCAACCGGATCCAAGCGGCGCTGCGGGGGTGGCTGGCGGAGCAGGATTTTGTCGAGGTGGACCCTGCGGCTTTGGCATTTAGCCCCGGGAATGAGGCGCATCTGCATGGGTTTATGACGACCGCTATCGGCAATGATGGGGTGGGGCGGGCGATGTATCTGCACACCTCGCCTGAGTTTGCGATGAAAAAGTTGTTGGCGGCGGGGGAGGTGCGGATCGCGGCCTTTGCGCATGTGTATCGCAACCGTGAGCGGGGGGCGTTGCACTCGCCTGAGTTCACCATGCTGGAGTGGTATCGGGTCGGTGAGGGCTATGAGGTGTTGATGGCGGATGTCGTCGCGTTCTGTCGCTTGGCGGCAGAGATTGGCGGCGGCGGGTTGCGGTTTCGGGATCGGCTGTGCGATCCGTTCACCGAGCCCGAGCGGCTGTCGGTGGCCGAGGCGTTCTTGCGTTATGCGGGAGTGGATTTGCTGGCCTCGATTGGGCCGGATGGCGAACCTATGGCGGCGGTGTTGGCTGCAGAGTTGACGCGGATTGGGCTGCGGGTGGCGGCGGACGATACTTGGTCGGATATGCTTTCCCGCGTTCTCGGCGAGTTGGTCGAGCCGCATCTCGGCATGGGCCGGATCACCATCCTAGACGAATACCCCAGCGCCGAGGCGGCTTTGGCGCGCAAGCATCCGCGTGATGCACGGGTGGCGGAACGGTTTGAGGTTTATGCTTGTGGGGTAGAACTGGCGAATGGGTTTGGTGAATTGACCAACCCGGACGAACAACGCCGACGCTTCAGGTTAGAGATGGACGAAAAGGCGCGGGTTTACGGTGAGCGTTATCCGCTGGATGAGGATTTCCTTGCGGCGCTTGCTATCATGCCCGCCGCAAGTGGTATCGCGATGGGGTTTGACCGGGTGGTGATGCTGGCAACTGGGGCGGCTCGGATTGACGATGTGATATGGGCTCCGGTGCCTGCCTGACATATTTGCGGAATTTCTCGGCGGATAGGCGCTTTTGCGCGCGTATTCTGTCGGAAATGTCGCTTCCCCCCGGCCCCTGATTTGGCTACGACTTGGCGCATGAAATGGTCGATCCCAAACACTCTGACGGTGATGCGTCTGCTGGCTGCCCCCGGCGTGCCGCTGATGTTTCTGTATTTCCAGCGGCCTTGGGCGGATTGGTTCGCACTGACGCTGTTTGTCGGTGCCGCGATCACCGATTGGTTTGATGGCTATTTGGCGCGGCTGTGGAAGCAGGAAAGCAAGTTCGGCACCATGCTGGACCCGATTGCCGATAAGGCGATGGTGGTGATCGCTATTTTGGTGCTGACGGGCTATTCGGGGATGAATCCTTGGCTGATCCTGCCCGCGACCGTTATTCTGTTCCGTGAGGTTTTTGTCTCGGGCCTGCGTGAGTTTCTGGGGGCCAAGGCGGGGCTGCTGAAGGTCACGAAGTTGGCAAAGTGGAAGACCACGGCGCAGATGGTGGCGATTGCGGTGCTATTCTTAGGCACAGGGTTGGAATACCTCAATGGCGTGGCGATGCATGGTATGACGCCCGAGCAGTATACCGATGCCGTGATGCAGGGTCTGGCCGATCCGATCCGGGCCTGCGGCAAGCGCGATTGTGCTTCTGTGGCGGGGGATGCGGGGCTGGTGCTGATGTGGATTGCAGCCGTGCTGACGGCGATCACCGGGCTGGATTATTTCCGCAAAGCCCTGCCGTTTCTGCGGGAAGATAAATGATCGAGGTGCTCTACTTCGCTTGGGTGCGGGAGCGGATCGGTGTGCCGCGGGAGCGGATTGAGACCAATGCGGCGACGGTGATGAAATTGATCGCCGAGTTGAAGGCGCGCGAAGAACGCTATGATTGGGCGTTTGGGGATTTGGCATCTCTGCGGGTTGCCGTGGATCAGGAATTGTCGAGCTTTGAAGCATCGTTGTCTGGTGTGCGCGAACTCGCGTTCTTCCCACCAATGACGGGTGGCTGAGATGTCTGTGTCGGTTCAAGCCGAGCCGTTTGATCTGGGCGCTTTGTCCAACGCTTTTGCGGCGCGGGTGGTGGGGGCGGGCGCGGTTGTCACCTTCACCGGATTGGTGCGTGACAACGGCGGCGCTTTGGCCGCGATGGAGATTGAGCATTATCCCGGCATGACCGAAAAGGCGATTGCGGGCATGGTTGAGGAAGCCATAGCGCGCTGGGCTTTGGCCGATGCGATGGTGGTGCACCGCTATGGTCGGCTTGCGGGTGGTGAGGCGATTATGATGGTGGCCACCGCTGCGCGCCACCGCGCCGATGCTTTTGCGGCGGCAGAGTTTCTGATGGATTACCTGAAATCCCGCGCGCCGTTCTGGAAGAAAGAACTGTCGGCGGATGGTGCCGATTGGGTCGCGGCACGGGACGAAGATGAGGTCGCGCTGAAACGGTGGTAGGTTAGCGACCGTGGTGCTGGCGGTAGCAGGGCTGCATATCGCCCGGCATCGGTTGCGCCTCAAAGATCGCGCGGGCGATAGCGCGGGCAAGGCAGATCGCTGCGGCATGACCGAGTTGGAACGTGTCGGTTAGCGGGTCTGCCAAGGGCTTTTCTGCGGTTGCTGCGGCAAAGATCAAATCGCCATCCAGCGGCGTATGCGAGGGCACGATGGCGCGGGACACGCCGTCATGGGCGGCAGTGGCCATGCGTTGCGCCTGCGCTTGGGTCAAAGTGGCGTCGGTGGCGACAATGGCGATGGTGGTGGCCTCGCCCATCCGTTTGCGCGGCAGGGGGGCATCGGGGCTCGCAATCTGCGGGCTGGGGCCGAGGCCGCCGAACTCGTGATTGCGCTCCCATGCGGCGGCCCAGAACTGCGGGCCATCATTGACTGTCACCGAGCCCAAAGCGTTCACCGCCACCAGCGCACCCACCGTCAATCCCGAGGGCAACACCAGCGAGGCCGAGCCTAGGCCACCTTTCCAATATCCGGTCGCAGCACCATATCCCGCGCCTGCTGTGCCTAGGGCGAAATCCTCGGTTGCGGCCCGAAAAGCCTGCTGACCCAGATCGTAATAGGGGTTGCGCGCCCAAGTCTTATCGCCGCCATTCAGCAGATCAAACACGATCGCCCCCGGCACAATCGGCACGCGCTGATCGCCAACCGCAAAGCCGCGCCCCTGCGCGCGCAAGGCATCGGCGACACCCGAGCAGGCATCCAAGCCAAAGGCCGATCCACCGGAAAGCACAAGCGCATCAACCTGTTGCACCAGTTTATCTGGCGCCAGCAGATCGGTCTCGCGCGTGCCGGGCGCACCGCCCATGATATGCACGGCGGCGGTGAAGGGGCGATCCGCGGTCAGCACCGTGCAGCCCGAGCGCAAGCGGGCATCCTGCGCCTGACCCACACGCAGGCCAGCAATATCAGTGATCAGGTTCTTCGGGCCAGCGTGCATGTGTAATCCGGGTGGTGTTTGGCGGTTGCGCGTGTCAGCTTCCAGCAAAGCACAGATGGAGGCAGAAATGCAAAAGGTTGCAGTGATCACGGCGGGCGGTTCGGGCATGGGGGCGGCGGCGGCGCGGCGGTTGGCAGCGGATGGCTTTGCGGTGGCGATCCTGTCGTCGTCGGGCAAGGGTGAGGCTTTGGGCGCGGAATTGGGCGGCGTCGGGGTGACCGGGTCGAACCAGAACAATGATGATGTGCAGCGTGTGGTCGATGCGGCGATGGCGAAGTTTGGCCGCATTGACGTGCTGGTGAACTCGGCAGGTCACGGGCCGCGCGCGGCTTTGTTGGACATCACAGATGAGGGCTGGCATCAGGGCATCGAGATTTATTTCCTGTCCGCCGTGCGCCCAATTCGCGCGGTGACGCCGATTTTTGAGGCGCAGGGCACTGGCGGGTCGATCATCAACATCACACTTTCGCGACGTTTGAACCCGATCCGGCCTTCCCGACCTCTGGCGTGGCGCGGGCGGGTTTGGCGGCGTTTACAAAGCTTTACGCCGATAAATATGCACCGCAAGGCATTCGGATCAACAATGTCCTGCCTGGGTTTATCAACTCGCTGCCCGAGAAAGAGGAGTTCCGCGCGCGGATTCCGATGGGGCGCTATGGCGATGTGTCCGAGATTGCGGGTACGGTCAGTTTCCTCGCCTCGGATGCGGCGGGCTATATCACCGGACAGAATTTGCGGGTGGATGGCGGGATCACGCGCTCGGTTTGAGGCGGGCGGTTGAATCTCTGATTGGATGGATTGGCGGTAACGCTATGTTAACCGGCGGCGTGGCAGGCTGCTGGAATGACATATCACATCCGCCCCTCCGCTCCGCATACCCACTATTTCACCGTTGCCTTAAATCGGCCCGGCGATGATCTGCTGGTGCTGGAAATCGAACGCCTGCGCCAAACGGTGCGGCTGACGCGGGCGGAGCACCCGTTTCAGATTGCGGCTTGGGTGGTGATGCCTGACCATCTGCACACGATCTGGACGCTGCCCGTCGGGGATGATGATGCAGCAGGCCGCTGGCGTCTGATCAAGGCGCGGTTTTCGGCCAGCCTGCCACGCGATACTCGCAAATCTCGGATCGGCCGCGCTGCGCAAGGCGTCTGGCAGCGCGGCTTCTGGCAACACCGCATTACCGATGCCGCCGATATGACACTGCATATGCGCAGCTGCCAGATGGACCCGGTGCGGCACGGCTTGGTCGATGTGCCGGAAGCTTGGCCGTATTCGTCATTCCGCGCCGCAGCCCCCCTACAACGGGTGGGTTAGCGATGGACCGACGTGAGATAAACTGCTGCCCCGGTCAAACCAAAGGGCAGCAGAAGGAAGCAGGGCGCGGCCTGCGGTTAGAAATCAAACAGATCGCCGAGAAAGCTTTCGCGGCGGCGTTTCTTGCCGTGATAGCGATCATCATCGTCGTCATCATGCCTGCGACGCGGCTCGTCGCGCAAGGCTTGGCGACTGGGTTCGGCGCGATAGCCGGGTTCGGGCTGATAGACCGGGGCGGCCTCACGCGCGGTGGCGGCAGGTGCGGTGGCAGCACGCTCGATGATCTTGTCCAACTCGCCCCGATCCAGCCAGACGCCCCGGCATTTCGGGCAATAATCAATCTCGACGCCGTTGCGGTCGGCCATCACCAAAGTCTCATTGTCGACAGGGCACTGCATGCCATTCTCCTGTGTTGTGCGTCTTTGAGATGGGGGCTGTGGGTTTTTGTGCAAGCGCGCGTCCTTGTCGCAGGGCGGATTTGTGCTTACCTCTCGGCATCCGGGGCAGGCCGCCCCAAAAGGATTTGCCGATGTCGACCACACCTTATGTTCCGCCGAAAGTCTGGACTTGGGATGCCGCCAATGGTGGCCAGTTTGCCAATATCAACCGCCCGATTGCCGGGGCGACGCATGATAAAGAACTGCCGCGCGGCAAGCATGGCTTTCAGCTTTATTCGCTGGCAACGCCGAATGGTCAAAAGGTCTCGATCCTGTTCGAGGAGCTTTTGGCCGCAGGCCATGCCGCGGAATATGACGCTTGGCTGATCAGTATCGGCAAGGGTGATCAGTTTGGCTCGGGCTTCGTTGGGGTCAATCCGAACTCAAAAATCCCGGCACTGCTGGATCTGACCGGGCCCGCCCCGGTGCGGCTGTTCGAATCGGGGTCGATGCTAGTGCATCTGGCCGATAAGTTTGGCGCTTTCCTGCCTGCGAGCGGTCCTGTGCGGGCCGAGGTGATGAACTGGCTGTTCTGGCAGATGGGTTCGGCGCCGTTTGTCGGCGGCGGTTTTGGCCATTTCTTCGCCTATGCGCCAGAAAAATTTGAATATCCGATCAACCGCTATGCGATGGAAACAAAGCGGCAGTTGGATGTGTTGGATCGTCGGTTGGCCGAAGTGCCGTTTATCGCAGGTGATGATTATTCGATTGCCGATATGGCGATCTGGCCGTGGTATGGCAGCATGGTTCTGGGCCGCAGCTATGCCAATTCGGCGGAGTTTCTGGATGTGGGGATTTACAAAAATCTCAAGCGTTGGGCGGATGTGATTGAGGCTCGGCCAGCCGTGAAACGTGGGCGGATCGTCAATAAAAACTGGGGCGATGAGGCCGAGCAGGTGCCAGAGCGGCATGGGCCCGACGATTTTGCAGGCAAAGCGGTCTGACGGGAAGGCGATTTCCGCATCGGAAATCGTGCCGGAATTCGCGCGAATTCCGCAGGCTTGCCAAGCGGGCCTGCGGGACTTATCCTGCTATCAAGCCGTGGCGATGGCGTCGTCACAGGGGGCAACCCCAAAGCTTGCAGGGCGACCTGCTTTCGTCCTGCACGCCGGGACCTTTCGGGGTTCCGGGGCAAATCGCCCAGACCCCAAGCATGAGGTCTGATGATGACGACACGTCCAGAACAATATCGTTTTCACCAAGGCGACCGGGTTTTGCCATTCGCCGCTGATGAATATGATGCGCGCCTTGCCGGTTTGCGCGATCTGATGGAGGTGCATGGGGTGGAGGCCTGCGTGTTCACCTCGATGCACAATATCGCTTATTACTCGGGCTTTTTGTATTGCTCGTTTGGGCGGCCCTATGGCCTTGTGGTGACCGCCAGCCAAAGCGTCACGATCTCGGCGGGGATTGATGCGGGCCAGCCGTGGCGGCGCGGACATGGCGACAACATCACCTATACCGACTGGCAACGCGACAATTACTGGCGCGCCATTCTGTCGGTGACGGGCGAGGGCCGGGTGATTGGCTGCGAGGCGGATCATCTGACGCTGTTGCAGTCGGAGAAGCTGAACCATTTCCTGAAGCCCAAGCGCGGCGTGGATATCTCGCGCGGCACGATGGAACAGCGGATGATGAAATCGCAAGCCGAACTGGATTTGATCCGGCACGGGGCCGGGGTGGCCGATGTCGGTGGGTTCGCGATCCGGGAAGCCGTGAAGGAAGGCGCGCGTGAGATCGACATTGCGATGGCGGGGCGGGATGCAATGGAGTTGGAGATTGCCAAGCGCTTCCCCGATGCCGAATACCGAGACACTTGGGTGTGGTTTCAGTCGGGGATCAATACCGATGGCGCACATAACCCGGTGACCAGCCGCAAGCTGAAGCGCGGCGATATCCTCAGCCTGAACACTTTCCCGATGATTTCGGGCTATTACACGGCGCTGGAGCGGACGATGTTCGTGAAAGAGGTCGATGCGGCCAGTTTGCGGATGTGGGAAATCAACGTTGCGGCGCACGAATTGGGGATGAGCTTGCTGAAACCCGGCGCGTCTTGTGCGGACGTGACTGCCAAGCTGAACACCTTCTTTGAGGAGCATCAGGTGCTGCAATACCGCACCTTTGGCTATGGTCATTCGTTTGGCGTGCTCAGCCATTACTATGGCCGTGAGGCGGGGCTGGAACTGCGCGAGGATATCGACACGGTACTGGAACCCGGCATGGTGATCAGCATGGAACCGATGCTGACGATTCCCGATGGTCAGTCCGGCGCGGGTGGCTACCGCGAGCATGATATTTTGTTCATCACCGAGGACGGCAACGAGGATATCACCAAATATCCTTATGGCCCTGCCTTCAACGTGGTCGGATAAGGAACGAAGGGCCGGGGAAACCCCCGGCCCTTTTTCAACACCTGCTCAAACTGCCAAAGCTCAGGCGCGTTTCACCAGTTTGATGACAAAGAGCAAAATTACCGCCCCGATGGTCGCGTGGACGATTGCGGCCAGCATCCCGCCGCCAAGTCCAAGGCCCACGCGCGGCAAGATTGCCCCGGCGATGAAGGCCCCGACGATGCCGATCACGATATTGCCCAGCAGGCCATAGCCAAAGCCAGACACGATCTGACCAGCCAGCCAACCCGCAATCGCGCCGATCAGCAGGGCAATCAGCAAACTTTCAATTCCCATGGTTTCTTTCCCTCAATTTTGCGCCGCAAAGCGCAGCGATCCGCTCAGGATAACGCATTGGGGTGAAAAGCGTTCCCGAATATTTTACGCCGTTTTCAGCGCCAAATGGCTGGGCTAAAGCCAAGAATCAGCGGTAAGGCAGAAAGAATCGCCCTGCATCGGCAGATTCCGCGCCTTTTGCATTTTCAATCATTTCACGGGGCTTGACGGAAGCCAAACCGCAGGCTCTAGGTGCAAGGATAATTTTCCTCACATCCGAGTCTCTGCCCCGTGAACAGCTCCATTTTTCGCCTAATTGGCGCGTTATCGCTCAGCCTGCTTGCCGCTTGCGGCACTCCGACACCGAAGTCCGTGACGCCTACGGTTGTGCCGGGTTATGAAGGGGTTGAGGACGAAGGGTTCTATATTCAGCCGGTCGATGCCGAGCTTCTGTCGGTCGATCGCGCCCGCGCCGAAGTGGATTATACCGCCGACGATACGCCGGGTACGATTGTGATCGATACCTTCGCGCGCAAGCTTTATCTCGTGCAAGAGAATGGGCGGGCGATGCGCTACGCCATTGCGGTGGGCCGGGAAGGCCTGTCGTTCCGTGGCAATGGCGTGATCGGGCGCAAGGCGAAATGGCCGTCTTGGCAGCCGACCGCCAACATGATCCGCACCCGGCCTGATCTTTACGCCGAATATGCGGGCGGGCGTGCCGGAGGCCTTGATAACCCGTTGGGCGCGCGCGCGATGTATTTTTATCGCGGCGGTCGCGACTCGATGTTCCGTATTCACGGCACCATCCAGAACGAGACCATCGGCCATGCCACTTCGGCGGGCTGTATCCGGCTGTTCAACCAAAATGCGATCGATCTGTACGACCGGATCGACTTGGGCACACGGGTGAAGGTGCGTTCGCTGGAAGAAAGCCTCGCCATCGAAGGCCCCTATATGGATGACGCTTGGGGCCGTGCTGTGCCGGAAACGCCCGAGAATATCGCGCGCAAGCCGCAGGATGAGCAGATGATGGTCGAGCAAGAGGCCGCCAAGGCCGCAGCCGCTGCAAAGCAGGCTGAGCTTGATGCGAAGAACGCCGCAAAAGCAGAGAAAAAACGGCTGTCTGCTTGTAAGCGCAAAGGCATTGATGAGGTGGATTGCCCGCCACTGCCAGAACTGGCTGCGGCGGATGGGACGACAAGCAACGGTTGATCCACGCGACATTTATGAAAAGGCCCTGCGGAACCGCAGGGCCTTTTGCGTCAGCTATTAATCACATAATCTTTAAGCGTGGTCTCGATCACTTGCCAAGTGCCGGAATAGCCGGGGCGGATGATGTAGCTGTCGCCAGCTTTCAAAGTGGTGGTTGCACCGTCGGCATCGGTCAGCACCGAATGGCCGGAATGGATATAGACATATTCCCATTCAACATAAGCGATCCGCCATGTGCCGGGGGTGGATTGCCACAACCCGCAGTAAAGCCCATCACGATCTTCTATGTTCCAAGTGGTGTGGACCGGGTCGCCCGCCACAATCCGCGACGGGTCCGGGCGGGTGATCTCGGGCTGGATTCCCTCACGGGTCACGCGTTCAATGTTCGACATTAGCGCCTTTGGCTTTGCTCTGGCTGCATAGCGCCCGTAGATCGTGTCTGCGTCAAGCAGGATTGCCGCTGCAATGCAGCGTAATAATCTTGCTGTCCCCTTTGGCTTGTGCCCATATGATTGGCACAAAGTTATCGCGGAGCCTGTCAGATGAGTGCAACCTCTCCCGTTCGCCCGGTGCTGCCGCCCGATATTCGTGCCCGCAAAGGTCAGGCGCCCTTGGTGGTGCTGACGGCCTACACGACTCCGGTGGCCCGGCTGGTCGATGCGCATTGCGATATGGCTTTGGTCGGCGATTCGGTCGGCATGGTGCTGCATGGGATGCCCAGCACCATCGGGGTGACGATGGAGATGATGATCCTGCATGGCCGCGCGGTGGTGCGGGGCTTGCAAAAGGCGATGGCGGTGATCGACATGCCATTTGGCAGCTACGAGGAAAGCCCGCAGCAGGCGTATCGTAACGCGGCCCGGTTGATGGCTGAAACCGGCGCGCCTTGTGTCAAGTTGGAGGGTGGCGCGCATATGGCGGAGACCATCGCATTTCTGACCAAGCGCGGGATTCCGGTGCAGGCGCATATTGGGCTGACGCCGCAATCGGTGAACACTTTGGGCGGCTATAAAGTGGTGGGCCGCGACGGTGAGGCTGATCTGGTGATGCAGGATGCGCTGGCAGTTGAAGCAGCGGGGGCGTTTTCGGTGGTGCTGGAGAAGGTGCCGATGGGGCTGGCAGCCCGGATCACCCAACGCTTAAGCATCCCGACGATTGGCATCGGGGCAGGGGTGGCTTGTGACGGGCAGGTGCTGGTGGTCGATGATATGCTTGGGTTTTTCACCGAGTTTCGGCCAAAATTCGTCAAGCGCTATGCGGATTTGGGCGGCTTGGCGTCGGAGGCGATTGCAGAATATGCGGCAGAGGTGCGGGCGCGCAAGTTCCCGACCGAGGAACATTCCTTCACCGATGTGTTGAAAGGCAAGCAGTCTTGACACAGATCATTCGGACTGTCGCCGATCTGCGCATCTTGGTGCGGGGCTGGAAGGCTGCGGGCGAGGTCGTGGGTGTTGTACCCACGATGGGGGCCTTGCACGAGGGGCATTTGTCCTTGGCCCGTGCGGCGAAGGCGGAATGTCAGCGGGTGATCGTGACGATTTTCGTCAACCCCAAGCAGTTCAACAACCCGGATGATCTGAAGAAATATCCCCGGACCGAGGCCGCCGATGCGGCTTTGCTGCAAACGGTGGGTGTCGATGTGATCTTCGCGCCAGAGCCGGATGAGGTTTATCCCGATGGTTTCACCTCGACCGTTTCGGTTGGAGGTGTCTCGGAGCCGTTGGAGGGCCGGATGCGTCCGGGGCATTTTGACGGCGTGGCCACGGTCGTGACAAAGCTGTTCGGCATGACCATGGCCGACAGGGGTTATTTCGGGCAAAAAGACTGGCAGCAATTACAGGTGGTGCTGCGGCTGGTGCGCGATTTGAACGTGCCCATCACCATCGTCGGCTGCGAAACCATTCGTGAGGCGGACGGCCTTGCGATGTCGTCCCGCAACAGCCGTCTGACGCCTGAGGGCCGTGCGATTGCGGGCGTGCTTTACGCCGCAATCTCTGCCGCAGCCGAGGATATTCGCGCGGGCCAATCTGACCGGATGGCGATCCGGGAAGCGGCGGAAAAGCTGCGGCACGCGGGGTTTGAGCGGGTGGAATACATCGAATTGCGCGACGCCGAGACATTGATGCCCTCGGACGACATGCGGCGACCCCGCCGGATGCTGGCCGCTGTTTGGCTGGACGGCGTGCGGTTGATCGACAATATTCCGGTCTGATGGCGCGCGCCGGGGCGCTGCCACGGACCTCGGAGTATTTTCGCCAAGATGAAATCAGCCGAGCAGGTCACGCAGCACCAGCGCCATCACCTTGGCGCTGTCCTCCATATCTTGCACGCCGATCCATTCGTCGGGCTGATGCGCCAGATGCAGCAGCCCCGGACCGTAAGCGATGCAGTTTTTCAGCCGCCCGATGCGGTCGATATGCTTCTGATCATAGGTGCCGGGCGAGACGACATAATCCGCCGCACGCGCCAAAACCCGTTCAATCGCGGCGGCGGTCGCGGTGACAATCGGGGCCGCGCGGTCGGTCATGGTGGGTTGCACTTCAAACAAATCCTTGATCTCATAGGAAAACGTCGGGCGCTGATCTTTCACGCGCAGCATCACATCGGTGATTTCCTGCTTCACCTCGGCGAGATCTTCCTCGATCAGATAACGCCGATCAATGATAATGCGGCAGCGATCCGCCACACAAGGCGCGGGCAGCGAGGTATCACCAGGGGCCAAATCCGCCGCCCCACCATGGATCGAATTGATGTTCAGCGTCGATTGCTTCGCGCCTTCCGGCACCACTGGCATCGCGGTGGTTTTGCGGGCCAGCAGCGGATACAGCCGATGCTCAATCTCGTCCAGCACCGCGCCCATATGGCGGATGGCGCTGTCGCCCAAGAATGGCATTGAGCCATGGGCGATGCGGCCATGGGTTTCAATCTCGGCCCACCACACGCCGCGATGGCCTAGGCAGATGCGGTCTTTGTGCAAGGGTTCCGGGATGATCACATGATCTACATGCGCAAAATGCCCATGCTGAGCGAGATAAGCCACCCCGCCATAACCACCGGATTCCTCATCTGCTGTCGCTGAAATCTCAATACTGCCGCGCCACTCCGCGCCGCTTGCCAGAAACGCCTCAACCGCGATCACCGATGCTGCAAGGCCGCCCTTCATATCGCAAGCGCCTCGACCATAAATCCGATCACCGTCCAACTCTCCGCCAAACGGATCGCGCGTCCAGCCGTGGCCGACCTCGACCACATCGTGATGGCTGTTGAAATGCACGCAATCGCCCGGCAGCCCGGAGTCAATCCGCGCGATCAGGTTCCAGCGTGGAAAGGCGTCACTATCGCCCGGTGCCCCCAAGGCCCGGATGAAGTGCAGCGTAAATCCAGCCGCCTCCAATCGTGCCGCGAGATAATCGCAAATCCAGCGGTAATGCTGGCCCGGGGGATTAAGCGTTGGGATGCGGATCAGATCCTGCGTCAGCCCAATAAGCTCTTGGCGACGGGCGGTGACTGCGGCAAGGATGGCATGATCGGTCATCGGGGCAGAGTGCCGCGCCACAGCATGCGGAGCAATGCGAATTTTCCCGGCCGAAGTGATGTAACCAGACTTAACATGCCTATATCATGGCACGACATGTATAACGGAGGGTTCGATGGCCGATTTCGACACGCAGATCAAGGAAAGTCAGGCTCAGGTTGCCACGGCGCAGGCGAAGATTTCCGCGATCACCGGGCGGATCGAAGAAGCGCGGGCCAAGCTGGATGCGGGCAGCTCGATTGATATCGAAAATGCTTCGTTGGAGGATGTGCATAAGCACACCGATCTGATGAACGCCAATATCGCCGAACTGATCATGGGCTTGGACGATGTGACGGCGGGATTTTCCAAGGACTTCGACGAGATGCGCTCGAAGACCGGGATGGAAAGCTTCATCGGCATGTTCTCCTCGGCCAAATCGGAGTCGATGCGGCAAGAGCGGATGCGCACGGCCTCGATTGACAGCAAGTTGCAGGATTTGATTTCCAAATCGGATATCATCGTGCGGCTGTTGCAGGGCCAGTTGGACATGCTGAACGGCCAGAAGACCACAGTTGAGGCGAACCTTGGCGCGACCCTGACCGAACGGGAAGCGACGGTGATGGCACTGGAAGCCGTGCGCGCGGAAGTTGGCGGCATGGACCAGAAGATCATCGAACTTGAGAACAAGATTTCGGTCGAACAAGACGCCAGTGCGCGTACCAAGTTGGAGACTGAACTGGCGGGCCTGAACGGGCGCTACAATGCGCTGGTGCAGGACGAGCAGGTGCAACTGGCGAAATCGCAGACGCTGGAGCGTTATATCGAAAAAGGGAAAACTTGGGTCGATAGTTTGACCAATCAAGCCGCCACACAGTTGGTTTTGATCAACAAACTGCAAACGGACACCAAGCAGCGGGTGGTGTTGTATGACGCTTTGAGCGCCAGCTTGAAGACCGCGCAGCAGCAGGATGTCGCGCATCGTATCAACGAAATCGGCGTGAAAACCGACCAAGAGGCGCAGGTGGCTATGGCGGCTATTGGCGCTGCGACCAATCAGAAAATGGCCGATATGCTGGAAGCCCACGAAGGCCACATGGTCTTCGCGCGCGAGGTGTTGGAGCAGAAAGCCAAGGCGGATGAGCGCTTTGCGCGACGCTTCGCCAAGATCGTCGAGAAGCACGACAAGAACGCGTATGGGGAATGACCTTCAGCGAACAGACGTTCTGGTGCAGAAAATGGGGGGCAGCTACGTTGCTCCTCGGTCTTTTCTTGCTCGGGACGATCTATTTCGGGGCGGATATATTGAACCGAAAGTTGCTTGAGTTCATCGCAATCTTCTGCACGGCGGTCATGTTCATCGCCGTGGTTTTCATCGTTTTTGGTGGTTTGGTGCGACCGCTTCAGAAGTCATTCTATCACTATGCATTTGAAGGGAATGACCGATATCGCAGGCAATTGGCAGATAATCCGATTGCCTTTTGGTTGTGGATTGACTCTGAAGGTCGTGATCGCAATGCCTGAAACCAACCTCACCGACGATCACCAAGAACTCTACGACACGCTCACCGCGCGGCGGTATTTTGCCAAGTTTGAGCGCATCACCCGCCATCTGATCCGTGTGGCGGGCGAGGTCGAGGCCGAAGGCCGTCTAACCCGCACCGAGGCGCGGGTTTTGGGGCGGTACTTGGCGGCGCTGACCGGCACGTTCAAGGCGCTGAACTACAAATACCTGATGACCGGGCGGGCGGAAGGCTCAGCCCGGCTGACGTTTGATCGCCACGACTCGGGCTTTCCCGTGGCGCAAGAACTGATGATGATGGCGCTGGATGCGGCACAGGTGCAAAAACATCTGGGCGGTATGGCCTCGGAAACCGAGTTGAAAGACCGCATGGTGCGCCAGATCGTGCGCGACCTGACCGTGCCGATCCAGTTGCAATTCGCGCTAAGTCAGCGGCTTTACTACGAATCCTTGGCCTCGGGCGGCCTTTTCTGGCCGCGCAATGACCCCGATTGCCAGTGGATCGAGGACGTCCGCCGCGATGGCGTGGAGCGTAAGCATTTCCTGCTGCACTGGGCGGTCTATGACACCCAAGCCAATCTGCCTGTGGTTTATCTGATGGATGTTGAGGATAGCGGCAAAAAACCGCTGCCGAATGATGACCGCCGCTGGCCAATGGCGCAGGCGCATCTGACGGCGCAATCGGCGTTGGGGTTGAAGTTGCTGACCATCGCGCAAGGGTTTGACAAGGATTTTGCGGGCTTGCACCCCAAACGCCTGCGCCGGATCACGCTTGGCCCGATGCACAGCCATGATTTCACCCTGCAATCCGGCCCGATTGCGCAGGTGCTGGCCGATGCCAACGCAGCTGATGGCGATGATTGGGCGCTGGTCTGGACGGTGGAAGACCTGATCTCTGACCGCGAGGAAGAGGTCAAGGACGGCTGGTTCTCCAGCGCCGAACGGCAGGTTTACAAGCTGGATCCGATTGCCAGCGACAGCGGAGCGACACGGATCGAACGTATGGTGATCCTGCCCGAGCGCCCGTATCAGGTGCTGGCAGACCTGAACCCACCCGGCTTTCGCGATGTGCGCAAATTCGTGGTCGGCGCGGGCGACCGTATTATGCCCGCGCGATGAAGCAAAGCTTAAGTGTTTGAATAGATAGGGATTGGAGACAGTATGACCGGCGCGCGTGATACGATGGAACTGCGGGAAGAAACCATCTGCGCACATTATGGTCCGGCGCTGGGCCTGCTGACCGGCTTTGATCACGCGCCGCGTTTGGCGAAAGCTGCGGTTCCCGAGACCAAGCCCGAACGCTCCCCCGGCATCGGCACAAGGCCAATGTTCCGCTCCACCACCCCCGGTATGGTGACCCGCAGCACCGCCCGCCCCGGCGGCGTGCGTCTGCTGGAACGGGTGGAAAGCTTGGGCGACGGTCTGGTCTCCCCTGTGCAAGCCTCGGCCTTGCACAGCCTGCGCCGTGGTTTGGCGATAGCGCTTGCGATGGCGGAGACCTTCGCGGCGCAATCGGGGCTGGCGGAGTTGAAAAAGGCCAATCTTGAGGGACGTTTGCCTGAAGGCAAACGGTCGGAGTTCACCGAACTGCTCGCCGCTGAAGCCCTGATGACCCTGTATACTTTTGCCAATGCCACAGCATTTTTACTCGCCCCCTCAATAGGGTCGACGACCGTCGAGGTCGGCGCAGTTGAGGAAATCCTGACAGACAACGCGCCCTTGGCCCTGCAAGGCGCTTTGTGGGAGTTGGACCAAGACATTGCCCTCCTTGCCAGCGATGAGCCGCGCCTGATCGCGGTGATTTCAGCGTTCTGTGAAGCCCTGATGCAGCGTGTTGCCCTGCGTGCCGAAGCGGCACCGCGCCTGCAGGCCTTCACGGGGGGGGCTTGGCGAGTCGAAGCGGATGCGTTGTCGATTGCCGGTTTTAAACCCGCCCGCACAGCCAAAGGTGGCGCGCTGACGATGCAATTCAAGAAGCCATCGGAAGTGGTCGGCAATCACATCGCCAAATATCAAAGCCTCAGGTTGGCCAAAATGTTGATGGCCTATGATTTTGAACGCAAACTCAATCCATTTGCGGAGTTGGGCGGGTTTATCTTTACTTTCATGGGGGATGGCAAACCCGGCACGGGTAAAACTACACTGATTCAGATGATGGCGGGATTGTTGAATGATTATTGCAAAGTGGCTGGATATCCTTTCCGCTACCAGAACTTCTCGATTGATCAAATCGACTCGTATCAAGGCAAATCCGGTCAGAATGCGAAGGCGTTTATTGATAACGTCCTCGATCCCGGTGTGATCGGATTTGGCACCATCGACGATATTGATCAGGTCGCCGGAAAACGCGGTGATCGGCAATCTTCGGCAGGACAACAGGAAGTAACGGCGGTGTTTATGGGGGCCTTCGCCGGGGTCAATACCGTGGTGCGTGGGAATTGCACCTTTGGGATGTTCTCCAACTACCCCGAGAACGTCGATGATGCTCTGCGGCAACGGGCAGGGGCGCGATTTCTGGTCGACGGCCCGCAAAGCCGCGAAGATTATATCGACATTCTCTCGCTGCTTTTGGGAAAAAACCACGCCATTCCAGTAGGCAGCCACGATCTATTCGCCGCCCAAGAGATCAAGCGCGCGGTGACGGCAAGTTTTGAGGGCTATGCCAAACCGCATGAAGAGGGCCTGCTGAAGGTGTGGGATAAGGTGCAGGGCGAGATCGGCTCCTTGGACACGCTGGCGAAACTCGGCAGCTATCTGAAGGCGATTCAGCAAGCAGATGACCGCTTTACCGGGCGCGCGATCAAGAACATCACCGATGCGGTCAAGGTGCGGGCGATGGATTTTGAACTGCCGGATGGGTGGATGGAGAACCCTGATCTGTTTCTGTTCAAGCCCTATGACGAAAAACTGACGATGATTAAGGGGCTGACCACGCCCATTACCGTTGAAATGGTGATCCAAGAAATCAACCGCTACGCCGATAGCGAATTCCGCTATGCCGACAAATCGGATGAAGTGGCGATTGAAGGTATGGTGCGCGACTTCAAGCGGCAGGAAGAGGCCAAGCGTCGGTATTTGAAGGGGAAGGCGTGATGGGAAAATCGCAACGAGACGAACGAGATTACTCGATCTGGCTACCAATCGCCGTAGCCTCACTAGTTTCAGTCGCAGCGTCAGGGGGAATTGTATGGCTGGCTCTTGGTTCCGTCAAAATCGGAGACATAGAGAAAGCTAGGTGGGATCATTTTCTTGACCTGCCGCCAAACGCGATAGGTGATACCCTTGCAGGAATCTTTGGTTCATTGACTCTAATATGGATCGTGGCATCTGTCTTTCAACAGAGCCTTGAACTTCGCGCGCAGCGGCTTGAGTTTAAGAAAATGGTCGAAGCGCAGGATGCACAGGTTAAAGCATTGGAAGCCCAGTCTGATATCTTCAAGGATGAGCGCAAGCGCAATAATGAAAAACTGGCCAATGGGGCGCTCAATAATGAAATTAGATTGCTGATTGAAGACTTTCTAACTGCAAGCGATGATTTCGTTAAAATTACGGCGGCGAAGGATGGCCAAATAGAAGAAAAGATATTTGATTTTAAAATATCTGTTAACTACACTAGCGACGGTTACCGTGAAAATTACCGATCTTTAAGAATGTTACTGAAAAGTATCCGAGATCTGTACAGTAATATTTCGACGCCGGATAGTGAATTTATATTAAAGAAGAGTCAAGCGGCAGTGGAGTCCCTTGGGGGCCTTCGTGAGTCACTGACTTCAATATATATGTTTCGGGAAAAGGTGAGTTTTGTAACAATAGAAACCCTTAATACTTTGAATATTCCAGATGCGATTAATAAGATAGAAAATCTTGAAGAAATCTATAGATCTGTGCTGAATGAAGATAGAGCACCATGAAACGCCTCATCGAAAAAGGCCTGATGTTTGGCAATCTGATTGAGATTTCATCCCCTCAACTGGTTGAGCGCTACAATCGCGCCCTTAAACACCTGATTGGCAAACACACCACGCTGAAAGATTTCCACATCGACATCTCGGGTTATTCTCCTGAGATCGGTGATGAATTGGGCGATGATCTTTACCTGAACCCGAACGGCTGCAATCGGCAGTTCATCCTGCTGACCACCAGTCAAAAATCCGCGCCTTTGCTGAACATGAAATTCTCCACCGCGCGCGGGATTTTGCAGCAATTTATCGAGGCCAATGAGTCGCAACTTTTCGCCCTCACGGCGCGGGATGGGGTGGCGGGGGAGTTGCAGAATTCGGTCTATGAAATCGCAAATCCCGCGAAACTTCTGGAAATCCGACAGATCACGGTCGAGGCCGACACCATCGGCGGCCATGTTGCCGATGCCAGCAAACTCGCCAAACTGATCGACCGCTTCCGGCAGGAACCCGACGGCTGGCGCGATGATGTGCTGATGGCCGAGATGATTGAACTTGCGAAAAAGACGGGCGATGTGACGCGGGTGCCGATCAATCTGCCCGCGATGACCTTTCAGCAGCCGAGTTTCTGGACCAGCCATTTCGGCGGGCTCTATGTGTTTCGCGATGTGAAATTCCCCGGTGTGATCAGCACGATGTCGCGCCAAAGCCTTGGAAAGATGCCGATTTCTCCG
This sequence comes from Cypionkella sp., assembly GCA_043743975.1. Classification (GTDB taxonomy): domain Bacteria; phylum Pseudomonadota; class Alphaproteobacteria; order Rhodobacterales; family Rhodobacteraceae; genus Cypionkella. The sequence goes on from JAYTVN010000007.1 coordinate 39,185, forward strand.
GTGATGGACCTGACCCAGCGCAACGCGATTGCCGAATGGCTGGAGCGCAACGGCCTTGTCGAACCAATTGTGCAGGCACGCGGGATGGATGCGGCGGGGGTACTGCGGCAGAAGATGGATTTCGTTTTGGTCGATGCGGCTGAGGCGTTGGATATTGAAATCGGCGATGCGCGGCGCACCGATTTGCGCAAGATTGCCTACCGCTTGGGCGATGCTTTGCCCGAGGAATTCTTGGGATTGGCACAGCTTTTGCGCTGGGTAGAAGGCGCGGGCGACTGGCCGCGCATCACGTCAGAGCATCGGGCGTATTTCTATACATTGCGTGCCTCGGCTGGACCGGAGCGAGACTTGGTCAACATGCTGCTGTCGGAACTGGCACCAATGGATGTGCGTCAGATGTTCATTGTGCACAAAGAACTGTTCTATGCGCAATACGCCACGTGGTCGGATCGCAAGCGCCAATATGTCGCGGACTTTCTGGAGCGCGAGTATAAGGTGGATGCACAGGGTGCGCGCGAGGCGTTGTTTGGGCCAGAGCCCTCGATGGACAGTCGCCATCGACCCGAGCCTAAAGCTGCGCGCGATATGGCCTCGGTGGTTGGGCCTTGGGGCGCTGTTACAAGGGGGCGAACATGATCGGGATCATACGGGCGGCTGTCCTGGGATTCATCCTGTTATCCGTGGTTTACGTTATCGTTTCGATCTATTCTCGCTCGGTTCGGCGCGAAAAACTGGAAAAGAAATTCGACGCCGGGGCTATCGAGGGCGACCGCGATGCCTATATCGAAGCAGGGATGCAGGCCTACAATAAAAGCCTGCGGCGTCGGCTGATCTGGTTGGTGTACATCATTCCGGCGGTTGGCGTCAGCGCGACCGTCTATTTTGTTAACTATCAGTAAGGAGCGAGCAGAATGTGGACCTATGTGAAGTGGAGCTTCCGAATTCTGCTGCTGCTCTTGGTGGGCGGCTTTCTGCATTACACGTTGCCACAGCATGATATTGTCAGGATTACAAATACTTACAATCGCCTGACCACGGTGGGATCTGAGAATTCTTGGGCCTATGCCTCGCCGGATGTCGGCACCGGCGAAAGCACGGTGACGCGGGATATTCGCTTTATCGAAGCGGCGTTTCCTGATGGCGATGTGATCGTTTATCGCAATGAGGACACCGGCTGGATTTGGTCGCCCTATTTCAAATACGACAGTTCCAACCTGCAAGCCGAGGCGGGCAATCTGAAATCCGGGGAAGCCGCGCCGAAATGGGTGTCGGTGACGCATTACGGCTGGCGGCTGGCGTGGCTGTCGATCTATCCGAATGCGGTTGCGGTGAAGGCAGTCGCCGGGCCGGATGTGCGGATTATCCCCTATGTGAACATCATCGTGCTGCTGGCTCTGGCGTTCGGTGTGTTCATGCTGCGGCGGATGTGGTTGCAGTTTTGGGAGCGGATGGTGGAGCCTGCGGTGGCCGAAGTCGGCGAGACTTGGGACGGGGTTGAGGCTCAGGCCGGGGCCGCCAAGGCGCGGGCAGGCGGGTTCTTTGGCCGGATCGGGGCTTGGTTTGGCACTTGGCGCAAAAAGCCCTAGCTGCAAGGTTACTGCGCTGATTGCACGAAAAACATCGTATTGAAGCCGTGATCTATCTGTGAGTCGTAGCTGCTGAGGCGGGGCGTTTAACGCCCCGCCTCAGGTGGTTAGCCGCGCAGCATGCCGCCGGTGGCTTTGCTGACTTTCTCGATGATCTTGGCGGAAACCGCTTCGATATCGGCTTCGGTCAGGGTTTTGTCGCTGGGCTGCAAGCGCACCGTCAAAGCAATGGACTTTTTGCCCATGCCCATTTGCGCCTCGGCCTTTTCGCCCGTGAACTGATCGAAGACCCGCACGGATTCGATCAGGGTTTTGTCGGCCCCGATGGCGGCGTTTACCGCCGTCAAAGCCTCAACCCCCTTATCGACGACGAAGGCGAAATCGCGGTCTACTGCTTGCAGGTCCGACAGGGCCAATGCGGGTTTTGTGGGGGTTTTCACCTTTGGCATCGGCACATTGGCGAGCAGGATGGTGAAGGCGACAGCCGGGCCTTTAACGCCCATTTCAGCCAGCACTTTCGGGTGCACCTCGCCAAAACTCGCCATCATATTGGGGCCAAGGCCGATCACGCCGGAACGGCCCGGATGCCACCAGCTTGCCACCTTGCGGTTGATTTGGGTGCGGGCGGGCGCGCCGATGGCGATGAGAGCGGCCTCGACATCGGCTTTGGCGTCGAACACATCGATCGGGCGGCGGCTGCCGTAGGGGTCGCGCGGGGCGCTGGACCCGACCAGCAGGCCCGTGGCTTGCAGATGCTGCTCGCCGGGCTCGCCACCTTGAAAGACGGGGCCAACCTCGAACAGCGCCATATCCGCAAAGCCGCGGGCTTGGTTGCGGGCGGCGGCCCGCAGCAGACCCGGCAGCAGATCGGGCCGCAGATGCGACATTTCCGACGAGATCGGGTTGTCGACTTTAACGCTATCCGCGCCGCCACCGAACAGGGCAGCCGAGGTCTGGTCGATGAAGCTGTAGGTGACACATTCGTTATAGCCGAGGCTTGCAATGGTGCGGCGTGTAGTGCGCTCACGGACCTGCAACGGTGTCAGAATTGGGCGCGGCACGCCGGGGATGGCGCGGGGCAGCGGGGTGCCTTGCAGTTTCGACAGCGAAGCGATGCGGGCGACTTCTTCGATCAGATCAGCCTCACCCAGCACATCGGGGCGCCACGAGGGTGGGGTGGCCATATCGCCATTCAGGGTGAAGCCAAGCGATTCCAAAGTCTTGCGCTGTTCAGCCTCGGGGATGTCCATGCCGACAAGGCTGATCACCCGCGCGGGTTTCAACTGGTAAGCGCGGGAGGTGTCGATGGTCGCGCCATCTTGGGCCAGATCGCTGGCCTCGCCACCGCAGAGATCGAGGATCATTTGGGTCGCCAAATCCAGCCCCGGCAACGTGAAGGCGGGGTCTACGCCACGCTCGAACCGATAGCGCGCGTCGGAGTTGATCTTCAGCGCGCGCCCGGTGGCGGCGATTGTGATCGGGTCCCACCAAGCGGATTCAAGGAAGACATCGGTGGTGTCCGGGGTACAGCCCGAGATTTCGCCGCCCATGATGCCGGCCAAAGATTCCACGCCCTGATCGTCAGAAATCGCCATCTGGCCTGCGCGCAGGGTGTAGGTTTTGCCGTCAAGCGCGGCGAACTGCTCGCCGCCTTCAACGGCATGGATGCGCAGTTTGCCCTTAACTTTCGCGGCATCGAACACATGCAGCGGGCGGTTCAAACCGAAGGTGAAGTAGTTGGTGATATCGACCAAAGCCGAGATCGGGCGCAGGCCGATGGCTTTCAGGCGGTTGGCCAGCCACTCTGGCGAGGTCACGTTTTTTACGCCACGAATGGTGCGGCCTGCGAAATGCGGACAGCCTTTAGTCTTGAGATCGTTGGAGATTTCCACTTGCACTGGCGACTCGAAACTGCCTTTGATCACCGGAATCGCCAGCGGTTTCAGCGTGCCAAGGCCGCGTGCCGCGAGATCGCGGGCAATGCCGCGCACCCCCAAAGCGTCGGGGCGGTTCGGGGTGATTTTGACATGGATCATCGGATCGGCCAGACTGGGGCGGTTCACCGCCAGCCAATCAACAAATTTCTGGCCAACCTCACCCGATGGCAGCTCAATAATGCCGTTATGCTCATCCGACAGCTCCAGCTCGCGCTCAGAGGCCATCATGCCATGCGATTCGACACCACGGATTTTGCCGATCCCCAGCGTTACGTCGATGCCGGGCACATAATCGCCGGGTTTACACAGCACCACGGTGATGCCTTCGCGGGCGTTGGGCGCACCGCAGACGATCTGCTTTTCGCCCTCATCTGTCAGCACCCGGCAGACTTGCAGCTTGTCAGCATCGGGATGCTTTTCGGCGTGGATCACTTTCGCAAGCGTAAAGGGCGCGAGTTTGGCCAGCGGGTTCACCACCTCCTCAACCTCCAGCCCCAGATCGGTGAGGGCGTAAAGGATGTCGTCCAGCGTGGCGCTGGTTTCGAGGTGATCTTTCAACCAAGACAGGGTGAATTTCATGGCACGGCCCTTCGGGAATTGTCGCTTGCGGGATTAACGCATTGAGGCGGAAAGGGGAAGCGGGCAGGGCAGGGTTTCCCCTGTGGAAACGGCTTGTCGCCAGATCAACGCGGCGATTGCCTTATTCTGCGGGCAAAGATCAGCTATACCGCCCGGATGATGGACCCGATGTTTGAAATCCCCAAGGACCGAAAGCGCCTGAATGTCGGCAAGCTGTGCTTGTTGCTCGGGCTGACAGCGCTTTTGTACATGATGATCGCGCATGAGTTCTCTGCGCTGACACGGGCGCTGATTGCGCCCGTGCAGTAGGATTTAGGCGCTCAGCCCGCCTGCCAGATCGGGCATGTCCAAAGCCGCAAAGCCGTAGTGGCGCAGCCAACGCAGATCGCTTTCAAAGAACGCGCGCAGGTCGGGGATGCCGTATTTCAGCATTGCAATCCGGTCGATGCCCATGCCAAAGGCAAAGCCCTGCCATTCGTCGGGGTTCACCCCTGCGGCGGACAGCACCTTGGGATGCACCATGCCAGAGCCCAGAATTTCCATCCATTTGTCGCCTTGGCCGATCTTCAGCTGACCGCCCTCCCATGAACAGCGGATATCGACCTCGGCTGAGGGTTCGGTGAACGGGAAGTGGCTGGCGCGGAAACGCAACTCTACCGAAGGCACCTCGAAGAAGGCGCGGCAGAATTCTTCCAGCACCCATTTCAGGTTCGCCATTGAGATATTGCGGTCAATCGCCAAACCCTCAACCTGATGGAACATCGGCGTATGGGTTTGATCCATATCCATGCGGTAGACGCGACCGGGGGCGATCACGCGGATCGGCGCACCTTGGGCGGCCATGGCACGGATTTGCACTGGGCTGGTGTGGGTGCGCAGAACGTGGGGCGGACGGGTATCGCCCTCGGCGCGGTTCATGAAGAACGTGTCATGCTCCTGCCGCGCCGGGTGTTCCGGCGGGATATTCAGTGCGTCGAAGTTATACCAATCGCTCTCCACCTGCGGACCTTCGGCGACGGCAAAGCCCATATCGGCGAAAATCGCGGTGAGTTCTTCCATTACCTGAGACACAGGATGGATGCTGCCAACCCGGCGCGGCCGCCCCGGCATCGTCACATCCAACCATTCCGAGCGCAGGCGTTCATTCAGTGCCGCATCGCCCAAAGCCACCTTCTTGGCGCGCAAAGCGGCGTCAATCTCATCCTTCAGCACGTTCAGCATGGCGCCTGCGGCCTTGCGCTGATCGGGTTCCATCTTGCCCAGACCCGACATCAGCGCCGAAATCTCGCCCTTCTTACCAAGGGCGGCGACGCGCAAATCTTCCAGCCCCGCTTCGTCGGCCACATTGGCAACGGCGGTCAGGTATTTGGCCTTCAGGGTGTCGAGCCCGTCCATAGCAATCTCCGGTATTCCTGCGGCCTTGTGCTAGCGGGCAAGGCTTGGATTTGCAAGCCGCAGCTTGGATTTGCTCTTTTTGAAATACTCCCGCCGGAGGCTTCGACCTTGGCCAAGAGCATAGCACCAAAAGAAAAGCCCCGCCGCGAAGGGCAGGGCTTTTCCTGAAATCAACGCTTAAGGCTTATGCCAAAGCTGCCTTAGCTTGTGCCGCGATGGCGTTGAACGCCTCGGGCTCATGCACGGCGAGATCAGCCAGAACTTTGCGGTCCACTTCGATGCCAGCTTTCGCCAGACCGTTGATGAAGCGCGAGTAGGTGAACTCGATATCGAACAGACGCACAGCGGCGTTGATCCGCTGGATCCACAAAGCGCGGAAGTTGCGCTTGCGGGTCTTACGGTCGCGCGTGGCATACTGTTGAGCTTTGTCAACAGCTTGCGTTGCGTTGCGGAAGTTCGTGGAACGGGCGGCGTAATAGCCAGCCGCTTTCTTGATCACCTTGCGGTGGCGGGCGTGCGTAACTACGCCGGATTTAACGCGGGACATTGGCTGCTCTCCTTACCGGTCGTAGGGCATGTATTTCTTGACGATCTTCGCGTCGGACGGGTTCAGCAACATGGTGCCGGACGCGTCACGAATGAATTTCGTCGTGCGTTTGATCATGCCGTGGCGTTTGCCGGCGACGCCAGCTTTCACTCGACCGGAGGCCGTGAAGCTGAAACGCTTCTTCGCCGCCGACTTGGTCTTCATCTTGGGCATTTCCATCTCCGTGGTTTCAGGCGGGACTCGGCATGCCACGTAGGCCGGTCTCGCGGGGTATTCGAGTGGGTGCTATAGGGGGGCGCGCTGACGCGCGCAAGAGGCAATCGGGCGGATTACTTGATCACGTCCGCAATCACTTGCACGAAAAGATGCGGAATCTGATCAAACTTATAGCCGCCGGGTTTTTGCGTTATGGCGATTGTCAGCAGCACGCCGCCAATCAGCACCATGATCGCACCCGCGCGCGGCGGGCGGCTTTCCGAATAAGCCGCCAGCAGCGAGGGTATGGCCAAAGCGCAGATGATAATGCCAATGACAAGTAGCTGGTCGTTGCTCATGCCAATTCACCTTTGAAATGCGGGCCAACGCTGGCCCGCGTTCAGGTTACTCTGGCTCGCTGAAGGAAATCAACCGTTCGTCACATGGTGCCACGCGCAGGATGTTGGTGGTGCCCTTGACGTTGAACGGTACGCCTGCGGTGACGACGATCATATCCTCGCTCGACGCAAAACCATCTTCGCGCGCGACCTTCACAGCAGCCAGCACCGCGCCTTTGAAGCGGTCTTGCGGCGGAGTGATGGCGCAGTGCAGACCCCAAGTCAGCGACATCCGGCGTGCGGTCGACATCAACGGCGTCAGCGCCAAAATGGGCACCTGCGGGCGTTCGCGCGACACCAGCGAGGCGGTGGTGCCGGTCTGGCTAAAGCAAGCAATCGCCTTAATGTTGGTGGCTTCGGCGATTTCGCGCGCCGCCGCCACGATGCCGTCAGCGGTGGTTTCGCGGCGCACTTGGCGTGACGCCTCAATCACCTGACGATAGGTCGGGTCTTTTTCGACCGACATTGCGACGTTGTTCATCGTGGTGACGGCTTCGATCGGATATTTGCCCGCAGCCGATTCGGCCGACAGCATGATCGCATCGGCACCTTCATAGATCGCGGTCGCCACATCCGAAACCTCGGCGCGGGTCGGCACCGGAGCCTCGATCATCGATTCGAGCATCTGCGTTGCCACGATCACCGGCTTGGCCGCCGCCCGAGCGCCACGGACCAGACGTTTCTGGATCGGCGGCACCGAAGTGACGGGCAGTTCGACACCCAGATCGCCACGCGCAACCATAATGCCATCCGACACTTGCAGGATCGCGTCATAGGCTTTCACCGCCGCAGGCTTTTCAATCTTCGATAGGATCGCGGCACGACCGCGCGCCAGAACCCGCGCCTCAATCACGTCTTCCGGGCGTTGCACGAAGGACAAGGCCAGCCAATCGACGCCGAGTTCGCAGGCAAATTCAAGATCTTCGCGGTCTTTCGCCGACAAAGCTGCCAAGGGCAGCACCACGTCAGGCACATTGACGCCCTTGCGGTTGGAGATCACGCCGCCAACCTCAACCACGCAATCCGCGAAATCCTTGCCGCATTCCTTGACCCGCACGCGGATCTTGCCATCGTTGACCAGCAGGCTGGCCCCCGGCTCCAGCGCCGCGAAAATCTCGGGATGCGGCAGTTGCACACGGGCGGCATCGCCGGGCGCGCTGCTCAGATCCATACGGAAGGCAGCGCCCTCGACCAGTTCCTCGCCCGCCGGGTTGGCAAACACGCCAACGCGCAGTTTTGGCCCCTGAAGATCAGCCAGAATCGCAATCGGGCGACCTGTATCGGCTTCGACCTGACGGATGATGGCATGGCGCGCGGCCTGTTCGGCATGGCTGCCGTGGCTCATGTTCAGGCGGAACACATCGGCCCCTGCCTCAAACAGCGCGCGGATCATTTTATAGTCGCTGGAGGCCGGGCCCAAAGTGGCCACGATCTTTACGTTCCGAAGGCGTCTCATGCCTTGTTCCTTTTCGTCGCGTTCATTTTTTCGTGGTGGGCCGCGCGTCTTATGGAACAAACTGACGCGCGGAGCAACTGGCGGTTTCGGTAGCGGTAGCATAAATGTCGGAAGTTGATGGATTGTGACGGAATGAGCATGGCATTTACGATTTCGGGCGAAAACAGGCCGGGGCGCTGGTTGGTGACCTGCGATCACGCAACCAACCGGGTGCCTGATGATTTAGGCGGCACTCTGGGGATCAGCGACGCCGATATGGCGCGGCATATCGCCTATGATGTGGGGGCGGCAGGTTTGGCGTGGGCTTTGGGCGTGGCGCTGGACAGCCCGGTGATCTGCTCGGACTTCTCGCGCTTGGTGATTGATCCGAACCGGGGCGAGCAGGATCCGACCTTGGTGATGAAGCTCTATGATGGCACCATCATCCCCGCCAACCGCCATGTCGATGCGGTGGAGACTGAGCGGCGACTGAACACGCTCTATCGCCCCTACCACGCCGCCTATGCAAAATTGGCCGCGCGCCAACCCGATACGGTGATCTTGGCCATCCATTCCTTCACCCCCTGCCTGAAAGGTCGCCCACCACGGCCTTGGCATGTCGGCGTGCTCTATAGCCATCTGGACGAGCGGTTCTCCAAGCCACTGATCGCCCGACTGGAGGCCGAGGCCGACCTCTGCATCGGTGACAACGAGCCCTACGCGGGCTACCTGCCCGGTGATGCGATTGACATGCATGCTTTGCAACCCGGTCGCCATAACACCTTGATCGAGTTGCGCAATGATCTGATCGGCACAGAGGCCGAGCAGCAAGCTTGGGCGCTGCGGCTTGCCCCGATTCTGACGGAAGTGCTGGCGGCACTGCCGGATTGAACCAGCTTTGGAAACAATTTCCGGATCACTTTGAAATTGTGGAAGATTTAAGGCGAAATTACCGCAAAAGTTGACGCGCCGCCGCATCCGCCTTCCTACTGACCGCCAGAGTCAATGTTACGGGTGCCCGAATGGAATTTCTGCTGTTGCTTGCCTTGCCTTTGTTGGGTTTTGTTTTTGGCGGCTCTGACGATGATGATAAGGACGAAGAACCCGCTCAACCGGGCGACACTCTGTCTGGCAGCGATGGCAGCGACACGCTGCTTGGCCACGCCGGAGATGACGTAATCTCTGGTCTTGGCGGCGATGATTCACTGATTGGCAATGCGGGCGATGACACCATCCGCGGCGGGTTTGGCGATGATACGGTGGATGGTAGCGCCGGCGGTGACGAGCTTCACGGCGGCGCGGGCAATGACATCGTGCTCGGTTTGACTGGCGATGACAATATGTTCGGCGGTCGCGGCGATGATGTTGTACTGGGCGAGGAAGACAACGACACGATCTCGCTTGGTGAGGGCAATGACACCAACTGGGTGGAAAACACCGTGTCGCAATCGGCGTTCGACTACGGCCAATTGGGCGATGACACCGTGCATGGTGAAGCGGGCAACGATTCCATTTGGGACTACTCCGGCGCAAACACGCTGGATGGCGGCGATGGCAATGACGCGATTTCCGCAACCGACAATCAGTTGGAGGGCTGGGAAACTGCGGACCATGCGTCCGATGAAGTCTCAGGTGGCGCGGGCAATGATCTGCTGATCGGCGATGATGGCGATACGCTGACGGGTGGGGCGGGCAGCGATCTGATCGTCAGCCTCCACGAGCGTGACGATGCCGAAGCCGTCACCGTCAGCGATTTTGATGGCAGCGAGGACCGTCTGGAACTGGATGTCGATGCGCGCGTCGCCGATCTGTCGCAATGGACGCTGTTTTCGCACACCGACACCGACTCAGGCACGGTTACGGTTGGCCTAGAAAACAACTCCGATCCCGGTCAAACCATCGAACTCGCTTATCTGACAAACCCAAGCAATTTCGCGGTCTCACAAGTGGCGCTATATCAAATCTGAAAGCGGGCTCTGGTCTTCACAAAGAAAACCAGAGCCATACGATCAAACCGCCGCCTTGCGCATCTCGTCCAGATAAATCTCACGCAGCCGGGCGACGACATGCCCCGGCTTGCCACTACCCACGGCGGCACCATCAATTTCAACCACCGGCATCACAAACGCCGAGGCCGAGGTGATAAACGCTTCATCCGCGCTTTGGGCTTCGGTGATGGAAAACGCCCGTTCCTCAACCTCCATCTGCGCTTCTACCGCAAAGCGCAGCACCGCCGCGCGGGTGATGCCGTGCAGGATATCGCTGGAAAGCTGACGGGTGATGATCTTGTTGCCCTTGACGATATAGGCGTTGTTCGAGGTGCCTTCGGTCACCACGCCATCCTCGACAAACCAACTGTCATCGACCCCGGCCTTCTTGGCCGCCATTTTCCCCATCGAAGGGTACAAAAGCTGCACCGTCTTGATATCGCGCCGCCCCCAACGAATGTCGGGGATCGAGATCACCTTGAATCCAACCTTCGCCGCCGGATTATCCGCCAGCCCCGGCTTGCTTTGGGTGAACAAACCACAGTCGGCTTCACGTCTTCAGACGGATAGGCGAAATCGCGGTCGCCGGGATTGCCACGGGTGACTTGCAGATAGACCATCCCGTCGCCGATGCCATTCAGCGCCACCAATTCCCGATGAATAGCCAACCATTCGGCATCACTATGCGGGTTTTGCATCTCCAGCTCCGACAGGCTGCGCGCCAGCCGCACGCAATGGCCGCCAAAGTCGATCAGCTTGCCATCCAGCACCGAGGTGACCTCATAGACGCCATCGGCCATCAGAAAACCGCGGTCAAAGATCGAGACTTTTGCCTCAGCTTCCGGCAGATAGTCGCCGTTCAGGTAAACGGTTCTGGTCATCCTCACATCCTCACATCCTCACATCCGCGCACGGCGGTCAATTCTGCGCGCTTGGGTGTGAGACAGAACAACGGGGCCGTCAAGGCCGCGCCATCGCGCTGCTGCTCTGCGGCAGGGGTTTGCAAGGAACTGCGGGGAAAGGCACTGGTGTGAGAGTTATTTCGACAAAATACTCAATTTAATCGAATAATATTTTAATATTATACCGTCTATTCAATAATTGCCGCAGAATATTCCACAATCCCCGCGCGTGCCTCCACCAAATTGCTGCACCTGCAAATTCAACTTGCCGTTCGTCGCGCAACAATATACTAAATGCCTCAAATAGTGCGAAATATCCTTGCGAGGCCAAAATGTCCTTCCGTCTGCAACCCAGCCCGCCTGCGCGCCCCAATCGCTGCCAGTTGTTTGGCCCCGGATCGCGCCCGGCTTTGTTCGCCAAGATGGCCGCCTCTGCCGCCGATGTGATCAACCTCGATCTGGAAGATTCGGTCGCGCCTTCCGACAAAGATCAAGCCCGCGCCAATATCGTTGAGGCGGTGAACAGCTTGGATTGGGGCAAGAAAACCCTGTCAGTGCGGATCAACGGCCTCGACACCCCGTTTTGGTATCGCGATGTGGTCGATCTGCTGGAACAATGCGGGCCGCGCTTGGATCAGATCATGATCCCCAAGGTTGGCTGTGCGGCGGATGTTTACGCCGTTGACGCGCTGGTGACAGCGATTGAACGCGCCAAGGGCCGCGCCAAGCCGATTTCCTTCGAGGTAATCATCGAATCCGCCGCAGGCATCGCGCATGTCGAAGACATCGCGGCCTCTAGCCCGCGCTTGCAGGCGATGTCCTTGGGGGCTGCGGATTTCGCGGCCTCAATGGGGATGCAGACCACCGGGATCGGTGGCACGCAGGAAAACTACTACATGCTGCGTGAGGGAGTGAAGCATTGGTCCGATCCGTGGCATTGGGCACAAACCGCCATCGTGGCTGCCTGCCGCACCCATGGCATCCTGCCGGTCGATGGCCCGTTCGGTGATTTCAGCGATGACGAAGGCTTCCGTGCTCAAGCCCGCCGCGCGGCCACGTTGGGCATGGTCGGCAAATGGGCGATTCACCCCAAACAGATCGCGTTGTCGAACGAAGTGTTCACGCCGTCAGAGGGCGCGGTGGCCGAAGCGCGCGAGATTCTCGCCGCGATGGCCGATGCGAAGGCGCGGGGCGAGGGGGCTACGGTCTATAAGGGCCGATTGGTCGATATTGCCTCGATCAAGCAGGCAGAAGTGATCGTGAAACAGGCGGAAATGATTGCCGCTGCTTAATGTTTCAGCGCTGTAAAGATCCTGTTGACTCAGGGGTTTTGTGACGTCAGTGTGACGCAACGGCACTTCAGGGTGCCCACCAAATACCCGCGCGGCAAAGGGAGAGGAGGCCCAATGCCGCAACATCGGGAGTATGCATGCCCCGTGGTAACCCACGGGGCTGTGCTGTTTTTAGGGCTTGATTTTGAACCGCTCTAGGCCAGCGGCAAGCAAATCTCGGTCAGCAATTCCTCGGGGGCGGTATCCATCGGCGTGTTCAGATAGACCTCGAACACCGGACTGTCAGCGGGGGTTTCGCCCGATCCCGGCAACCAGTTGCGGTAGAGCTGTTCATAGGCGGCGGGCAGGCCGGAATAGGGGCCCTTAAACCGCAGCACGGCATGGCGTCCGGCGGGCAGGTTGACGAGCTCTAACGGCGGATCAACCGAGCCAGCGCCAATCTCAAATCCGGCATGGCTGCGCAGATCAGCGGCGGGCACAGCCGAGGGATCGTCATAATAGACCCCGACCATGCCACTACAGGCCCCCATCAGCTTGCGCGCGGCCAGCACGGCGCCGCCTTTCTCAAAGGCGCGACCGATCTCGGTATAAGCGCCCTTATGCGGCATGGCTGCCAGTCTGCGGGCGGGGTCTTGGCGGATTTCAACGGCATACATCAGCGATTCTCCAGTTCTGAACAAGGGGGGCAGGGGGCGCAGCTCGCCCTTGGCGCGGAAGGCGGCCGGGGGCACACCATAAAGCTCGGCAAAGCTGCGGGTGAATGATGCAAGGTTGGGATAGCCGACAGCACGGGCGATCTTGGCCAGGGGCGCGGCGGTCTGAACCAGCGCCACAGAGGCGCGGTACATCCGCATCCGCCGCACCGCTGCCGCCGCCGTTTCTCCCGTCAGGGCATGAAACACCCGATGAAAGTGAAACCGCGACAGCGCCGCCACATCGGCCAGCGCATCCAGCGACAAATCCCCGGCGGGGTTGTCATGGATGTAATCCAGCACGCGGATCAATCGGGCTTCGTAGGCGTTTGTCATCATATCCGTCCTTGCATCATCTGGTTCTGATGCCACGCCAGACTATTGCAAATCTTGCCGAAGTGCAGCCGCCTGCCGATCGCCGTCACCGTGGTTGCATTTTCCGCGCCACGCGGCCATATAGGGGGCCTTGCCCGGCATGGAGTGCGCGATGAACTACCTCGAATTCGAGAAGCCCTTGGCAGAAATCGAAGGCAAGGCCGAGGAATTGCGCGCGATGGCGCGCAGCAACACCGGGATGGATGTCACCAAAGAGGCCGAGCAGTTGGACCGCAAGGCGGATCAGTTGCTGAAGGATCTCTATAAGGATCTGACGCCGTGGCGGAAATGTCAGGTGGCACGGCACCCCGAACGACCTCATTCCAAAGATTACATTGAGGCGTTGTTTCAGGAATACACCCCGCTTGCAGGCGACCGGGGTTTCTCGGACGATCACGCGGTGATGGGGGGGCTTGCGCGCTTCAACGACACGCCGGTGATGGTGATCGGGCATGAGAAGGGCAACGATACCAAGTCGCGGATTGAGCGCAACTTTGGCATGGCGCGGCCTGAAGGCTACCGCAAAGCGGTGCGGTTGATGGATATGGCGCATCGGTTTCGTCTGCCGGTGATCACGCTGATCGACACACCCGGCGCGTATCCGGGCAAGGGTGCCGAGGAGCGCGGGCAGGCCGAGGCGATTGCGCGCTCGACGGCGAAATGTCTGGAAATCGGTGTGCCGTTGATCTCGGTGATCATCGGCGAGGGTGGTTCTGGCGGGGCGGTGGCGTTTGCCACGGCGAACCGGATCGCGATGTTGGAGCATTCGGTTTACTCGGTGATCTCACCCGAGGGCTGCGCTTCGATCTTGTGGAAAGATGCGGAAAAGATGCGTGAGGCCGCCGAGGCCCTGCGGCTGACGGCGCAGGATTTGCAGAAATTGGGCGTGATTGATCGGATCGTGAAGGAGCCGCTGGGGGGCGCGCAGCGCGGGCGGAAAGACACGATCGAGGCGGTCGGGAAGGCGATTGAGACGATGTTGAAAGAGCTGTCGGGCAAGAAACCCGAGGCTTTGATCAAGGATCGGCGGCAGAAGTTTCTGGATATGGGCAGCAAGGGGTTGGCGGCCTGAGAGGGAGTTGTCCACGCGTGGACAGAAAAAATACCCAATGAAATCAAATACCATAGGCCGCGTGTTTACGCGGCCTTAACTTTTGCCGCAAGATGCTGTGACCGAGCCACAGGGGTTATCACGATGAGCCGCAAACGCACCGGAACCAGTCTGCCGCCGCCGTTTTTGAAGCGGATCAGCCTGCTGCCGGAACGTATCGCGGGGCGCAAGGAATATCCGTTCAACTTGCCTTGGCTGGCCGACCCGGAGTTTGAACTGAATTTCACCGCCGCTGTCACCATCATCGTTGGCGAGAACGGCACGGGAAAATCTACGCTTATCGAGGCGATTGCGGGCCTGAGCGGTTATGACGAGGCGGGCGGTGGCAAGGGCTACCGTGCGGTCGATCACTCCCGCGCGATTGACACCAGCGGTGCCGCGCTGGGCGAGGTGATGCGCGCGGCTTGGTTGCCGAAAGTGACGAATGGCTGGTTTTTCAAGGCGGAATCATTCTTCAGCGTGGCGCGCTATCTGGACGAAGCGGCGCGCGATGGCGGTGGCCCGCCGCCGGATTATCTGTCGGAAAGCCATGGTGAGGGGTTCTTGCGGTTCTTTGAGGAACGGCTGTCGCGGCAGGGCATCTACTTTCTTGACGAGCCGGAATCTGCACTGTCACCGAAACGTCAGTTGCAGCTGTTGCGGATTCTTAGCCATATTCAGTCACAGGGGCGCGCGCAGGTGATCATGGCGACCCATTCGCCGCTGCTGATGGCGCTGCCCGAGGCGCAGGTTTTGGAAATCAGCAAGGCCGGGCTTACCCCAACCGATTATCGGCAGACGCGGCATTTCAAGTTGTATCAAGCGTTTACGGCTGATCCGGGCGGCTTTATCGACGACGCCATTGCCGATGAAGACACGGGCCGTTTTTAGCCTTTTTGAGTGCGGGCTTTTGGGCTGCTGCCGTCCCTGTTTCCTATCCACTGGGCCGGGCTGGATATTTTATGCAATCTCTGCGAGAGTAACGGTGTCATGACAGCCGATGCGTCCCGCAGAGCCATCGGCATAAAGGCAGGCGACAGATATGGACCCTAACGCGATGCAGACCCATCCGTTTTGGCAAAGCGTGCGCAACGCCAAAACGCGGATTTTGCAGATGTTCAGTGCGGAAATGCCGGCTTGGATGTTTTTCCTCGATTTTCTGGTCTATCCGCTGTTGATCCTGCTGTGCGTTGTCCTTGCGTTTGGGCCGGGTGGCGGATTTGCCTCGGCTGGATTGATCGTGCTGGGGCTGCTGGGCTGGAGTTTGGCGGAATATCTGATCCACCGCTTTGCCTTCCACCATGCGCCGCTGCTGCAGCAGATCCATCTGGCGCATCACGCGGCCCCGCGTGAGTTGCAAGGCACGCCGATGCTGGTGACGCTCTTGGTGTTCTACGGGCTGGTCTATTGGCCGCTGACTTGGGCCTTGCGGCCCGAGTGGGCTGCTGCGGTGATGGCGGGCGTGCTTTTCGGCTATCTCGGCTATATCAGCGTGCATTATGTGGTGCATCACTTGGGCAGCGGCGGGCGGTCATGGCTGCGGCGGCTGATCCGGCTGCACGCGGTGCATCACCATGATGTTACGCATAATTTCGGCGTCACCTCGCCTTTGTGGGACTGGGTGTTTGGCACTTTGGCGCGCAGGTAGCAGCCCTGTCCCGAAGCCACCGCAGGTTTGTGAAGTGGCACCCCGCGCGGCGACGGGGTGCTTGGCCGTGTCACTGGACCGGAAGATAATCGAAAGCGCCCGGCTGATAGAGGAAGAACAAACAATCCTCACTGGACAGGCATTTGGTCACATGCGGTTCCTCGCCGCGCTGGAACCAATACGACCCGGGCGACAGTGCCAGATCCGCCGCCCCCGGTGCACCATTGCCACCAACACCGGAAATCACCACGGCCAGATAGTCTTGCGTATGGCTGTGGACCGGGCTGACAAACCCCGCAGGCATCCGGATGAAGGTGCCATGCTGGCCCTTGCTCAGATCGCCAAAAGCCGGGCCTGCCATCAACTCGCCCACCTCGGTCTTGATGCCAGTGCCGCCGAAGGCAATCTGATCTGACGGCAAGCTGATTGACGCCCCGTAATGCGTCACTGGGGCGGCATGGGCCGCAGCGGCTACGGTGATGAAAAACGCGGCGCTGCACAGCCGCGTGAAAAGAGAAGTCTGCATGATTGAGCCTTTGTGCTGTTGCGACCGAGGCGCGGGAGACGCTCCGGTTCGACACCTGTGTATTGAAGTTTTATCGGTTACGCATTTGCAATATTCCAGTCAAGATATATATTATCGGTTACAGGTTGAATTCTGGTCATCGCGCGCTTTATCGGTTAGCAAGGTGATGCAGAGCGCGGCGACGAGCGAAGGGCGGGCCAGATGACACAGGTGGATCAGCGCGAGTTTCGCGACGGGGTGCCGTTTCTGGGCGGGCGGTTGTGGATTGATCTGTTGAACACCACACCCGCCGGGTTGGGGCCTGCGGTCGATTTTCTGGCGAGTGCCGAGGCCCAGCAGCACTGGGCGCGGCTGGCCGGCGTGGCGGTGACAGCGGCGGCGCAGCCCGCGCGGCTGTTAGCGCTGCGCGCAAGCCTGCGCGAGGCCTTTGAGGCAATGGCGCAGCGGTTGCCGCTGCCGCAGCAGACGTTGGACAGTGTCAATGCATTGCTGGGGCAGTTGCGCATCGCCTTGACGCTAGAGATGCAGGCCGGAGAACCACAGTTGATGCAGCGCGAGGCGGCCGCGCGCGATCAGATCGCCGTGGCGGTGGCTTTGGATTTTGCCCGGTTTGCGAGTGGGTTTGAAGCAGACCGGCTGCGTCATTGCGCCAATCCGGCGTGCAACATGGTGTTTCACGACCACGGCAAGAACAATCGGCGGCGGTGGTGTTCTATGGCTGTCTGCGGCAATCGCGACAAGGTGGCCAGCTTTCGCGCGCGCAGGGCACGGCAGGACTGACCGCTACCACCAGCCCAGATGCGCGCGGGTGGCGCGCTCGGCGTCATAGTCAGCCCCGTTGATCGCACCTGAGTCGCGTCTTGCAGCATCTGGCCGGGGGTGGGCAGATTTTCGGCGTGCGGGGCCGTCCACAGCGCCGAGCGTTGCAGGGCGCGGGCGCATTGCGAATAGACCTCGGTTGTGCGGATCACGATCACGCTGCGCGGCTGGGTTCCATCGCGGTCAAAGCGGGCGCGCAAGTCTGGGTCGGCGGTGATCTTGGCGGTGCCGTTGACACGGATGGCGGTGGTGGATCCCGGCACGAGGAAGATCAGCGAGACGCGGCCATCGCGGATGATGTTGCGCAAGCTGTCGATCCGCTCATTAGCCCTTCCAGTCGGGCATCGCGAGGGTTTCTGGATCGAGCGGGATCACCACCGGGTTTTCATCGCCGCGCGGCGAGCCATCGGTGCCTTCCGGGCCGACGGTGGACAGGATGCAGAACCGCGAGGCGGCGATGAAGGCGGCGTAGGCGGGGGTCAGATGGGCGGTGACCTTGGCAAGGGCTGGTTTGCCGGGGGTGCCGTAATGGGCATGCAGGTCGTCTAGGGTGGTGATCCAAGTGGGGGGAGTCATGGGCGGGCCTTGGGTTGTGGGGCCGAAGTGCCTCCGGCGGGGATATTTGAGCGCAGAGGATGGGCTTAGGCAGATTTGGGTTTCTTCGCGGCTTTCGGTTTCTTTGGCTTGGGTGGTGGGGCGTCGGCGGCGACAGCACGCAGGGCGCGGGCGCGGGCGCAGAGGTCGGGGTCGTCCAAGGCTTCGGAGCCGATGATATAATCCTTGCTGCCGGGATAGGCGGGGCCGCGCTCGGCATCCGGCAGCACCGCGTTGGCGCCGGGGGTGGGTTTGATGAACAGGGTGTCGTCGCATATGAAGGCGACGATGATGCCGTCGAGATAAAGGGCGTATTCGCCGAACATTTTCTTGACGGTGAGTGTCAGCGGGATGGTGTCGAGCAGGTGGTCGATGGTGGCGGGGGAGGTGCTCATTTGTAACCTGCTTCTGCCATCAGGGCGTTGGAGGAAGTCTCAACTTGGGTTTCCAGTTGCGCCATGAACTCGGCATTGGACAGGCCGGGGGGGATGGCGGGCAGGAAATCGACCACGCCGGTGCCGCGATGCCGCAGGATGCCGCGTTTCGGCCAGAACAGGCCGACATTGGTGCCGATGGGGATGCAGGGTTGGCCGAGCTGGCTGTAAAGCGCTGCGGTGCCGATCTTGTAGGGCAGGCTTTCACCGGGGGCGACACGGGTGCCTTGTGGGTAGATGATCAACTGGCCGGGGCGGGCGAGGCCGGATTTCACATCCGTCATCATCTTGGTGATTGCAGCGCCCCTTTTGCCGCGATTGACCGGGACGCAGCCGATGCGCAGGGCATACCAGCCGAGGATCGGGGCGAAGCGGAGTTCCGCCTTCATAATGAATTTGGCGCGGGGCAGGGCACCGTAGATCAGGATGATGTCGAGGAAGCTTTGGTGCTTGGGGGCGATCAGCACTTCGGTTTGCGGCACATTCCCGCGGATTTCGGTGCGCAACCCGCAGATCAGGCGCAGGCTGAAGCGGACCCATGTGCAGAAGGCATGGCAGGCGGCGACGGCTCCGTCCCGGTTGAGCAGCGCATAGGGCAGGTAGACCACGCCCAGCACAAGCATCGCGAGATACATTTGCAGGATGAACACCAGCGACAGCAGCCATTGCAGGGGTTTCGGCATCAGGTCAGCTCCCGGAGTTTGCGGAACGCGGCGCTTCGGGTGGCGGCAAAGGCGACCACGGCGACGAGGGGGGGCAGGGTGAGCGGGTAGAGCCAGCCTATGCCTTGGAAGCCAAGGCCAGTCAGAAAACCGCCAGCGGTGTCGGTGGAGGGCAGCAGAGCCACGCCGATCATGCCCAAGACCGTGCCGACAGCCGCGCCCGAGATCGCGCGCAGGGTGAAGCGGCGGACGAAGGCGCGGGCGATATAGGCGTCGCGCGCGCCCACCTGCCGCAGCACGCGGACGACTTGGGCGTTGGCAGCCAGCGCAGCGCTGGCGGCAAGGGTGATCATCGCGGCGGTGGCGGTGCCGATCAGGCCGATGGAGAGCAGGCCCAGCAGGCGCAGGCGGCCTGCGGCCACCGCGAGCGGCCTGCGCCAACGGGTGTGATCATCCAGCACGGCGCCGGGGGCTTCAGCGGCGAGGCGCTGCCGTAGACCTTCGCCATCATAACCCGCGCCAGTTTCGGTGACTTCGATCAGCCGGGGCAGCGGTAGGGCGTCGACGGGCAGGTCGGGGCCGAACCACGGTTCCAGCAGGGCGCGCTGTTCGGCATCGGTCATGGCACGGGCCGAGGCGATGCCGGGGGTGGTCGACAGCACCGCCAGCACGGCTTTGGTTTGCAGCTCCATCTGATCTTCCGGCGCAGACAGCCGCACGGTGGCGGTACGCTCCAACGCATCCGACCAGCGATCTGCCAAACGGCCTGCGGCCAGCGACAAAGCCAGCGCGAACACCACCAGAAATGCCATCGCGCCTGCGGTGAATGAAGTCAGCCATGCGGTGTGACCCGAGGGCGGCACCACGCGGTCGGCCTGCCGATCAGCTTTGCGGTCGGGGGTAAGCAGCGACCAAAGGTTCATAGATCAGCCCCGGCCAGTTGCACCCGGCGTTTGGATATCCGCAGCACGCGGGCCGCGACCAAGGATTTCGCCTGCCGGATCAGGTTCAGATCATGGGTGGCGATCAGCACGGTTTTGCCCATGCGGTTCAACTCCACCAGCAGAGTCAGAAGCCGCAGCGACATTTCCCAATCGAGGTTGCCGGTAGGCTCGTCTGCCAGCACGACATCGGGGCCGATGATGATGGCGCGCGCCAAAGCTGCCCGTTGCCGCTCACCCCCCGAGAGCGACGGCGGCAGCGCGTCGGCCAACTGGCCCAAGCCGACCCAACCCAGCAGATCGCTGAGATCCTGCGGGACAGATGCCTTGCCCGCCACCATTAGCGGCAAGGCCACATTTGCGGCCAAGGGCAGATGGTCGAGAAACTGGCAATCCTGCTGCACCATGCCAATCCGGCGGCGGGTCAGGGCGATGTCATCGCGGCTTAAAGACCGCACCTCGCGGTCAAACAAAGTGATCCGCCCGGCGCTGGGCATCAGCTCGCCATAGCACAGCTTCAGGAAGGTGGATTTGCCCGCCCCCGATGGCCCGGTCAGGAAATGGAACGGTCCCGGCGACAAGCGCAGCGAAATCTCGGACAGCAATTCGCCCCCGCCGTAGCTATAGGCCACATTGTCGAAGGCAATCACCGGGTTTCATCCTGTTTGGGGCGCATTGCGTTGCACCATTGCCCAAGGTGGCAACGGATTCAATCGCTTCGGTCCAAGTTTTGCCACAAAGGCTTCCAGAATGTTTCCTTCATTGCTACAAGTTAACAGCCTGCTTCTCAGAAATGACCCCGGACCCCAAAAATGCGTCTAGTTTGCCCGAATTGCGATGCGGAATATGAGGTTGATGCGGCTGCGATCCCGGACGGGGCGCGCGATGTACAATGTTCCAACTGTGGCCATGCTTGGTTTCAACTGTCGCCCGAAGTAGAGGCGGAACTGGCGGCAGAGGAGGCGTTGTTTGATGCGCCGCCGCCGATTGCTGCGCCGATGGAAAGCCCTGCGGGTTCGGCTGCATCCGATGTCGCCGCGCAGGAGCGGCCTGATGTGGATGATCCAGAGCTTGATCTGTCGTTGAGCGAAGCCGCGCCGCTGACCGAAGCTGCGCCGCCCCCGCCCGAACCCACCCTGCGCAGCATTGACGAAAGCGTGCTGGCGGTGTTGCGCGAAGAAGCCGAGCGCGAGGTTGAGGCCCGTAAGGTGGAAACCCCCGTGGTGGAAACCCAGACCGAACTGGGGCTGGAGCCTCCGGCGTCGGGATTGGGGGTCGTGGCCCGCCGCTTGGCCCGGATGAAGGGCGAGCCTGAGGTGGTGGCCAAGCCACAATCCCGGCGGGACATGTTGCCCGAGATCGAGGAAATCAACTCTACCCTGCGCGCCAGCAGTGAAAAGCGGACGGGTCAGTCGGCGATTGCCGAGACCTTGGGCGAGGATGGGGCGAAGAAATCCAGCTTCCGCTCGGGCTTTGTGCTGATGCTGGTGCTAGCGGTGGCCCTGCTGGCCGCCTATGTGATGGCACCGAAACTGGCGCAACAATTTCCGGCGGCGGCGGGGGCGTTGCAGGCCTATGTCGCGGCGGTGGATGCCGGGCGGGTGTGGCTGGACGGGATGCTGAAATCCGCGATCGGCTTTCTGAAGGGTCTGGCGGGCGGCAAGGCTTAACCGCCTGCGGCCTTGCTGCATCGTCGTGGTTCGCGAAGCCTTGCGAATCCGATTGCATCCGCCTATATCACCGCTTGAGAGGTTGGCGCGGGTAAGCGCCTCGCCAACCCGGTCAGGTCCGGAAGGAAGCAGCCGTAACGAGCCCCGCTTGGGTCGTTGTCAGCCTCTCACCCTTTCCCCTTTTTGACGTTTGCCTGTGATGATGCGCGCTTTTGATCTTCGCGTGTCAGGCTTGCGCAGCCTTGATCAGATCAGCGGCCTTTTCGCCGATCATGATGCAGACCGCGTTCGGATTGCCGGAAATCAGCTGCGGCATGATCGAGGCATCGGCGACCCGCAAGCCCGCAATGCCATGCACCCGCAGCTGCGGATCGACCACCGAGAGATCGTCGCTGCCCGCGCGGCAAGTGCCTGCCGGATGCAAAGCTGCATGGGCTTCGGTCTGGCAAAAGCGGCGGAACGCCTCGCGGCTGATCGCTGGGCTGGGGGTTTGGCGCTGGGCGATGTAGCGCCGCATCTCGGGCTGGTCCATCACCTCCATCGCAAACAGACCGCCATCGGTGACAGCGTCCAGATCATAGGGATCGCTGAAATAGTTCGGGCGAATTCTGGGGGAAACCGCCGGATCGGCGCTGAGCAAGGTGACCTCGCCACGCGAACGCGGGCGAATTTGGCCCAGATTGACCGTGCAGCCATTGCCGCCCGGCACCGCGTCAACGCCTTCCTCGATGCCCGCCCCGACCACCATGAAGAACTGCACATCGGGCAGGGCTTCGGCGCGGTTGCCCCACCAGAACGCCCCGCCCTCAATCAGATTTGACGCGGCAGGGCCATTGCGGAACAGCGCATAATCCAATCCCGCCATCGCCTTCCAATGCAGCTTTTTGTATTTGTCATAGCTGTGCGGGCCGTTCAGTTGATAAATCAACGAGATTTCAACGTGATCTTGCAGATTTTGCCCAACGCCGGGAAGATCGGCGATGGTTTTGATGCCATGGTGCTGCAAATGCGCAGCAGGGCCGATGCCTGACAGCATGAGGATTTTTGGCGAGGCGATGGCCCCGGCAGACAGAATAACCTCCTTGCGGGCGCGTAATGTCATCAATCGACCGCGTTTTACATATTCAACGCCGACCGCCGTGCCATTCTCGACTAGGATTCGGGTGACCCGTGCGCCGGTCTGGACATGCAGGTTTTTGCGATGCTTGGCGGGATGAATATAAGCCGTCGCGGCAGAACTGCGTCGCGCATGGCGGGCGGTGATTTGATATAGACCGCAGCCCGCTTGATCCCCTGAATTGAAGTCAGGGTTCAACGGCAATCCCGCAGCTTGGCAAGCCAGTAACCACGCGCGCGTCAATGGATGAATTTCAATATTATCCGAGACGCCCAGAGGTCCACCTGTTGCATGGGCGGCATTGTTAAAACGATTGTTATCCTCGGCCTTAAGGAAATAGGGCAAGACATCGCTATAACCCCAACCTGCCGCACCCGAAGTCTCCCATGCCTGATAATCCGCTGGATTGCCGCGAATATAAATCATCGCATTGACCGAGCTGCCGCCGCCTAAAACAGAGGCCTACACCATTGTCGGGTTTGCATGGGTTTCTTGATTGGCCGGTGTCTCCCAAGAAAACCGTTTTAACAGCGGGCCTTGCGCGGTTTTATAATAGGCACCGGGGATATGGATATAGGGGCTGCGATCGCGCGGGCCTTCTTCCAGCAGGGCAACCGCACAATCGGCGTTTTCGGAAAGCCGTGCGGCCACAACGCAGCCTGTCGATCCGCCGCCTATGACAATATAATCAACGCTTTCCATGCTGATCCCCATGGGTTTGTGGGCCATCTTCAGATGGCAAGCCCGACAAGGATAAGGTTTGGTAATCAGGGTCAGCAACTGCGCGATTCAGAAAAATATGAAGCATACTGACGCAGTGTGAATAAAATTATGCGCCATACTGCATAAGGTGTTTCTCGACTCACAATTATCCGGCATAGAGATGACACCTGACGTTGGATGCCGATTGGCGGATGGCACGCTGGCAATAGGTTTGGAGATAGCACGTGACACAGCAGAAATTGATCTATCACGGCCTTGTTTCGCGATACTCCACGCTTTCGATGGATATTGCGATCATGCGGGCAACAGGATTCGCGGGGCTGGAGATTTCAGCCGCCAAGATGCGCAGCGTCTTGGATGCAGGATTTTCAGAGACAGAATTGGCGGCGCGGCTGCACGGCATTGATATTCCGGGAATCGGCTTCTTGCTTGATATTGAACGCCACGCCGATGCCAAACCACAGTTGATGCTAGACGCCTGCGCTATATTCCAACTGGCTAAAATCGCCGGGGCGAAAGGTGTTCAGGTTTTGACAGGGCCCGTGCAGGTAGAGACGGTTCAAAAACACGCAGCGGGATTGGCTTGCGCGCTTTACAAAGGTGTGCTGGGGTTACCGCGATCAGAGCAGGTTGCAATCACCGCCAAAAACCTTGCCGATCTGGCTGATCTGGCCGCAGAATATGGGCTTGTGATATATCTGGAAGCTTTGGCCTGGTCGCCGCTTAATACATTGGCGGATCAGCAAGAGCTGATTGAACGCGCAGCTCGCGATAATATCCGTATGGTGATTGATTATTGGCATTGCCATGCCTCTGGCGATACGCCAGACACGGTTGCCAAACTAGACAAAAACCTGATCTACGGCGTGCATATTTGCGATTCATTGGCGTTCAGCGGCGGTATTCCCGATGAAGCCATATTGCGCAATGTCTCCACCGGGGCGGGCGTCTTGAACCTGCGGGACTGGACCGATGCCGTCAAGGCGACCGGATATGTTGGCTGGTGGAGTTGTGAGCTGTTTTGCAAACGTGATCAGCAAGATGACAGCTTTGCCGTCGCCCGCGCGCTGCATGATCTGATGGCAGATCTGGTGCTGTAGCGCGGGCGAGGCTTAGCCCTTCGGATGCAACTCGATGGCCAGCCAGATGCTGTCGGTATCGGCATAATAGCGATGCCAAGGATAGCTCCATTCATTCCGCCCGGTGACGCGGCAAAACGGGTCATGGGTATAGCCAATCGGCATCACCACATCTTCGTAAAGCGTCTTCGCGTCACGATCCTTGAACTTCTGCATCCGGCCAAGCCCATGAATTTGCGTGTGAACTTCCAGAAACGGATGTTCGTTGTGGATGAAGCAATCGGTATCGCCGGGCGACCACCACAGGTTCAGCTTCAGGTCAAACTCTTGCAGTTCTGAAGGCGTGCTGCGTTCATTGCTGAACACATAGGGGTCGGTCACGACGCTGCCGATATGGTCTTGCGATGAGATATAAAGTGGGGTGTCGCGCGGAAAGCTTTTGATCCGGTTGCCCAGCCAATCCCAACCGCGCAGGCCAACGCCGCCCAGATTGGTGGCTTGGCGCACCTTGATCACCGCCGCGCGTTCCGCCGATTTGATCGTGCCGCCGATCAGCCAAGTGGATTTCCACGCGGACACAATGGCGGGATGGGTGCTGCCCGTCACCATCGGCGTCGGGCCAAGGTTCACCACAACGCCGTCCTCCACCGGGTAATCGACCGGGTTTTCCACCAGTTCGGCATGGATGAACGCATCGGCAAAGTTCAGATCGCGGGTTTGGTTTTGCATGGGGGCCTCGGCTGCGGCTAGGGGGATCGGTTGCCGAAACTGACCACGGAAACCCGCGTCAGACCATTGCGCAGGGCGCGCAAATCTGGCGCAACCTGACGCAGTGAGCTTTAAGCCGGTTTGATCATGTCGAGACCGTCGCCAAGGTAATCCAACGCCTCACGCGGGATGCTGGGGTCTTTGGCGTCAAGGGTGGTCAGCGCGGTCAGCTCTTGCCGGGTCAAAAGACCGGGACGGCGGTAGTGCAGCACCGCCCGCGTCGCATAGGGCTGACGGAACATCGTCGCCGCGATGCCGCTGGTGATGCCAAACAGGAAGCGTTTGGAATTGCGCTGCACGCTGGAAAAAATGCCGAAAGTCATCTCATTGTTCTGCACCGATTCAAAATCCACCGTGAAGGCGCGGCCTTCGATGGGAAAGAAAAACCCGTGGTATTTGAAGATATATTCGGTCTTTTGCGGTGCGTCGTAGCTGGGGAATCTCTCGACATAGTAATGGCTTAGGAAGTCGCCATTGCGAAAGACGCAAAACGCCGATTTCAGCACCTTGCGCGCGTAGATCGACGAATATTGATAACGGTCATAGACGCCGACGAAGTCATTCTCGGCGATTTTCGAGGCCACCGTCACCGAATCCAGAAACTGAATCACCTGCGGCACCTGCCGCAGCTTATCCAGCGCGTTGAAGAAATTGCCCTCGACCAGCGCACGGAAGCGGTCGTGTTCGGCGAACATGATCTCTGGCCCCAGCCCGAAGAAATTCGCGATCAACCGCGCGTTGGCGGGTGACGGCAAATGCCGCCCTGACAGGTATTTGTTGAACTGCTGACGGTTGACGTTGATCTTGCGGCAGACCAGCGAAATCGAGCCGTGCCTTTCGCAGACAAAGCGCAGGTTGGCGGCGAAATGCGCGGCCTTGGTGGTGTTGGTGTCATCGCTGGTCGATGTGGGCATCGTGCAGGCCTTCGCAAAAGGTGCGTCACATTGCGTCAGTAATGTGACGCCTGCGCAGTTGCAAGAAACTTACAAAAAACCGAGCCTTTGGGGAAGAAATTAACGATGGCCGTGCGGCTTTCGTTCAAATCGCAAGGTTTCAGGAGAATATGATGAAGCTGACGGGTGGGCAGATCGTAGCGCGGGCGCTGAAGGAATATGGCGTAGAATATGTGGCAGGCGTGCCGGGCCATGGCATCTGGTCGCAGTTTGATGCGTTCCTTGAGGAAGGCTCGCAACTGCCGTTCATTCAGGTGATGCACGAGCAATCTGCGGTGCATATGGCCGACGGCTATTTCCGGGCGAGCGGTCGTCCGATGGCCTGTTCGACCTCAATCGGGCCGGGGGCGACCAATACCATCATCGGGCTGGCGACGGCTTATGCGGATAGCGTTCCGCTGTTCTATGTCTCGGGCGGGCCTGCGACCCATATGAAGGGCCATGGCGTGATGCAAGAGATTGAGCGGCAAAACGAAAACGCCTTTCCGCGCATCACCGAGCAGGTCACCAAACGCGCCTATAAAGCGGGCCGGGTCGATGAATTGCCATTCATCATGCACCGCGCTTTCAATACGATGATGACGGGGCGGCAAGGCCCGGTGCATGTCGAAGTGCCAATGGATATTCAGGTCGAAGCCGCCGATGTGGTGATCCATCCGCTCGATCTGCGGATGGCGCGCGGGGTGGCTTATCCCGATCCGCAAGCGGTGGAGCGGGCGGTGGCTTTGCTTCTGTCCGCCGAACGCCCGGTGATCGTGGCCGGGGGTGGTGCTATTTCGGCGGGGGCGTCGGAGGAATTGACGCGGCTCGCCGAGAAAATCGGTGCTGCGGTGTCGATCACTTGGAACGGCAAGGGGGCGATTTCAGAGGATCATGCGCTGTTCATTGGGGCTGTCGGGCAGACCGGCACCACCTGCGGCAATAGCATCACCGCCAGCGCCGATGTGGTGATGTCGGTGGGCTGTCGGTTTACCGATTGGTCGGCGTCAAGCTATGCCAAGGGGGTGAGTTTCTCGATCCCACCGGGCAAGCTGATCCATATTGACCTTGATCACCATGAGATTGGCAAGAACTACCCCACCGAAGTCGGCATTGTGGCCGACGCCAAGGCGACGTTGGAGGCGATGCTGTCGCTGATTTCCGACGCGCAAGGCCAAAAGGCGGTGTCGCGGCGCGAGAAATTCTTGGGCGATGTGATGAAGGCCAAGGCCGATTGGGAGGCGCTGTTGGCCCCCCGTCGCGATAGTCGCGAAACCCCGTTCACCTCGCAGCGGCCTTTGGGGGCGTTGCGCAAGGTGATGGATCGTGACGGGATTGTGGTGGTGGGCTCTGGCAACACTCAAGGCGCGGTCAAGCAGACCTTCCCGGTCTATAGCCCCCGCACCCATATCACGTCAGGTTCGTTCTCGCCGATGGGTTGGGCGGTTCCGGCGGCGATGGGGGCAAAGCTTGCGATGCCGGATCGTCAGGTGGTCTGCATCACCGGCGATGGCGACTTTATGATGTCTTTGCCGGAACTTGGTACGGCTGTGATGAACAATATCCCGGTGGTGTTCATGGTGCAAAACAACTGCGGCTATATGTCGATCCGCGGCGGGCAGCGCAAATTCATGGGGCGGCATGTCGCGTCAGAATTCAACTACCATGCGGGCAATGGTGAGCCCTACACCGCCAATATCTCGGAAGTGGCGAAGAACTTCGGCGTCGAAAGCTGGAAGGTCACTTCGGATGATCAGTTGGAATCCTCGCTGAAGGCGGCGCTGGATTGTGGCGGGCCTGCACTGGTTGAGATCATGACCTCGCGCGATGCCGCAGGGCCGTTTGCAATCGGTTGGTGGGATTTCCCCTCGCCCGCCTATTACGAAAAAGAACAGGCCGACTATGCCGCCAAGCGGGCGCTTGAACAGCATATGTAAGCCCTAGGCGGCGCGGCTTCTCCCCCGCGCCGTCCCATCCCCCCAATCTTACAGTCCCGGTGCGCCCTTATGGGCAACCGATTTGGATAGGTTTACCCATGATCAGGCATCTTAAATCCGCCAAACCCAGCACCGCCGCAGCGACAGAAAGCACTGTCACCGCAGCAGTGGAAAAGCTGCTGGCCGAGGTCGCACAGGGCGGCGACGCGGCGGTGCGCAAGCTGAGCCAGCAGTTCGACGGGCTGGACCGCGACAGTTACAGGCTAACAGATGCCGAGATTGCCGCTTGCCTGAACGGGCTGACCCGGCAGGAACGCATTGATCTCGATTTCGCGCAGGATCAGGTGCGGAATTTTGCCGTGGCGCAGCGCGCGACGATGCTGGATCTGGAGGTTGAAACTCTGCCTGGTGTGGTGCTGGGCCATCGCAACATCCCGATTGATAACGTTGGCTGCTATGTGCCGGGCGGGGCTTATCCGTTGCTCGCTTCGGCACATATGACGGTGCTGACTGCCAAAGTGGCGGGCTGCAAGCGGGTGATCACCTGCGCGCCGCCGTTCAAGGGCCAGATCGCGGCGAAGATTGTGGCCGCGCAGCATCTGGCGGGCGCGGATGAGATTTACTGCATCGGCGGCGTGCAAGCGATTGCGGCGATGGCTTACGGCACCGAAACCATCCGGGCGGTGGATATGCTGGCGGGGCCGGGGAATGCATATGTGGCCGAAGCCAAGCGGCTGTTATTCGGTCACGTTGGGATTGATCTGTTCGCGGGGCCTACCGAAACCTTGGTGATCGCAGACGATAGCGTCGATGGCGAGATGTGTGCGACCGATCTGTTGGGGCAGGCGGAGCATGGGGTTAACTCGCCCGCCATCCTGATCACCAATTCCGAAAAGCTGGCGCGGGACACTCTGCGCGAGATTGAGCGGATTCTGGCGATCCTGCCGACCGCTGCCGTGGCGGGCAAGGCCTGGGAGGATTTCGGCGAGATTATCCTCTGCGACAGTCTGGATGAGATGGTGGCCGAAGCCGACCGCATCGCCTCCGAGCATATGCAGGTGATGACAGCTGACCCGGATTATTTCCTGAACCACATGACCAATTACGGCGCGTTGTTCCTGGGCGCGCGCACCAATGTCAGCTTTGGCGACAAGGTTATTGGCACCAACCACACTTTACCCACCAAGACCGCTGCACGCTACACGGGCGGGCTTTGGGTCGGTAAGTTCCTGAAAACCTGTACTTATCAACGCATCCTGACCGATGAAGCCTCGGCACTGATCGGACAATACGCCTCGCGTCTGTGCCATATGGAGGGCTTCGTCGGCCATGCCGAACAAGCCAACATTCGCGTCAGGCGTTACGGCCAAAAGAACGTCGGCTACGCGATGCCCGCTGATCCGAACTGATCCCTGACACCCCGTAACGCAAAAATGCGACCGGGTTTTCCCCTGCAACAGAGAGGACGATACCATGACCACCCTGAACAAACTTCTGCTGGCCACAGCCCTGATGCTGCCTTTGGCGGGCCAAGCCACGGCGCAAATCAAGATTGAAGGCCTGCATGTCTGGACCTCGGAAGGCGAGGTGAAAGCGCTGAAGGTGATCACCGACAAGCTGGCGACGATGGGCTTCGAATGGCAGGATAGCGCTGTCGGCGGAGCCAATGGCGCCAACGCCCAGCAAGCCCTGCGCACCCGTGTGGCGGCTGGCAACCCGCCCGCCGTGATGCAGTTTCTGGGCTATGAGGGCCTCGGTTGGGCGGGCGAAGGCGCATTGCGCTCGTTGAACGACCTCTATGCCAAGAACAGCTGGGACGCGGTTTTGCCCCCGGTGATGCTGCAATTCGTCAAGCATGATGATGAGTTCTTCGCCACCCCGATCAACATGCACCGCCAAAACTGGGTTTGGGCGAACAAGGCGGTGTTTGACAAAGCAGGGATCGCCCCGCCGACCAGCTGGGAGGAATTGATCGCCAGCGGTGAAAAGCTGAAAGCCATCGGGGTCGTCCCGATCGCGATGAGCGATGAGGCTTGGCAGATCGAGGAAATCTTTGAAGCCATGGTCGCCGATGTGAACGGCCCGGATTTCTACAAGAAAGCCATCGTTGATCTGGATGAAACCGCGCTTTCCAGCCCCGAGATGATCAAAGTGTTCGATCTGCTGGGCAAAGTGCGCGGGTTGCATGATGCGGGGTTCACCGGGAGCGATTGGTCGGCTGCGACGAATATGGTCGCCAACGGTCAGGCCGGGATGCAGATCATGGGCGATTGGGCCAAGGGGGAATTCCTCGCCAAAGGCATGAAGCCCGGCGTGGATTTCCTGTGCTTCCCGACCCCCACCGCCACGCCGAATTATAAGTTCGTGATGGATGCGTTTGGCGGCTTCAAGATCGACGATGCTGACATCCAAAAAGGTCAGGACGCCGTTGCCGAAGCCATCATGGACCCCGAAGTGCAAATCGGCTTCAACATGATCAAAGGCTCGATCCCTGCACGCACCGATGTGTCGATGGACGGCTTTGATGATTGCGCCAAGCGCAGCTTTGCTGACCGCGCCGATGCGATTGCCAATAATGCGATGTGGGGCTCGGTCACCGACGGCTTCGCGGTGGAACCTCGGTTCTCTGGCGTGTTTGGCGATGTGGTCGGCAAGTTCTTTGTCACCGACATGAGCTCGGCTGATGCGGTGCAGGCTTTGGTCGACGGTATCAACAACGCCCGCTGACAGCGACGCCTGCCGGGGCGCTGATTGCCCCGGCAAGCCTCCCCTTGGCCTGAACCCATCACAGGAGATCTTGATGCCCAGATCCATCCCGTTATCCGAGCGCTTGGCGAGTTGGCTGCCAAGGCTGGTTCTGACCCCCAGCCTTTTGGTGGTGCTTGTCGCGGTTTACCTGTTCATCGCTTGGACGGGGTGGATTTCGCTGTCATCCTCCAAGATCGTGCCGAAGTATGATTTCGTCGGGCTAGAGCAATACATCCGCCTGTGGTCCACCCCGCGCTGGCACACCGCCGTCGCCAATTTGTTCATCTTTTCAACGCTGTTTCTGGGCGTGACCACGGGCCTTGGCTTGCTGATGGCGATCCTGCTGGATCAGAAAATCCGCGCCGAGGGGGCGTTGCGCACGATTTTCCTATATCCGATGGCTTTGTCATTCATCGTCACGGGCACGGCTTGGAAGTGGATTTTGAACCCCGCTTTGGGGGTGCAAAAGATGGTCAATGACATGGGCTGGACCAGCTTTGTGTTTGACTGGATCGCCCAGCCCACTTTCGCGATCTATTGCGTGGTGATCGCGGCGGTCTGGCAATCCACCGGATTTGCGATGGCGATCTTTCTGGCGGGACTGCGCGGCATCGACAATTCGGTGATCAAAGCCGCGCAAATCGAAGGCGCTGGGCTGCCGCGCATTTACCGATCCATCATCGTGCCAATGCTGCGCCCGGCGTTTCTAAGTGTGATCGTGCTGCTCAGTTACGTCGCGATCAAAAGCTTTGATCTGATCTTGGCTTTGACCGGCACCGGGCCGGGATCGGCGACCGAGATGCCCTCAACCTTCATGTATTCCGCGACCTTCCGGCGCGATCAGATGGGGGTGGGGGCGGCGAGTGCGATGATGATGTTGATGACCGTCGCCGCGATCATCGTGCCCTACCTGTATTCCGAGCTGAAGGAGAATCGCGATGGCCACTAATGCCACATCCTTGCGCCGCCAACGCCTGATTGGCCGCACGCTGATTTATGGGGCCTTGCTGTTCATGGCCGCGTTTTACCTGATGCCTTTGTGGGTGATGATCACCACCTCGATCAAACCACTGGATGAGATTTACGCCGGTTCCTTCATCGGCCTGCCAAAGCAGATCACCTTTGAAGCTTGGCGCAGTGCGTGGTCCGAGGCCTGTAACGGCACCGCCTGCATGGGGTTGAAACCATATTTCATCAACTCGATCCTGCTGACGATTCCGGCGGTGTTGCTCTCGACCAGCATCGGCGCGATCAATGGCTATGTGATCACCAAATGGCGCTTTCCGGGATCAAATGTGATCTTCGGGCTGCTGCTGTTCGGCTGCTTTCTGCCGTTTCAAGCGGTGATCTTGCCGATGGCGCAAACCTTGGGGTTCTTGGGTTTGGCAGGTACGCTTCCGGGCCTGATCCTTGTGCATACCGTCTACGGCATCGCCTTTACCACGCTGTTTTTCCGCAACTATTTTATCGGCATCCCGGATGAGTTGGTGAAAGCGGCGCAGATCGACGGCGCGGGGTTTATCAGGATTTTCGTGTCTATCATGCTGCCCACCGCGCTGCCGATCATCGTGGTGTCCTGCATCTGGCAATTCACCCAGATCTGGAACGATTTCCTGTTTGGTGCGTCTTTCACCGCTGGCGAGAATGCCCCGATCACCGTGGCGCTGAACAACATCGTCAACGTCTCCATGGGGCGCAAACAATATAACGTCGATATGGCCGCCGCCATGATCGCCGCCCTTCCCACTCTCATCGTTTATGTCGTCGCTGGCCGCTACTTTGTGCGCGGGCTGACGGCTGGCGCAGTAAAAGGCTGACCCAGATGGCAACGTTAGAAATTGATCGCGTGCGCAAAACCTATGGCTCGATGGAGGTGCTGAAAGAGGTCAGCATTTCCATCGGTGATGGGGATTTTCTGGTGCTGCTGGGGCCGTCAGGCTGCGGCAAATCCACCCTGCTGAACATGATCGCTGGGCTGGAAAGCATCACTTCTGGCGAGGTGCGGATTGCGGGCGATGTGGTGAACGATCTGCCGCCGAAGGATCGCGATATCGCCATGGTGTTCCAATCCTACGCTTTGTATCCGACGATGACGGTGCGCCAAAACATCGAATTTGGTATGAAAATTCGCGGCATCGCGCCAGAGGCGCGCGCCAAAGCCACCCAAGCCGCCGCCGAGATGCTGCAAATGTCTCATCTGCTGGATCGTCGCCCCAGCCAGCTTTCGGGCGGTCAGCGCCAGCGGGTTGCGATGGGCCGCGCGGTGGTGCGGGAACCCAAACTGTTCCTGTTTGATGAGCCTCTGTCGAACCTTGACGCCAAGCTGCGCGTCGATATGCGCACTGAAATCAAGCGCTTGCATCAGCGGCTTGGCACCACAATCGTCTATGTGACGCATGACCAGATCGAGGCGATGACCCTCGCCACCCGCATCGCAGTGATGAAGGATGGCAATGTCCAGCAATTCGGCCCGCCGCAAGAGGTCTACGACCGCCCCGCCAACACCTATGTCGCGCGGTTTGTCGGCTCGCCTGCGATGAATATCATTCCGGGCCGGTTGGTGCGGGTGGGGCAGGGGGCGGCGGTGGAGTTTACTGGCCCCAATGGCGTGGCGCGGATTGATGGCATCACGGTTTCCCCTGAAACTGTGCAGGCTTACGATGGCAAAGCCGTGTTGGTCGGCATCCGGCCAGAGCATTTCTCGCTGGAGAAAAACGGCGGGACAGGCCTACCTGTGCAGATCGACGTGGTGGAACCCACCGGGGCCGATACGCTGGCGGTGTTCCAGCTGGGTGGGGTTGAGGTGATCTCGCGGCTGGAACCCTTCGCGGTGTCGTCGGGCGAAACCGTGACGCTGGCGGTGAAGACCGACAAAGTGGTGCTGTTCGACGCCAGCACTGAAACCCGGTTAAGCTGAGACCATGATGGACGCGGACGTTATCATCATCGGCTCGGGCATCGGCGGGGCCACCTTGGCCTCGGCTTTGGCTCCATCTGGCCTGCGGATCGTGATCGTGGAGAAGGGCGAGCACCTGCTGCCCTGCCCGGAAGCCCGCGACGATGTGGCGATCTTTCAGCGCGGACATTTCGCGCCCACCGAGCAATGGCTGGGTTCCGATGGCACGCCGTTTGTGGCGGGGAATTACTATGTCGTTGGCGGCAATTCCAAATTCTTTGGCGTGGTGATGTATCGCTACCGCAAAACCGATTTCCACCCTCGCCCGCATATGGGCGGCACCGCCCCCGGTTGGCCGTTGACCTATGCCGATCTCGCCCCGTGGTATGATAAAGCGGAAGCTTTGTTCCGGGTGCGTGGCACCAGTGCCGAAGACCCGACCGAACCACCCCACGCCGCCCCCTATGGCTATCCGCCCGCCCCGGATGAACCCGTGATGCGCAAGGTGCGCAGCCGGTTGCAAAACGCGGGCGCGCATCCGTCGTCGCTGCCGCTGGCCATCGACATCAAAGAATGGCTGGCCGAGGGCCAAACCGGCTGGGACGCTTTCCCGAACACTGGCAAGGGCAAAATCGACGCCGAATCCGGGCCTCTAACCGATGCCCTGAAGCACCCCAACGTCACGCTGATGACCGGGGCGGAAGTGTTGCGGCTGGAAACTGATACCGCTGGCACGCAAATCAAGGCGGCGGTGATCCGCCATCAGGGCCGCGAAACCAAGCTGACCGCCCGCAGCTTTGCGGTGGCGGCAGGGGCGATCCAAACCGCTGCTCTGCTGCTGCGTTCGGCCAGTGCGGCCCATCCGACCGGGCTGTCGAATGGCTCGGATCAAGTCGGGCGCAACTTTATGAATCACAACAGTTCCGCCATGTTGTGCTTTGATCCCCGCCTGCGCAACACTTCGGTCTATCAAAAAAACCCTGAGCCTGAATGACTTCTACAACAGCGACCCCGACACGGGGCTACCCTTGGGCAATGTGCAGGGTTTGGGGCGCATCACAGCCCCGATCCTGAAAGCCAACATGCCGCTGTTGCCGATGCCGCTGGTCCGGCTGCTGGCGCGCTATGCTTTCGGTTGGTTCCTGCAAAGCGAGGATCTGCCGAACCCCGACAGCCGGGTGATGGTGCAAAACGATCAGATCGTGATGCACTGGCAACGCTCCAACATGGCGCCGCATCGGGCGCTGATCGCGCGTACCAAAGCGGTGATGAAGCGTGCGGGCTTTCCTGTCGTGCTGACCCACACCTTTGGGCGCAAAACCACCTCGCATCAATGCGGCACCGCGCGTTTGGGCCTCGACCCCAGCCGTTCGGTGGTCAACTTGGATTGCCAGTCGCATCAGATCGGCAATCTGTGGATCACCGATGCCTCGGTTCTGCCGACCTCGGCGGCGGTCAATCCGGCGCTGACGGTGGCGGCCTTGGCGCTGAAAGCCGCGCCGAAACTGCTGGCGCAACTGAGCAAAGGCTAAGCGCGTGCTTTGCCGTTCATGCGACAATCTCAATCAGATTGCCGTCGACATCGCGCAGCACGGCCTCATAAAATCCGTCCCCGGTCAACCTTGGACCGGACACCAGCCGCCCCTCGGCGCGCAGGGTGTCGGCCAATTGATCCACCGCTGCATGCGTGCCCAATGAAAACGCCAGATGCGCATAGCCAGCCGCCTCATTGCTTACGGCATCGCCAACCCAAGGGCCGGTCATCACCTCGACCGAGGGGCCGTCCTGAAAGCTCAGAAAGCGCGATCTGTAGCCGGGGCGGTTCTGACTTTCATAAGTTTCGCCAATATGTGCCCCGAGAACCCGCGCCCAAAACTCGCACAAAGCGTCAAGATCGCGCGTCCACAGCGCCACATGAGCCATCTTCATCGCAAATTGCCTCCGTCAGCTAGGGCCACCACGGCCATGCTGCGCGATAACGGCAATCACTGATTCAGGCAAGATATTTTGCACGATAATACGTGTTTTATCGCAATTACCTTGATTTCTTGATCTCTTGATCTATAGTGCGCAAAAACACGTATAAGTGCGCAAAAACACGCATATCGATCGTTCGATCCATCCCACCTCCCCGGAGATTCCCATGCCCTACACGCTTTCCGAAGACGCCCGTGCGGTGTTGCTGCCCGCGTTTGATGGCGTCACACTCAGCCCGACGGTGCAGCGGTTTCTTGATCAAGGCGGCGTCTCGATCTTGGTGGGCGAGAGCCGGGACGAATATGTCGCGCGCCGGATGAGCGCCGCGCGCCGTAGCGCCGAGACACCGGAAGTCTTCCAGCGCATCACCGCAGAGGCGCGCCAACGCTCGGGCCTGTTGCTGACCGCGATTGATCAGGAAATGGGCGGCATCTGCCGCTTGCACGATATGGTGCCGCAGTTTCCACCCCATGCCGATCTGCCCAGCACCAGCCCGGCGGTGATCGAAGCCTTGACGCAGCGCATAGCCACAGATGCGGCAGCGATGGGGGTGAACGTGTTCCTCTCCCCGGTGTTGGATGTGCTGACGGGCACGAATGCATGGTTGGCCGGTCGCACTTGGTCCAAAGATCCCGAGATCATCGCCTGCCTCTCCGCTGCGTATATTCGGGGCGCGCAGCGGGGTGGCGTGGCGGCAACTGGCAAGCATTTCCCGGGGTTTAGCACCACCACCGCTGACCCGGCGATTGATGCCTCGGCAGTGTGCTTGGCGGATGCGACCAGCATCGAAGCGGGTCTGCTGCCTTTCCGTGCGGCGATTGCGGCGGGGGTTGAGATGATCATGGTCGGCCCGGCCATTGTCACGGCACTGGATGATCAGAAGGCGGCGTTGCGCTCGGTCAAGGTCGTGCAAAAGCTGAAGCGAGAACTCGGCTTTACCGGCGTCGTGATGGCGGATGACTTGGACAGCCAAGCCACCATGCGTGGCTCCTCCGTGGCGCAGGTCGCGATGGATGCGCTGAATGCGGGCTGTGATTTCCTGCTGTTGGCGGATATCGGCAGTCAGTTGGAAAACATCTCGAACGCGATCATCGCTGCCGCCAAGGCAGGGCATATCTCAACCGAGGCACTGGCCGCGTCGGCGGATAAGGTGCGTGCTCTGGCCGCCAAATATGCAACGCACGCCGCCTGAAGGGCAAAGCTTGAACGGGGGCAGGGATGGCGGCACCTCCCAAAACGAAATCCTTGATCTTTTCCCGCACTCGGCCCCAAATGGCGAAATCTTTCTAAAATACGCAGGATCTTGCAAATATGTTGACCCAAGAGCGTCTGGATGCCATCCGAAACCAGCTGTTGCGCGATGGCAAGGTGATATCCTCGGATCTTGCCGTCGAATTCGGCACGTCGGAAGACACCATCCGGCGTGATTTGCGTGATCTTGCAAGATCGGGCTTTTGTCGGCGCGTCTATGGCGGGGCACTGATTGAGACGCCGACTCCGGCTCCGATTGCCGCGCGACTGCACGCGGATGCGGCCGCCAAGCACAGTCTGGCCATCGCCGCAGCCGCGCTTGTCACATCTGGTCAGACTCTGTTCATCGACGCAGGTTCCACCAATACGGCCATTGCTGCCGCATTGTCGCGTCAGATGGATCTGACAATCCTGACAAACGCCCCCGCCGTCGCGATGGCTTTGTCGGATCATCCGCGTGCGCGGGTTGTGCTGCTGGGCGGCGTGCTTGAT
The DNA here is from genome assembly GCA_043743975.1 of Cypionkella sp. GTDB lineage: Bacteria > Pseudomonadota > Alphaproteobacteria > Rhodobacterales > Rhodobacteraceae > Cypionkella. The sequence continues at coordinate 76,810 of JAYTVN010000007.1, forward strand.
CTGAACATCGGTGCCGCCTTGGGGGGGACGACGACACTGGAGGCCATCCGCCGGATCAACGCCGATCTGTTCTTCCTCGGTTCGTGTGGCGTCGATGCGGCACATGGCATTTCGGCCTTCGATCCTGCCGAGGCCGAGGTCAAGCGCGCCATGGTCGATCAGAGCTCGCAAGTCGTTGTTGCCGCCACGCTGGATAAATTGGGCACTGCAGCCCCGTTCAAAGTGGCCGAGACCGCAGCGATCACCCATCTTGTGCTGCCAACCGAGGCCGATCCCGCCCAGGTGGCACGGTTCCGCGCGCATGGGGTCGAGGTGCATCTGCCTGCAAACCCCGATCAACTCCAACCGCCTCGCACCTCATAATCGGACGCCAAACATGCCGCTGATCGAACCCCGCCACCGCCTGCTTTTCTTCGCTTTGTTCGGCATTTTCACCATTTTTGGCACCTTCGTGACCATCTTTGGCGCGACCTTGCCGAAGATTCTCGCGAGTTTGGGCTGGAGCTATTTTACCGCCGGTCTGGTGCTTGGCGCGGGCTCGGTCGCCTATTTCATGCCACATTCGGCGCGGGCTATCTGGTCAAGCACTGGGGCGCGAAATGCGCTATCCTGTCGGGGCTGGCTTTGGCCGCACTGGGGATGCTGTTTTTCGCCGCCACCCCGGACCCGCTGACGAACATGCTGCTGTGCGCACTGATCGGCATTGGGCAGGGCTGTCTTGAGGTCGGGGCAAACTGGGCGACGCTGCGGATTGACACCGAGGGCAAGGGTCGCCCGATGAATCTGATGCACAGCGCCTTTGCTTTTGGCGCGATTCTGGGGCCACTCGCCGTTGGCCTGTTGCTGAAAGCCGGGCTGGATTGGATCACGGTCTATCGCGGCATCGCGGCGGTGCTTGCGGCTTTGGCCGTTCTGGCGATGCCGCTGAACATGCGTCTGGGCAGCACCCCCACCGCACAAACCACCGCCCCCCAACGCTTGCGCAGCAACCCGGCCTATTGGATTTCCTTCGTAGCGCTGTTCTGCTTTGTCGGGGTCGAGTTGGGGCTGACCGGCTGGATCGCTGAATATTTCGTGCAAGTCTTCGCCTATCAGCCTGGCCAAAGCGCCTTTCTGGTGTCACTGTTTTGGATCGGCATGTTGGCGGGCAGGCTTGGCGTGCCGCTGCTGTATCACGGTCCGCATCAGGGCGAGATGTTGATCGCATTGTCGGGGCTGGCGACGCTGTCGACCGCAGGGCTTTGCCTGTTGGGGCTGACGCCTGCCAGTGCTCTGACGCAATCCATCGGATTGGGGCTGGTGTTTCTGGCGGGGCTTGGTTGCTCGATCTACTATCCGGCTGTGATGTCGCTGCTCGGCAAGCGCTTTCCGCAGGCGCAAAGCCAAGCCATCGCCTTTGCCGCAACCGGCGGCGGCATCCGCACCGGCTTTGCCGCCTATGTCATCGTCGCGGTCGCGATGACGCTCGCCGCCATCGGGCTTTTGCGCAGCGAACCCAAGCGCTAATCCTCAATCTCAATCCGCGCGCCGGTTGCGGCATCAAGCACATGCAGGCGGGCTTGCGGCAGGCTGAGGGTTAGGGACTGTCCATCTTGCGGACACTCGTAACGGTCGGCGATGCGCAGGGTGATCGGGCCAAGCGCGGTTTCGGTGAACACCAGATATTCATGACCAAGGTTTTCGGTCACTTTCACTTTGGCGGGCAAAGTCAAACCAGTGCTGTCGCCCACCTCGATATGCTCGGGGCGGATGCCGACGACGACCTGTCGCGGTAGGGGGCGGGCAGAAGCCACGGTTTGTCCGGCGATGATCAGGCCCTTCGCAGTGGTTTCGACCGCGAATGTGTTCATCTTGGGCGATCCAATAAAGCGCGCCACGAACAGGTTGGCGGGTTTGCGATAGATCGTGTCGGGGGTGTCGAACTGCATCAGGTTGTGGGTGCCAGTCACGCCAATCGGGGCCAGCACGGCGATGCGGTCGCCCATCGTCATCGCCTCGACCTGATCATGGGTGACGTAGATCATCGTCGATTTCAGGCTTTTGTGCAGTTGCCGCAGCTCTAAGCGGATCGAGGCGCGAAATTCGGCGTCAAGGTTGGACAGAGGCTCGTCAAACAGGAACACCTTGGGGTGGCGCACGATGGCGCGGGCCAAAGCCACACGTTGCCGTTGCCCGCCTGACAGCTTGCCGGGGCGTTTGGTCAGATGATCGGTGAGGCCAACCATGCGGGCCACATCACCCACGGCGCTGTCGATCTTCGCCTGCGCGACCTTGCGGATTTTCATCCCGAAGGCGATGTTTTCGGCCACGGTCATGTTCGGATAAAGCGCGTAGTTCTGAAACACCATGGCGACGTTGCGCGCGGCGGGGTCGGCCTCGGACACCAAAGCGCCGTCAATGAACACATCGCCGCCCGAGCGTTCCTCAAGCCCCGCGATCAGCCGCAGGATGGTGGATTTGCCGCAGCCCGAGGGGCCGACAAGCACGGTGAACTCGCCATCGGCGATCTCCATGTTCAGCGCTTTCACCACCTTGGCGGCGCCATAGGAAATGTCGATGTTGCGCAGCGAAACTGTGGCCATTTAGATTCTCCGGTGGGGTGTTATTTAACGGAACCGAGGCTGAGCCCCTGTACGATATGGCGCTGTGCCATGATGGCGAACAAAGCCATCGGCAGGATCACGATGATCGAGGCGGCAGACATCGCCCCCCAATCAATCGAGGCGTAACCACGGAAGCCTGCCACCGCGAGGGTGACGGTTTGGGCGTTGTTGAAGGTCAGCGCCAGCGCGATGGTCAGCTCGTTCCACATCTTGATCGCGTTCAAGATCGCGGTGGCCGCCAATCCGGGGGCGGCGATGGGGACGTAGATTTTCCAGATGATCTGCCATGTCGTTGCCCCCTCGAGCCGTGCGGCTTCGGCGAGGCTTGCGGGCACATCGGCGAAAAACGCCCGCACCAGCCAGATGGTGAAGGGCAGGGTGAAGATCTGGTAGATCACGGCAAGGCCGATCACCGTGTCATAGAGCCCGATCTGCTGGTACAGCACATAGACCGGGATCACGAACAGGAACTCGGGCAGCATATAGGAAATCAGCAGCCAAACGAGGATCGCCTTGCGCCCCGGCATCCGGCGCTGGTTCAACATATAGGCCGCCGGAATACCGATGGCGAAGGCGAGGAAATTGCCGATCACGCAGACCATCACCGAGTTCAGAAAAGCGCCGGAAAAACCGCTGGTCAGCCATGCCTTTTCAAAATGCTCCCACACCGGGGTGAAGACCCACACCGGCGGCATCGCAAAGGCATCGTTGCGGTCTTTCAGCGCGATCATCGCGATCCACAGGATTGGGAAGAACGACACCACGGCGGCGGTGATGGCCACGGTGTAGCGGCCAAACTGCGAGAGGAATTTCGGTTTCACGATGCGTCCTTTTCATCGGTGTCCAGCCGCAGATAGGCCAAGCACAGCAGCAGAATGATCAGCGAGAACACCACGGAAATCGCCGCAGATTCGCCAAAGCGGTGGAATTTGAACGCGGTCTGATAGGCCAAAGTCTGCACCACTTCGGTGGCACGCAACGGCCCGCCGCCGGTGGTGCCGAAGATGATGTCGAAGATCTTCAGCGTATCGACGGTGCGGAAGATGATCACCGTGATCAGCACCGGTTTGAGCATCGGCAGGGTGATATGGCGGAAGGTCTGCCACGCGGTTGCACCTTCCAGCCGTGCCGCTTCAAAAGGCTCGGCGGGCAGGCCTTTCAGCGCCGAGGACAGGATGATGAAGCTGAAGGCGGTCTGCCACCATGTATCAATCATGATGATCGAGGGCATGGCGGTGGAGACCGTGCCCAGCCAAGCCGGACCTTCGATGCCGATCAGCGACAGGAAATAGTTGATCACCCCCTGCGTCGGGTCCAGCAGCACTTTCCAGACCAAAGACACCGCGATCCCCGACACCATCAACAGCAGCAGCAGGGTGCGGATCAACCCCGCGCCACGGGTGATGCCATTGATCGCAAGTGCCAAGCCAAGGCCCAGCAGGGTTTCAATCACCACAGCCGACACCGAAAACACCAGAGTGTTCAGAAATGCGTCGCGATACTGCGCTTTGGTCAGGACGGTGATGAAGTTCTTCAGCCCGACAAAATTGCTGGTCTTGCCCCAATTCCAATCGGTGAAGGACAGATAAACCGAGTAAAGCACCGGGTAAAAGGTGTTGAGCGCCAGCACTGTTAAGGCCGGAACCAGAAGCCAGTAGGGGCTGAAAGCCGTTCGTTGCATGAAACTGTCCCGACCAAAGCGAAAGGAAGAGGGGCGGCACCGATTGCGCCGCCCGATGTGCACGATTTACTGGAAGGTGCCAGCCAGTTGATCTTGCAAGGCGTTGGTCGCCTGTTGCGGATCGGCCCCGCCCGCGATCTGCTGGATGGTGTCGACGATCTGCAGCACCACCTCGCTCCAGCCCTCGCGGAACACCGAAGTCGGGCGGGTGTTCTGCATCTGGGTCTGCACGGCGGCGACATATTCGGGGTTCAGCGCCGCCTTATAGCCCGCATCCTGCCATGACGACAGACGCGGCGCACCCCCGGTCAATTTGCCGAATTCGGTCGTCATCGCCTTGCCCGTCGCCCATTGCACGAACAACCAAGCCGCATCCTTTTTCTGCGAATTCTTCGGGATTGAGGCGCCCCAAGACCAGTGGCCGCTGTAGCCTAGATCCCCAGCCGAGGGCGGCAGCGGCGCATAGCCAACCTTGCCCGCAACCTTGGAGGACTCCGGCGATTCAAAGCTCGGCCCGAACACCGACGCATCGACGAAGAAAGCCGCATGACCGTCAGCAAAGAACCGGCTGGCATCTTCCCAGCCATAAGACATCACGCTGGGTGGGCCGGCCTTCAGCAGACCCGCGTAATAGGACAGGCCCTTGGTGATTTTTGGGTCATTGAAGCGCGGTTTCGTCCAATCACCATCAAACCAGACATTTTCCGGCAGTTTGACCGTATCGCCGCCCCAAGCGTCAAACACGATCCCGGTCATCGTATCGACCAGCTCAGCCGACAGTTTGCCGCGCATGGTGGCACCAAAGTCTTTGCCTTCACCTGCCGCCGAAACCGTGGCGGCGGCAGTCATCAGATCGTCCATCGTGGCGGGAACCTTGCCGTCCAGATATTTGCCGACGAGGTCTTTGTTGTAGAACAGGATATAGGTCTCAAACGAGATCGGGATCGCATAAAGCTGTGCTGCCGCATCATCCACCGGAAAGCTCGCGCCCGCGCGGAAACCTGCGGGGTAATCTTCAAGATCATAGCCCGCATCGGTTTTGCTGGCATCGGCGAGGTAGGGGGAAAGCGGCTCAACCGCATCCGCGCTCCACTGCTCAAACAGCGCCGAATCCATCTGCACCATATAGGCGTCGGCAACAGATTCGGTCGAACGCACCGCCAGATTCATCCGATCACTGTAGAGATCCTCGGCAAAAGCGGTGAGGGTGACCTTGATTCCGGTCTGCGCTTCGAACTCCGTGATATGGCTGCGCAACCCGGTGGTCCACGGGTTTTCACTGACCATGACGGTGATGTCTTGGCCGGATTGTGCTTTCCAATCAAAGGCAAACGCCGGTGCGGCAAAAGATGCCAGCGCAAAGGCCGACGCCAGAAGCCTTCTGTGTATTCTTGCAGCCATTTTGATTTTTCCCTTGGATTGCTGGTGCGCTGACAACTTGTATTAACATGCGAACATGCTAATGTTGTGTCAAGTGATTCGTCGACATGGCAGGAGGGCATCGAATGACCGCGAAAGATTTCCGCAGGATGGGGGTTCGTCGAACCGGCGGTGCGCCGATGTATGCGCAGATGTCCGATATTCTGGCGGCTGAAATCGAAAGCGGGGTGCGGCAAGATGAGGGCCCGCAACTGCCATCGGAAAGCACCTTGGCGCAGGAATTCAAAGTCTCGCGCGTCACCGTCCGCCAAGCCCTGAAACGGCTGGAGGCGCGCGGGTTGATCTACAGCGAGCAGGGCCGCGGCTATTTCAAGACCGCCAATCGCATGGGTGGGGTCTCGGGCTTTCACAGCTTCACGCGTGAGGTGCAAAAGGCGGGCGGCACACCGGGCGCGGTGGTGCTGGAATGTCAGATCGTGGATCAACTGCCACCCGAGATGCAAAGCCACCTCAAGGTGCAGCATCCGGCCAATGTCGCCCTGCTGTATCTCAAGCGTATTCGCACCATCAATGCGAGCCCCGTGGCTGTGGAAGACGCCTATCTGCCGATGAACATGTATCCGGGGATTGAGGCGCTCAGCCTTGGCAATGGCTCGCTCTACAGCCAGATTGAAGATCGCTGGGGCGTGGTTCCGGCTTGGACCGACGCGCTGTTTGAACCCGTGGCCGCCACGGAAGAACAGGCGCAGGCGCTGCAAGTGCCCACAGGTAGCCCGCTGCTGACCGCTTGGCGCGTCACACTGACCGAAAATGATCAGGTCGCCGAATATGTGAAATCCACTTATCGCGGCGGCGACTTCATGCTGCATGTCAGCCGCTATCGCCTGAAGGACTAAGCGATGCCGCCCAACAGTTTCATCGGCCTCGACATCGGCGGCGGCAGCACCAAGATCGGCTTGGTCAGTGCCGAGGGCGTGGTTTTGGCGCGGCGTCATCTGCCCGTGGTCGCCGGGGAAAGCTTTGCGCAAATCCTCGCCGCCTATGGTTCTGCCATTGACGCGCTGCTGCACGAGGCGGATATCGCCCAGCCCGGCGGGATCGGCATCGGCTTTCCCGGCCACATCCTTGCGGATTTTGCCATCGGGGCGAACAGCAATGTGCCCGCATTGGACGGCAAGCCGATTGCGGAAACTCTGGCGCAGCGTTTTGGCTGCAAGGCGCGGCTGGTCAATGATGCCGACGCCGGGGCGATTGCCGAATACCGCTTTGGTGCCGGGCGCGGGGTGGAGCGGCTGTTGCTGATCACCGTCGGCACCGGAATTGGCGTCTCGCTTGTGGTGGGCGGTGTTCCGCTTGATGCAGCCAACGGCACTTTGGGCGATGCGGGGCATATCGTGCTGGTGTCGGAAAATCCGGTGCAGTGTCGTCAGGGCTGCCTGGGTTGCCTTGAATCCGTGGCTTTGGGGGCGGCGATTGAGCTTAAGGCGATCAGCCTGTTTCCCAACGCCGAGGAAGGCACCGCGACGGCCGCACTGGTCCGTGCCGCCATTGCGGGTCAACCCGAAGCCACCGCTATAATCGCAGAGGCGGGCCGATGGATCGGCATGGCTGCGGCCTCATGGTGCAATATCTTCGCCCCAGACCGCATTCTGATCGGCGGCGGGATCAGTGCGGTTGGCGACAGTCTGGTCGCCGAAATCCGCTATGAAGCCCGTCGCCGCACCATGCCTTGCAATATAAGTCACACTGATTTCGCCCTCGCCCAGCTTGGCAATGATGCCGGGATGATTGGCGCGGCTGCCGTGGTCATGATCTGACCGCATCCCCCCTTACCGGCCCCAAACTGACCGGTTTTTGCCTATGGAGTTCCCATGACCGCCGCCAAAAATTTCCTTGCCGATATCCGCGAGCAACCCGCAGCCATCCGCCGCGCTTGGGCCGGGGTCACGCCGCACCATCTGGCGCAAATCGCCAACTTGCGGGCGGCACTGGCCGATGGTCGCATTCGCCATGTCATTCTGACCCGGATGGGCGGCTCTTATTTCAGCGCCTATGGCAGCTGGCAGCGCCTTGCGGCCCGGTTGCCTGTGCCCGTCTCGCTGTGGGATTCTTCCGAGCTGATCCAACAGGCCCCCGAACTGATCCGCAGCGATACGCTCGTCATTGCCATCTCGCAATCGGGTGAAAGCGTGGAATTGCAGCGGCTGACCCAGATCGCGGCGCGTCCCTACTTTGCCCTCACCATCACCAACGGGGCCACCAACACGCTGGCAGGTTGGGCCGATTGCGCCATCGCCACCGAAGCGGGCAAAGAAGACGCCGTCTCGACCAAGACCTATATCGCCGGTTTCATTGCACTTTTGGCGGTAGAGCAGGCTTTGCTGGGCACGGGTGATCTGAGCAAGGACAGCATCGAGGCCCTCGCCGCGACGGCCGCGTCGCAGCTAGACGACTTCGACAGCCGCGCCCATGCCGCGCTGGATTTCCTCGGCGCGCAAAGCCCATTGAACTACATCGGTCGCGGGGCCAGTTTCTCCAGCGCCGCTATGGCCGCGCTGATGACGGTGGAGGCCACCAAACTGGACTCGACCGCGCTGACCGGCGGCCAATTCCGTCATGGCCCGCTGGAACTGGTACGGACAGGCTTCCGCGCCGTGCTGTTCCTTGGCAGCGGGGCAGAGCGCGAGCTAAATGAGATCACCGCCCTCGACATTGCCCGCTTTGGCGGTCGCTGCCTTGTGCTGGCCACCAACCCGCCTGCCAGCTTGCAGCGTGACGGGATCATGGTGCTCGCGCTGCCCGATGTGGCCCCCGCTTTGCTGCCGGTGTTGGAGATCATGCCGCTGCAATTCCTGATGGTGCCTTTGGCGATCGCACGCGGCTTCACCCCGGCTGTTTTTCTCAACGGGTCCAAGGTCACGCTGGTCGAATGACTGCCCCGCTGCCTGCAACACCCCTCCAGCATAGGACTGCCGCCATGCGTACCCAATCCAACGATTTCGACTATGTGATCATCGGCGCAGGCTCTGCTGGTTGCGTTCTGGCCAATCGCCTGACCGAAGACCCCGCCGTTTCGGTCTGCCTGCTCGAAGCTGGCCCGTCTGATCGCAGCCTGTTCATCCAGATGCCCGCCGCGCTGACCTTTCTGATCGAAAGCGACACCTACAACTGGAAATTTGAAAGCGAACCCGAAGCCGCGCTGCATGGCCGCACCATCGGGCAAGCGCGGGGTCGCGGCCTTGGCGGCTCATCCTCGATCAACGGCATGGTCTATGTGCGCGGCAACCCGAAAGATTACGATCAATGGGCCAGCCTTGGCGTGGAGGGTTGGAGCTTTGCCGATTGCCTGCCGTTCTTCAAGAAGATGGAGAATTTTGAAGCCGGGCGAGATCCGATGCGCGGCGGCACTGGCCCGCTCAGCGTCACCCGAAGTGCGGCCAAACATGCCTTCTATGACGCGTTCCAACTGGCAGGCGAGCAATACGGCCTAGCTGCGGCGGGCGATTACAACAGCGGCGCGCAGGAGGGCGTGCATGTTACCCAAGCCACTATCCAAGGCGGCAAGCGTTGCTCAACCGCCGTCGCCTATCTGCGCCCAGCGATGGCGCGGCCAAACCTGACCGTGCGCACTGGCTGCCTTGTCGAGAAGATCATCTTTTCCGGCACCACCGCGCAGGGTGTTAGCTATCGTCGCAACGGGCAGACTGAAACCGTCATGGCGGGGCGCGAGGTGATCCTGTCGGCGGGCACCATCGGCTCGCCGCATATCCTGATGCTGTCCGGTGTGGGCGAGGCCGCCCATCTGAAACAGCATGGCATCCCGCTGGTGGCCGATCTGCCCGGCGTGGGGCAGGGGCTGCAAGATCATGTCGTGGCCTCGTTGCGTTTCCGCTCCAATGGCGCGGATGCGATCAACCGCAGTCTGGAAAGCCTGACAGGCCGCGCCAAGCTGGGTCTGGAATGGCTGTTGTTCAAGAAGGGCCTTGGTGCCACCAGCTTTTTCGAGGTGGGCGCGTTCTTTGACGGCGGCAGTGGCACCGATTACTTCAACCTACAGCATGAATTCCTGCCGTTCTTGGCCGATTTCCAATCCGGCAAGGTCGTGCTGGGCGATGGTTTTCAATATTTCATCAGCCAGATGCGCCCGCACAGCCGCGGTTCGATCCGGTTGAAATCCAGTAACCCCAGCGTTAAGCCCGCCCTCAGTTTCAACTATTTTGACGACCGCCGCGATATGGTTGAGATGATTGACGGCGTGCGCAAGACCCTCGACATGGCCGGCCAACAGGCATGGCGCAAATACTGCACGGGTCAGTTGGACCCGGTGCGCCGCAACTCCACCAACGACGAAATTGAGGCCTTCATTCGCAACGTTGCCAACACCGAGCACCACCCGGTCGGCACCTGCCGGATGGGCCGCGATGCGGGTGCTGTCACCGATGCGGCGGGCTTGGTGCATGGGCTTGAACGGCTGCGCATTGTTGACGGCTCGATCCTGCCGAAGATTCCGTCGGCCAATGTGAACGCCCCGATCATCATGGTGGCCGAGAAGATTGCGAGCGTGATCACGCGGCTATAAGCGGCGGAGGATTGGGTCGATCGAACCCGTCTCGTGAGTGGTCGCCCTAGCCGATGCTTCCGTCACCCGCGCGCGGCGCGGCGGACGGCACGGCCTTCGACAGATCAACGGCCAGAGCCGATCTTGCTGTCAATCTGCCGCCAAAACAAATGTCGCCCTTACGATACACAACCATCGCAAAGTCGTTACCCGCGCTTCTTAGGTTCCGCGCAAATCTCCCGAAAGGAACCATGATGAAAAAGTCGCTCTCCGTCATCGCAGCGCTTGCGCTGACCACCAATGCAGCCTTTGCCGCTCCGGTCCAGATTACTTGGTGGCACGGCATGGGGGGCGCGAACGAGCAGGTGATCAATCAGGTTGCCGAGAAGTTCAACGCCGCCCAAGCCGCCTGCGCGATCACCCCGGTTTCCAAAGGCACCTATGAAGAGGCTTTGGCCTCGGGCATCGCCGCGTTCCGTTCGGGCGAGCAGCCCAACATCCTGCAAGTGTTTGATGCCGGTGCCGCCACCATCATCAGCGCCAAAGGCGCGACCATCCCCGCCGAAGACCTGCTGGCCCAGAACGGCCACAAGCTTGACCGTGATGCGTTCATCGATGGCATCCGCAATTTCTACGCCGATGCGGATGGTAAATTCATCGGCATGCCGTTCAACTCGTCGGCCCCGATCATGTATATCAACACCGATGCCTTCACCAAGGCTGGTGTGACGCCGCCGAAAACTTGGGAAGAGTTTGAGGCCGTGGCCCCCAAGCTGAAAGAAGCGGGCTATGTGCCGCTGGCGGCCAGCCAGTTGACCTGGATGCTGTTTGAGAACTTTTTCTCGCGCAACAACATCCAGATGGCGTCGAACCACAACGGTTATGACAGCATCGAAGGCACCGCCCTGAACGCCACAGCGCCAGAGATGATCGCGTTCTGGAACATGCTGAAAGAATGGCACACCGCTGGTTTGTTTGGTTTCTATGGTGCGGGCTGGGCTGATAACCAAAAGCCGTTTGAGGAAGGCAAGGTTGCGCTGTGGATCGGGTCTTCAGGCTCGTTCGGCGGGCTGAGCAAGACCGCGACCATGCCGTTCTCGGCGGATTTCATTCCTTACGTCGCAGCCATCGGCGAAGGCAACAAATCCTCCTTCATCGGCGGTGCTGCTTTGTTCGCGATGTCGGGCAAGCCCGAGACTGAGAACAAATGCTCGGCGGATTTCTTCAACTTCCTGACCACGACAGAGATTCAGACCTTCTACCATCAGGCGACGGGCTATGTGGCCATCACCAAGGCGGCTTACGAGGCATCGAAGGCCGAAGGCTGGTATAACACGCACCCGGTCGCCGAAGTCGGCATCAAGCAACTTCTACTGCCGCAGGGCGAATGGTCGAAAGGCTACCGTCTGGGCTTCTACCCGCAGATCCGCGCTGTGGAAGAACGTGAGTTCAACAAGATCTTCTCGGGGGAAACCACCGTTGAAGATGCGTTCAAAGCCATCGAGACCGAAGGCAATGAACTGCTGGCGAAATTCGCCAAGACCGCAGGCTGATATTTCGGCCCGATATGCCGGGCCTGCCATCGTGCAGGCCCGGCTTTCGTTTTTCGCCATGACCTTGGCCCTCTGCTCCAGAGATGTAGTCCCCGATGACCGATGTGACCCAAACTGCCCCCGGCCTCATCCGCCGCTGGATCGCCCGCGCCACCGCGCAGGCAGAGCCCGCCAAGCGCGTGCAGTTTGACCGCCCCTTGCTGCCGTGGCTGTTTTTGGCGCCGCAACTGGCGGTGATCGTGGTGTTTTTCTACTGGCCCTCGGCGCAGGCGATCGCCTCATCCTTCTACATCGAAGACCCGTTTGGCTTTGGCTCAACCTTCGTCGGTTTTGACAATTACACCGACGCCTTGGGCTCGGCTGAATACCGCCATATCGCGGGTTTCACCGCGATTTTCACCGTTCTGGTCACCGCGTTCTCGCTGGGGCTTGGTCTGCTGCTGGCGGTCAAGGCCGATCAGGTGATCCGGGCGCGCGCGACCTATCGCACGGCGCTGATCTCGATCTACGCCATCGCGCCCCCGGTGGCAGGGTTGATCGGGATGATGTTGTTTGACCAGCATATCGGCCCCTTCGTCAAACTCGCCGCGTGGTTTGGCTGGGAGATGAAGGTGGGGCTGAACTACTTCGACACGGCCTTCGCGATGATCCTCGTCTCGGTCTGGAAACAGGTGCCGTATAACTTCATCTTCATCCTGTCCGGCCTGCAAGGCATCCCACAAAGCGTGCGTGAGGCGGCGCTGATAGATTGCAAGAACGGCGCGCGCCGCTTCTTTACCGCGATCCTGCCGCTGCTGGCCCCGACGGCGTTTTTTCTGCTGATCATCAACATCACCTATGCGCTGTTCGACACCTTTGCGGTGATCGACGTGATGGTGAAAGACAAGGCCGCCAACAACCCGATTACGCTTGTCTACAAGGTCTATCTGGATGGTTTCCGTGGCAATGACATCGGCGGTTCCTCGGCGCAATCGGTGATCCTGATGTTGGTCGTGCTGGTGCTGACACTGGTGCAATTCCGCTGGCTGGAACGCCGCGTTCACTACGGATAAGATGATGACCCGGATACGCCCCTTAGACCATTTGATCCTGATCCTTGGCACCCTGTTCATGGTGATGCCTGTGTGGGTCGCGATCATGACCTCGACCCACACGGCGGTCGAAATCCACACTGGCGGGCTGCAAATTTTGCCCGGTAATGATGGCTATGACACCTATCACACCGTGTTGACCCGGCAGGGCGGTTTTACCGGGCAGGTCACTGGCGCGCGGATGGTGATGAACTCGCTGATCCTTGGGATAGGCTTTGCGGTGGGCAAGATCGTGCTGTCGATGGCTGCGGCCTATGCGCTGGTCTATTTCCGCTTTCGCGCGGCCACGCTGATGTTCTGGGTGATCTTCACCACCCTCTTGCTGCCCTTGGAAGTGCGGATCATGCCGTCTTATCAGGTGATGTCATCGCTTGGCCTGCTCAACAGCTACACCGGGTTGATTGTGCCGCTGCTGGCCTCGGCCACCGGCACGTTCTATTTCCGGCAGTTCTTCAAATCCATCCCGGATGAGCTGCTGGAGGCTGCCCGCATCGACGGCGCGGGGCCGGTGAAATTCTTCATCGACGTGATCTTGCCGCTGTCAAAAACCATGATGGCCGCGATCTTCATCATCATGTTCGTCTATGGCTGGAACCAATACCTTTGGCCGATGCTGATGACCACGGACGAGCGGTTCTTTACCTTGATGCGTGGCATCAAGCAGATCCTGCAAGTCTGGGTCGGCAGCCAAATCCCCGATTACAACGAAGCCTTCGCCCTTGCGGTGCTGGCCCTGCTGCCGCCGGTTCTGGTGGTGGTGTTTCAGCGCTGGTTCATCAAGGGCCTGACGGAAAGCGATAAATAATAGCCGCGATCACCATCACCAATGTGTCGAAGACCTATCCGGGGGCAAGTGCGCCCTCGATCAGTGACATCAACCTGACCATCGCGGATGGCGAGTTCATCGTTCTGGTCGGCCCCTCGGGCTGCGGCAAATCCACACTGCTGCGGATGGTGGCGGGGCTAGAAGATATCACGGCGGGCGAGGTCAAGATCGGCGCGCGCGTGGTCAATAAGGTTGATCCCGCCGACCGCGACATCGCCATGGTGTTCCAGAACTACGCACTTTACCCGCATATGACAGTGCGGGAAAACATGGCCTATGGCCTGAAGAACCGCAAAACCCCGAAAGCCGAGATTGAAGCCCGCGTCGCCGAAGCCGCCCGGATGCTGGAGCTTGGCCCCTATCTTGACCGCAAACCCCGCGCCTTGTCCGGCGGCCAGCGCCAGCGCGTCGCCATGGGCCGCGCCGTGGTGCGCCAGCCCGCCGCCTTTCTGTTCGACGAACCGCTGTCCAACCTTGACGCCAAGCTACGGGTGTCGATGCGTGGCGAAATCCGCCGCCTGCAAAAGCGGCTGGCCTCCACATCGCTGTATGTCACGCATGACCAGCTCGAGGCGATGACGTTGGCCGACCGTCTGGTGGTGCTGAACGCAGGCAAGATCGAACAAGTCGGCGCCCCTTTGGAGATCTACCACCGCCCCGCCACCACGTTTGTTGCCAGCTTCATCGGCTCGCCCGCGATGAACCTGCTGGATGCCGAGGTGGACGGCAGAAGTCTGCGCATCGGCAACCATGTGATCGACGCGGGCCGCAGCTTGGCCGGGCAGGGCGCGATCACTTTGGGTATCCGCGCTGAAGATTTGCACCCCTCGGCCACCGGCCTGCCGTTCAAAGTGGATTTCGTCGAAGAACTCGGGGCGCAGCGGCTGGTGCATGGGCTGATCGAGGGGCAAGCACTGGTGGTGACGCTGGACCCACAGCTGCCGCTGCAAGACGAAATGCGGCTCTCGGTCAGTTCTGACAAGCTGCATCTGTTCGACATCCTCAGCGGCAAGCGCTTGCAGCAGCCCCAAACCGTTGCAAGCGGCATCCCGGTGCCCGCATGATCTTTGCAACGACCAAGCAACTGACCGCGCTTTCCCAAGCCGAGCGGGATGCAATCGCAGCCCTGCCGCGCGAAGTCGCCGCACACGACACCCATTTGGCCACGCTGCCCTGCATGACCACGGTTGAGCTCGGCGGCACCGCCTCCACCGCGCCGCTGACTTTCCCCTTCACAGTCGCCGCTTGGAATCTGGAGCGTTGCCTGTTTCCCGCCGCCAGTGCCGCCAAGATTGCAGCCACGGGCGCGCAGGTGGTGCTGCTGTCCGAGATGGACAATGGCATGGCCCGCACCGCGCAGACCCACACCACCGCCGAGGTCGCGGCAGCACTGGACATGTCTTATGCTTACGGCGTCGAATTCATCGAACGCGGGCTAGGCTCTGAAACCGAGCTTGAATTCTGCACCGATACCCACAACCGTGCAGGCTTTCACGGCAACGCGATTCTGGCCGCGACGCCACTGATCCGCCCCTTCCTGCTCCGCCTGCCGGGTCAACGTTTCTGGTTCCTGTCCGGCGGCGATCAGCCCCGCTTGGGCGAGCGGATGGCGATTGGCGCGCTGGTTGGGACCGAGGCGGGTCCGATTGTGATGATCTCAACCCATCTGGAAAGCAATGCAGACGCCGCTCAGCGCGCAGTGTAGATGCGCGATCTGATCGACGCGCTGGACGCCAACTTCCCCAGTGCGCCGCTGCTGATCGGCGGTGATCTGAACACCGGCAACCACATCGGCGGCGACTGGCGCGATGAGACATTGTTCGATCATGCGCGGGGCAGGGGTTTCAGCGTCCACGGCGGCGCGGAAACCGCCATGACCACCCGCCCCAGCCTGATCACCCGCTGGCCCGACCGCGCGATGAAGCTGGATTGGTTTCTGACGCGGGGGCTGCAGGTGACACAATCTCACATCGTTACCTCGCTTGATCAGGCGGGCCAACCACTGTCAGACCACGACATGATCGTGCTGGAAATCGCAGGTTGCCAGATTTTTTAAGCCGATGAAGCGATAACCCATTATTTTCGTTCAGATAAACTTCATATCCCAGAAGGATTGAGGGCCTAGAGCCTAAAAACATAAGCCGCAAAGCTGGAAAATGGCCGTGTGGTCCTCGCGAGCGGGAAGCAGTCTGCGATCGTTTAGATTTCGGTTGCGACCGCCCAGAAATCGCCGGCTATGTGGTTTCGGCGGTGCCGAACTTTGCTTGAATCTTCGTCAAATGTGCGCGCAAGCCCTGTTGCGCACCGCGGATATGCGCAACGGTCAGATCGGCGGCGGCACTGGCGTCGCCACGCGCGCAGGCGTCCAAAATCTCTAGATGCTCGGCATTGGCGCGGGCGTGGCCATCGGTCAGCAACAGTTGCGCGCGTACATAGCGGTCCAACCGATCCATCGCATTGGTCAGCGTGCCGAGATGGAACGGCAGATTGCTGGCCTGATACAGCGTCAGATGAAACGCCCGGTTCAGATTGCCCCACTGCATCGGGTCGCTGCTGCTGGCAAAGGCTGCGCAGATCGCGCGCGCCTCGGCAATCAGCGCAGGGGTCATATGCGGCACAGCGGCGCGGATCACATGCGCATCTATGATGCAGCGGAAATCGAAAATCTCGCTGGCTTCCTCCACCGACAAGCCGACCACGACCGCCCCTTTGAAGCGGTGATTTTTCACCAAACCCTGCTGCTCCAGCATGGTGATCGCCTCGCGCACGGGCAGGCGACCGGTGTGGAACAGACGCGCAATCTCGTCTTGGCGCAGCGGGTCGCCATCTTTCAGCTCGCCTTCGATGATGGCCCGGCGCAGCGCCTCAAAAACCAACCCGCCCGCCGAGACTGTCTTGGATACGTCCACACCTTTCAAAACCATGCCCGCTCTCCCGCCATTCCCGTATCGCTTTACGCAGTGTTCGCGAAATCGGGAAGAAGTTTAATATTGTATATTGTATCCAATCTGGGCTGGTGAAAAAAGCGTCGGTGGGGAGCTCGGCGCAAACATCGGCTGCGCGTGGCGCGGTCGCTTGCCAATGGCTGTCCCCGCATAGCGTCGCACACAGACAATGGAAGTTTCATGACCGATTTTGCGACCGCCCTTGCCGCCTTCCACCCCGTCCAAGCCGCGCCGATTGCGCTGTCAGAGTTGCGTGCGCGGCTTGCGGGGCTACAGGCGCGGATGCTGCGGGAGGGCGTGAAAGCGATCTGGCTGGATGCTTCATCCTCGCTGACCTATTACACCGGGCTGCGGCTCGGCCTGTCCGAGCGGATTCACGGTGCGCTCGTGCCATCTTCGGGGCCGCTGATCTATGTCTCGCCGCAATTTGAGGTGCCCAAACTGCGCACTCTGCTGCGCATTGAAGGCGACGTTGTGGCTTGGGAGGAGCATCAGGACCCCTATGCGCTGATCGCGGCGGAACTGGCGGCGATAACCGCACCCGGCGCAGGCCTCGCGCTGGATCCGGCAACGCCGTTTGGCTTTGCCGCCGCGCTGATGGCGCGGGTCGCCGGGGCGATCCTGTCGGCCCAAGCGATGATCGAGGCGCAGCGCCAATGCAAATCCACCGCCGAAATCACGCTGATTCAGACCGCGATGGAGGCCAGCTTTGCGGTGCAAAAAGCGGTTCATGCGGGTTTGCGCCCCGGGATTTCCACCACCGAAGTCATCGACTTCATCCTCGCCGCGCATGTCGCACTGGGCTTGAAACCGCTGTTTGCCGCAGCCCAG
Organism: Cypionkella sp.; assembly: GCA_043743975.1. Classification (GTDB taxonomy): domain Bacteria; phylum Pseudomonadota; class Alphaproteobacteria; order Rhodobacterales; family Rhodobacteraceae; genus Cypionkella. Next base: position 94,278 of record JAYTVN010000007.1, read on the forward strand.
TTCGGCGAGGCCACCGCCTATCCGCATGGTGTGCCAGAACCGCAAATTCTGCAACAGGGTGACATGGTGCTGTTTGACATGGGCGGCACGCTGCACGGCTATGCCTCGGACATCACCCGCACCTATGTCTTTGGCACCCCCACCCCCCGCCAGCGCCAGCTGTGGGACTTGGAGCGTCAGGCGCAAAGTGCAGCCTTTGCCGCAGCACAGATCGGCGTGGCCTGCGGCGTTGTCGATGCGGCGGCGCGCGGGGTCTTCACCGCTGCGGGTTTTGGCCCCGATTATCAGGTGCCCGGCCTGCCGCATCGCACCGGTCACGGGCTTGGCCTCGACATTCACGAAGCGCCTTATATCGTCGCGGGCAATCACACGCCCTTGGCCGAGGGCATGTGTTTTTCCATCGAACCGATGCTTTGCGTCTATGGCGAATGCGGCGTTCGGCTGGAAGATATTGTTTACATGACACAATCCGGCCCGCGCTGGTTTGTCCCCCCTGCCGAGCGGCTGGATGATCCGTTCGCAAACCGCACGACCTAAGGCGCAACCGTTCCCGCGCCGTGAAAAATACCGGCCCACTCGAATGGACCGGAACAGTGCTTAACAGAGAGTGAAAGGACCAAGACATGAAAATGCTGACCCGTATCCTGATTGCGGCCTCCGCACTGGCGATGACCACCGCCATGCCCGCCCTTGCCAAAACCTTTGTCTACTGCTCGGAAGCCTCGCCCGAGGGGTTTGATCCGGCGCCCTACACCGCTGGCGGCACCTTTGATGCCTCGGCCCACCCGATCTACAACCGTCTGGTCGAGTTCAAAAAAGGCACCACCGAGGTCGAACCCGCGCTGGCAGAATCGTGGGAAGTTTCGGCGGATGGTCTGGAATACACCTTCAAGCTGCGTCAGGGCGTGAAGTGGCATTCCAACGAGAAATTCACCCCGTCGCGCGATTTCAACGCCGATGACGTGATCTTCAGCTACCAGCGCCAAGCCTCGGCTGATCACCCGTGGAACCAATACATCGCGGGCATCACCTATGAGTATTATAACTCGATGGAAATGCCCTCGCTGATCAAAGAGATCGTCAAGGTTGACGATTACACCGTGAAATTCGTGCTGACCCGCCCGGAAGCACCGTTCTTGGCGAATATCGCGATGCCCTTCGCCTCGATCGTCTCGGCGGAATACGCCTCCGTGCTGGAAGCTGCGGGCACCAAGGAAGACCTGAACAACGCCCCGATCGGCACCGGTCCGTTCAAGTTTGTGGCCTATCAGAAAGACGCCGTGATCCGTTACGCCAAGAACCCGGATTACTGGGGCCCGGCCCCGAAGATCGACGACCTGGTGTTTGCGATCACTCCGGATGCGGCGGTGCGCCTGCAAAAGCTGAAAGCTGGCGAATGCCAGTTGATGCCCTACCCGGCTCCGGCTGATCTGGCTTCGATCAAGGAAGATCCGAACCTGAAAGTCGATGAGCAAGCTGGCCTGAACGTCGGCTACCTTGCCTATAACGCCACGCAAGCGCCGTTCGACAATCCCAAGGTGCGCCGCGCCCTGAACATGGCGATGAACAAGCAAGCCATCATTGACGCGGTGTTCCAAGGTGCGGGCCAAGTTGCCAAAAATCCGATCCCGCCAACGATGTGGTCGTATAACGATGCCATCGTCGATGACGTCTATGATCCGGTTGCAGCTAAGGCCGCGTTGGAAGCCGAAGGCGTCAAGGATCTGTCGATGAAGATCTGGGCGATGCCGGTGCAGCGCCCCTACATGCCGAACGCGCGGCGTGCGGCGGAGCTGATGCAGGAAGACTTCGCCAAAGTCGGCGTCACGGTTGAGATCGTGTCCTACGAATGGGGCGAATACCTTGATAAGTCGATGGAGCCGGGCCGGGATGGCGCGGTGATCTTGGGCTGGACTGGCGACAATGGCGACCCGGACAACTTCATGGGTGTTTTGCTGTCCTGCGCTTCGGCTGCCAAGGGCGGCGCAAACCGCGCGTTCTGGTGCAACCAAGAGTTCTCGGACATTCTGGCGAAAGCCAAGCAAACCTCGGACGTGGCTGAGCGCACCAAGCTTTATGAACAGGCACAGGTGATCTTCAAGGATCAAGCGCCTTGGGCGACGCTGGACCATTCGACGCAATATGTGCCGATGGCCAAGAACGTCACCGGCTTTGTGATGAGCCCCTTGGGCGACTTCACCTTCGACACCGTCGATCTGGCCGAATAAGCCGCCACGCAACCGGATGCGCGGGGACAACCCCGCGCATCCGACATTTGGCCCGCGCCATGGCCTAAGGACTCACTCATGATCAGATTTCTTCTCAGCAAGCTGCTGTATCTGGTGCCGACCTTTCTGGGCATCACCCTGATTGCCTTCAGTTTTGTCCGCATCCTGCCCGGCGACCCGGTGCTTTTGATGGCAGGCGAACGCGGCATCTCGCCCGAGCGGCACGCAGAGCTTTCGGCGCAGCTTGGCTTTGACCGTCCGCTCTGGATACAATATTTCGACTTTCTGGGTCGGCTGTTCCACGGCGATCTTGGCAATTCACTGGTCACCAAAAAACCGGTGATGGCCGAATTCCTCACCCTGTTCCCGGCAACGGTTGAACTCGGCCTTGTCGCCATCCTGATCGCCACCCTGATCGGCGTGCCCGTCGGCGTAATGGCCGCCATCAAGCGCGGATCGTGGTTTGATCAGGTGTCGATGACCGCCGCTTTGGTCGGCTTTTCGATGCCGATCTTCTGGTGGGGCCTGCTGCTGATCATCTTCTTTTCCGGCATCCTGGGCTGGACCCCCGTATCCGGTCGCATCAGCCTGATCTATTTTTTCCCCGATGTGACCGGCTTCATGCTGATCGACAGCCTGATTTCCGGGCAAAAGGGGGCGTTCGGCTCGGCGATCTCGCACCTGATCCTGCCCTCCGTCGTGCTGGCCACCATTCCGCTGGCGGTCATCGCGCGCCAAACCCGTTCGGCGATGCTGGAAGTGATGGGCGAGGATTACGTCCGCACCGCCCGCGCCAAGGGCATGTCGCCTTCGCGCGTGATTGGCGTGCACGCGCTGCGCAACGCGATGATCCCGGTGATCACCACCATCGGCCTGCAAATCGGCGTGCTGATGGCCGGCGCCATCCTGACCGAGACGATTTTCTCGTGGCCGGGGATCGGCAAGTGGATGATCGATTCGATTTCTCGTCGCGATTATCCGGTCGTGCAAAGCGGGCTTTTGTTGATTGCGGGGCTGGTGATGCTCGTCAATCTGTTGGTCGATTTGACCTATGGCCTCATCAACCCGAGGATCCGCCACAAATGAGCGATAGTTCAAACACGCCGGGCATCAAACTCAGCGACGGGGCGATCCGCCGTCAGATGCTGGCCGATTTCTGGTTTTACTTCCGGCAGAACCGCGGCGCAGTCGTCGGCATGTGGGTGTTCATCGGTTTGGTGATCTTGGCCGTCTTCGCCCAAATCATCGCCCCGCATGACCCGACCCAACAATACCGTGACGCATTGCTGGTGCCGCCCGCGTGGCAAGACGGCGGTCGGATCGACTTCCTGCTGGGCACCGATGCTGTGGGCCGCGATATGCTGTCCCGCCTGATTTACGGCGCGCAGTATTCGCTGTTCATTGGCATCGTCGTGGTCGCCATCGCGCTGATCGGCGGCATCTTTGTCGGCCTGCTGGCGGGCTTCTTCGGCGGCTGGGTCGACACCGTGATCATGCGGGTGATGGATGTTATCCTCGCCTTCCCGGCGCTGCTGCTGGCCTTGGTGCTGGTGGCGGTGCTGGGGCCGGGGCTGACCAACGCGATGATCGCCATCGCCATCGTCTATCAGCCGCATTTCGCCCGCCTGACCCGCGCCGCCGTGATGGGCGAGAAAGAGCGCGAATATGTCACCGCCGCCCGCGTCGCAGGCGCAGGCACCATGCGGCTGATGTTCAAGACCATCCTGCCGAACTGCCTCGCCCCCTTGATCGTGCAAGCCACGCTGTCGTTCTCGTCCGCCGTGCTGGATTCCGCCGCCTTGGGCTTCCTCGGCATGGG
>JAYTVN010000008.1:0-30663 GCA_043743975.1 Cypionkella sp.
CATGGGGCGCCCGGGGCCCCGCGGTTTGACAGCCAGTTGCGGCTGGATCTCAACGGCGACGGGGTGGAGGATCTGGTGCGGTTCTCGAAGCCGCCGTTAGAGCTTGTGGTGACCACCAGATCGGGGCGGAATGTGCGGCTGATCGGAGTGCATGCCAAATCGAAAGCCCCGCATGGCGCAAGCGATGATGCCGCGTTCAAGCGGATTTCGATTGAGAACCGCCGCAAGCAGTTGGCGGAATGTCTGTGGCTGCGCGCCCGGATTGATCGCCAGTTGGAGGCGGGTGACAGTTTGATCGTGATGGGCGATTTCAACGATGGGCCGGGGTTGGACGAATATGAGAAGCTGTTCGGCCATTCCGGGATTGAGATCGTGTTGGGGCAGGGTGGGCAAAAGCGGCTGCATGATCCCCATGCTGAAATGGCGCTGACCGAAAATAACGCGCTGGCCCCGAGTTCGGCGCGGTTTTGGCTGCAACCGCAGAAGCGGTTTTTTGAGGCGTTGTTGGATTTTATCATGGTGTCGACCGATCTGGCGGCGCTCAAACCAAAGTGGCGGATTTGGCATCCATTCAACGATCCGGGCGTGTTTGCGGTGCCGGAACTGGCGGATGCGCTGCTTTCCGCCTCTGACCACTTTCCGGTGACGCTGGATTTGGCATTGTGATTTGAATTGTTACCCAAGGCGGGCATAATCGGGGGATGAAACATTTCATCCTTGCCCTGTTGCTGTTGCCCGCGCCCGCCTTGGCGCAGACCCCGCCGTCGGATGCGGATAAGGGGCTGAGCCTGATGCAGCAGGGGGCGGAGTTGTTGTTCAATCACATGATGGGGCAGGTGGAGCCCAGCCTGCAAGATATGGCGCAGGCGCTGAAAGACGCGCAACCGAAGCTGATGGAAATTCTGGCGATGATGGATGATCTGAAAAACTACCATGCGCCGGAAAAGCTGCCGAATGGCGATATTATCCTGCGCCGCAAAACCCCGGCAGAGTTGAAGCTAGAGGCTTTGCCGGGGGTGGAGACAGAGCTGTAGGTCGTGTCTGGGCTTTAAGTCGCGTGCGAGGTGGCGAGGTACAGGAAAAACAGCGGCCCCGATCCGCGCCGTCCGCCGCCGCCGCCCGTGCTGTTCCACACCCTGTCATCGGCTTTGATATATTGGAAATGGTCGACCAGATTGGCCTCAAGCTGGCGGGTGTTGCGCTCGGACGAGGATTGATAAATCAGGTTCATCCGGGTGGTCTGATAGTCCAGCTTTTTCTGATCAATCCGCCGCGCGAGGGCCGAGTAATAGTCAGAGCCGCTGGCGACACCGATGTAATACAAATAGACCGGGCGATCAAAGCGGCAGATCGCCGAGATCGAGCGCACGAGGGTGGAGAAAATCATGCTCGGGTGGCCGGTGAAATAACTGTCGGTGATTTCGACGCCGCGATAGGTTTCCATGGGCTTAATCCGGGGGGCTGAAATACCCCGTCAGGATGCGCGCAACCCAAGGATGCGTCAAGTCTGCCGCGTCACACAAGCGTTCCTTGACCCTGCGGCGGGAACGTTGCAGTTTGGCGCGAAAAAGAAAGAGCAGCATCTTGGCCTCAACCTCCCCGTTCTCGCGCTTTGAATTCATGATCGCATGGCGCTATTTGCGTGCCAAACGCGCCGAGGGTGGCGTGTCGGTGATGACTTGGATCAGCCTGATCGGCATCACTTTGGCGGTGTTCGCGCTGATCGTGACCTTGGCGGTACGCTCGGGCTTTCGCACCGAATTGGTGTCGACCTTTCTGGGATCAAACGCGCATGTGACGGTGTATTCGGCGGGGCATCTGGATGCCGAGGGCCAGATGGTGAAGGGTTTTGCCGATTACGACGCGATTGCGGCAAAACTGGCGGCGGTGCCGGGTGTGACCGAGGCCGCGCCCCAGATCAAAGGGCAGGTGATGGTGACCGCGATTGGCGATGGCACCAGTGGGGCCGAGGTGTTTGGCCTCAGGCTGGCCGATCTGCGCCGTATTCCCCGCATTGGCGATGGCGCGGATGCCTATGGCAATCTGGATGATTTTGACAACGGCATCGCGATTGGCTCGGGGCTTGCGCGGACTTTGGGGGTGACGGTGGGCGATAAGGTGCGGGTGATCTCGCCCTCTGGCGTCAAAAGCCCGATGGGGTTCAGCCCGCGCATCAACGCCTATCCGGTGGTGTATATCTTCACTTCGGGCAATTATCTGATCGACCAAAGCCGGATGTATATGCCGTTCGCCGAGGCGCAGTCGTTTTTCAACCGCGACAATCTCGCCGATGAGTTTGAGGTGATGGTGAAAGACCCCGAAGCGATCGACAGCTACCGCGATGCGGTGATGGGCGCGGGGGGCCAAGATGCGATGCTGTGGACATGGATGGACAGCGCCGGAAGTTATCTCAACGCCTTGAAAATAGAAGATAATGTGATGTTCCTGATCATGTCGATCCTTGTGCTGATCTCGACGCTGAACATCATCTCCGGCCTGATCATGTTGGTGAAAAACAAGGGCCGCGACATTGGCATCTTGCGCACGATGGGGCTGACCGAGGGCTCGATCTTGCGGATTTTCTTCATCTGCGGCGCGTTTACCGGGGTGGTCGGCACACTGATGGGGGTGGTGATCGGCTGCCTGTTTGCCACCTATATTGATGACGTGGTGGCCTTGATCAATCTGGTGACGGGGGGCGATGTTTGGGATCCGTCAATTCGGGGGATTTATGCGCTCCCGGCTGAGTTGAAGCTGGGCGATGTTGCCTCGGCGATGGCTTTGTCGTTGGGGCTGTCCTTCATTGTCACCATCTTTCCCGCGCGCCGTGCCGCCCGGATGAACCCGGTAGAGGCGCTGCGTTATGAGTGATTTTGCGCTGGAATTGGCGGGCATTGAGAAATGCTACAACCGTGGTTTGCCGTCGGAAGTCATGGTGCTGCATGGCGCGACTTTAGAGGTGAAGCGCGGCGAGGTGGTGGCTTTGGTCGCGCCCTCGGGGGCTGGAAAATCGACGCTGCTGCATATCGCGGGGCTGCTGGACACGCCGGATGAAGGCTCGGTGGCTTTGGGCGGGCGCAATATGGTGGGGTTGGGCGATAAGGCGCGGACGGAAGCGCGGCGCAATGATGTGGGCTTCATTTACCAGTTCCACCATCTGCTGCCCGAGTTCACCGCCTTGGAAAACGTGGTGATCCCGCAGCTTGCCAATGGGGTGCCAAAAGCCGAGGCAGAGGCGCGCGCGCGTGATCTGCTGGCGCATGTCGGGGTTCTCCCGCGTGCCAACCACCGCCCGGCGGCGCTTTCGGGCGGTGAGCAACAGCGCGTCGCCTTCTGCCGGGCGCTGGCCAACAAACCCAAACTGCTGCTGGCGGATGAACCCACCGGCAACCTCGATCCCGGCACCTCGGATCAGGTGTTCGGCGCCCTGATGGATTTGGTGCGTGAAACCGGGCTTGCGGCGCTGATCGCCACGCATAACATGGACCTCGCCGCCCGGATGGACCGCGTGGTGCGGCTGGACAAAGGCCGCGTTGTCACCTCCTGATGCAGATCAAGGTCAGGCGCGGCACTTCGGTGCACAATAGCGCGACCGTTCAGGAGAACATCATGCGCATCATGCCGTTTGTCACAGCCTTTGGGCTTTCCGCGTTGCTGTTTGCCTGCGTCGAATATGGCAAGCCACCCGAGAAAACCACCGGGGCGCAGGATTACAACGATTATTGCGCGGCCTGTCATGGCCCCTCCGGCAAGGGAGATGGCGAGACGGCGGCGGGGCTTGGCAAAAAATCCGCCAATCTCAGCACTTTGGCCGCGCGCAACAAGGGCGTGTTTCCGACCACCAAAGTGATGGCGCAGATCTGGGGCTATGCGGGCAAAAAGGGGCAGGGCGTGATGCCCGATTTCGCGCCCTTGCTGGAGGGCGACACCGTGCCCTATGACGGCGGTGACGGCATTGCGACGCCGACGCCGATCCGCCTGGTGGAACTGGCGGAATACCTTAAGACTCTTCAGGTGAAATGACCGCAGCACCGGGCCTGTGCAGCACCAGAAGCGCGAGTAGGATCAGCAGCGGAAAGCCGATGGCAAAGCTGACCAGCATATCCTTATGCACCTCTGACAAGCCGTTCGAGGCGGCAAGAATGCCGCCCACCACCGCCTCCATCCCCAAAGCGTAAAGCACCATCAGCGCGGAAGGCGTTGAAAACATGTAAGACATTCTATCCCTTTCCATGTGCAGTCAGGGCCATACTTCGCGGAAATTGGTTAACAAATCCTTTCGGCTTTGGCGACAAGAGGGATTTCGCATTCTTTAGTATCCCAAAGCCGACTGGGTGCGCCCCCCAGCCGATAGCTTCAAGCGCCAGCTTTCACGCCCACTCCCCCTGCCGGAACACCGCCTCCACCGTGCCATCCGCTCCAATCCCATCAATATCGACCATGCCCGAGCCGATCATCCAATCGACATGGATCATGCTGGCATTGCCGCCCTGCGCCGCGATCTGCTCCGGTGTCAAAGTCGCACCATTCAGGAAACATTTGGCATAGCACTGGCCCAAAGCGATGTGACAGGCGGCGTTTTCATCGAACAAGGTGTTGTAAAACAACAGCCCGGATTGTGAGATTGGCGAGGAATGCGGCACCAGCGCGACCTCGCCCAACCGCCGCGCGCCTTCATCGCTGTCGATCAGCTTTTGCAGCACCGCCTCACCCTTGGTGGCTTTGGCCTCGACAATTCGCCCCGCTTCAAACCGCACCTGAATGTTCTCAATCAACGTGCCCTGATGCGCCAAGGGTTTGGTGGCGCTGACAAATCCGTCGACGCGCAACGCATGCGGCGTGGTGAACACTTCCTCGGTCGGGATGTTGGCGTTGCAGGTCACGCCGTTTTCGCGGTGGAAGCCCCGCCTTGCCATTCATGGCCATCCGCCAGCCCGACGGTCAGATCGGTGCCCGGCCCGGTGAAGCGCAAAGCCGAGAACCGCTTGCCGTTCAGCCATTTGGTCCGGGTGCGCAAAGCGGCGTTATGGGTCGCCCAAGCCGCCACCGGATCGGGTTGATCGACGCGGGAGGCGGCGAAAATCGCCTCGGCCAGTTGATGCACGGCGGCATCGGCATCCAAATCCGGGAAGATTTGCCGCGCCCAAGCCTCGCCGGGGTAGGAGCAGATTGACCAGTTGATATCAAAACCGGCGATCTTCGCCAGCGCGGGTTGATAGGCCAAGGAATTCGCCTTGCCCGCCCGCGCGACTTTCGCAGGGTCTTCCCCCGCCAGCAGCATCGGGTTGTCGCCGACAATCGCCATCCGTGCGGCACCGTTGGCAAAAGCCTCGGCCATGCCGTTGTAAAGCCAGTTCGGGGCGCTATCAAAACTGGCGTCAACGCCGTGCTGATAGCGCGCCAAGGCAATCGCCTCATCGGCGAAAATCGGCGTCACCACGCCCGCGCCCGCCCGATACGCCGCCGCCGCGATCAGCCGCACCAAGGGCAGCGCGGCCATCGGCGCTGTCAGAATCAGATCCTGCCCCGGCTGCAGGGCGACACCAACATGCACCGCCACCTCGGCCAGTTTCGCCGGATCAATCGAGGGGGTCATCGCAGCATCCTTTGCCTGTTTGGAACGGACCATAGCCGCAGGCAGGGCAGGGTCAACCGTCTGAGAAAAATCTGCCCCCCAGCGCAACGCGCGTCTTGCGTGACGGTTCAGAATTTGTCAGACAATTTAAAATTGACCCTGCGTCGCTTTGGCGCAAGCGGCCAAAATGCACCGGGCAGACCCGGGCATCCTGCCAATGAAAAGCCCGGATGCGGGCGTCAACACGGAGGAATAGATGCGACAGTTCCTGAAACTCGCGGGCGCGTTGGTGACAGCCACGCTGCTGGCGACGACGCCGATCGCGGCGCAGACCACTGTATATAGTGCGGGGGATAGCACCTCTGGCACATATATGGATTACATGAAAACCGTCTACGCCCGCGCCGGCAACCCCGAGATCATCCAGCTGCCGCTGACCAGTTTTGATAACGACTATGTGCTGAACCCGATGGCGGCTGAGTCGTGGACGCAATCCGAAGATGGCCTGACTTGGACCTTCAAGCTGCGCCCCGGTCTGGTCTGGTCGGACGGCGAGCCATTGAAGGCCTCCGACTACATCTTCGCGCTGCAACGCGCCGCCACCACCGGCTATGATTTCGCTTGGTATTGGGGCTATGCGGGCGGGATTGAGAATTGGGATGCGGTCACCAAGGGCGAGAAAGATGTCTCGACTTTGGGCATCAAGGCGGTCGATGATCTGACGATTGAGGTGAAAACCGCCGCACCAAAACCCTATCTGCCGAGCGTCGTCAGCCTGTGGTATCCGGTGCCGAAACACGTCTGGGACAAGCTGGGCGACGATTACGCCGCCAATGTCGAGACGCTGGTTTCCTCTGGCCCGTTCATTGTTGAGTCGTGGGAGAAATCCAACAACAAGATGGTTCTGGTGAAGAACCCGAAATACACCGGGCCTTGGGCTCCGCAGGTCGACCGTTTGGAAATTGACCCGTCCTTGGGCGCGCCAGAGGTCGGTCTGCCCGCCTTCATGGCAGGCGAGGCGGATTTCTCCTACCTGAACGCGGGCCAAATTCCCTTTGTGGAACAACGCTTTCCCGGCCAGATCGCCAAAAACGCGGTGTTTGCGACCACCTATATTTCGTTCGGGCTTGATATGCCTCCTTTCGACAATATCAACGTCCGCAAAGCCTTTCAGGCCGCGATCAACCGCGATGAGATGACCTCGACCGTGCTGAAAGACCTTGCCATCCCCGGCAAATCTTTGCTGCCGCCGGGCTATCCGGGCTACAATGATGTGATCACACGCCAAGCGGTGTTCGACCCCGAAAAGGCCAAGAAATTCATGGCCGATGCGGGTTATCCGAATGGCGAAGGCTTCCCCGAGGTCGAGATTTGGTATCGTGATCAGGGTGGCTATAATGGTGCTATCTCGGGCCCGATGCTGCAATATCTGCAAGCGCAGTTTAAGGATATTCTGGGAATCACCATGAATATCAAAGTGATGCCGACCAAAGACTGGATGGCGGGCATGATGGAGAAGAAGAACAACCTGTTCTTGGCACCCTATGAATACGACTATCTCGACCCGTCGAATTTCTACGGCATCTTCTTCAATGGGGGTCGCCACAACCACCATCTGCAAGCCTATGACGATCTGGTCGCCAAGGCGGATTCCGCTCCGAAATGGGAGGATCGCGAGAAGCTCTATGAGCAGGCCGAGCAGGTGCTGATCGACAACGCATCGTTCGTGCCACTGGTACATCCGATCACCAATGCCGTCGTTTCGGCAGACCTGAAAGGCGATGGCACCAAGCCGAACAAGCTGGGCTTCTCGCCGCTGCGGCAGTTGGCGCTGTATTTCTACACGCATGTGTCGAAATAATCCCCCTTGCCCCCCGGTCTATACCGGGGGGCTTTTATCGGAGCGCCCATGTCCCTGCTGAATATCGAAAACCTAAGTGTCAGCTTCCCGCAGCACGATGGCGTGGTGCAGGCGGTGCGTGGGATTTCCCTGCGCGTGGCTGCCGGGGAAAGCGTTGGGATCGTTGGAGAATCCGGTTCGGGCAAGTCCGTCACCTGTATGGCGGCCTTGCGTTTGCTGCGCGAACCGCCGTCGCGGATTTTGGCGGATCGGCTGGAGTTGGGCGGCGTCGATATGCTGAGGGCAGGGCGCGGGCAACTGGCCGCCGTGCGGGGCCGGATCGCGGCAATGGTGTTTCAAGGCCCGATGACGGCGTTTGATCCGGTGTTCACCATTGGCCATCAGATCGTGGAAACCATCCGCGCGCATCGCGATCTGTCGAAAGTGGCGGCGCGCACCGAGGCGAGCGCCCTGCTGGCCCGCGTGGAAATCAAGAACCCGGATGCCATTCTGAACAGCTACCCGCATCAGCTTTCGGGCGGCATGTTGCAGCGCGCGATGATCGCGATGGCGCTGTCGTGCCGCCCGCAAATCCTGTTCGCGGACGAGCCGACCACGGCGCTGGACGTGACCATTCAGGCGCAAATTCTGCATCTGATCAAGCAGTTGCAAACTGAGTTGGGCATGGCGCTGATCGTGGTGACGCATGGTCTGGGCGTGGTTGCCGAAACCGTAGACAGGGTGGTGGTGATGTATGGCGGGAGGGTGATGGAAACCGCCCCAGTGCAGGATATTTTCGACGCGCCCCTGCATCCTTATACCCAAGCATTGATGGCCTCGATGCCCGGACGCACGCCGGGCAAGCAGCGGTTGGTGGAAATCGCAGGTGCCTCGCCAAACCCCGCCAATCCGCCCACAGGTTGCCCGTTTCACCCGCGCTGTGCGGTGGCCGATGCGCAATGCGCGGTGGAAGCGCCCGTTTTCAAAGCGCTTTCCGACACCCGCGCTGCGGCGTGCTGGAGGCTGGCATGATCCCGGCACTGGAGTTGAGAAACCTGTCAAAAACCTATCAGTTGCGGCAAACGGGTGGTTTTTTCGCCCGCACCAGTGATCATCTGGCGGTGAACAATGTCTCGCTGACCCTGCCGCGCAATCAGATTTTGGGGCTGGTGGGCGAAAGCGGCTCCGGTAAAACCACCACCGGCATGATGGCGATGCGCTTGGTGGAACCCTCGGCGGGGCAGATCCTCGTCGATGGCAGCGATATCACCGCTTTGGGCCATGCCGCGTTGAAACCGTTCCGGCGCAAGATGCAGGTGGTGTTTCAGGACAGCTATTCGGCGCTCGACCCGATGATGACCTTGGCGCAGATCGTGGCGGAGCCTCTGCATATTCACGGTTTGGGCAGCGTGGCCGAGCAAACCGAACAAGCGCTGGATATGCTGGTGAAAACCGGTCTCGACCGTTCCTATGGCAACCGCTATCCGCATGAGCTTTCGGGGGGCCAGCGCCAGCGCGTCGCCATCGCCCGCGCTTTGATCCTGCGACCATCGGTGCTGGTCGCTGATGAGCCAACCTCGGCGCTGGATGTGTCGGTGAAGGCGCAAATTATCAATCTGCTGCTGGATTTGCAGGCCGAAATGGGGTTGTCGATCCTGTTCATCAGCCATGATTTGTCGGTGGTGCGCTCGCTGACCGACAAAGTGGCGGTGATGTTCCAAGGCCGGATTGTCGAAGAAGCCGCCACCGAAACCATCTTCACCGACGCCCGCCACCCCTATACCCGCAGCCTTCTGGACGCGATTCCGGTGCTGAACCCGCGCGAGCGCCGCACCAGAACCTTCCTGAGCCGCGCGCAGATTGAGGCCGCAACGCCCCGGCTTTCGGGCCGCGATGGCCCGCCGGAGCCGCACGAAATCGCCCCCGGTCACCGATTGGAGGCTGTCCGATGATCCGCTATATCCTTGGCCGTCTGGCCTCCATCGCCCTCACCTTCACAACCGTCTCCATTATCGTCTTCCTGATGATGCACGCCGTCCCCGGCGGGCCGTTTGATGGCAATGACATGCCGGTGAATGATGCCGTGAAGGCCAAGCTGAACGCTTCTCTGGGTTTGGACAAACCACTTTATGTGCAGTATTTCAAATACATGTGGGGCGTGCTGCATTTCGATTTCGGCGTGCCGTTCCAATCGCCCGGTGAAACCGTGCTGGAGCTTCTGGGCCGCGCTTGGCCGCCCAGCCTGATCCTCGGCGGCGCGGGCGTGCTGATCGGCGCACCTTTGGGCATCCTGTTGGGCATGGCCGCCGCCCTGCGTCGCAACACTTGGATCGACTATTTGGCCTCGGCCTTCGCCACCCTCGGCCTGACGATCCCGGTGTTCGTGATCTCGATGGCCTTGATCATGGTGTTCGCGGTTTGGCTGAACTGGCTGCCTGCAAGCGGTTGGGGCAAGCCGAATGCGTGGATCCTGCCGATCATCGCCTATGCCGCGATCCCGATGGCGACCTATGCGCGCTACACCCGCTCGGCCATGCTCGACGTGTTAACCAAACCCTTCGTCACCGTGCTGCGCGCCAAGGGCTTAAGCGAGCGCCGCATCATCTTCCAGCATGTGTTGCGCAACGCCGCTTTGCCGATGGTGACGGTGTTCCTGCCGATGTTCATCGGCACCGCAACCGGCTCGATCTTCGTCGAGGCGATGTTCCGGGTGCCGGGCTTGGGTGCCTATTTCGTCTCGTCGATCAACCTGCGCGACTACCCGCTGGAGATGGCGCTGATCCTGATGATCACCATGATGTTCTGCGTCGCCTATCTGATTTCCGACATCATCTATGCGCTGCTCAATCCCCGCATCCGGTTCGGAGAGCGCAAATGACCCCAGCAAAACCCCGCAGCCCGCTCTATTTCGCATGGCGGCGCTTTGCCGATAACAAGGCGGCGCTGGTGGCCGGCGCGATCTTGCTGCTGATCATCCTGATGGCGATTTTCGCGCCGCTGATCAGCAAAACTGGCTATGCCGAGCAGAAATTTCTCACCCAAGCCTATGCCTTCCCGCAAGCCGAATTCTGGTTCGGTGTTGATGATTTGGGCCGCGATTTCTTCACCCGCATCGTCTATGGCGCGCGGGTGTCGCTGACCATTGGCTTCACCGCCGCAGCATTTTCGCTGCTGATCGGCATCCCTTTGGGGGCCGTAGCGGGCTACTATGGCGGGCGCGCCGATTGGTGCGTGATGCGGCTGATCGAGCTGTTTTCTGTCGTCCCGCCCTTGCTCGCCGCCATGCTGCTCGGCGCGTTAACCAATGGCGGCTTCCTCACCATCGTGCTGATCGCAGCCTTGTTTGGCTGGGTGCAGGTGTGTCTACTGGTGCGGGCGCAGGTCAAAGCCATGGCGCAGAAGGAATTTGTCCGCGCGGCGCAGGCGTTGGGGGCGACGCCGGGTTATATCATCCGCCGCCACCTGATCCCCAATGCAATCTCCCCCATCATCGTTGGCTTTGTGCTGGCGATCCCGCTGGCGATGATGCTGGAGGCCAGCCTTAGTTTCCTCGGCATCGGTGTGCCGCCGCCGATCCCAAGCTGGGGCCAGATGATCAACGTGGGGATGAATTTCATGTATTTTTACTGGCACTTGGCGGTGTTCCCGACTGCCGCCCTTGCCATCACCGTGCTTGCGACCACGCTGTTTGGCGATGGTTTGCGCGATGCCCTAGACCCGACCCTGAAAGGGCGCTGACTTGCAAAACCTTGATGCCTTCTTCCTGTTGCGCCCCGACGTGACCTTTCTGAACCACGGCTCTTTCGGGGCCTGCCCGCGTCCGGTGTTTGAGGCCTATCAGCGCTGGCAGTTGCAGTTGGAAAGCCAGCCGGTCGCCTTCCTTGACCCGGCGCGCGGCCTGTCCGGCTGGATGCGCGATGCCCGGGTGGCAATGGCCGCGATGCTGGGCACGGCGGCGGAGAATATCGTCGGGCTGACCAACGCGACCTATGCTTTGAACATCGTGGCGCAGTCGCTGGACCTGCGCCCCGGCGATGAAATCCTGACCACCGATCATGAATATGCCGCGCTGGAAAAGACTTGGGCCTATGTCTGCGGCAAAACCGGGGCGGTGATCAAAGTGGTCAACCTGCCGCTGCCACTGACCGAGGAGGCGGAGTTCACCGACGCCATCCGCGCGGGCTTCAGCGATAAAACCCGCGTGCTGTTCCTCAGTCACATCACCTCGGCCACGGCGCTGGTTTTCCCGATTGAACGTGCGGTGGCCGAGGCCTGCGCGCGCGGCATCTACACCGTGATCGACGGCGCACATACCCCCGGCCATATCGCACTGAACCTCGACGCGCTCGATGCCGATTTCTACGCGGGCAACTGCCACAAATGGATCATGGCGCCGAAGGGCTCGGCTTTCC
This sequence comes from Cypionkella sp., assembly GCA_043743975.1. Classification (GTDB taxonomy): domain Bacteria; phylum Pseudomonadota; class Alphaproteobacteria; order Rhodobacterales; family Rhodobacteraceae; genus Cypionkella. The sequence continues at coordinate 11,828 of JAYTVN010000008.1, forward strand.
TGCATGTCCGCCCCGCATTGCAAGCGATGCTGAACCCCTTGGTGATCAGCCACGGCTGGACCGAGGATGCCAAATTGCCCGGCACCAAGGGCGTGTTTGGCAACTCGCCCTTCATCGACGGGTTGGAGATGCAGGGCACCCGCGACCCCTCGGCTTGGCTGACCGTGCCTGCGGCGCTGCAATTCCGGCAGGATCACGATTGGGATAAGGTCGCCAAAGCCTGCCAAGCCCTCGCGCAAGACACCGCCGCACGCGTGCGGGCGCTAACCGGCTTGCCTGCGCTCAGCAGCCCGGAGTTCTGCGCGCCGCAAATGGTGTCGATGCCGGTGACGCGCTGCGATCCGGCGCAGTTGAAAACCCGGCTCTATGACGACTATCAGATCGAAATCCCCTGCTTTGACTGGCAGGATCACACAATCGTGCGGGTCTCGGTGCAGGGCTATAACACCGAGTCGCAGATGGACCATCTGGTAACAGCCTTGACAGAATTGCTGCCACAGCTATCAGCCAAAGCTTAAAGCGCGCTATCGCGCACCGGAGAGATCATGTCGCGCGCCGCCATTCGCTACCTAGAGCCGATTGAAACCGCAGCCCGTGGCGTGGCGGTGCTGGATGCTTTGGCCGAGATGATCGAACGTGCGGGGCTGCAAGTTGGGGATCGTTTGCCGCCCGAAGTGTCATTGGCCACGGCCTTGGGAGTCGGGCGCTCGACCATCCGTGAGGCGCTGAACCGTTGGGAAGGTTTGGGCATCATCCGGCGGCGGCGCGGTGATGGCACGTATCTGACCGCGAAAGTGCAAACCTCGCAAGGCCCGCTGCCAACGATGATCCAGCTGGAGGGTGAGGCGATTCTGCGCCTTCTGGATATGCGCCGGGTGATCGAATCCGGTACGGTGCGGCGCGCGGCGCTGAACGCCACCCTCGCGCAGCGCCAGCAGATCAGCCGTCTCTGTGATGTGCTGTTGCAGATTGTCGATACGGGCGAGCCCTACCGCGCCGCCGATATGGCGTTTCACAGTGCGATTTGCGATGCCACCGGCAATCCGATGTTCGGTCAAGTGCTGGCGAAAATGGATGACGCGCTGGAGCGTTCCGCCGAATCGCCGTTCTCGGTGCCGGGTTTTGGTCTGGCCAGCTTCCCACCGCACCGCGATCTGGCCAATGCGATTGTCGCGGGCGACCCGGATGCCGCAGAAGCCGCCATCAACACCATCCTCGATTCCGTCGAATCCGAGATCAGGCAGATCATCTCGCCTCCGCCCACTGCCTAAAACTTATCTAAAATTGTCATCCTCTGTGCGCAAATATCCTCGGGTTTGCCATTGGTATCGCCATTGGTTCGAGAGACCAATGGCATGGGGGGCGAGCCCCCGGCTTGGCCAGCCCCGATCACGCCGCTTGATAGCGCGCGTATCCCAGATCCCCGGTCTCAATATCCGCAGCCTTGCCGGAAATCAGATCCGCCAATACCCGGCCCGAGCCTGCCGCCATGGTCCAACCCAAGGTGCCATGCCCAGTGTTCAGGAACAGATTGCTGATCGGCGAGCGGCCCAAGATCGGCGTGCCGTCCGGCGTCATCGGACGCAGACCGCACCAGAAGCTCGCGCGCGATTGGTCGCCCGCGCCGCCGAACAGGTCTTCCACCGAATGTACCAACGTCTCGCGGCGTTTGGCGTGCAGGGTCATGTCGAAGCCTGCAATCTCTGCCATGCCACCAACCCTGATCCGGTCGCCCAACCGGGTGATGGCGATCTTATAGGTCTCATCCATCACGGTCGACTCAGGCGCGCGGGTCGCGTCGACAATCGGCACCGTGATCGAATAGCCCTTCACCGGATAGACCGGCAGTTTGATCCCCAAAGGCCGCGCCAAGAGCGGTGAATACGAGCCCAAGGCCAGCACAAACGCATCCGCAGTCATCCGACCTTCCGAGGTCTGCACGGCGGCAATCTTGCCGCTTGCAGCCTCCAGCCGATCAATCCGCACGCCGTAGCGGAAGCTTACGCCTGCCGCGATCGCCATATCTTGCAGAGCATTGGTAAATTTAAAGCAATCGCCAGTCTCGTCCCCCGGCAGCCGCAAACCGCCTTTGATCGCGTCACGGCGCGCGGCCAGACCGGGTTCGGTCTTGATGCAGCCATCGGCGTCCAAAACCTCAAACGGCACGCCATCGGCCTTTAACACCTTGATATCTTTATAAGCCCCATCAACCTGCTTCTGGGTGCGGAACAGTTGCAACGTGCCCTGCATCCGCGCGTCATAGGAAATCCCGGTGTCGGCGCGCAGATCCATCAGGCAATCGCGGCTGTATTCGGCCAAGCGCACCATCCGGCTTTTGTTCACGCCGTAGGCGGCGCTGGTGCAGTTCAACAGCATCCGCATCACCCAAGAAATCTTCGCCAGATCGGGAGCAGGCTGAATGATCAAAGGTGCATGACGCATGAACAGCCATTTCATCGCCTTCATCGGAATTCCGGGGGCGGCCCAAGGCGACGCATAGCCGGGGCTGATCGCGCCTGCATTGGCGAAGGACGTCTCCAAGGCCGGGCCGGGCTGACGATCAATCACCGTCACCTCATGCCCGGCTTTCGCCAGATACCACGCCGAGGTGACGCCAATGACGCCCGCGCCAAGAATGACAATTTTCATCCGCAACCTCTGATTGCATCCGTCCTGCCGTTGCGATGCAGCATAGCGTAAAGCCGCGAAAGGAGTTTGGAAAGTTACCGAGGTCTTGCGGGAATATCCGAAGATTATTCTAACTTTTGGCGGCATGATAAAATAATAGGCGAAGTATAAACCGATATCCCGCACAACACACCGAAGGCCCGCCGCATTTTCCGCGGCGCCACCTGCCGCAGTGCAGCGCGAGACCGCCATCCGCCTGCCCGATTAGCAAGCACTTGCCGCAGCAAAGTCAAAACCATGCGGTTTCTTGATCCGCCAATCAACAACTCTTGTTGACACAATCCCCCCCGCTCGGGAGTAGGCTTTGCACATGGCTCTGGCCCGCGCTGTCATAAAACTGTCATGTGGGTGGAGTTTCTAAAACAAGATGCGCAAAGCATCTGCTGCCATCCGCCCAAAAGCGGATCAACACTAGGGAGACTTTCGTGAAAAAAGATATCGCACTGAACCGCCGCAGCTTTCTGAAGTCGTCGGCCGTTGGCGTGGGCGCATTGGCGGCCCCCGCGATCATTTCCTCCAAGGCCCTCGCATCTTCGGGCGAGCTGAACTTCACTGGCTGGGCCGGTTATGACAAACTCTCGGCTGTGGCGATCCCGGCGTTCACCGCCGCCACGGGTATCAAGGTCAATTTCAAAGAACTGCCCGATCAGGACACGATGTTTGGCGAAGCCAAGGTCGCGCTGGAAGCCGGCGGCATGGATATGACCGAACCGACGATTGAGCGTGTCGGCGCATGGAACTCCAACGGCCTCTTGGGCGCTTGGGACCCGGCGAAGCTGGCGATGGACAATTATCTGCCCGGTCTGGCTGATGGCTCGGCAGGGGAGCGGTCGCATATCGACGGCAACCTGCTCTATGTGCCGTCGAACTGGGGCACCGAATCGCTGGTTTACAACAAAGAAACCGCGAAACTGGGTGAGCCGCCAACCTTGGGCGCTTTGTTCGATCCGGCCAACCAAGTTGTGCTGCGTCCGCATTCCTCGCTGGCGGCAATGGGCCGTTGGCTCGACGCACAGGGCAAGCTGCCGTTCCCGTGGATTGACGGCTATTCCGACATGGCCAAGATGACCCAACTGTGGGACATCGCGCTTGCTGAGGCGATCAAGGCCAAGGGCAATGTCGTGCAGTGGTGGTCGGGTGAGAACGAGGCCAACGCGGGCTTCACCGCCAATGGCGCCACCGTCGCCTGTGCTGGGATTCGACCGGCTTTAACCTGCGCAATGATGGCTACGGCTATATGGCTCCGGTTGAGGGTGCGTTTGCGTGGCACCAAGGCTTCGTGCTGCTGAAAAACGCCGTCAACGTCGATGAGGCGCATGAATTCGCCAAATGGGTATCCACCCCGGAAGGCGCGTCGATGTGGGCCACTGCCTTCTCGTCGAACCCGGTTGGCAAGGGCGCGTCCGATCTGATGGACCCGGATGTGGCCGCTTACTACAAAGGCACCTTCAACGACGAAGCGCTGGCGAAACTGTGGTGGTGGCCGAACCAATCGGCGGAATTCCTGACCAAACGGGCGGAATATGCTGACAAGTTCAAGGCCGCGTAAGCCTTTCACCTGACGAAAACGCCGGGTCCGCAGGGGCCCGGCGTTGATATTTTCGGCGGCCTATGGCCTAAGGGCCTCATAACAAAAACATATCAGGGGGAAAGACGGTTCCATGAGTGCAGGGACTGATCTTCAAAATGTCAGCTGCGACTTCGGCAGCTTCCGCGCGGTTGATAACGCCAATGTAGCGATCAAACCCGGCGAGTTCTTTTCGTTTCTGGGGCCATCCGGCTGCGGCAAGACCACGATTTTGCGGATGATTTCCGGCTTTATCGAACCGACGCAGGGCACGATCCGCATCGGCGACAAGGATATGAAGGGCCAACGCCCGAACCAGCGACCGACCGCGCTGATCTTTCAGAACTTTGCTTTGTTCCCGCTGATGCCGATTTGGGAGAATATCTCGTTCGGGCTTGAGGTGCGCGGCGTCGACAAAGCCACCCGCCGCGCCAAGGCGCAGGCCTTGCTGGAAATGGTCGATCTGCCCGGTGCCGCCGATAAAATGGTCAGCCAGTTGTCCGGCGGCCAAAAACAGCGCGTCGCGATTGCGCGGGCACTGGCTGTGGAGCCGAAAGTGATGCTGCTCGATGAGCCGCTGTCGGCATTGGATTTGAAACTGCGCCAGCACATGCGGGCGGAACTGCGCGCCATTCAAAAGCGCACCGGGGTGACCTTCATCTACATCACCCACGACCAAGGCGAAGCTTTGGCGATGTCGGACCGCGTTGGCGTCATGAGCCAAGGCCGCATCCAGCAAGTCGCCGACCCGCGTGAGATTTACAACAACCCGGTCAACGGCTTTGTGGCGTCTTTTGTCGGTGAAAACAACATCTTCGCGGGGTCGGTCAGCAATGCCGCAGGCGGTATGGCCGGGTTTGACACTGCCCTTGGGCCGTTCCGGGCGCGGTTGGGAGAACTCGCCAAGGGCAATAATATCAAGCTCTACGTCCGCCCCGAACATACCGTGCTGTCGGAAACCCAAGCTGCGGAAAACTCGGTGCCGGTGACGGTGTCGGAAGTCTCGTTCGAGGGCGCGTTCATCGCGGTGCATGGCCAAACCACAACCGGTCAAACCATCGTCGCCGAAGTCCGCAACGATGGCTCGGCCACGGTGCCGGAAATCGGTGCGGCGCGGTTTGCGCATTTCAACGCCGCCCATGCCTCGATCCTGCCAGATACGACCGTGGCGGCGTAAATGAGCAATATGATCCGCCGCTACGGCGCAAGTCTGACCCTGCTGATCTGCCTGCTCACCGCATTCTGGCTGTTGATGCTGGTGATCGTGCCGAACATCACTTTGCTGGAAAGCTCGTTCCGCCCCTACCTGCCCGTCACCGAAATCGGCGGCCCGAAAGATGTCTACACCGCCGCCAACTACATGAAAGTGTTCAACGGCGCGATTGAGGTCTCGCCGTTTGGCTTCACTTTCAGCATCCCGGTGCATGTGCTGACCTTCAGCCTCACGCTGTTCTACTCGGTGATCGTCACGCTGATCTGCTTCGCTTTGGCCTATCCTCTGGCCTATTTCATGGCGAAAATCCTCAGCGCGCGCTCGCTTCCCACCATGTTCCTGCTGCTGTTCGTCCCACTTTGGGTGTCGGAAGTGTTGCGGGCGTTTGCGTGGTGGATGATCCTGGCGCTGAAAGGCCCGCTGTCTTGGGTGTTGTTGCAACTGCACCTGATCGACCATGAGGTGCGCTGGATCGTCGGCTATAACGGCGTGATGATCGGTCTGGTCTACACCTATGTGTTGTTCATGATCTTCCCGGTTTACAATGCGATTTCTTCACTGGATTCCAATCAGATCGAGGCCGCCGAGGATCTTGGCGCCCCGTGGTGGCGCATCCATTGGCGCATCGTTCTACCCCACGCCAAACCCGGCATCGCAAGCGGTGCGGTGATGGTGTTCATGCTCTCGGCAGGCTCGCTGCTGGTGCCGTCGATCTTGGGCTCGGCCACCTCGCAATGGTTCACCCAGACCGTGCAGCAATGGATGCTGGATGCGCTGGATTGGAACACCGCCGCCGCCTATGCCTTCTTACTGCTGCTGATGTGCACCTTGTTCGTCAGTCTGGTAATGAAGGTTTTCCGCGTCAAACTGTCCGACATCGCGAATTAAGGGGAGGGATCACATGCACAAACTTCGCCAAACCCTCGCCCGCGTTTATGCCGGGGCCTTCATCTTCTACATGCTGCTGCCGCTGGTGATCATGTCGGCGGCAGCCTTCAACAACACCGACCGCATCCCCGCCATCGTGCCGTGGAAGGGGGCGACAACCAAATGGTTCGCAGCGCTTTGGGCCGATGACCGGATGTGGTACGCCTTCCAGAACACCATCTTTGTCGCCATCGCGGTGGCGCTGATCTCGGTGATTGTCGGCACGGCGGCGGCCATTCTGATCAACTCGGTATCGGGCAATCTGCGCGCAGCCCTCTATGGCACGATGATCTCCACCATCCTGATCCCCGGGGCTGTGATCGGGATTTCCACCATGATCATGTGGACCAAGATGGGCCATGCGCTGAACAGTGAGTTCATTTTGTTCAATCCCGGCCTGCATCTGTCGGTGCTGGGGCAGGTCAGCTATATCGCCGCCATCATGATGCTGCTGGTTCTGGCCCGGTTGCAAAGCTTCGATCAGGGGCTGGAAGAAGCCGCGCTTGATCTGGGGGCCACCCATGCGCAGGTGATGCGCCGTATCCTGCTGCCGCATCTTTATCCGGCGATTGGGGCGGGGGCGGCGGTGTCGTTCTTCCAGTCGATTGAGAACTTCAACGTCACCCAGTTTACAAGGGGTGGTGCAGATACGCTGACGATCTATGTGTTCTCCAAGGTGCGTTCGGGCATCACCCCCACCATCAACGCTTTGGCCTTTCTGCTGATCATCGTCACGCTGGCGATGGCGGTGCTCTATGAGCTGAAACGCCGCCGCAACGCGAGCGTCGAGGCCGCACGCGAGGCCGAAGCCCGCCGCGCCGCCGCCATGGAAGAAGCTGTGATCTAACGATAAAGGCCGGAATCATCAAAAAGGCCCGGAGCGATCCGGGCCTTTTCAATTATCAACGTTGCCCGCTTGGGGTAGGGCGGGGTTCACCCCGCCACTGCATTAAAAGAACGCCTGCAACCCCGTGACAGCCCGCCCCAAAATCAACGCATGCACGTCATGCGTGCCCTCATAGGTGTTGACCGTCTCAAGGTTCACCATATGGCGCATGATCTGGTAATCTTCCTGAATGCCGTTGCCGCCATGCATATCCCGCGCCCAGCGTGCCGCATCCAAGGCTTTGCCGCAGTTGTTGCGCTTGACGATCGAGATCATTTCGGGGGCCGCATTGGCTTCATCCAGCAGACGCCCGACGCGCAAAGACGCCTGCATCCCCAGCGAAATTTCCGTCAGCATATTCGCCAGCTTCAACTGATACAGCTGGGTCTGCGCGAGCGGTTTGCCGAACTGCTTGCGGTCCAGCCCATACTGACGCGCCGCCCCCATGCAGAACTCGGCAGCCCCCAACACGCCCCAGGAAATCCCATAACGCGCCCGGTTCAAACAGCCAAACGGCCCTTTCAAGCCTTCCACATGCGGCAGCAAAGCGTCTTCGCCGACTTCCACATCCTTCAAAACGATCTCGCCGGTCACCGAAGCGCGGAGGGAGAGCTTGCCGCCGATCTTCGGTGCCGTGAGCCCCTTGGTGCCTTTATCCAGCACAAAGCCCTTGATCTTGCCGCCATGCGCCTCGGATTTCGCCCAAACCACGAACACATCGGCAATCGGCGCGTTGGAAATCCACATCTTCGCGCCGTTCAAAACGTAGCCATTGGCGGTTTTCTTCGCCACGGTCTTCATGCCTGCGGGGTCGCTGCCCGCATCCGGCTCGGTCAGACCAAAGCAGCCAATCCATTCCCCCGACGACAATTTCGGCAGATATTTAATCCGCTGCGCCTCGGTGCCGTAAGCGTAGATCGGATACATCACCAAGCTGGATTGCACCGACATCATCGAACGGTAGCCCGAATCCACCCGCTCAACTTCCCGCGCGATCAGCCCGTAGGCGGCATAAGACGCGCCCAAGCCGCCGTATTGCTCGGGCACAGTGACACCCAGCAGCCCCATCTCGCCCATTTCCCGGAAGATCGCCGGATCGGTGGATTCCTCGCGGTACGCCGCAATCACCCGAGGTTGCAGCTTTTCCTGCGCATAGGCCCGCGCGCCGTCGCGCAGCATGCGTTCTTCTTCGGTCAACTGATCTTCCATGCGGAACGGGTCTTGCCAATCAAACCGCCCCAGATCGGGCGCGTCTTTGGCTTTCAGCTTGGGTCTGTCGGTCATCGCGGCTCTCCTATGGTTTTGCCGATTATATTGCATGAAACGCTGAAAACGCCTAACGAGGTTCTGGCAACAAAACATGAGGAAACCTCATATGCTCTCGCGCCGCTACTTGCCCTCGATGCCCTCGTTGTTGGCCCTGGAAGCCGTCGACCGCCTCGGTTCCGCCTCTGCCGCAGCCGAGGAACTGAACCTGACGCAAAGTGCTATTTCGCGGCAGTTGCAGGTGCTTGAGGGTCAGATGGGCTTGTCGCTGATCATCCGCGACAAGCACCGCCTGCGCCTAACCCCTGCCGCACAAGACTACTGCCGCGAGATCCGCCGCACCCTGCAAGCGCTGAACCAAGCCAGCTTGACCTTACGCGCCAATCCCAATGGCGGCACGCTTAATCTGGCGATTCTGCCGGCGTTCGGCATGCATTGGCTGGCGCCCCGGCTTGCCCGCTTCGCCGCCCAGCATCCCGAAGTCACGGTGAACCTGTCGACCCGCCTGCAACCTTTCGACTTTGCCATCAGCCATTTCGATGCCGCCATCCATTATGGCCGGCAAGATTGGTCCGGCGTCGATTATCTGCCATTGATGCAAGAGGAGCTGCTGGCGGTCGCCGCCCCCGGCCTGCTGAAAGCCCCCATCAGCCAAGCGAATGACATTCTCTCATACCCACTGCTGCAACTGGAAAGCCGCACTGGCGATTGGGGCCGTTGGCTGGCGCATCATGGCACCCCGAACCAACGCCCCCCCGCCATGCTGTTCGACCAATTCGCCACCATGACCCAAGGCGCGATCCACGGCCTTGGCGTGGCCTTGCTGCCGCTGTTCCTGATCGAGCGCGAACTGGCCGAGAACCGCCTGATCCCCGCGTTCGGCCCCGCTATCCCGTCGCTGGGCTGCTATTATCTGGTCTGGCCGAAAGACGCCCCGCCGCGCGCCTCGTTCCGCAACTGGATCACCGCCGAGCGTGACGCCTAAAATTCAGCTCAAATGGTCATCCTCTGCGCTTAAATATCCTCAGGGGGTGAGGCGCAGCCGAGGGGGGCGGAAGCCCCTCTTGCTTTTGATCAAATCCCCCGGCACTCTGCGTCAAACAATGAGGCTCCCCATGCACCCCAACCATATCGGCGACGTGTCTTTCTGGTATGCCGACATCGGCCTGCCGCAAACCCGCCGCCCTTCTCTGACCGAGAACACCACCGCAGATGTCGCCATCATCGGCGCGGGCTTTACCGGCCTCTGGACCGCCTATTATCTGAAAAAGGCAAATCCAGCGCTGAATGTGCTGGTGATTGAGAAAGAATTCGCAGGTTTTGGTGCATCGGGGCGAAACGGCGGCTGGTGCATGGGCACCTTTGCATGGAACCACGAGGCCTATGCGAAGGCCACCAGCCGCGAGGCGGTGCTGGAAATGGTGCGCGAATTGGAAACCACCGTCCCCGAAATCACCCGCATCTGCGCCGAAGAAGGCATCGACGCCGATATCATCGCTGCAGAAGAACTGATGCTCGCGACCAACCCCGCCCAACTGGCGCGGATGCACGAGGCGATTGCGCATCACAAGCTTTGGGGCAACGCCCACCGAGTCCGCGCACTTTCCCCCGCCGAGGTCAAACAGCGCATCACCGCCCCGAACGTCTTGGGCGCGATGGTTGTCACTGGCATGGCCCGCATCCAACCCGCAAAACTGGTGCGCGGTCTGGCCGAGGCTTGCGAGCGGATGGGGGTGCGGATTGCCGAGGCTACCGAGGTGCTCAGCTACGACCAAGGCGAAATCATAACCCCGAAAGCCACCAGCAAAGCCCCGATCATCCTGCGCTGCACCGAAGGTTTCACCGCCACTCTGCCCGGCCATAAACGCGAATGGCTGCCGCTGAACTCGGCACAGATCGCCACCGTCCCCTTGCCGCCCGAGGTTTGGGAGAAGATCGGCTGGGATGGGCACGAGCTGATCGGCGATATGAACAACGCCTATTGCTACTGCCAGCGCACCCGCGAGGGCCGCATCACCGTCGGTGCCCGTGGTGTGCCGTATAAGTATGCCAGCCAAATGGATAAAAACGGCGAACCCGATGCCGAGACCATCCGCCGCCTCACCGAAACCCTGCACACGCATTTCCCCGAAGCCGCCAGCTATCCGATTGATCATGCTTGGTGCGGCGTCATCGCCGTGCCGCGTGACTGGTGCGCCACGGTGGGGCTTGATCGCAAAACCGGCCTCGGCTGGGCCGGCGGCTATGTCGGCACCGGCGTATCCACCGCCAACCTAGCAGGCCGCACATTGGCCGATCTCGCGCTGAACCGAGACAGCAAAATCGCCAAATTCCCATGGGTCAACCGCCGGGTACGGCAATGGGAGCCGGAACCCTTCCGCTGGTTCGGCGTGCATCTGATGTACAAACTGCTGCATATCGCGGATCGGCGCGAGGCCAAACTTGGCATCCCGCCGTCAAAATTTGCAGCCCTCGGCAACTGGTTGACCGGGCGGCACTAGCCAGCCAGTTCTACGCCAGATTGGCGCGGAAAAACGCCAGAGTCCGATCCCAAGCCAATTCCGCCGCCGCCTTGTCATAACGCGGCGTGGAATCGTTGTGAAAGCCGTGGTTAACCCCCGGATAGATGAACGCCTCATACTCGGTGCCCGCCGCCTTCAAAGCTGCCTCATACGCAGGCCAACCCGCGTTCACCCGGCTGTCCAACGCGGCATAATGCAGCAAAAGCGGGCATTTGATCTTCGCCACATCCTCGGCCTTCGGCTGCATACCGTAGAACGGCACCGCCCCGCCCAGTTCGGGATAGGCCACCGCCGCCGCGTTCGCCACCCCGCCGCCATAGCAGAACCCGGTGATGCCAACCCGGCCGGTGGAGCCTTCATGCGCCATCATCCACTCGATCGCCGCGAAAAAATCGTTCATCAACTTGGTCGGATCAACCTTCGCCTGCAGCGCCTTGCCCTCCTCGTCATTGCCCGGATAACCACCGACGCTGGTCAGCCCATCCGGGGCCAGTGCCAGAAACCCGGCCTTGGCCAGCCGCCGCGCTACATCCTCGATGTAAGGATTCAAGCCCCGGTTCTCATGCACCACCACCACGGCGGGCAATTTCCCCACCGCCGCCGCGGGTTTCACCAGATAGCCACGCACATCGCCATTGCCGTTGGGCGAGGGGTAGGTGACGTAATCGGCGACAATATCGGGGTCGTTAAAGCTGACCTGCTCGGCCAAAGCATAGTTCGGCGACATGATGCCCAAAAGCGCCGCCGCCGTCAGCCCGCCGACGGTAAACTTCGCCGCCTTGTCGAGAAACTCGCGCTTTGAGATCCGGCCATGCGCGTAAAAATCATAAAGCTCCAGCAATTCCGGGCTGAAATCCTTTGCGGTCATTCGGGTCATCGCGCGCTCCATCGGTATAAAAGCAAAAATCTAGGCCACAGCCTGCGCCTGCCCACTCACGCTTGCGTAGCCGTATTGGCTTTGGCGGGATCGCGCCAATTTGCCTAAAATTATCATCCTCTGCGCGTAAATATCCCGGGGGTGAGGGGGCTGGCCCCCTCTGCGACATCAAACCCTCTCGCGCCGTCCCAAAACCTGCGCCACACTCCCCTCATGCAAACCGCCCAACTGCCCAGCCCGCTGAACCACCGCCTTGCAGGCAAGAACCTGATCGTGTTCGATGGGGAATGCGTGTTCTGCTCGGCGTTCTTCCGCTTCATGCTGCGCCACGACCGCGCGCAGAAGTTCCACTATGCCACGGCGCAAAGCCCGCTTGGCCAAGCGCTGTACACTGCCTTGAACCTGCCGCTCATCGATTTTGAAACCAATCTCGTGATCACCCACGGCGAGGTTTACCAGCGCCTCGACGCCTTCGCCGCTGCCATGGCCGAACTGCCAAGCTCATGGCGGTTCGCCAGCCTCACCCGCCACCTGCCGAAAGCCTTGAAAGACGCGATCTACAAACCGATCGCCCGCAACCGCTACCGGATCTTTGGCCGCTACGACACTTGCCTGATCCCCGACGCCGCCCTGAAAGCCCGGTTTTTAGACCTCACATGAGTCCTGCCCGCCACACCTTGCAGCTATATGCAGTATCCCCAATCTGCCCCCTAGGCGAAGGCTGGGCAATGGCGCTAGGGTCTGTGGATAACTCGGCAGCATAGCCGGGACCGAGGCAGTAACCAAAATAACAAGCAAGGAGGGAGCCGATGCGCTGCCCATTCTGCGGAAACGTCGATACGCAAGTCAAGGATAGCCGCCCTGCGGAGGATCACGTCTCGATCCGCCGTCGTCGGTTTTGCCCGGCCTGTGGTGGGCGCTTCACCACCTATGAACGCGTGCAGCTGCGCGATCTGGTCGTCGTCAAAACCTCGGGCAAGCGCGAGGATTTCGACCGCACCAAGCTGGAACGCTCGATCCGCATCGCGATGCAGAAACGCCCGATTGATCCCGAACGGATTGATCAGATGATTTCCGGCATCGTGCGCCGACTGGAATCTCTGGGCGATACCGACATCTCATCGAAGGTGATTGGCGAGATCGTGATGGAATCTTTAGCCCGGATCGACACCGTCGCCTATGTGCGGTTTGCCAGCGTTTACAAGAACTTCCAAGCCGCCGATGATTTCGACCGCTTCGTGTCCGAGCTCCGCCCCGGCACCGCTGCGGACGAGTGAGCGACGCAGACCATATGGCCCATGCCCTGCGCATTGCTGCGCGGGGCTTGGGGCGCACTTGGCCCAACCCGGCGGTGGGCTGCGTGATTATCAAGGCGGGCGTGGTGGTGGGCCGGGGCTGGACTCAACCCGGTGGCCGCCCGCATGCCGAGGTGATGGCATTGGCGCAGGCTGGCGAGGCTGCGCGCGGCGCCACCGCTTATGTCACGCTGGAACCCTGCGCGCATCATGGGCATACCCCGCCTTGTGCGGAGGCTTTGATCGCCGCAGGTGTGGCGCGGGTGGTTTCTGCGCTGCAAGACCCCGACCCCCGTGTCAGTGGCAAAGGTCACGCCATGCTCCGCGCCGCTGGCATTGAAGTCACTGAAAACATTCTGCAACCTGAGGCCAGCCGTGCCAACGCCGGCTTCCTCAAGCGCGTGACCCAAGGCCTGCCCTTCGTCACACTGAAGCTCGCCACCACTTTGGATGGCCGCATCGCCACCGCCTCAGGTGAATCGCGCTGGATCACCGGGCCAGCGTCTCGCCGCGCCGTCCATACCATGCGGCTGAACCATGACGCGGTGCTGATCGGTTCCGGCACCGCCCGCGCTGATGATCCAGATCTGACGGTGCGCGAACTGGGTGCCACACATCAACCGATCCGCATCGTGATGGACACCCACCTCAGCCACCGTCCCGAAAGCCGGCTCGGCCAAACCGCCAAGCAAAGCCCGGTCTGGCTGCTGCACGGCCCCGATGCCTCGCCGCAGAACCGGGATGCTTGGACAGGGCAGGGTGCCACCCTGCTGCAAGTCCCTTGCGAAAACCGCACCATAAACCCCCGCGCCGCTTTGCAAACCCTCGCGGCCCAAGGCCTGACCCGGGTTTTCTGCGAAGGCGGCGGCACCCTCGCAGCCGCGCTGATCCGCGCCCAACTGGTCGACGATCTTGCCCTGTTCACCGCAGGCGCATTGATCGGCTGTGACGGCCAGCCCAGCCTCGCCGCCCTCAACCTCACCGCCCTGAAAGACGCCCCACGCCTCACCCTGCGCGAGGCGAAAACCATAGGACCAGACGCCTATAGCCTCTGGTCCCTCTAACCTTTTAACCATTCATCTTGGCCTAAATATCCCCGCCGGAGGCGCACATTTCCTCATGCACTCCCGGCGGAAATCCTCACCAACTCCCGGTATTGCCCATCGACGCCCAAGGCTCCGCCGCAGCCAGCGCCGCACCCTTCTGCAAAATCTCAATCGAGACATTGTCCGGCGAGCGCACAAACGCCATATGGCCATCGCGCGGCGGACGGTTGATCAGCACGCCATGGGCCGCCAGATGCGCGCAAGTGGCGTAGATATCATCCACCTCATAGGCCAAATGCCCGAAATGCCGCGAATCCGCAGGCAACCCCGCATCGCCATCCCAGTTATAGGTCAACTCCACCGGACACTCCGGCTGACCGGGTGGGGCCATGAACACCAGCGTAAAGCGGCCCTTGTCATTGGTATAGCGCTTGGTCTCCTCCAGCCCGAGCAGGCGGTAAAATGCCATCGAAGCGTCAAGGTCCAGCACCCGGACCATGGTATGCAGATATCGGATTGTCATGCGCGTCTCCTCTGTTCGCCTGCAACTTAGCAGGCAAACCGGGAAAGGCGAGGGGGGGCAGAACGACGAGCGTATGCCGACCGACAGCCCAATGTTCATCGAATCGCGCACCACAAGGTCTGAGATAGATCGCGTCGCCGATAGCGTTGCGGTGGGCCGGAAGCCCAGCAGCGACATGTTGCTCATGGTCGCCGTGGCACCGGCTTCCAGCACCAGATCGGGATGTTCGGTTTTGGCCTTCCAGTATTCCTTAGTCTCCACCGAGGCAAAAAATCCCAGATCAATGCCTTGCACAAGACTGGCCGGGTCCGCCTCGACGCCAAGCGAGATCGCCCGATAGGGCAGACCGGGGGCTTTGGCATCCAGTCGTGCCAGACCGAAGGTCCCGGTCAAGCGGCCTTTGCCCAGCGGCACCGCCATCGAGGCTTCTGCGGCCCAGCGTTGCGAATTATTGCGCGGCGCGGTTGGGTATTGCACCGCATCGGTGGTCAGGTCAAACCGCAGCACCCGCTCGCCCGAGATCAGCTTGGCCAGACCAAACTGCAGGCGCTGTGTCTCGCTGTGTTGCCCGGAATTGTACCACTGCCGCCCGACCTGCGCAGAATAATTGAGCCCCACAACCTTTGAGGCCCGCCATTGGCCCGAGAACCCGATTTCAACCGCATCGCTTGAGAAATCCGACGATTTCGCCGAAGGCTCCAGCTTGTGCGCCTCATCGGAGAGCCAAACTTCGCGGTGCCGCAGCTTGGCATAGGCTGTAACCGAGGATGTTTCGCGTTTCAGCAGCCGATACGACAACTGCCCCGCAACAACGCCAGTCGTGCCCGACAGCGCCTGTTCGATCGGAATCGGAATGCCGTAAAAATCAAACGTATCGTGCAGGCTGCCGCCATTGACATTGTTGCTTGGCCCCACGCCGAACGTCAGGGTGAATTGCAGCGGCGTGCGCTGATCCAATGAGGCAAAGCCGCGTCGCAGCAGCGCGAGGTCTGTCGGCGTGCTGCGGTAACTGTCGGCGCGGCGCAGCCACCATTTTGCGGCAGTCGGGTGATTTTGCCCGGCCAAGGCTTCCGCTGTCAGGAACGCGGCTTGAAATTTCAGCGGGCGGTTTTGGGTCGCGCGGAAGGCCTGTTTGCCCGCTGCGGCGGCGGCTTGGCTTTGTCCGGCGCGCGACAGCGCCGCCGTCAGCAGCACCTGCGCTTCAATATCAGCCGGGTTTGCCGCCAACAACTGCCGCGCAATCCGAATGGCCAGATCGGCGTTGCCCCGTGACAGCGCCTGCGCCACCATCGCGCGCCCTACGGCGGGGGTCACCTGCATCGTCACAGTACCCGGCGTTTCCGCCGCCACTTGGCTTAAGCCCAGTCCCGCGATCACAACCCATGCCACAAAAGCCCAAGCGGCTTTGCGACAGAACGGCGTAACCGCGTCAGCCGCTAGGGACATGCAGGCCCACCGACAAGGTCGCAATTCGACGAAACGAAGATGCCATGTTCGCGCGCCAAATCGTCATCTTTCAACGGTTTGAACACCAGAAGCATCGCGATTTCCGAGGCATCCGCGCCCGAGAATGTCCCGGCATAATCGCCCGAATCCACCAGAACGCCCTTACCTGTCGTGGGGTCCACATCCAGCCGCTGCGTCTTGCCGTTGAAATTGCCTGCGTTGTCGATCAGGTTCGACTCGAACAGAAACTGTGTGGCGAGCGCTTGTCCAGTATCAACGATCTGGCGTTGATCAATGCCGCCAGACACCGTCATCTCATTGAAATCCGCCGTCACCAGCATCCGCCCCGAGGTGCGATACGCGCGCTCTGGATCCAGATCGCCGCTCGGTCCTACCAGCCGTTCTCCGAAGTTCAGCAGCCCGGCATAACTGCCAGAGTAGTTAAACTTGTTCTGCGCGCCAACATCGCCGACCGGAACCGTAAAGACGTCCGCGCGGGAGAAAATGCCGCCGCCATGGTAGTTGGCAAACTGCCCGGCCTCAACCGCGACAATCGCCTTGGCATCGCCGGCCTGCGCCACCAAAGCCATCACATAGCGGTTTGAGGTGGTCTCTTGATAGGTATAGGCCTGATAGCCCGCCACATCGAACGCCGCGTTGCGCTGGTACGTTGCGGTCAAAGCCGCCGCATCTTGTGCGTTCATCTGCACGTTAACCGTCGCATCGCCCGGCGTATAAGTTGAAAGACTCGCCGCGTTCATGTTCTTCTTCACGCTTGCGGGCACAACCACGCCAGTGGTCGGATCGGGGGTGTCCACTGGAACCTCTGGATCAACCGGCACTTCAGGTTCCGGCAAGAACGGGTTGCCACCGCAAGCGGCCAAGGTCAGCACGGCAGCCAGCAGCAGATAAATCGGTTTCATAGAACGGCCCCACCCTCACGAAAATCACATCAACTTTGCGTGCAAAACCCTTGAAAGTCAAAGCGGATTCCAATTTGTCGCTCAATCTTTCACCGCTGTGCCCGCCCGGCATCACCCCAGCGCCGCGCAAGCTTCGGCCTTGGCGCAGCGCGCGGATCATGTCTATATATAGACAAACCGCTGCCAATCCTGACAACAGCTTGTCACAAGCCCGCAAACCCACAACCCTCAAGCCAAACGGAACCCAGACGTGCAAACCTATCTCGACGCCTTACGCACCGTGCTGGCCGAGGGCGAAACCTCGACCGACCGCACCGGCACCGGCACGATTTCGCATTTCGGCCTGCAGAGCCGTTACGATCTGAGCCACGGCTTTCCGCTGGTCACCACCAAGAAACTGCACCTGAAATCCATAGTGCATGAACTGCTGTGGTTCCTGAACGGCGATACCAACATCGGCTATCTCAAGGCCAATGGCGTTGGCATTTGGGATGAATGGGCCGATGCGAACGGCGATCTTGGCCCGGTCTATGGTGCGCAATGGCGGCGGTTTCCGAAACTCACCCCGGCAGGCACCGACCCGCAAGGCCGCCCGCTCTACTACGCCGACAGCGTGGATCAGATCGCGGGTCTGGTCGATGCGATTCGCAAAACCCCCGACAGCCGCCGCCTGATCGTCTCGGCTTGGAACCCGGGTGAAGTGCCCAACATGGCGCTGCCGCCCTGCCATACCCTGTGGCAAGTCCGCATCGCAGGCCGCAAACTGCACCTGCAACTCTACCAACGCTCTGCCGATATGTTCCTTGGCGTGCCGTTCAACATCGCCTCCTACGCGCTGCTGCAATGCATGTTGGCGCATGTGACGGGCTATGAGCCGGGCAACTTCATTCACACCATGGGCGACGCGCATATCTATGCCAACCATCTGGAGCAGGTGCAGACGCAACTGGCGCGCAGCCCGAAACCCCTGCCCACCCTGCGGATCAAGCGCGAAGTCAGCTCGATTTTTGATTTCAAATACGACGATTTTGAGTTTCTGAACTACAACCCCGACCCGGCGATCAAAGCCCCCGTGGCCGTGTAGGAGACCGCGCACATGCTCAGCCTCGTCGTCGCCCGCGCCCGCAATGGCGCCATCGGCAAAGACAACCTGATCCCGTGGCACGCCCCCGAGGATTTGGCGTTTTTTCAACGCGAAACCACCGGGGGGGCGATCATCATGGGCCGCAAGACTTGGGAAAGCCTGCCGTTCAAGCCTTTGAAAAACCGCCTGAATTGCGTGATCTCTTCCGATCCGACCCTGACCGAGCACGTCTTCTCTACCCCCGAAGCTGCCCTCATCTTCGCCCGCGCCAGCGGCTATGCCCGCGCCTACGGCATCGGCGGTGAAGGCATCTACCGCGCGCTTTTGCCCCTCGCGGATCGCCTGCTGATCACCGAAGTCGCGCTCGACATCCCAGATGCTGACGCCTTCTTTCCCGATTTCGACGCAAAAGACTGGCAGCAACTCCCGCCAATCCCGCTGCGCGCCGAGACCCCCACCTGCACCGCCACAGAATACCTGCGCCGCTAACTCGCTAAAACTTATCTAAAATTGTCATCCTCTGTGCTCAAATATCCCACGGGGGTCTGGGGGTGTGAAACCCCCAGCGGCCAA
>JAYTVN010000009.1:0-30293 GCA_043743975.1 Cypionkella sp.
CCCGCCTCGTGGTAGGCCGCCAAATGGCACTCTGCCATGATCATCCCCGCGCCAATACAGCCGATCACCAGATCCTTGGTCCGCACCACCGGATCGGGCTGAAACCCCAATGCGTCGCTCATAACCTCTCCCCTCCCAAGGATCTGGGCAGCGCTTCTCCGCCCGCCCCGAAATACATCACCCGCGCCGGATCGCAGCCCAAGCCCACCAAAGCGCCGACCCGAACATCCGGCTGCCCGCGCAGCATCGCGCGCAACGGCTGCGCGCCAGCGGTCAAAGTCACCACGGTATAACCACCGAGCGGCTCCACTTCGGAGACGGTCGCAGGCACCCCCGCGCCACCTTCCCAGTGGGACACCCGCAAGTCCTCCGGCCGCAGACCCATCTCGGCCACGCCCGCCTGCGGCTCCGCAGCCACCTGCAAAGCCCCCGCCGCCGCCGCAAACCCCGCCCCCGTAGCTTGCACGGGCAAGATATTCATCACCGGGCTACCCAAAAACCGCGCCACGTAAGTCGTTGAAGGATGGTCATAAATCTCCACAGGTCGACCAATCTGCCGGATCGCCCCGTTCTGCAAAATCGCCATCCGGTCCGCCACTGACATGGCTTCCTCCTGATCATGCGTCACATAAATCAGCGTCCGCCCGGCCTCGCGCTGAATGCGCTTCAGCTCGACGCGCGTTTCCTCGCGCAACCGCGCGTCCAAGGCCGAGATCGGATCATCCATCAGATAGGCCGCCGGATCGCGCACCAAAGCCCGCGCAATCGCCACCCTTTGCCGCTCGCCGCCCGAAAGCTGCCCCGGCATCTTGTGCAGGATATGGCCGATATGCAGTTTCTTCGCCGCATCCTGCAACCGCGCCTCAATCTTGGCGGGCGCTTCGCGGCGTTCTATCAGTGGAAACCGCACGTTATCCGCAGCCGACATATGCGGGAACAGCGCGAGGTTCTGGAACACCATCGCAATATTGCGCGCAGCAGGAGACACCTCATTCACGGCCTTACCGTCAATCAAAATCTCACCGCTATCCGGCTTCTCCAGCCCCAAGATCAGCCGCAGAATGGTGCTTTTGCCCGACAGCGGAGGACCGAAAAAGCAGAAAAACTCATTGTCCGCCACGGTAAAACTGGCATCATCCACCGCCAGCGTCTGACCATAGCGCTTGGTCACGTTGCGAAAGGCAATCTCGGCCATGTCAGTGCCCCCTCAATGCAGCGCCAGAGGCAGCATCAAACAACCGCACAGCACTTGGATGCGGCGCAAAATGCAACGCGCGGCCCATCTCAAACCCGGCGTCATTTTCAAACACCGTCTTGGCGCAGGCCGCCCCCTCGCCCAGATGCAGGATCGTCCGCGCCCCGATGCGTTCCACAAAGCTGACCTTCATCGCCATACCCTGCCCTTCATCGACCCGCGCCGCCTGCTCGGGCCGAAACCCGAACACCACATCGCCACGAGCCTTCCGCGCTGCCGCAGCCTGTTCCGGCGCCAAAGGCAAGGAGTGTCCCAAAGCCCCCAGATCAATCGCCATCTCGCCCGCAACCTCTGTCGGACGCCCGTGCAACAGGTTCATCCCCGGCGAGCCAATAAACTTCGCCACAAATAGGTTGGCCGGATCGTTATAAATCTCCAGCGGAGTCCCCACCTGCTGCAACACGCCATGATCCATCACCGCAATCCGGTCGGCCATCATCATCGCCTCCAACTGGTCATGCGTGACGTAAACCATGGTCTGCTTGAAGCTGCGTTGCAGGCCCTTCAACTCGGTCCGCATCACCGCCCTGAACGCCGCATCGACGTTGCTAAGGGGTTCATCCAGCAAGAAAATCGCAGGCTCCATGATCGCCGAGCGCCCAATCGCCACCCGTTGCAGGATGTTCACTGACAGGCCCGCCGCAGGCCGGTCGAGCATCGGCGTCAGCTGCAGCAACTCGGCCATCGCCGCCGTGCGCTTGGCCACCTCATCGCTGGGCCGCCGCGTTGCGCGCAACCCGTAGGACAGGTTTTGCCGCACCGTCATATGGGTGAAAATCGCGTAGTTCTGAAACACAAACCCCACGCCGCGCCGCCCCATCGGCACGCCTGCCATATCGCGGTCGCCAAACAGGATGCGACCCTCAGAAGGCACCTCCATCCCCGCGATCATGTTCATCGTGGTGGATTTCCCGCAGCCAGACGGCCCCAGCAAAGCCACAAACTCCCCATCCGCAATCGTCAGATCCATCGTCTTCAGCGCGGTAAAAGCGCCGAAGCGTTTCACCAAATTCTCCAGCCGGATCATGCTCATGCCTGCACCCTCGCCATACGTTTCAAGGCCCAGACACAAACCACCGACAGCACAATCAGGATCGCCAGAGCAATCGCCGCGACATAGCCCCAGATCAGGTCTTGGGTGGCAATCTTGTAGATGTAGACAGAGATCGTCTCCGTCGCCACGCCCGGCCCGCCCCCGGTCATGATGAACAAAGTGTCGAAAATCTTGAAACACTCGATCACCCGGATCGCCAGGGCAATGCCGATGATCGTCTTCATCCGGGGCAGCACAATCGAGGTGAACCGCTGCAATGGATTGGCCCCCAGCAGCGTCGCCGCCCGCACCTGATCTTCCGGCACGCCCACCAAACCTGCGAGCAAAATCAGGAACATCAGCGGCGTCCATTGCCAGATGTCAGCCACCATCACCGCGACCAAAGCAAGGTTCGGATCGGACAGCCAAGCAATCGTCACCGGGCTGCCAGTGAACATCGACAGAATGTCATTCACCGGGCCGCCCGACTGGAACAGCATGAAAAACATGTAGCCCGCGACCGCTGGCACCACCATCATCGGCATGATCAGGATCGAGTAGAACACGCGCTTGCCCCGGAAATCATCCATGAACAAAGTGGCCAACCCGAGGCCCAGCATGAACTCAATCGGCACACACACCGCCATCACCAACGCCGTCCGCCCCAGTGCCGCCCACAGACGGCCATCGCCCAGAAGGTCGCTGTAATTGGCAAAGCCGTTCCAGAACTGCCACGCCTGCGGCCAGCTTTGCCCCGACAAAGGTGACCAATCGGTCAGCGAAATATAGGCCTGCATCAGCAGCGGAAACACCGAGATGAATAGCACCAGCACCTGCGCAGGCAGGGTCAGCCGAAAGCCCAAACGTGCGGATTCGTCCTTCATTGCTTCAACGCTCCAAACGTCAGCCCGCGCACCAGATGCTTCTGGATCAGCACGCCCAACACCACCGGAGGCACCGCCGCCATCAACCCCAGCGCCGCCTTGGCACCATAAAGCTGCCCGGTCATCGAGGACGAAAGCGAGGCCATATAGACCGGAATCGTCACCCATTCCCGCGTGGTCAGCAGCAAAGCGATCAGGTAATCCGACCAGTTCAGGACGAACACGAACAGCGCCGCCGAGGCCAAAGGTGCCCGCATCATCGGCAAAGTGATCCGCCAGAACACCCGCGCCCGTGAGCATCCTTCCACCAAAGCCGCTTCCTCAATTTCCTTGGGCATGTCGTCGAAAAAGGTTTTCATCAGCCAGAACGCGAACGGCAAGGTGACAATCCCGTAAACCAAAGCCAGCCCCCACCAGGTATCGGTCATGTTGAAAAACGCCCACATGATCATCACCGGGGTCATCACCGCCATCGGTGGAAACAGCCGCAACTGCACCAGCGCCAAGGGCAAATTGCCGCCCGATCCGAACCGCGACAGCCCATAAGCCGCCGCCGTCCCCGCCGTCATCGCAATCACCGTGCCGATGCCTGCTGACAGGAAAGACGCCAAAATCGGCTTCAAAGCGGTGCGGTCCAGCGCCACGATCAGATCGGAATTGCTGACGCCAAACACATAGCGAAAATTGTCCAAAGTCGGCGCTTTCGGCCACCATGTCAGCGCGGCCCCCGTCGCCTGCCATTCCGGGATCGGTTTGAACGCCATCGAGGACATCCACAGGATCGGGATCAGCGTGACGGCCACCGCCGCTAGGATCATCGTGTATCGAAATGCCTCAAAGGCCAGCGAGCGGGTCATTTTAGGTCCAGAAATTCAAAGGTTTGGTCGGCGCGCAGGGTCCGCGCCGACCTCAGATCACGGCTAAAGCGGGAGAGCCTTAAACCGGATCAAGCTCAGATCGGATCAAGAACGGTCGGCCAAGCCGCCTTGTTGGCCTTGATGGCCTCGATGATCTTGTCCTCACCCGTCCGTCGGGTGATCTTCGCCCAAGCATCTGCGGTATCCGCCATCGCCTGCGCCGCCGTTTTGGCACCCGTCAATGACGCCATCAGGTTCTCATCCAGCGCATTGTGGAACGCCGTCGCCCCCGGATAGTTGATCGACGGCACCGTGCGCGCCACCGTCTCGCGCACCACGTCCATGTGGTAGGCGTGATAGGTTTCCCGCACCAAAGGATCAGCGAAATCGTTCAGGCTGAACGGGTCGAAATAGCCGCCTGGATTGGCCGTCATCCACGAATAGATCCGCGCCGAGCCCAGCCATTGCAGCAGCAGATACGCGACCTCCGGGTATTCCGACTGCGCCGACACCATCCCGGTCAGTGAGAACCACAGCACCGAACGGCTGACAATCTTGCCATCCACTTCCGTCCCCGGCGGCAGCATGGAACCGATTTTGCCCGTCACGGTGGACCCGGTATTGCCCGCATTATCCAAGAACTTCGGCAGGTTGGAAAACGCGCAGGTCATCGCCGCGCCACCCGAGGCGAAGTTGCCATACTGCTCCGGCCAACCCCAACTGATCGCATCCGGCGAGTGGTGCGACAGGCTGTCGATATAGGCTTGGGTCGCAGCCACCCCGTTTTCGGAATTGATCAGCGGCACTCCGTCATCGCCAAACAGGAACTGGTTCGGCGAGGCCATCGAGGTGAAGCGCTGATACCAGTTGGTATAGCCCCAGCCCTGATTGCGCAGATCGGTCGACCCGAACATGCCCTTCTCCGGGCGCTGGAAGAACGCCGCCACGTCGGAATGCTGCTTCCAAGTGCGCGGAGGGGCCAAATCGTAGCCGTATTTATCCTTGAACGCCGCCTGCTCGGCCGCATCGCCAAACAGATCGGTGCGATACACCCAAGTCTGGAAATCGCCGTCCAAGCTCACGCCATAGGTCGAACCGCGATATTGGTTCAGCAAAGCCACGCCCTGCGCGCCATTGACATAGCCACGCTCAGGGTCATCCCACTGCGGCTTATGTGCCTCGACATAATCGTCCAGCTTGGCAATACCGCCGGATTCCGCGAGATCCCCCAGGCGGTTCCAGTCGGTCGAATAGATGTCATACGCGCCACCGCTGGTGGAAATATCCTGCATCGTCTTGGTAAATTCCTGCCCGTTCGGCAGGCCAACGATCTCCAAAGTGATCCCGGTTTCCTTCTCCCACAGATCCTTGATGCTGGGCGCCCCCGCCGGAAACGGCTGCGTCAGCTGACCAATCGAGCCATCCGACAAAGCCATCACGATCTTGGTCGGAGCCTTGCCCGCACCCTTCAGCGACTTCACCGCCTCCACCGCGCGACCTTCCGGCGTATCCGGGCCATATTGATAGCGCTCTGCCCCCGGAAACCCGGTCGGACCACCAATCATCCCCGGAGCCAGCGCATCCGCGCCCTCGGCTCGCGCCGGACGGATGAAACGTGGAGCAATCCCGATTGCCGCACCATAAACCGCCAGCTTCCCCCCGCTCGTCAGCAACTGACGCCGCGACACGCGACCTGTGTGATCCATTTTGTCCCTCCCAAGACAGCAAAGCCCATGCGTTGATGCGCCTAAATGATGTTTTATGATTATATCAATCATTTCGTCAACATCATAAAGCAGCAAAACTTTGATGCACTCAGCCTGACCTCCGGCACAACACGCAGAAGAGACGCTGCATGCACATGATATTTATGCACTTTCCCTGATCACCCCATCCCTCGCCCCGAAAGAGGGATATTTGCAACGGCGCAGCCCCTCGCACCAAATCAATCAAAATACATCATTTACAGATCGCTTTTTCAATGGCACTAAGAACAAACCCAACCAAAGCGACCCAAACCGCATGAACACGCAAACCCCGATGCCCCCACGCGCCACCCTGCAAGACGTCGCCCGCGAGGCCAACGTCTCGTCTGCCACGGTAGACCGCGTGCTGAACGGCCGCGACGGGGTGCGGGCGCGCACGCGCGAGGTGGTTTTACAAACCGCGCGGCGCTTGGGCTATATTTCGGACACCGGCACGCCCGAAAGCCCTGCCCAAAACCCAACCACCATCCAGCTGGCTTTCCTGTTACCCGCAGGCACCAACGCCTTCATCAACGCCCTGCACCGCCAGATTGAGATCAGCGCCGCCAGCCGCCCCGATGTCAGCGTCAACATCAACCGCATCGAAGGCTTCAACCCGCAAACCGTCGCCGCCCACCTGCTTGCCCTGCGCGGCCAAGTCGCAGGCGTCGGCCTGATCGCGCAAGATCATCCTTTGGTGCGCGAAGCGATCCGCACCCTGACGCAAAGCGGCACGCAAGTGCTGACCCTCGCCACCGATATCCAAAGCGTGCCACGCCTCGCCTATGTCGGCATCGACAACCGCCAAGCGGGCCGTCTGGCCGGGCAACTCATGGGCCGCCTACTGCCCGCAGGCAAACCCGCCAAAGCCGCCCTATTCGCAGGCTCACTCGCCTATCGCGGCCATGAGGAACGCGAGATGGGCTTCCGCCACATCCTGCGCGAAGAATTCCCCCATATCCAAATCTTGGAACTGCGCGAGATCATGGACGACCGCCAGCGCGCGCAAACCGAAACCAGCGCTTTACTCAACCAACACCCCGACCTCGCCGCGATCTACAACGTCGGCGGCGGCACCTCTGGCATCGCCACCGAACTGCGCGCGCGCGGGCTTGAACATCGCGTGGTGTTCATCTGCCACGAGGCCACCGAAAGCAACAAAGCCTTCCTGCTCGATGGCACCGTCGATGCGGTGATCGACCAGAACCCGCGTGTCGAAGCCCGCGAGGCCCTCAACCTGCTGACCGCCGCCGCGCGCGCGCAGCCCTACACCTACATCCCGCCCCGCCTGCAACTGGTGTTGCGCGAAAACCTGCCCGACGAGTAGCTCAAATCCAGCCCAACACCCGCCACCACAGATAATCCAGCGGCAACAGTACAATCAGCGTCAGCACCGCCAAGCGCCACAACACCCGCGCCAAAGCCCCCAGCTTTTCGCCCGAAAGCCCTATCGCCACCACCAAGGGCGCCACCTGATACGGCAGCAACACCGTTGAGAACCCCACCACCTGCGTCATCAGCACCGCCTGCAAACTAAACCCGCTCGCCCCCGCCAAATCCTGCGCCATCGGCGTCAGCACCGACGGCACGCTTGGCACCGTTGTCACCAACCCTGTCGTCATCGACATCAGCGACAACGAGGCGAAATTCACCGCCGTCCCGCCCGGATGCAGCGGCAACAGCCCTTGCAACCCCTGCCCGATCAACGCGCCCAAGCCCGAAGCGTTGACCAAAGCCCCCACCGCCAGCGCCCCCACCACAAACAGCAACAGCCCGAAATCCACCGCAGCCTTGAACGCAGCCGCAGACACCACGCCAAAACCCGGGCTCAGCAACACCACCGCCGCCGCCAGCCCGACCCAAGCCGCATTCACCCCATGCACAGAATCCGTCATCCACAAAGCCAGCGTCACCAGCAACACCGCCGCCACCCGCATCTGCGCCGATCTGTTGGCAGGCGTCAAAGCCGCCGAAGCCTCAACCACATGCGGGGCCACTTCCGCCGGAAACATCCGCAACACCAGCCAAGCGGTGATTGCCGATTTCACCACGCCCAGCACCGGATAATGCAGCGCCAGATAGGCCATATAGCCAAAATGCGCGCCGTAAATCGTCTCCGCCGCCCCCGACAGCACCATGTTCGGGATATTGGCGGGCAGGATGGCAAAACTCGGCATGTTGCAAGCAATCGCCAGCACCACCGCAATGCCAATCCGCCCGTTTGATCCCGGCCCAAACCCCGCCCTTGCCGCCAAAGCCATGCCAATCGGCACCAGCACCACCGCACGCCCCACCGAAGACGGCATGATGAACCCCAGCAACATCGCCACCAAAGTCAGCCCAAAGATCATCCGCGCATAACTGCCATCCAGCAGCGGCCCCAACACCTGCGCCATCCGCACCCCCAGCCCCGAGGCACTGATCGCCGCCCCGATCACAAAGCCCGAAATGATCAGCTACACCGCCGTCGAGCCAAACCCCGCAAACACCAGATCCGCCGGGGCCAGCCCAAACACCAACACCACCGCAAACAGGATCAGGCTGGCGAGGTAATTCGGCACCACGCCACTGGCCCAAAGCCCCAACGTCACCAATACCACCGCCAGAATCCGCGCTTGCCCCGCACTCAGCCCCACAGGCGGCAGCACAGCCAGCCCCAGCGCCGCCGCGACCAAAACCGCCACCATCCCCTGCTTCACCGAAATCCGCTGCATCGCCCGCTCCACATGCCCCATGCAGCGACCCTAGCCGAAACCGCCACAATGCGTTAGACCACGATCATGCCAGAACATATCGCTCAGTCGCCAAACCACGCCCCCAGTGCCACCGGCTTCCTGCTGGACCCAACCCGCCCGATCCTAGCCTATGGCCGCACCATGCGCCCAGCTGACGGCATCGCCCCACACCATCACCCCCGCGCGCAACTGCTCTGGGCGCAGCGGGGCGTGCTGCGCATCCGTGCCGCAGAAACCACATGGATCGTGCCGCCCAGCCATGTCGTCTGGATCCCCGGCCACGTGCCGCATCAAGTGCAATCGGATACCGAAACCGATATCCGCAACCTTTACATCGACCCGACGCTGCCGCTGCGCGCAGCCAACCAAACCTGCGCCGTGCTCACCCTTTCCGATCTGATGCGCGCGCTGATCCTGCGGCTGCACAGCGAAGACACCACCGAAGCCTTCCCGCCCCACCTGCTGCGCTTAACCGCCGTGATCGCCGATGAGATCGAAACCCTGTGTGAGGCCCCGTTGCATCTGCCCGGCGGCCATGATCCCCGCCTTGTGCGTCTGACCCGCCATCTGATCAACCATCCCGACGATGCAAGCCCGCTGCCCGACCTCGCCCGCAGCACCGCCACCAGCCCCCGCACGCTGGAACGGCTGTTCCGGCAAGAGACCGGCCTCAGCTACCGGCAATGGCGCGCGCGCCAACGCCTGCTGCTGGCCGTCGAGCGCTTGACGCTTGGTCAAACCAGCACCAGCATCGCCTACGCCTTAGGCTACCGCAGCCCCAGCGCCTTCACGGTAGCCTTTCGGGCAGAATTCGACACCCCACCGCAAAGCTTCCTGAAACAAGCCGCCAAGCAGTAGCGAGGGGCTCAGCCCTGCCAAACCCCTAAAACTTATCTAAAATTTGCTTTCACATTGGCCCAAATATCCCACAGGGGTCCGGGGATGTGAAATCCCCGGCGCTCCCATGCAGCAAACCGCCCTATTCGCCCGGCAACCGCCGCACAGCCCCAGTCGCCGCCGAAGTCGCAAACAACCCATAAGCCCGCAACGCCTGCGACACTTTCCGTGCCCGTGGCTTCACTGGCTTCCAGCCCTTCGCGTCCTGCGCCGCCCGCCGCGCCGCCAGATCCGCCTCCGACACCGCCAGATGAATGGTCCGCGCCGGGATGTTGATCTCGATCCGATCGCCCTCCTCGACCAGCCCAATCAGCCCACCCGACGCCGCCTCAGGCGAAACATGCCCAATCGACAGACCCGAAGTCCCGCCCGAGAACCGCCCATCGGTCAGCAAAGCACAAGCCTTCCCCAGCCCTTTGGATTTCAGATACGAGGTCGGATACAGCATCTCCTGCATCCCCGGCCCGCCTTTCGGCCCCTCATACCGGATCACCAGCACATCGCCCTCTTTGATCCAGTTCGACAAAATCGCCTCAACCGCCGCGTTCTGCGACTCGAACACCCGCGCCGGCCCCGCGAACACCAGAATGCTATCATCCACCCCCGCCGTCTTCACGATGCAGCCCTCAGGCGCGATATTGCCCGACAGCACCGCCAAGCCGCCATCCTTCGAGAACGGGGTCTTCGCCGAACGAATAACCCCCTTCGCCCGATCAGTGTCCAGCTCCGCCCATTTCCGGCTCTGACTAAACGCCACCTGCGTCGGCACCCCACCCGGAGCCGCCAAGAACAACTCGCGCACCTCAGGATGATTGCTGCGCGAAATATCCCAATGGTCAATCGCCGCCCCCAAAGTCGGCGCATGCACCGTCGGGCAATCGCGATTGAGCAGCCCCGCCGCATCCAACTGGCCCAAGATCGCCATGATCCCGCCGGCGCGATGCACGTCTTCCATATGAACGTCCTGCTTGGCCGGGGCCACTTTGCACAACACCGGCACCTTGCGGCTCAACGCATCAATGTCGGCCATGGTGAAATCCACCCCGCCCTCATGCGCCGCAGCCAGAATATGCAGCACGGTGTTGGTCGAGCCACCCATCGCAATATCCAGCGCCATCGCATTCTCAAACGCGCCCTTGCTGGCAATATCGCGCGGCAAAAGCCCCTTTTCATTGCCCTCATAATGCCGCTTGGTGATATCGACGATCACCCGCCCCGCTTCCAAAAACAGCCCCTGCCGCGCCGAATGGGTGGCCAGTGTCGAGCCATTGCCCGGCAGCGAAAGCCCCAAAGCCTCGGTCAGACAGTTCATCGAATTGGCGGTGAACATCCCCGAGCATGACCCGCACGTCGGACAAGCCGCCGCCTCAATCTTCGCCAGATCCGCATCCGACACCGACTCGTCCGCCGCCGAAACCATCGCATCGACCAGATCGAGCGCCAGTTCCTTGCCGTCGATCACGACCTTGCCAGCCTCCATCGGCCCGCCCGACACGAACACCACCGGAATGTTCAGCCGCATCGCCGCCATCAGCATCCCCGGCGTGATCTTGTCGCAGTTTGAGATACACACCATCGCATCCGCACAATGCGCGTTCACCATGTATTCGACGCTATCCGCGATCAACTCGCGCGAGGGCAGCGAATACAGCATCCCGTCATGCCCCATCGCAATGCCATCATCCACCGCGATGGTGTTGAATTCCTTGGCAACCCCGCCCGCACGCTCCACCTCGCGCGCCACCATCTGCCCAAGGTCTTTCAGATGCACATGCCCCGGCACAAACTGGGTAAACGAGTTCACAATCGCAATGATCGGCTTGCCGAAATCGCCATCCTTCATCCCCGTCGCCCGCCAAAGCCCGCGCGCACCCGCCATATTGCGGCCGTGAGTGGTGGTTCTGGAACGATAAACAGGCATGGCTGATCCTCATAGCTTTAGCGTCCCGCGAGCGCGCGGAAACTCGGCACGCCCTTATTGACCCTTGCCGCCGCCCGCTTCAAGAGCGCAATCGCAAACCGAGCCACCCCCTGCCACAAATTTACGCCAGTCGTGAACCGAGCAGAACAGAGGCTCTACGCACTCTATCCCCCCACCCCCACGCCGCCCCGGACCCGATCCGGGGCCTAACCACAAGCGCAACAGAGGGCCGCGCCCGACCTCGGCAGGACGCGCCAACAGTCATTCTAAGCGCTTTATCCCCCAACCCCTCCCCCAGAATTTCTGCTGGCACCCTTAGCAATCGCGCCCTCCCGGCGGGAGGTCCCCTTTCGGGCGACGGGGCGCGGCCCGGCGAGCTTCGCCCTTGATTCCGGGCAAGAGCGAAGACGTTTCGTTCACACCCCGCCGGTTGCAGGATGGGTTGAATCTCTGGAAATCAAATAAGAAACAAACGACGCGCACGCACCCAACATAAAGAGCGCGTCTACTTCATCTACTCGTGCTACGTCGTCTTGTAGAGCGTGCCGAATACCATTTTCGTCATTTGTATACCCATATAGCTTTTCGAACGCCATTTTTAGGCTTCCGTGAATATAGCCGTTTCGTTCGAGTGACTTAAGCGCAGGTGCAAGGGTTTGTGCATTGGGCTCTATTTTTCGCGCCATAGCTTCGACAGCATGGATGCTCTCACGGACGCTGTCTGCCCATTTTCCGTTTCGTAGCGCCGCACCCGATGCGATCAAATGCTTTCTCGCGGCCAGTGCACCCGCGACACCAGCAGCAGAAACTGCCGCTTCGAAAGCAGAAGCTTGTTCTACTGTCCCGATCACTACGATCTGAGCGTCAATGATGCGGTAAGCTGCGCGCGAAGTTACAAAAACATTGGCAAGGTCACTCTTTAACTTGCTACTACATCCGGGATGTCTGACGAAAAATTCGACCAAATCAAATAACTTACCCATGTCCAGTTCAGCAATCAACGTTTCCAACGTCTCTCTTAGAATGTAGCTGCGATTTTCAAATGAGCTTGCGGGTTGTCGGAAGAAAATCACATGAAAATCACTGGCGACCTCTTCCCACTGACCAGTATAAGGTATTGTAGTCGAATCCTGGATACTCAACCCTGCTTATTTCTTTGCTGATGCAATGGTCTATCAGTCGACGAAGATCGTCCGAAACTTCACCAAGCTTCAGCTGTGGTGGCATGGGCGCCAGCCCGGTTCTTTGCGAGAACGGTATGTAATTTTCTTCGGTGCTCATATGATGTTAGTATCCTAGGCGAACGCTCTGCGGAAGATCGCAATTCACAGATCATTTTAGGTCGTCAGCTATCCGATAGCTTTATGTAGTCGGCCCATCCACTCGGCCCAAATCCCTTCTACCTAGCCTTTACGCACTCAACTCCCCCCCCAATTCCACCCCTCCCCCTGTCGCCCCCAGACCTTCCCCCTGCCCGAAAGTCCCCTATAACCACCGGCAGAGGAGACACCCATGACCACCGCTCGCCCACCGCTGTCCGCCCGCAACCCGCAAGCCTATGGCTTTGCTGTCACCGTTCTGGGTGTGCTGTTTTTCTTCCCCGATGTGCTGGTGGTGCGCCTGATCCAAACCAACACCATGACCGTCGCGGTCTGGCGCGGCGTCGCGGCCTTCGTCACCACAGCCCTCGGCCTGTTTGGCCGCCAAAGCCTGCCCAACTGGCGCGACCTGCTGCGCTGGCCGTCGCTTGCGATGATCTTCCTGCAAGGCATCGGATCGGTGTTCTTCCTCGCCTCATTGGGTCAAACCTCGGCGGCAAACGCCCTGCTGATCCTCGCCACCGCCCCGTTCATCGCCGCGATGATGTCATGGGCGATCTTGCGCGAACGCATCGACACCCCAACATGGGGCGCCATCGTTGGCGTATTCGCAGGCGTCGGCATCATCGCGGCGGGCAGCTTGGGCGGCGGGCATCTGTCTGGCGATCTGTTCGCACTGGCCAATGCCGTCGCCATCGCCGCCTATTATGTGGTGATCCGGGTGGCCCCCTCGGGCAATCTGATGCCCTTCATCGCGCTCGGCTACCTGCTGACCTCGGCCATCGCCTACCCCTTCGCGCCCATGGCCCCGCTCAACTATGAGCAAATCGCCCTGATCGGCCTCTCTGGTGGCGTGATCCTCGCCGGAGGCTGTTTCCTTTTGCAAATCGGCCCGCGCTACCTACCCGCCGCCGAAGTCTCGATGATCACCATGCTGGAAATCATCGCAGGCCCGCTGCTGGTCTGGCTGTTCATCGGCGAGAACCCCGGCACCAAAACCCTGATCGGCGGCTGCGTGATCCTGATCGCCATCACCGCGCACACCCTGATCAAACTGGCGCAAAGCCAACGCGGCCAACCCGCCTGATGCGCCTGCTGTTCGTCCACGCCCACCCGCACGAGAACAGCTTCACCGCCGCCTGCCGCGACACCGCCATCCAAGCCGCCCAAGCCCACAGCCACGAAACCAAACTCATCGACCTCTACGCCGAGAACTTCCAACCAACGCTCACCCCCGACGAATGGCTCAGCTACCCCGACCCCGATGCCATAGACGACAGCCTCACCCCCCACATCGAAGCCCTGCAATGGGCCGAGGGTCTGATCTTCACCCATCCGACATGGTGGAGCGCCCCCCCGGCGATCCTGAAAGGCTGGTGTGATCGCACCCTGCGCCCCGGAATAGCCTTCCACATCGACGGCAAGGCGATGAAACCCGCCCTAACCAACATCCGCCTCCTAGCCGTCCTGACCTCCCTCGGAGCAACCAGCCTGCAATACAACCTGCTGCTCGGAGCCCCCGGACGCCGCCAATTCCTGCGCGGCCTGCGCATCTGCACCAACCGCCACTGCAAAACCCTCTGGCTCGCCCATTACGCCATAGACGCCAGCACCGAAGCCTCCCGAGCCGCGCACCTAAATAAAATAGCGGCACGCATAGCACAGATTGCGGTTTAACGCAGCCAAACCACCAGCACTGCTTGCCGCGCCGCGCCCAAGCGTTTATCAATGCCCCATAATAAAAGGGCAGCCCGATGCGCATTCTGATCACCAACGACGACGGCATCAACGCCCCCGGCCTTGTCACCCTAACCCGCATCGCCACCGAACTTGCTGGCCCCAAGGGCGAAGTCTGGACCGTCGCCCCCGCGTTTGAGCAATCCGGCGTCGGCCATTGCATCAGCTACACCCACCCGATGATCAACGCCAAACTGGCGGATCGCCGCTATGCCGTCGAAGGCTCCCCCGCCGATTGCGTGCTGGCCGGGGTCTATGATGTGCTGGAAGGTGCCAAACCCGATCTGGTGCTGTCCGGCGTCAACCGAGGCAACAACTCGGCCGAGAACGTCCTCTACTCCGGCACCATCGGCGCTGCGATGGAAGCCGCCCTGCACGGCATCCCCGCCATTGCCCTGTCGCAATATATGGGCCGCGACACCGACGATCTCGATGATCCGTTCGAGGCTGCCGCCCAACACGGCGTGAAAATCATCCGCGCCCTGTTGGACAAAGGCATCTGGACGACCGACGATTACCGCATCTTCTACAACGTCAACTTCCCGCCCTGCGCGGCGAAAGCGGTGAAAGGCCACAAGGTCGCGCCGCAAGGCTTCCGCCGTGATACCAATTTCGGCATCCAACCCTACACCGCCCCCTCCGGCAAACGCTTCCTCTGGATCAAAGGCGGCCCGCAACACACCCCGACCCTGCCCGGCACCGATGCCGCCGTGAACCTTGACGGCTATATCTCGATCACCCCGCTGCGCTGTGATCTCACCGCCCACGATACCCTCGCCGACCTCACCGCACGGCTCGGCTGATGGAAAACAACGCGCCCGATCCTGAAACACTGGCCGAGCGCAAGATGCGATTCCTGTTTGCCCTCCGCTCCAAAGGCGTCACCGACACCCGCGTCCTCTCCGTCATGGAGCGGGTCGATCGCGGCCAATTCGTGCGCGGGTTGTTTGCCGAACGTGCCTATGAGGACATGCCTTTGCCGATCGCCTGCGGCCAGACCATCAGCCAGCCCTCGGTCGTCGGCCTGATGACGCAAGCCCTCAACATCAGCCCGCGCGACACGGTCTTAGAAGTCGGCACCGGGTCCGGCTACCAAGCCGCCATCCTCGCCCATCTCGCCCGCCGGGTCTACACCGTCGACCGCCACCGCCGCCTTGTGCGCGAAGCCCAAGAGCTGTTTCGCGAATTGGGCCTTGTGAACATCGTCGCCATGACCTCGGACGGCAGCTTTGGTCTGCCCGATCAAGCGCCGTTTGATCGCATCATCGTGACGGCAGCCGCCGAAGACCCGCCCGGCCCGCTCTTGGCGCAGTTGAAAACTGGCGGTATCATGGTGGTGCCGGTCGGCCAATCTGATACAGTGCAGCACCTGATCAAAGTCACAAGGCTGGCGACAGGCTACGATTACGAAGAACTTCGCCCAGTGCGGTTTGTGCCACTGGTCGAGGGCATCAGTGCAGAATAACGGTTTGAGTTTTCTAACAGAAGAAGTATCGGAAAACGCGTTCGATGGCCACAAGAGGCAGCGGTTTCCGATTCCTTCCAAACTTGAACCGCTCTAGAACGCAACAAGACGCCCGGACCAACCGGGCAAGGTAACGAGGCAAGTATGACACTTTCGCGCCTTCCGATTCTTGGCCTGTCCGCCCTGCTGATGGTCTCCGCCTGTGGCAAAAATCATCCCTTCGACTGGGATCTGCGCGCTGGCAATGGGGCGCTGGATACCTCCGACGCCGCTCTGCGTGCCACCGACCCGCGCCCGCAGGCGGATGCACGCGGGGTGCTGTCCTACCCGACCTATCAGGCCGCCGTTGCACAACGCGGTGATACCGTGGCGTCTGTCGCCGCGCGCGTTGGCCTGCCCGCCGATCAGTTGGCAAAATATAACGGGCTCAGCCCGACCGACAGCCTGCGCGAAGGCGAAACCCTCGCCCTGCCCGCCCGCGTCGCCGCAGCCCCCACCGCCAGCGCGGGCAGTGTGATCGGCAGCACCGCCACCCCCGGTTCGGTCGATGTCTCCTCCATCGCCACCACCGCGCTTGACCGCGTCGGCACCACCACGCCCACAGCCGCCAAGCCCGCGAAACCCAGCGGCACCGAGCCGGTGCGCCATCAGGTCAAACGCGGCGAAACCGCGTTCTCCATCGCACGGATTTACAACATCTCGGCCCGCTCGATTGCCGATTGGAACGGGCTTGGCCCCGATCTGGAAGTGCGCGAAGGCCAGTATCTGATCATCCCGACCGCCAATTCCGCACCACCGCCGAAAGACCCGGTCGATGTCACCACCGTGCCCGGCGCAGGCTCGCCCACGCCCGAGCCGCCCTCGGCGAAAAAACCGCTTCCGGCTGAGAAACCCGCCAAGGCCAGCGAAAAGCCCGCCCCCGCCGCCGATTTGGGCAAAGACCGCACCGCCGCTTCCGCCGCGCGCTTTACCATGCCCGTCAGCGGCAAGGTGATCCGCGCCTATGTGAAGAAGAAAAATGACGGCATCGACATCGCCGCCGCCGCCGGGTCTTCGGTGAAAGCCGCCGCTGATGGCACCGTCGCCGCCGTCACCAAAGACACCACCGGCACCCCGATCGTGGTGATCCGCCACGCCGATGGCATCCTGACGGTCTATGCTGGCGTCGATGGCCTGAAAGTGGCGAAAGGTGATAAAGTAGCCAAAGGCCAAGCCATCGCCGTCGTCCGCGCAGGTGATCCGGCCTTCGTGCATTTCGAGATCCGCAAAGGCGTCGAATCCGTCGATCCGATGGCGTATTTGCAATAGGTCCATCTTACTCCGCTTTGGTGCAAAGCCAGGGCCAAATGGGTTAAAGCTTTTCAAGCTTTAACCCATTTGTGTTCCTAAGGGTTTTCACAAGTGGCATGAGAATCCCGATCATCCCTGACTGTGAGCAGTTTATGCACATATTCTGCGCATACAACTCAACTCAGGAGAGCCTCATGAGCGTGCGTCTGAACCTCGTCCTTTCGGACGACCTGAATTCGGCGATTGAAAGCGCAGTCTCCGCGAGTGAGACGACGAAGACCGAGTTGATCCGCAAGGCTTTACAGCTGTTTTTGGCAGCACAAGAGGGTAAAAAGCGCGGGCTCAAAATCGGCCTCGCGACGGCCTCACAGCCACTCGAAACCGAGTTTATCGGATTGTGAGCGTTGTAGACTCAATTCGCCTCCTCCGGGGCACAGTGTGACGACATCCATAAGACCCGATGAAATGCCCAGCGAGCGCAACGTTAGGCTTTTCAAAGATGTAGCTCTGTTCTTAGTCGGCATTGCATTCATCGGAATCTTGGTCTGGATCTGCTTGGATACGCTCAAGAGCCCATCGGCCTCCGCTGAGGAGAAAAAATGGGCGATGTCCACGATCACCGCCGCAGCCGGTGGAGTGATTGGCTATCTGGTGAGAAAGTGATCGTCCGCTAAGCCAACACACTTGATCAAAATCTGGCAGTAACGATGCACGCGCCTAGATAGCTTCGCGCATATTATTGCATGACGACATGCCCACCATACTGCCAGAAATAATTTCAAGATGTGATTTTCTCAAATCCAAAGTATCAGCGCCCAACCGACACGCCCGCAACATGTCCCCGCGGTCACAAAACCAACTGCTTTCAGACTGGCCCAAATATCCCCGCCGGAGGCTCCACCAGCACTCCCAAGCGCTAACTCCCGGTTAACCTTAACCAGAACCCTGCGGAATATCCCAATAAAAACAATGGTCCCGAGTTGGGACCACCGCAAAATCAACCCTCGCTGACCAAAACCTTGTCAATCCGCAAGCCATCAAGGTCGATCACCTCAAACCTGTGCCCCTCGGCGACAAAAGTATCCCCAAGCACCGGCATCCGCCGCAGCTGATGCAGCACCAGCCCGGCGACGGTATCGTATTCCCCCGCCAACCCGCGCGACAACCCCAGCCGATCACAGAACTCATCCGCAGGCATCCAGCCCGACACCAGCAAACTGCCATCGCCCCGCACCAGCAAAGCAGGCTCGTCCGCATCCGCCGAGCTTTCCGCCCCGGTGATCGCTTCCAGCACGTCATCGGTGGTGATGATGCCCTCGAAATGGCCATATTCATCATAGACCAGTGCGATGTGATGCACCGAATTGTGCAGCACCACCAAAGCATCCAAAGCATCCGCTTGATCCGACACCACCGGCACATCCACCACCAGCGCCTTCAAATCCAGCGCTTCCCGCCGCGACACCACGTTGAACACGTCGGCGAGAGTGACAATCCCCACCACTTCCCCAGTCGCCCGGCTTTGCACCAGCATCCGCGGCCGCGCGATCTTGCGGATCATCGCCACCGCTTCGGCTGAGGTCGCCTCCAACTCCAGCATCTGCACCTCATGCCGGGGCGTCATCAGCGCGCGGGCCGTGCGATCTCCAAGACGCATCACCCCCGCCATCATCTCCCGCTCGCCATCTTCCAGCACGCCGCCCTCATGCGCCTCGGTCAGCAAGGTGTGGACCTCCTCCTCGGTCACCTTGTTGCCCATATCGCCGCGCTGCCCGAGCAGCCACAGCACCGTTTTGCCGGACCAATCCAGCAGCCACACCACCGGAGTCGTCACCGTGCTGAGCACCGCCATCGCGGGCGCGACCCGGATGGCCACGCCTTCGGCATTGCGCAGAGCCAGTTGCTTTGGCACCAATTCGCCAATGATCAGCGAGACATAGGTGATCGAGACCACCACGCCGCCCACACCCACGGTCGAGGCCCAATCGGCATCCATCCCCATCTTGACCAGCCAGTTCGTCAGCCGCAGACCCAAGGTCGCCCCTGACAAAGCCCCCGACAACACCCCAACCGCCGTGATGCCAATCTGCACGGTTGACAAAAACCGCCCCGGATTCTCCGCCAGCTTCAGCGCAGCAGCAGCACCTTTGCTTTTGGCCTCCAGCGATTTCAGCCGCGCCGGCCGCGCCGAGACGATCGCCATTTCAGACATCGAAAGCACGCCGTTCAAAACGATCAGCGCAGCCAGAACAAGGATTTCTATAATCATGATGCAGCTAAGATCAGGCCCACACGCGAAAATGGCAAGGGGTCACAAAGAAACGCCGTGACGCGCCGCCAGATCGCAGAAAAATTGCCACGCCACCCGGCCAGACCGACTGCCCCGCGTCGCCTGCCATTCAATCGCCTCGGCGCGCAGGGTATCCGCATCGACAACCACGCCATAAGCGTCCGCATAACCCCGGATCATCGACAGATATTCATCCTGCGAACAGGGATGGAAGCCCAGCCACAGCCAGAAACGGTCTGACAGTGACACCTTTTCTTCCACCGCCTCACCGGGTGTGATCGCGGTGGAGCGCTCATTCTCAATCATATCGCGCGGCATCAGGTGGCGGCGGTTTGAGGTGGCATAGAGCAGCACATTCTCTGGCCGCCCCTCAATGCCGCCATCCAGCACCGCTTTCAGCGATTTGTAATGCTGGTCGTCATGGCTGAAACTGAGGTCATCGCAGAACAGGATAAACTGATAGGGGGCTGCCCGCAGATGCGCCAGCAAGCGCTGCACCGATGGCAAATCCTCGCGCGACAACTCCACAATCTTCAGATCATGGCCTTCGCGGCGCACCGCGGCATGGATCGCCTTGACCAAGGAGGATTTCCCCATCCCCCGCGCACCCCACAAGAGCGCGTTATTTGCAGGCAAGCCGCGCGCGAAATACCGGGTGTTCTCCCAAAGCGTATCGCGCGCGCGATCCACAGGCCAATATCAACCCGAGACACCTTCGCCACAGGCTCCAGCCGATCCGGCCCGGTGTGCCACGCGAAGGCCTCAGCGCTGAAATCAGGCGCTGCAACGGGCGGTGGAGCCAACCGCTCCAGCGCTTCAGCAATCCGCAACAAAGCGTCGGTCATTCTTCCGGGTCCACCCAAGTGCCATCCGCGCGCTCTTGCGCCTCGCGCTTCTTCTCGAACCCGGCGATCATCCAGATCGACAGCTCGTACAGCGGATAGATCGCGAAAAACATGATCAACTGGCTCATCACATCCGGCGGGGTCGCCACCGCTGCCACCGTCAAAATCGCCACCACCGCATATTTCCGCGTCGCCCGCAAACCGCCCGATGAGATCATCCCCGCCTTACCCATCAGCGTCAGCAGCACCGGCAGCTGAAAGCATA
This sequence comes from Cypionkella sp., assembly GCA_043743975.1. GTDB lineage: Bacteria > Pseudomonadota > Alphaproteobacteria > Rhodobacterales > Rhodobacteraceae > Cypionkella. Next base: position 20,539 of record JAYTVN010000009.1, read on the forward strand.
AGCCAAACGCCATGATGAATTGCATGGTCAGCGACAGGAAACTTTCCACCGACCCCTGATACAACACCCCCGCCGCCGCACTGGTGATCGACGGGGCCTGAGGGGCCGCCCCCGGATTCATCGCCGCCGAAAAATCGCCCTGATACGACAGAAAGAAGTGAAATGCGCCGGGCAGGATCATGTAATAGGCGAATGCTGCACCCGCGATAAACATGGCAGGCGAGGCCAACAGAAACGGCAAAAACGCATTCTTTTCATTGCGATACAGCCCCGGCGCCACAAAACGCCACAGTTGAAACGCGATCACCGGGAAGGCCATGGTAAAGCCCGCCCACACCGCGATCTTCACCGCGACAAAGAAGCCTTCCTGCAATTTGATCAGCACGAATTGGCATTTCTGCCCGTAATCCGCCATCGCATTGCACATCGGGATCGACAGAATGTGAAAGATCGGCACCCACAAAAGGTAGCCGACCAGACAGGCCACCCCCAGCACCGCGACCGAGATCAGAATGCGGTTGCGCAGCTCTTTCAGATGCTCGATCAGCGGCGCGGCGCTGGCGTCCACGTCGTCAGTATGGCTCATGCTTCATCCGCCTTCTTGGTCTTGCGCGGTGGTGTCGTACGCGGGGCGCGCGGCTTTGGCGCGGGTTTGGTTTCGGCCACGGGTTCAGCCACAGCGACAGGCTTGCGCACCCGTGGCTTTACAGCAGGCTTCACCTCGGCTTTCGAGGCCGCAATCCCGGTATCGACCGCTTTCAGCTTTTCTGCCGTCTCGGCCAGAATAGCTTTCTTCGCGGCCTGCTTGTCCATCAGGGCCTGCGTTTCCGGCCCCAATATTTTAGGCTCTGTCGCCAAAGTTTCCGTAGTAACCGCAGTCTCTGTCGTCACTGTGGGAACCGCTGCAGGCATTGGCGGCGGCACCAGTGGCTTGTTGCCGACGCTTGCGGCATTGCTCGGCTTGGCGGCATTCTTAATCGGGTCCCATTTCTCGAACCGATCCGCCGCCTCTTTGACCTTATTCAGGCCCATCGACTTGGCCGAGGTCATGCCCTTCAGATCGTCGGCCACATCCTTGACGCCAGAATCCTTCGCCGCCTGCTCCATCGCGCGGGAAAACTCGCGCGACATCTGCCGCAGCTTGGCGGTGAAGCGGCCGAGCTGCCGGAACATATCCGGCAAATCTTCCGGCCCAATCACAATCAGCGCCACGATGCCGATCAGCACCAATTCGGCCCAGCCGATATCCCCAAACATCTACAGCAAGCCCCTTCGCGGCATCCGGCCCAACGGCCCCGTCGTCAGACCCTCATCAGATCACAGCCAAAGCCGCAAGCCTCAGACCTTGTCTTTATCGGCCTCTACTGGCGCTTCGGCGGGCGTTACATCGCGCGCAGCCTTGGCCGCCGCTTCTTTCTCAATCTCGGACGTGCCATCCGACACGCCCTTCTTGAACGCCGTGATGCCGCGACCAAACTCGCCCATCAGGTTCGAGACTTTGCCTTTGCCAAACAGCACAAGCACAACAATCGCCACCACCAACAGGTGCAACGGGCTCAGATGCATGATCAATCCTCCATAAAGCCGCCTCTGCGGCAGGTCTGGCACTGACTTAGGCAGGGAAGCTGGCGAAATGAAACCGGAAATTCCTGTAAACCGGCGGTTTTCTCCGCTATAGCTGACAGCTATATGTCAGTTGCTCTTGCCGAAAAATCCAGCGATGGAAGCCCATGCGCCGCACCGACCGCCTGTTTGACCTGATCCAGATCCTGCGCGATGGCCGTTTGCACCGGGCGTCCGAGATATCCGCGCGTCTGGGGGTGTCGATCCGCACAATCTGGCGCGACATGAACACGCTGATGGCAAGCGGGCTTCCGGTCGAGGGCGAGCGCGGCGTGGGCTATATCCTGCGCGCGCCAATCACCCTGCCGCCGATGATCCTGAATGCGGTGGAATTGGAAGCGCTGCGGCTGGGGTTGCGCCTTGCCGCCGAGGGCCCCGATGCCGCCCTCGCCAAGGCCGCCCGCGCCTTGGCCAAACGTATCGCTGCGGTGACGCCTGCGCCAACGCTGGGCCCCGGCGATCTGTTTGCCTTCCCCGGCCAAACCGACAACCGCGCCCCCAAACACCTGCCCGCCCTGCGCCGCGCCGTCAAAGCGCATGAACGCGTCGCCATCACCTATATCGACCCGCGTGGCACCGAGAGTCACCGCGATATCCGCCCGCTGGCCTTGGAAAAACACGCCAAAATCTCCACCCTCGCCGCGTTTTGTGAGGCGCGCGGCGACTTTCGCAGCTTTCGGGTGGATCGCATTGTGGCGGTGACGTTAACGGGCGAGCGTTATCCCGATGAGCCCGGTCGCACCCTGCCCGACTACCGCGCGCGGCTGGAGGCTGAGACGATTCGCGATCAAGGCTAGCGCTACCCCTGCCTTGTGCTGGCCTCAAACACATAACAGCGATCCCGCCTTATCATCAGCCACAGCGGCGTCTCGGCTTTTGGTAAAAACACCCCCGGCACCGAGGCGGTCAGGATCGAGCCGTCAAATTCCATGCGAAACTCCACGAGGCTCACATGGCCGAGATACCGCGCCCGCTGCACCACGCCGCGCGCAGGTGTGCCTTCGGGCACCGTCGGATTTGGCCCGTGCCCGGCCCGGTCAAAGTCGATTTTCAGATGCTGCGGGCGGATCACTATATCCACCTCTGCCCCATCGGCATGGCCCGGCGTTAGAAACGCGCCAAACGGCGTTTCGGTCAGTGCCCCGCGTGAGGTTCCCCGGATCACATTGATATCGCTGAAGAAAGCTGCAGCCGCTCGATCCACCGGTGTATTATAGACGTTATAGGGCGCACCGCGCTGCACGATGCGGCCATCGCGCATCAGCGCAATCTCATCCGCCATCCGCATCGCTTCTTCCGGCTCATGCGTGACCAACAGCACGGCGGCGCCCTCGGCCTTCAGCACCTCGAGCGTGGCATCACGGATGCCATCGCGCAAACGGTTGTCGAGGCCAGAAAACGGCTCGTCCATCAGCATCACGCGCGGGCGCGGGGCCAAAGCGCGCGCCAAGGCCACGCGTTGCTGCTCGCCACCCGAGAGCTCATGCGGATGCTTGCGCGCGAAGCCGGAAAGGTTCACCTTTTCAAGCAGTTCATCGACGCGCCGCATCTTGGACGGCTTGTCACCCGAAAGCCCAAACGCCACATTCCCTGCCACCGTCAAATGCGGAAACAGCGCGAAATCCTGAAACATCAGCCCAACGCCGCGCGCCTCTGGCGGCAGGTTCATCCCCGGCCCGAACACCTGTTGCCCATCGATCAGAATCCGGCCCTGATCTGGCGTTTCCACCCCAGCAATCATCCGCAACGTGGTGGATTTCCCGCAGCCCGACGGCCCGAGCAAGCACATCACCTGCCCCGCCGCCACTTGCAGCGACACATCGCAAACCACGGCCCGCCCGCCAAACGAGCGGGTCAGTCCCAGCACTTCCAGACGTTCAGGCACGTCCAAGCGTTCAGATGCGGCTGTCTCAGATGCGGAGGGCATGGTCATCCTGACGGTTTTGCTCGCCTTCCCTACCAGCCGCTCCAAGCCCCGACAAGTTCACATCGTCGCGTTCATCGCCCCACCGTCGAGCAGGATGTTCTGCCCCACCATATAGCCCGCATACTGGCTGCACATGAACGCACAAGTCGCACCAAACTCCTCCGCCGCGCCATAGCGCCGCGCGGGGATCTCTGCCGAACGCTCTGCCTGCGCCTGCTCCATGGTGATTCCCTTGGCTTTCACTACGCCCGCATCCAGCGACACCGCCCGATCCGTCGCATGAATACCCGGCAACAAGTTATTGATAATAACACCATATTGCGCAACCTGCCGCGAGGTGCCGCCGACATACCCCGTCAATCCCGCCCGCGCCGCATTGGATAACCCCAGCTGCGGAATCGGTGATTTCACCGATTGCGAGGTGATGTTCACAACCCGGCCCCAGCCCTTGCCGATCATCCCCGGCAGCAGTGCTTTCATCAGCGCAATCGGCGTCAGCATATTGGCGTCCAGCGCTTTGATGAAATCCGCACGCTCCCAATCCGACCAGATCCCCGGCGGCGGGCCGCCTGCATTGGTCACCAGAATATCCACCGATCCCGCCGCCGACAGCACCGCCGCGCGCCCCTCCTCCGAGGTAATGTCCGCCGCCACCGCCACCACATTCACGCCAAATGTGCGCAACTCGGCTGCCGTCGCCTCCAGCGCCTCGGCCCCGCGCGCGTTGATCACCAGATTGACCCCGGCTTGCGCCAAAGCCATAGCACAGCCACGCCCCAAACCCTTTGACGCCGCACAAACCAGCGCCCGCTTGCCTTTGATCCCCAAATCCATCGCCACATCTCCTTCGTTTGCGCCAGCCTAACAGCCGATCTCGCGCAGTGTAACCCGCAGCAAAGCTTCAAATTTCCCAAGCTAGCCAAAATTTAACCCTAATTTTGATTTCTACTGGCTTGAGCCGCCCCCCCCCCCCTGCGCGGTTCATATGCAGTCTTAATCATTATGCGGTAGCCTTCAGAGCATGACAGCCAAACCAAGCCAAACCGCCCCCGGCCACGCCTGCCAAGTTCTCGCAGCCGATGCGATTTATGTGATCAACGGCGTGAATGTTGGCGATGGCTTGATGGGCCCCGAGGAGGTCTGCCCCGGCGATCTTTATGCGCTGGATGAAAGCCAACAGCCGCTGCGGCTTGTGGTGACCCGCGCCGAGGGCCAACAGCGGGTTGGCAGCGGCTCTGCCGTGGGCGAAGTCGGCGATCCTTTGCGGTTTGAGGCGCGCTATACGATGATGAGCAGCGACGGCGATCAGGTCGATCTGGTGCTGATCTCGCTGCCCGGTGGCGCGCGGTTTGTGCTGCCTTTGTCGCCAATGGCGGGCTTAAACGACTACACGTTGCTGAAGATTGACGATGCGCCGCAAGACACCGGGCTTGCCGATCTTTTGTGCGTGTCCTTCGCGCGTGGCACGATGATCACCCTCGCATCGGGTCAGCAGCGGGCGATTGAGTCGTTGCGGATCGGCGATAAGGTGCTCAGCCGCGATCATGGCGGGCAAGAGATCAGGTGGATCGGCTCGACCACCCTGCGCGCAGTGGGGGCCTTTGCCCCAGTGGTGATCACTGCGGGCACGTTAGGCAATTCCGGCGATCTTTTGGTCAGCCAGCATCACCGAATGTTTCTCTATCAACGTCAGCGCACCACCGGACTCGCGACCTCAGAGCTTCTGGTGCAGGCCCGCTACCTCGTTGATCATAAATCAGTTTTCATTCAGGAAGGCGGCTTTGTCGATTTCTTCAGCATCGTGTTTGATCACCACGAAATCATCTATGCCGAGGGTGTGCCCGCCGAAAGTCTGATGGTGAACGATGCCACGGTGAACCGCTTGCCGGTGGAACTCGCCGCCGATGTGAAGGCGCGCTTCCCCGGCCTGAGCCAGAACCAGCATTTCGGCACAGAAGCCGGGCGGCAATTTCTGGATTCGATCGGGCCAGAGGCTTTGTTCAAAACGCCCCGCACCGCTCCCGCGCGGCAAAGGTAGACGCCATCCCCGCTTTCGGCTAAAGCCCGCGCATGCTTGACAATCGCCCGACCCTCCCGCCCGAAATCGCCCGCCGCCGGACCTTTGCGATCATTTCGCACCCCGACGCTGGCAAAACCACGCTCACCGAAAAATTCCTGCTGTTCGGCGGGGCCATTCAGATGGCGGGTCAGGTGCGCGCCAAGGGCGAAGCCCGCCGCACCCGGTCGGATTTCATGAAGATGGAGCAAGAGCGTGGGATTTCGGTCTCCGCCAGCGCAATGTCGTTCGATTTCCGCCAATATCGCTTCAATCTGGTCGATACCCCCGGTCACTCGGATTTCTCCGAGGACACCTACCGCACTTTGACCGCCGTTGATGCCGCGATCATGGTGATTGACGGTGCGAAAGGTGTGGAAAGCCAGACCCAAAAGCTGTTTGAAGTCTGCCGGATGCGCGACCTGCCGATCCTGACCTTCTGTAACAAGATGGACCGCGAAAGCCGCGACACATTTGATATTATCGACAAGATTCAGGAAAATCTGGCGATTGACGTGACGCCAGCCTCTTGGCCCATTGGCATGGGCCGCGATTTCGTCGGCGCCTATGACCTGCTGCACGACCGTCTGGAAATCATGGACCGCGCCGACCGCAACAAGGTCGCCGAAACCATCCAAATCTCGGGGTTGGATGATCCGAAACTCGCCGACCATATCGCGCCAGAGCAGTTGAAGATCCTACGCGAAGAACTTGAAATGGCACGCGAATTGCTGCCCGCCTTTGACCGCGCTGCTTTCCTGAACGGCTCGATGACCCCGATCTGGTTCGGTTCGGCGATCAACTCGTTTGGCGTCAAGGAATTGATGGACGGCATGGGGGAATACGGCCCCGAACCGCAGCCGCAAAAGGCCAAAGAGCGCCAGATTGACCCCGAAGAACAAACGGTTACCGGCTTCGTGTTCAAGGTTCAGGCCAATATGGACCCCAAGCACCGCGACCGCGTGGCCTTTGTGCGCATGGCCTCTGGCCACTTCCAGCGCGGCATGAAGCTGCTGCATGTCCGCTCGAAAAAGCAGATGGCCATCGCCAACCCGGTGATGTTCCTCGCCGCCGACCGCGAATTGGCCGAAGAGGCTTGGGCCGGCGACATCATCGGCATCCCGAACCACGGCCAACTGCGCATCGGCGATGCGCTGACCGAAGGCGAGGCCCTGCGCTTCACCGGCATCCCGTCCTTCGCGCCGGAACTGCTGCAAGTGGTGCGCGCAGGCGACCCGATGAAGGCCAAGCATCTGGAAAAGGCGCTGATGCAATTCGCCGAGGAAGGTGCTGCGAAAGTGTTCAAACCGATGATCGGTTCGGGCTTTATCGTCGGCGTCGTGGGAGCTTTGCAGTTTGAGGTTCTGGCCAGCCGGATCGAGCAGGAATACTCGCTGCCCGTCCGTTTTGAACCCAGCCAGTTCACCTCTGCCCGTTGGGTGTCGGGGGCGAAGGCCGAGGTTGAGAAATTCGTCAACGTCAACAAGGGCCATATCGCCTTGGACAATGACGGTGACACGGTGTTCCTGACCCGCCTGAAATGGGACATCGACCGCATCGAGCGCGACTATCCCGAGGTGAAGCTGACCGCGACCAAGGAAATGATGGTTTAAGGCGAGGCTGCCCGTAATTTGGGCGGCCCGCTTTGCAACCGCCGCCTTTAACGCAAAATTTTTCAACCTTGCAGCTTGCTGTTTTGTGCCGAACGCCTTGGGCGATCCGCAGGGTTTTGCCTTGCATTTCGCCGTAAAATTCAGGCGATTTGTAGTAAATAACGCGCGCTTCACCCGCGCAGGCGCAACCACGCCCCCTTGCACCACCCGCCGCGCCCGGCTTAGTGCGGATGAAATCCCTGCAAAACGAGGCCATGATGTCGCTGAACACCGAAGTGCGAACCCTGCTGGCTCAGCTTGGCGTCACCCCCAAATCAGGCCCGATGCCGACCCGCACCCCGATCACGGGTGAATCGCTTGGCCCCATCGCCGAACATTCCGCAGCCGATGCCGAAGCCGCGATCCAAGACGCCCACCGCGCCTTCCGCGACTGGCGCAACGTGCCCGCCCCGCAGCGTGGCGAACTGGTGCGGCTTTTGGGTGAGGAGCTGCGCGCCAACAAAGCCGCTTTGGGCCGTCTGGTCTCAATAGAGGTCGGCAAGGTGGTGTCCGAGGGCTTGGGCGAAGTGCAGGAAATGATCGACATCTGCGACTTCGCGGTGGGTCTGTCGCGCCAGCTCTACGGCTATACGATTGCGTCCGAGCGCCCCAGCCACCGCATGATGGAAACTTGGCATCCCCTTGGTGTCATTGGGGTTATTTCGGCGTTCAACTTCCCCGTCGCAGTGTGGTCGTGGAACACCGCCCTCGCTTTGGTCTGCGGCAATGCTGTGGTGTGGAAGCCGTCCGAGAAGGCCTCGCTGTCGGCGCTGGCCGCCCACGCCCTGCTGGAGCGCGCCCTGAAACGCTTCGCGGAGGCTGGCCACCATGCCCCCGAGGGCCTGTCCAGCCTGCTGATCGGCGGCCGCACTTTGGGCGAGGCTTTGGTTGACAGCCCCAAGGTCGCGCTGGTTTCGGCGACGGGATCGACCCGAATGGGCCGCGAGGTTGGCCCGAAGGTGGCCGCCCGCTTTGGCCGCTCGCTGCTGGAACTCGGCGGCAACAACGCCGCCATTGTCACCCCTTCCGCCGATCTCGATCTGACCCTGCGCGGCGTGGCATTTTCCGCGATGGGCACGGCGGGCCAGCGCTGCACTACTTTGCGCCGCCTGTTCCTGCATGACAGCATCTACGACGCCTTCCTGCCGCGTCTGAAAGCCGCCTATGCCAGCGTGAAAGTCGGCAACCCGCTGGAGCAAGGCGTGCTGATCGGCCCGCTGATCGACGAAGGTGCCGCCGAAGGCATGGCGAAGGCACTGGATCAGGCCCGTGCTGCGGGTGGCACTGTGCATGGCGGCGCACCCGTCATGGGTCTGGGCGGGGCCTACGCGCATCCGGCACTGGTCGAGATGCCAGCGCAGGTTGGCCCGGTGGTGCATGAAACCTTCGCACCGATCCTTTATGTCATGCGTTACAAGGACTTCGACGAGGTTCTTGAGAAACATAATGAAGTCCCGCAAGGCCTGTCTTCGTCGATCTTCACCAATGATCTGCGCGAGGCCGAAGCCTTCCTGTCAGCGCGTGGCTCGGATTGCGGCATTGCCAACGTCAACATCGGGCCTTCGGGCGCTGAAATCGGCGGCGCGTTTGGTGGGGAAAAGGAAACTGGCGGCGGGCGGGAAAGTGGCTCGGACGCGTGGAAAGCCTATATGCGCCGCGCCACCAACACCATCAACTATGGCCGCACCCTACCGCTGGCGCAGGGCGTCAGCTTTGATATCGGCTAAAACGGGCCTTCAACGCCGGATTTATCCACAATCCTTGACCTTCCGCGCGAAATCCCTTATGCGCGCGGAAGGGCCGTAGCGCCCAGACGCCGGGGCGCCCGGAAAAGCAGCGTCCCTTCATTTCATGCGGGCCGACCCCGCATCTTTTAGGACGCAGATGACCAAATTCTCAGATCTCGCGCTGGACCCCCGCGTGCTCAAGGCCGTGGCGGAAGCTGGCTACGAAACCCCCACCCCGATCCAAGCGCAAGCCATCCCGCACGCGCTGCAAGGCAAAGACGTGCTGGGCATCGCCCAAACCGGCACCGGCAAGACCGCCAGCTTCGTGCTGCCGATGGTCACGCTGCTGGGCCAAGGCCGTGCCAAAGCCCGGATGCCGCGCTCACTGGTGCTGTGCCCCACGCGCGAATTGGCGGCACAAGTGGCAGAAAACTTTGAAACTTATGCCAAATATACCAAGCTGACCAAGGCTTTGCTGATCGGCGGCGTGTCGTTTGGTGAGCAAGACAAGCTGATCGACCGTGGCGTCGATGTGCTGATCGCCACCCCCGGCCGCCTTTTGGATCACCACGAGCGCGGCAAACTGCTGCTGACCGGCGTGCAGATCATGGTGGTGGATGAGGCCGACCGGATGCTCGACATGGGGTTCATCCCCGATATCGAACGCATCTTCAGCCTGACCCCGTTCACCCGGCAGACCTTCTTCTATTCAGCCACGATGGCGCCGGAAATTGAGCGGATCACCAACACCTTCCTGTCGAATGCGGTGA
>JAYTVN010000010.1:0-208918 GCA_043743975.1 Cypionkella sp.
GGTTCAAGCTGGTGCTGGAGGACTGGCGGGCGTCTGGCGAGCAGGCGCTGCCTGTAGCCCCGGTCAGCACGCTGGTGTCGGTGACATTGGTGGATGTCAATGCCGTGGCAACGGTTGTTGCCGTAGATCGCTACCGTCTGGTGCAGGACACCCACCGCCCCAAGCTGATCGCGGCGGGGGTGTTGTTGCCGAATGTGCCGACGGATGGCCGGGTTGAGCTGGTGTTTGACGCGGGGTTTGGCGCGGCTTGGGGATCGGTTCCGGTTGATCTGGCGCAGGCGGTGCTGCTGCTGGCGGCGGAGTTTTACGAGAACCGACATGATTTGGGGCAGCGCGTGGCGGGCTTGCCACTGGTGGTGCAGGCGCTGATCGAGCGTTGGCGCACGGTGCGGGTTCTGGGCGGGGGTGCGGCATGAACGCGGTGCGGCTTTCGCGCAAGCTGGTGCTGGAAGCGCCGCAGAATGTCGCCGATGGCGCGGGTGGGTTTACGGCGGCTTGGGTGGTTTTGGGGACATTGTGGGGCGAGGTTCAGCCCGGATCGGGGCGCGAGATGGCGGGGGTCGAGGTGATTTTGGCGCAGGTGCCTTACAAGATCACCGTGCGGGGGGCTCCGGTTGGCAATTCCCGCCGCCCGAAACCGGAACAGCGGCTGCGCGATGGCGCGCGCGTGTTCACCATTCTGGCGGTGACCGAGCATGATCAGGACGCGCAGTATCTGACCTGCTTTGCGCGTGAGGAGGTTCCGACATGAGTTATCAAGCGGCGGCGGCGTTACAGTCGGCGATCTATGCGCGGTTGTCGGGATTTGCCGGGCTAAGCGGTATCAGCATCGTGGATGCGATGCCGGCGGGGGTGGCTTTGGGGACATTTGTGCTGATCGGGCCCGAGCAGGTTTTGGATCAGTCGGACAAATCCGGCGGCGGGGCCGAGCATCGCTTTGAGATTACGGTGATCAGTGATGCGAGTGGGTTTTTGACCGCCAAGCAGGTGGCCGGGGCGGTTTCGGCTGCGCTGGTGGGGACCGTGTTGACGCTAACCACCGGACGGTTGGTGTCGATCAACTTCTTGCGGGCCTCTGCGCGACGACTGGAGGCGGGCGATACCCGGCGGATTGACATGACATTCCGGGCGCGGATCGAGCTTTGACATAATGGCCCCTCGGGGCGGTTTTAGGAGACGGCTATGGCGGTACAGAACGGCAAAGACCTGCTGATCAAGGTCGATATGGTGGGCGACGGCACCTTTGTGACGGTGGCGGGCCTGCGGGCGACGCGGATCAGTTTCAACGCGGAAACCGTTGATGTGACCTCGCTGGAAAGTGCGGGCGGTTGGCGCGAATTGCTCGCGGGGGCGGGGGTGAAAACCGCGTCGATCTCGGGGTCCGGTGTGTTCCGCGATGCAACGACCGATGCTCGTGCGCGGCAGATTTTCTTTGATGCCGAGATGCCGCGGTTCCAAGTGGTGATCCCCAGCTTTGGCGTGGTCGAAGGGCCGTTCCAGATCACCGCGATTGAATATGCGGGCAGCCATAACGGTGAGGCGACCTATGAGATGACGCTCGCCTCGGCTGGGACTTTGACCTTTACGGCGCTGTGATGGCCAATCCGTTCAAGGGCGAAGTGGCGATTGTTCTCGATGGCGTGGCGCATGTGGCCAAGCTGACTTTGGGCGCATTGGCCGAGCTGGAAGCCTCGATGGCCGCCGGATCGCTGGTCGAGATGGTCGAGCGGTTCGAGTCCGGCAAAGTCTCGACCCGCGATGTGCTAGCGCTGATCGTGGCTGGCTTGCGCGGTGGCGGTTGGCAGGGCACGGCAGAGCATCTGCGCACGGTGGAAATCGGCGGTGGTCCGGTGGAGGCGGCACGGGCTGCGGCGGAGTTGCTGGCGCGAGCGTTTGCTTTGCCGGGCGAGGCATGAAGATAGATTGGCCGGGGTTGATGCGGGCCGGGATGGGTGAGTTGCGGCTGACCCCGGCGGTGTTCTGGGCGCTGTCGCCGATCGAATTGAGGATCATGCTGGGGGCGGATGCGGCATTGCCGCCCCTGACGCGGGCGCGGCTGGAAGAATTGGCCGCCGCATACCCGGATTTCGGGCCAAGTTTCACAAAAGGGGCGGGCGATGGCGACGGTAGAGGAGTTGCAGGACCAGATAGCGGCGCTTGAAGCCACGCTGTCGGGCACCACGGGGATGGTTGGCGCGTTTGAGGGTGAACTCTCGCGGATGCGCGAAACCATGGTGTTCACCGGGCGCGAGGTCAACGTGCTGTCCAGTGGCATTGGTGGTGGGTTGCGCCGTGCATTTGACGGATTGGTGTTTGACGGCGCAAAGCTGTCGGATGCGTTGAAATCGGTGGCGAAATCGCTGGCGGACACGGTTTACGGCATTGCGATGAAGCCGGTGCAGAACGCTTTGGGCGGGGCGATTGCTTCGGGATTGAGCGGGCTGCTGGGCGGGATCATGCCGTTCGAGAAGGGTGGTAGTTTCTCCCAAGGCCGGGTGATGCCGTTTGCAAAGGGCGGGGTTGTCAGCCAAGCCACGCCGTTTGCGATGCGCGGCGGGCAGGGCTTGATGGGCGAGGCCGGGCCGGAGGCGATCATGCCGCTGGCGCGCGGGGCGGATGGGCGGCTTGGGGTGCAGAGCTCTGGCGGCGGCTCAGTGACCGTGGTGATGAACATTACGACGCCGGATGTGCAGGGCTTTCAACGCAGCCAAAGCCAAATCGCCGCGCAGGCACAGCGGATGCTGTCGCGTGGCCAACGCAATCGGTGAGGATAAAGCATGGCTTTTCACGATATCAGGTTTCCGGCGAGCGTCAGTTTCGGTTCACAAGGCGGGCCAGAGCGGTTGACCGAAATTGTCACGCTGGCCAATGGCTTTGAAGAACGCAACACGCCATGGGAGCATTCGCGGCGGCGCTATGATGCGGGGTTTGGGTTGCGCTCGCTTGAGGATGTCGATGCGTTGCTGGCATTCTTCGAGGCCCGCCGCGCGCGGTTGCATGCGTTTCGCTGGAAGGATTGGTCGGATTTCAAATCCTGCGGGGCCAATCAGGCGGTCGCTGCGACCGATCAGGTGATTGGGCTGGGCGACGGGGTTTCGCTGACGTTTGCACTGAAGAAGACCTATCTTTCGGGGTCGGCCAGCTATGTCCGCCCGATTGCGAAACCCGTGGCAGGCACCGTGGTTGTGGCGATTGCCAATGATCCGAAGGTCGAGGGGTTGGAATTTAGTATTGATGCCACAACCGGGATCATCAGTTTTATCACTCCGCCCGACATCGGGGCACTGATCACGGCGGGCTATGAATTTGATGTGCCGGTGCGATTTGACGCCGATGTGATCAAAACATCGGTCGCGTCATTCCGCGCCGGTGATGTGCCGAATGTGCCGATTGTCGAGGTGCGGGTATGAGCGCGCGGCAGGAGTTGCTGGATCATCTGGGGCAGGGTGTGACGACGGCGTGTCGGGCGTGGTTGGTCACGCGCCGCGATGGCGTGCAGTTTGGTTTCACCGATCACGATCTGGACCTTGGCTTTGACGGCCATGTGTTCAAAGCCAGCTCTGGTATGACCGCGCGCACCTTGCAGCAGACGACGGGCTTGTCGGTCGATAACTCGGAAACCGTGGGGGCGTTGTCGGATGCGGCGGTGGAGGAGGCGGATCTGATTGCGGGGCGGTTTGACGGCGCCGAGGTGCGGTCTTGGCTGGTGAATTGGGCCGATCCCGCCCAGCGTATTGAGCAGTTTCGCGGCAATCTGGGCGAGATTTCCCGCGCAGGTGGGGCGTTCAAGGCCGAATTGCGCGGGCTGACCGATCGTTTGAACCAACCGCAGGGGCGGATTTTTCAGCGCAGCTGCACGGCGGTGCTGGGCGATGCGCGCTGCAAAGTTGATCTAGCCATATCTGGGAACTTTGCGACGACCAGCGTGGCGGGCTTTGACGCGTTGAAACGTGTGATTTTCGACGGGCTTGGCGGCTTTGCGGATCGCTGGTTTGAACGCGGGCGCTTTGTTGTCGCCTCGGGGGCTGCTGCGGGTCTGGTGGGGGTGATCAAATTTGATCGCCTGTCCTCTGGCCAGCGCATCGTCGATCTGTGGCATGACCTTGGCGCGCAGATCGCCATCGGCGATCAGGTGCGGCTTGAGGTGGGCTGTGACCGGATGGCCACCACCTGCCGCACAAAATTCGCCAACTTCGCCAATTTCCGTGGCTTTCCGCATATTCCGGGCGAGGATTGGCTGGCGTCTTATCCGGTAAGCTCTCGCGCCAATGACGGCGGGAGCCTTGGGCGATGAGGCCTGCGATGATTGTCAGCACGGCCCGGACATGGATCGGCACGCCCTATTTGCATCAGGCCAGCGTAAAATCGGCAGGTGCGGATTGCCTTGGCCTGATCCGAGGTGTCTGGCGCGAGGTGATCAGCGCCGAGCCGGAATGCATCCCCGCTTATTCGCAGGACTGGTCTGAACCTTCGGGCCGCGAAGACCTGCTGGCTGCGGCCCAGCGCTGGTTGATCCAGAAATCTTGCGCCGATGAAGCGCCGGGGGATGTGTTGCTGTTTCGGATGCGCACGGGTGCTGTCGCCAAGCACCTTGGCATCGCGGCGCATGTCGGCCCAACCGCCAGCTTTATCCATGCCTACACCGGCCACGGCGTCGTTGAAACGGCCTTAAGCGATCCGTGGCGGCGCAAGATCGCCGCACGATTTGAATTTCCTTTAGGAGCCTGAACATGGCCACGATCCTTCTCTCTGCTGTTGGCGCCTCGCTGGGTGCAGGCTTTGGCGGCACGGTGCTGGGCCTTTCTGGTGCGGTGATCGGGCGCGCCATTGGGGCCACGGTGGGGCGGGTGATCGACCAGAAGTTGCTGGGCGCGGGCTCTGAGGCCGTCGATGTCGGCAGGGTGGATCGCTTTCGGGTGATGGGGCGAGCGAGGGTGCGGCCATTCCGCGTATCTGGGGCAGGGTGCGGGTGTCGGGGCAGGTGATCTGGGCCAGCCGATTTCAAGAGAATGTCGTACATTCTGGCGGTGGTAAGGGCACACCGAAGCCCTCCAGCAACAGTTTCAGCTATTCTGTCAGCCTCGCCGTTGCTCTGTGCGAAGGCGAGATCACCCGTGTCGGGCGGATCTGGGCGGATGGCAATGAAATCACGCCCGAAAGCCTGAACCTGCGCATCTACAAAGGCGATGAGGTGCAACTGCCCGATCCAAAGATTGAAGCTGTCGAAGGTGCTGGTCTTGCCCCCAGTTATCGCGGCACAGCCTATGTGGTGATCGAGAATCTCGATCTCGGGCAGTTCGGCAACCGGGTGCCGCAATTCTCGTTTGAAGTGGTGCGGGCCGCGCAAAGCATCGCTGCCGAGGCACATCCGGGCCTGTCCAAGATCATCCCTGGTGTCTGCCTGATCCCCGGCACCGGCGAATATGCCTTGGCGACCACGCCTGTGCATTATGCCTATGGTCCGGGCAGCAACCGTTCGGCCAACGTCAATTCGGCCACGGGCAAGACCGATTTTGCCGCATCGCTGGAGCAGTTGACCGAGGAATTGCCCAACGCAAACGGCGTGTCCTTGGTGGTGTCATGGTTTGGCAATGACCTGCGCTGCGGGTCTTGTCTTGTGCAGCCGAAGGTTGAACAGAAGCAATATGATGGCCAACCGATGCCGTGGAAAGTCTCGGGCTTGACGCGGGCGGCAGCACCGGAACTGCCAAAGCTGGAAGGCGCTACGGTCTATGGCGGCACCCCTGCAGATCAATCGGTGGTCGAGGCGATCAAGGCCCTGAACGCGGCGGGTAAGGCTGTCACGTTTTATCCGTTCATCCTGATGGATCAACTGCCGGGCAACAGCCTTCCAGATCCGTGGAGCACTGCACCTTCGCAACCGGTTCTGCCATGGCGCGGGCGCATCTCCTTGAACCATGCACCGGGGCAATCCGGCACCGCAGACCGAACGGCTGCCGCTGCCATTGAAGTGGCGGCTTTCTTCGGCACCGTCGCCCCCGCGCATTTCAGCATCGCAGGCGAGAACGTCACCTATTCCGGCCCAAGTGAATGGTCATATCGCCGTTTCATCCTGCATTACGCCAATCTGTGCAAAGCTGCAGGCGGAGTCGCTGCGTTCTGCATCGGCACCGAGTTGCGCAGCCTGACGCAAATTCGTGGGGCCAGCGACAGCTTCCCCACCGTCACCGCGCTACGCCAACTGGCCGCCGAAGTGAAAGCCATCCTCGGCCCCAGCACCAAGATCACCTATGCTGCGGATTGGTCCGAGTATTTTGGTTATCATACCGAGGATAACCTGTATTTCCACCTCGACCCGCTTTGGGCTGACCCCGCCATCGACTTCATTGGCATCGACAATTACATGCCGCTGTCGGATTGGCGCGACGGCGAAAGCCACCTCGATGCCCATTGGGGCGATGTCCACAACACCGATTACCTGCACAGCAACATCGCGGGCGGCGAGGGCTTTGAGTGGTATTATGCCACACCTGCCGATCAGGCAGCGCAAATTCGCACGCCGATCACCGATGGCGCTTATGGCGAGCCTTGGGTCTACCGCCAAAAAGACCTGCGCGGCTGGTGGTCGAGTTCGCATCATGAGCGCATCGCAGGTCTGCGTGCGGCGGCCCCAACCGCTTGGATTGCGGGTTCCAAGCCGATCCGTTTCACCGAATACGGCTGTGCGGCTGTGGATAAGGCCACCAACCAGCCCAATGTGTTCCTAGACCCGAAATCCTCGGAATCCGCGCTGCCACATTATTCCAACGGTCTGCGCGATGACCTGCTGCAACTGTCCTACTACCAAGCCATGCACAGCTTTTGGACCGATCCGCAGAACAACCCCGAAGCCTTTCTTTACTCTGGCCAAATGCTCGATTTCGCCAACTCACTGGCTTGGGCTTGGGATGCGCGCCCCTTCCCGACCTTCCCCGGCAACAAGAGCCTGTGGTCGGATGCGCCGAACTACGACAAAGGCCATTGGCTGAACGGGCGCGCTTCCAACGAACCGCTCGCCGCCGTAATCGCCGATATTTGCGACCTGACCGGGGTGCAGAACGTAGACCTCAGCCAAGCCCGCGGCGTCGTGCGCGGCTACGCGATTTCTGATGTCTCCTCGGCCCGTGCCGCCCTGCAACCGCTGATCCTCGCCTTCCCAACCGACGTGATCGAGCGCGAAGGCAGCCTGCGCTTCCAATCCCGCACGGCTTTGAATCCCCAAATCGTCGCGCCGGAAACCCTCGCCATCTCGACCGAGATCGACGGTCGTATTGAGCGGACCCGCAGCGCCGATATTGAAACTCCCGAACACATCCGCCTGAGCTTTAACGAGGCGGAAACCGATTTTGCCGTCTCCACCGTCTCGGCCTCATTCCCCGACCGCACGGGCGATGTTGTTTCGCACTCCGAACTCCCGCTAACCCTGACCGCCGCTGAAGCCACCGCGATTGCCGAACGCTGGATGGCGGAAATCCGCGTCTCGCGCGACACCGCCCGCTTTGCCCTGCCAAAATCGCAACTCGCCATCGGCGTCGGCGACACCGTCAGCATCGCAGGCGAACTTTACCGCATCGACCGCGCCGAGTTGTCCGAGCTGCAAACCATCGAGGCCGTCCGCGTTGATCCCAATGTCTATGAGTCCGCCGAAATCACTGTGCCTGCGCGCGGCTGGGTGCCGTTCCAAGCCACGGTTCCAGTCTACCCGCTGTTCCTCGACCTGCCGCTGCTGAAAGGCACCGAGGTCGAATATGCCCCGCATGTCTGTGTTGCAGCAGCACCTTGGCCCGGTGATGTCGCGGTGTGGAGTTCTATTTCCGACGACAGCTACAGCCTGAACACCACGCTCACCCAACCCGCGATCATCGGCACCACTGAAACCGCCCTGAATGCTGCCGAACCCGGCCTGTGGGATCGCGGTGCAAGCCTGCGCGTGCGCATCGAATCCGGGGCTTTGTCCTCGGTCAGCGAGCTTTCCGTGCTTTCCGGTGCCAATGTGGCCGCCATCGGCGATGGCAGCCCGGAAAACTGGGAGGTGTTCCAATTTGCCAACGCCATCCTCGTCGCGCCGAAAACCTACGACATCTCGTTGCGCTTGCGTGGCCAAGCGGGCACCGACGGTTTGATGCCCGCCACATGGCCCATCGGCAGCAGCTTCGTTCTGCTCAACGATGCCGTGCAACAAATCAACCTGCCACTGTCGGCCCGAGGCTTGCCGCGCTTCTACCGCTTCGGCCACGCCGATAAAGGCTATGACAGCAGCGCCACTGTCTTGCTGACCGAAAGCTTTGACGGCGCAGGCCTGCGGCCCTATCCGGTGTCGCATCTCTCAGCCACCCATCAAACCAGCGGCAATCTCGACATCACTTGGCAACGCCGCACCCGCATCGACGGCGACACATGGCAATCGCTGGAAGTGCCCTTGGGCGAAGATACCGAAGCATATAGCCTCAAAGTCACCCAAGGCGCCACAACCCTGCGCGAATCCATCATGTCAACCCCGTCGTTCAGCTACACCCCTGCGATGCAAAGCGCCGATGCAGCCAGCGGCACAATCATCATCGCCATAGCACAAATTTCTCAACGCTACGGCAACGGCCCATTCCAGACCATCACAGCAGCGCTCTAACCATGCGCCGCTGCCTTCCCGGCGATTTGTTTGAGGCTGCGGCATTGCTCGCAGCCTCGTCCAACCCTATTCCCTTGCTGACCCGACTGCTCGATCAAGCCGATGCCGCGCATCGCTACGCCAAACGCTTCGGGCGCGCGCATCCCACTTGGGGCAACGGCAGCCTGATGGCCCGTGCGCTGGCCGAGACAGGCCCGCGCCACACCGCCCACCATTCGGCGCGCTTCTTGTCGGCCTTAGCCGTTGTCGCAGCGCAGCTTGCGATCCGCAAATCCAGCGCGCAGCAGAAATAGCAAATTCCCCCCCTTGGCCCTGTTGCAAACCAACGCCATATGCTAATCTCGCTGCCAGCAGGAGATATATCATGGCCGAAACCAGCGCTAAAATCAGCCCTCTGGATCCCGTTTGGCGCCGCGTGCGCGAGGAAGCCTTCGACATGGTTCGGGCTGAACCCTTGCTGGGCGGCCTGATTCATTCCAGCCTGTTGCACCATCCGAGCCTTGAGCGCGCCCTTGCCTACCGCTTCTCGCTGAAACTCGCGTCCGGCGAAATGTCCGAGCAAATCCTGCGCGAAATCGCCGATGAAGCTTACGCCTCCGACCCCGAACTCGGCCAATCCGCCCGCGCCGATGTGACGGCGGTGTTTGACCGTGACCCGGCCTGCCTGCGCTTCATCCAGCCGATCCTGTTCTTCAAGGGTTATCAGGCGATTCAGGCCTACCGCATCGGCCACTGGCTGTGGACGAATGGCCGCAAGGATATGGCCTATTTCGTGCAGATGCGTGTGTCCGAGGTGTTCGGCGTCGACATCCACCCCAATGCCCGCATCGGCAAAGGCATCATGATCGACCACGCCCATTCCATCGTGATCGGTGAAACTGCCGTGGTCGGCGACAATGTCTCGATGCTGCATTCCGTCACCTTGGGCGGCACCGGCAAGGAAGACGGCGACCGTCATCCGAAGATCGGCGATGGCGTGATGATCGGGGCAGGGGCCAAAGTGCTGGGCAACATCCATGTCGGCCATTGCTCGCGCATCGCGGCGGGTTCCGTCGTGCTGCATGATGTGCCGCATAACACCACCGTCGCAGGCGTCCCCGCCCGCGTGATCGGCGAAGCAGGCTGCGCGCAGCCCTCGGTCACCATGGATCAGCTGATCAACGGCGAACTTTAAGTCCCTCATATCCACATAAAAAAGCCCGCCGAGATCACTCTCGGCGGGCTTTTTCTATTTCAAACCTTACGCCAGCATCGCCAGCGGGTTCTCCAGATTGTCCTTGATCGCATTGACCAACAACGCGCCCAATGCGCCGTCGATGACCCGGTGATCCACCGACAATGTCACCGACATCACCGTGCCAACCACCACAGCACCATTCTTGACGATCGCCTTGGCAACACCCGCGCCCACCGCCAAAATCGCGGCATGCGGCGGGTTGATGATCGCATCGAAGTTATCAATGCCGAACATCCCGAGATTGGAAATCGCAAAGCTGCCGCCCTGATACTCTGCCGGAGCCAGCTTACGATCCCGCGCCCGCTTCGCCAAGTCTTTCATCTCCGCCGACAAAGCCGACAAAGACTTGGCTTCCGCATCGCGCAGCACAGGCGTAAACAGCCCGCCCTCAATCGCCACAGCCACCGCCACATCCGATTTCTTGAACTGCAACACCCGGTCGCCCGCCCAGACCGCATTGGCCCCCGGCACCTGCTGCAAGGCCAAAGCGCAGGCCTTGATCACAAAGTCATTCACCGACAGCTTGACGCCACGGCCTTCCAGCTTGGCGTTCAACTCGGCCCGGAACGCCATCAGCGCATCCAACTCGATATCGCGGCGCAGATAGAAATGCGGCACGGTCTGCTTCGCCTCGGTCAGGCGCGCCGCAATCGTCTTGCGCATCCCATCGAGCTTCACTTCGGTAAACGGCCGATCCGCATAGGTTTTCAGCACGGTTTCGGTCGAAGGCCCAGCAGCCATCGCCGGACCCGCAGCGACCTTCACCTCTGCCACTGGGGCTGCCGCAGCAACCGGAGCAGCAACCGCCGGAGCAGCAGCCTTCGCGCCCTCAACATCCGCCCGCACAATCCGCCCATGTGGTCCAGAACCCAGAACTGATGCCAGATCCAAACCCTTCTCAGCAGCAATCCGCCGCGCCAAAGGCGAAGCAAACACCCGCGCACCCGCAGCTTGTGGAGCCGCCGCCAGAGCAGTAGCCACAGCCGGGGCTGCCGCAGCAGCAGGGGCCGCTGCCGCCACAGGTGCAGCCGCTTTAGCCGGAGCCGCCACTGCATCCGCGCTTTCGCCAGCCTCCAGCAACACCGCAATCGCGGTATTGACCTTCACGCCAGAAGTTCCTTCAGCCACCAGAATCCGGCCAATCACGCCTTCATCCACCGCCTCGAACTCCATCGTCGCCTTGTCGGTCTCGATCTCGGCCAGAATCTGACCGGATTTCACCACATCGCCTTCCTTCACCAACCACTTGGCAAGGGTGTCTTCCTCCATCGTCGGAGAAAGCGCGGGCATCAGAATATCAATCGCCATCATCCCCTCCTTAACGGTAGCAAGCAGATTTGACGGCAGCGACCACATCGGCGGTCGTCACCAGTGCCAGCTTTTCAAGGTTGGCGGCGTAAGGCATCGGCACATCCTTGCCGGTGCAAGTCACCACCGGCGCATCGAGGTAATCAAACGCCCGCTGCATGATCGTGCTGGCCAGATGGTCGCCGATCGAGCCGACCGGGAAGCCTTCTTCCACCGTCACGCAACGGTTGGTTTTCTGCACCGAAGCCAGCACGGTATCGTAATCAATCGGGCGCAAAGTGCGCAGATCAATCACCTCAGCCGAGATGCCATCTTTCGCAAGCAAATCAGCGGCTTCCAACGCATACTTCATGCCAATGCTGAACGACACGATGGTCACATCGGTGCCCTCGCGCCAAATCCGCGCCTTGCCGAACGGAATGGTGAAATCAGGCAGATCGGGCACTTCAAACGATTGGCCATACATGATCTCATTTTCAAGGAAGATCACCGGGTTCGGATCGCGAATAGCTTACTTCAACAAGCCCTTAGCATCCGCCGCCGAATAGGGCATCACCACCTTCAGCCCCGGAATCGCCGCATACCATGCGGTGAAATCCTGAGAATGCTGTGCGCCAACCCGTGCTGCCGCGCCATTGGCCCCCCGGAACACAATCGGGCAGCCCAACTGGCCACCCGACATATAATTGGTCTTCGCCGCCGAATTCAGAATATGATCAATGGCTTGCAACGCGAAGTTAAACGTCATGAACTCGACAATCGGGTTCAAACCACCCCAAGCCGCGCCCACCGCGATGCCGGTAAAGCCCATTTCGGTGATCGGCGTATCGACCACGCGCTTGGCACCAAACTCCGCCAGCAAACCCTGCGAAATCTTGTAAGCGCCCTGATATTCGCCCACTTCCTCGCCCATCAGCATCACGTTCGGGTTGGCGCGCATTTCTTCCGCCATCGCCTCACGCAAGGCCTCGCGCACCGTCATCGTCTTCATCGGCGTGCCTTCCGGCCAATCCGCCGAGGCTTTCGACACCACAGCGACCGGAGCGGCAACCGCCGCCGGGGCCGCAGGTGCCGCCGCAGCCACCGGGGCAGGTGCGGCGTCAGCCGATTCCCCAGCCTCGACCAACACCATGATCGCGGTGTTCACCTTGACGCCCGAGGTGCCCTCAGCCACCAGAATCCGGCCAACTGTGCCTTCATCCACCGCCTCAAACTCCATCGTCGCCTTGTCGGTCTCAATTTCGGCGATGATCTGGCCGGATTTGACCACATCGCCTTCCTTGACCATCCACTTCGCCAAAGTGCCTTCTTCCATCGTCGGAGAAAGCGCCGGCATCAATACTTCAACTGCCATGGTTTCCCCCCTCAGGCGTAGATATCGGTCCAAAGCTCGCTCAGCGCGGGCTCCGGGCTGGCCTTGGCGAATTCAGCCGAGGCGTTGACAACTTCTTTGATCTCTTTGTCGATGGCTTTCAGTTCCTCATCCGAGGAAAGCCCCGCATTAAGCAGCAGATCGCGGACATGTTCGATGGCATCCTTTTCGGATTTCATCTTCTCAACTTCTTCACGGGTGCGATATTTCGCCGGGTCCGACATCGAATGGCCGCGATAACGGTAGGTCATCATCTCAAGAATATAAGGCCCCTTACCCGCCCGGCAATGCGCCACGGCCTTGGCCCCCGCTGCCTGCACCGCCAGCACATCCATGCCGTCAACCTGCTCGCCAGGGATACCGTAAGCCAAACCGCGCCCGAACAACGTCTCGGATTTGGTCGAGCGCGCCTGCGAGGTGCCCATCGCGTAGTGATTGTTCTCAATGACAAAAATCACCGGCAGCGCCCAGAGTTCCGCCATGTTATAGGTCTCATAAACCTGACCTTGGTTCGCCGCACCATCGCCGAAATAGGTAAAGGTCACATTGTCATTGCCTTTGTATTTATCGGCAAACGCCAGCCCCGCGCCCAAAGGCACCTGCGCCCCCACAATGCCATGCCCGCCGTAGAAATGCTTCTCGCGGCTGAACATATGCATCGAGCCGCCCTTGCCGCGCGAATACCCCCCCCCTCGCGGCCGGTCAACTCGGCCATCACGCCATTGGCTTCCATGCCGCAAGCCAGCATGTGCCCGTGGTCACGATAAGAGGTGATGCGCTTGTCGCCTTCCTTGGTGCAGGCCTCAAGCCCGACAACCACCGCTTCTTGCCCAATATAGAGGTGACAGAACCCCCCGATCAGACCCATGCCATAAAGCTGCCCGGCCTTTTCCTCGAATCGGCGGATCAGCAGCATCTCGCGGTAGAACTTCAGCAGTTCCTCCTTCGAGACGTTTGATTTCTCTGGGGCTTTTTTCGCAGCCAACTCGGCATCCTCCCGTCACGCTGTTAAGATAGTTTAGTGTTAAACCATCTATACCGCATCGGAGAAATAACGCAAAACAGAAAATGCAGCGGGTTCTGTCGGGCAGGGCAGCCATGCAAAATTCAGCCGAGCAGACTCGCTTGAATTTGCTCTTTTGAAAATACTCCCGCCGGAGGCAAGCAACGCCTCAACACGCCCAGCCTATCAGAAAAATCCGAAACGCATCCCGAAATGTAGGGCGGGGTTCACCCCGCCGCGCGCCCTAACGAATGACAACCTCATCGGCGCGCAGATAGCCCAGCACATCGCGCAGCTGCTCATCCAGCAGGTCGATGTCGAGATAATCATCCGACAGCCGCTTGGTCAGATTTTGCATCCGTCCCAACTCTGCCTTCAACTGATCGCGCTCCCCCCGCAACTCCGCCGCTTCCGCGTTGATCTGCACCCGACGAAACACGCCGTAATCGCCCTGAATCGCGGCAAAGGCAAAATAACTGCCCAGCGTGAAAGCTGCCATGAAGAACAGCATGCCGCCAAGCGCGGGCCGGGATTGGGTCTGGATCATCTGTCTCGTCTCACATCCACCCCTCATAACCGGGGGAGGTTGCCTACATGATGCCACAAAGCCAAACGCTTGGGAAACAAGAAAATGCTGGTGCGCATAAAAACCGAAAGGCGCGCCAGAACCCTGTCCGGCGCGCCCTTCAATGCAGATCACTCAGGCTTTGCCTTTATTGATCTCAGGCCTTGCCCTTATAAATATCAACCAGCTTCGACAGCATCGCCAAAGCATCCTCGCGCTTGCGCTGGAAGCTGTTGCGCCCGATGATCGAGCCATTGCCGCCGCCATCGCGAATGGCGCGCGCGTCGTCATAAACCACATCGGCGCCCTTGGCAGCGCCACCCGAGAACACCACGATCCGACGGCCCGCAAAGCTTGCATCCATGCAATGCTTCACCCGCGCCGCTTGGGTGGCAATGTCGATAGCTTCCTTCTCATAGACCTTCTTCGCCTCTGGCAGCATCAGATGGTCGGTCGACAGCTTGATCTTGATGATATGTGCGCCGAGCATGGCCGCGATCTGTGCGGCATAGGCCGCCACGTCAATCGCGGTCTCACCATCCTTGGTGATCGCTTCGCCACGCGGATAAGACCAGATCACCGTCGCCACACCTTTGGCAGCCGCTTCTTTGCGCATCGCGACGATTTCTTCATACATCTCCAACTGCATGTCGGAACCCGGATAGATCGTGAAACCAATCGCCGCACAGCCCAGACGCAGCGCATCATCGACCGAAGCCGTCACCGCCTGATTCTTCCCCGCCGTGTCCGACATCAAGCTATTCGCCGAGTTCACCTTCAAAATCGTCGGAATTTGCCCGGCAAAGGTATCCGCGCCAGCCTCCAGCATCCCCAACGGCGAAGCAAAGGCGTTCAGCCCGGCGTCAATCGCCAGTTGATAGTGGTAATGCGGGTCGTAGCCCGCCGGATTGACCGCGAAATTGCGCGCAGGCCCATGCTCAAAGCCCTGATCCACCGGCAGAATGATCATCTTACCAGTGCCGCCGAGTTTGCCCTCCATCAGCATCCGGCACAGATTGGCCTTCACGCCGGGGGTTTCGCCTTCGTAATTGGCAAGAATTTTCTGAACTGCTTTGGTCGCGCGCATCTTATGCTCCATCCGGGAAAGGTCAGTTTGATGGTAGAAAGGTTCCAAGCCTCGCGCAATATTGGTTGCGCTAACAGGGCTTTACCAGCGCTTTTTCAGGAAGATACCTGCCATAAAAGCGACCATCCGGCGCGGAGCGAGCCGGGGCGCGAACGCAAACAGCTTGTTGATGCCGCCCACCACCTTCACCCGGCGACCCTTGTGCATCGCATCCCAGCCCGCCTTGGCCACAGTTTCCGCCGAGGGCAGCGGCAGGCGCGAGATCACCAGCTTCTTCTCCACCTCGGCTGCGGCAAAGAACTGCGTCGCCGTCGGCCCCGGACAGACGGCGGTGACCGTCACACCCGATCCACGCAACTCCTCGGACGCGGCTTCGGACAGGCTTAAAAGGTAAGCCTTGCTGGCATGATACACCGCCATATGCGGCCCCGGCATGAACCCCGCCGTCGAGGCCACATTGATAATCCGCCCCGAGCCTTGCGCCTTCATATGCGCCGCCGCCCGCTTCAGCAGGATCGTTGCTGCAATCACATTCACCGCAATACTGTCCGCCTCGCGCGGCCAACCCTCGGCATCGGTTAAATCACCATTGTGACCCAGCCCGGCGTTGTTCACCAACACGCCAATCTGCCGCCCGTCACATGCCGCATCCCACAGGCGTTCCACCGCCACCGGATCGGACAAATCCGCTGGGATAACCTCAACCGCCACATTATACGCCCGCCGCAGACTGGTCGCATGGGCCTGAAGCTTGTCAACAGAGCGCGCGGTCAGGATGACATCAAAGCCATCCTTGGCGGCCAAAGTGGCAAACTCCCGCCCCAACCCCTCAGAAGCCCCGGTCACCAAAGCCCAGATCGCCATACCATACTCCCCACACTACGCCGTGATCATGCAAAGCCGCACCGCCCAACGCCAGTAAATTGCGCGCAGCACCAAGCCTTTCGCGATAAGGCGGCCCAGCGACAACCACCCCCCACGGGCGCAGCCTCTGCGGTGCGAAAACGGCAAGCGGCCCAAACGCCTAAGGCACAAGCGGCGCCGAACATGCAAACGCGCCGGGGACGAAGCGCCATCCCAGCGCGTTATAGCGCGTTATAAGGTTAACGGAACCTTACCTCGAATTTGTAAGCCTTTGATTTGTCACGAATCAAGGCCCTGTCCACGCGTGGACACCTCACCCCAAGGCAGCAACGCCGGGCAAAGTCTTGCCCTCCATCCACTCCAAAAACGCCCCACCAGCGGTGGAAATAAAGGTGAAATCCTGCGCAGCCCCGGCCTGATTCAAAGCCGCCACCGTATCGCCGCCGCCCGCGACCGAAACCAGCTTGCCCTCTTTGGTCAATCTGGCCGCAGCCCTTGCCGCCGCATTGGTGGCCGCATTGAACGGCTCAATCTCAAACGCCCCGAGCGGCCCGTTCCAGATCAGAGTCTTGCAGCCCTCAAATACCTTGGTCAGCGCCGCCACAGTTTTCGGCCCCGCATCCAAAATCATCGCATCGCTGGGGCAATCCTTGACGCTGACGGTCTTATTCTCCGCCCCCGCCTTGAACGCCCAAGCCACCACCACATCCACCGGCAGATGGATCACACAGCCCGAAGCCTTGGCCTTCTCGACAATCTCCAAAGCCGTCGCCGCCATATCCCGCTCGGCCAAAGATTTGCCAACCTCAACCCCCTGCGCCACTAAAAACGTATTCGCCATCCCGCCGCCGATCACCAGATGATCGACCTTGCCAACCAGATTGCCCAACAACTCCAGCTTGGTCGATACCTTCGCCCCACCCACAACCGCCACCACAGGCCGCACCGGATCACCCAACGCGGCCTCCAGCGCCTTCAACTCCGCTTCCATCAACCGCCCCGCAGCCGAAGGCAGCAGCGCCGCAATCCCAGCGGTCGAGGCATGCGCGCGGTGTGCAGCCGAAAACGCGTCATTCACAAACACATCGCCCAAAGCCGCCATCTCTGCCGACAATTTCGGATCGTTCTTCTCCTCACCGGCATGAAATCGCGTGTTCTCCAGCAGAACCACATCCCCTTGCGCCGCCTCAGAAATCGCGGTCTTCGCCGGATCGCCCACACAATCCGCGCCAAACACCACCTTGCGCCCCAAAGCCGCCTCCAACGCGCCCTTCACATGGATAAGGCTCATCTCCGGCACAACCTTGCCCTTGGGCCGATCAAAATGCGCCAAAAGCACCACCTTGGCCCCGCGCGCGATCAGATCCTCCACCGTGGGGACGATCTTTTCGATCCGCGTCGCATCAGAAACCGCACCGTTTTCCATCGGCACGTTGATATCCACACGGGTCAGCACGGTTTTGCCCACAAGGCCCATATCGTCGATCGTCTTCCAGGCCATTCGCGCCTCCATAACTGTTTGCAACTGTTTCCGCCGATCTGACGCATTCGTCAACCTATAGCCCTTTCCCTTCTGCCCGGGGATGGTTACTTTCCGGCCCAGATCAAAAGAAGGATGCGCCCCATGGCCGAGATCAAAGACCCGGAAAACACCATCATCATCACCCTGAAGGATGGCGAGGTCGTGCTGGAAATGCTGCCCGAGATTGCGCCCAAGTATGTTGAGCGGATGAAAACCCTTGCCCGCGCAAAGGCTTACGACAACGTCTGCTTTCACCGCGTCATCGACGGCTTCATGGCGCAGACCGGCGATGTCGCCAATGGCAACATGGAAAGCGATTTCAACCTGCGCCGCGCAGGCACGGGCGGTTCCGAGCATCCCGATCTTCCAGCCGAGTTTTCCGGCATCCCGCATGACCGTGGCACGATTGGCGCGGCCCGTTCGTCGAACCCGAACTCGGCCAACAGCCAGTTTTTCATCAACTTTTCCGACAATCACTTCCTGAACCGCCAATATACGGTCTATGGCCGTGTGATCAAAGGTATGGAGCATGTCGATAAAATCACCAAGGGCGAGCCGCCGGCAAACCCTGATCGCATGATCACCGTGCGGGTGGCTGCCGATGTTGCGTAACGTGCTTGCAGCTTTGCTGCTGACCGCCGCCCCGGCTTTTGCCGAAGGCGACGGCCCCGGCCCGAATCTGGTGATCGAGGTTTCTGGTGCCGCGAAGGGTGAGATCGTGATTGATCTCGACACCAAAGACGCGCCGAAACATGCGGCCCAAATCGTCGCTTTGGCGAAGTCGGGGGCCTATGATGGCGTGGTGTTTCACCGCGTCATCGACGGCTTCATGGCGCAAACCGGGGATGTGCAATACGGCAAATCTTCGGGTGATACCTCGATGGCAGGCATGGGTGGCTCTGATCTGCCGAACATTCCGGCGGAATTCTCAGACATGCCGTTTGCGCGTGGCATCGTCGGCATGGCGCGGTCGCAGGATCCCGATTCCGCCAACAGCCAGTTCTTCATCATGTTCGCGCCGGGCGATTTCCTGAACGGCCAATACACCGTGGTCGGCAAGGTGATCAAAGGCATGGATGTGGTCGACGCCATCCAACGTGGTGAACCGCCGTCCGCGCCCGATGTGATGACGAAAGTCACTGTGCAGGAATAAGAACATTCGTTCATATAGAGCGAACGTTTATTCATAAACCAAAAGGGGGCCATTGCGGCCCCCTTTTTCATTTCATCCACGCTAAAAAGTGCTGCTTTAGTCCAAAACCACCAAAGCGTGACGCTTCTTACCTGCCGTCAGCTTCAACGGCTCGGCCAACATGCCAGCCCCAACGCGCAATCCTGCATCCGTCACCAACTCGTCATTCATCCGCGCGCCGCCTTCTTGGATCAGCCGTTTGGCATCCTTGCCCGTTGCCGCCAAGCCCGCACGCACAAACAACTGCACGATGCCCAAACCCTCGGACACTTCCGAGGGCGAGACCTTGAGCGTCGGCAAATCATCGCCTACGCCGCCCTTCTCAAATACTTCGCGTGCCGTGGCTTCCGCCGCCGCCGCAGCCTCGGCCCCATGCAGCAAGGTTGTTACCGCATTGGCCAGCACGATCTTGGCATCATTGATCGCCGAGCCTTGCAATGCGCCCAAGCGTTCACATTCCTCCAGCGGCAATTCGGTATAAAGCTTCAGGAATTTACCCACATCGGCGTCGGTGGTGTTGCGCCAGAATTGCCAGAACTCATAGGGCGCATACATATCGGCATTCAGCCAAACCGCGCCGGACTGCGATTTGCCCATCTTTTTGCCGTCCGAAGTGGTTAGCAAAGGCGAGGTCAAACCGTAAACCTCATGGTCAATCACCCGGCGCGTCAGATCGACGCCGTTGACGATATTGCCCCATTGATCCGACCCGCCCATCTGCACCAGACAGCCATAGCGGCGGTTCAGCTCGAGGAAGTCATAAGCCTGCAAAATCATATAGTTGAACTCAAGGAAGCTCAGGCTCTGCTCGCGGTCCAGCCGTGATTTGACGCTCTCAAACGACAGCATCCGGTTGACAGAGAAATGCTTGCCAATGTCGCGCAGAAAGCCAAGGTAATTCAGATCATCCAGCCATTCGGCATTGTTGACCATCACCGCATCGGTTGCACCCTCGCCAAACGTCACATAAGGCGAAAACGCCCGCTTGATGCCCGCGATATTGTCATCAATCTGCGCATTGGTCAGCAAAGGCCGCTCATCGGCGCGGAACGACGGGTCGCCCACTTTTGTCGTCCCGCCACCCATCAGCACAATCGGCTTGCCGCCGCATTTCTGCAACCAGCGCAGCATCATGATCTGGATCAGCGAGCCCACATGCAACGACTTGGCGGTCGCATCAAAGCCGATATAGCCCGGCACCACGCCCTTGGCCAAAGCCTCGTCAAGCGCCTGATAATCCGTGCAATCGGCCAGAAAGCCGCGGGTCATCATCACGCGCATGAAATCAGATTTCGGATGGTAGGTCATGGCACACTCATGCTTTAAGGTAGGGCGGGTATAGGGGGCGAGGGGGCCAAGGGGAAGATGGCGAAACACGGTGCGGTCTGGGTTTTGGGCACGATGTCGGGCACCTCGCTGGACGGCGTCGATGCCGCGATGCTGCGCACCGATGGCCATGAGATTCTGGAGTTCGGCCCGGATGCCTACCGCCCCTACACCGCGCCCGAGCAGGCCACCATCCGCGCGGCCTTTGGGCAATGGCCGGGCGATCCTAACGTGGCCGTCGCCGCCGAAGTCGTTGAGACCGCCCATGCCGAGATCCTCGCCCGCTTTTCGGGTGCCGAGATGATCGGCTTTCACGGTCAAACCCTCGCGCATGATCCCGCCCAAGGCCGCACCCATCAGACAGGCAATGGCGGGTTGCTGGCGCAAGCGCTAAACCTGCCCGTGGTCTGGGATTTCCGCTCCAACGACGTGCAAATGGGCGGGCAGGGCGCGCCTTTAGCGCCGTTCTTTCACTTCGCCTGCGCCAAATGGATCAAGGCAACCGAACCCCTCGCCATCCTCAACCTCGGTGGCGTCGGCAACATCACATGGATCGACCCAAGCCAGCCCAACCCCGACTCTCCCGGCGCACTCTTGGCGTTCGACACCGGCCCCGCCAACGCCCCGCTTAACGATCTGATGCAAATCCGCCTTGGCCAAACCCAAGACGCAGGCGGCGCGCTGGCCGCAACGGGAAAGGTCGATGAAAAGCTGGTGCAAGCCTTCCTCGCCCTTGCCTATTTCCACAAAATCCCGCCTAAATCGCTGGATCGCAACGACTTCCAGCCGTTCTTCAAGAAAACCCATAAACTCTCCAACGCCGATGCCGCAGCCACCCTGACCGCCATCGCCGCAGCATCCGTCGCCAAAGCCGCCGAGCATTTCCCCAAACCGATCACGCGCCTTCTGGTCGCAGGCGGAGGCCGCCACAACGCCACTATGATGGCGCAGCTCAGTCAACGCATGAACTGCATGGTAGAACCCATTGAAACCGTGGGCCTAAACGGCGACATGCTGGAAGCGCAAGCTTTTGCCTACCTCGCCGCCCGCGTCGCTTATGGGCTGCCGACATCCTGCCCCAGCACAACGGGCGTACCTGCAGCGGTGGGCGGCGGCCAGATCAGCCGACCTTAACTCGATAAAATTTAACTCAAATTTCGTTGCTCTTTTTGAAATACTCCCGCCGGAGGCATCCGCCGACAGCGCCAAGCGTAGCGTATGAATTATTTCCCCACAGCCCGCGCCTGCCGCACCATCGACACGGTATAAATCACCAGCGCGAGCCAAATCATCGGAAACGCAATCATCTTGCCGCGCCCGAACGGCTCGCCAAACACGAACACCGCTGTGAGGAAAATCATCGTCGGCGCGATATATTGCATGATGCCAATCGTCGACAGCCGCAGCAATTTTGCGCCATTGGCATAGACCATCAGCGGCACCGCCGTCACCAAACCGCAAGACAACAGCAGCACGGTGTCCGATGTCACCCCCACCATGAAGTGACTGCGCCCGGTCGCCTGCGCCCAGATCACATAGCCAAGCGCGAAGGGCAGCAAGATCAACACCTCAAGAAAAAAACCTTGGTTTGGCCCAATCGGCAGCGATTTCTTCAAGTAAGCATAAATCCCCCAAGTCACCGTCAGCCCCAAAGCCACCAGCGGCAGCTTGCCCGCCTCGATCGTCAGCACCAGCACCGCCAAAGCCGCCAGCGCAATCGCCCATTTCTGCGCGCGGCTCAACCGTTCGCTCAGCAGCATCGCCCCCAGAAACACCGAGAACAACGGGTTGATATAATAGCCCAAAGCCGCATCCAGCGCGTGCCCCGCGCCAATCGACCAGACATAAATCCCCCAGTTGACCGAGATCAGCGCCGCCGTCGCGCCCGCCATCAGCAGCATCCGGGGCGTGCGCAACGCCACCCACAAATCCGCTGTCCGCCCGGTCGCCCAGAGCACCGCCCCCGCAATCGGGATCGACCAGATCACCCGATGCGCGATCACTTCGGCAGGCGAGATATGCCCGACCGCTTTCATGAAGATCGGCAAAAACCCCCACAAAAGATAGGCGGTCAGCGCGAAACCAAAGCCACGCAGCGAGTCTTCGTTCTTCGGGGGTAAATTTTCCATGGCCCTAGCTACCCCCGCGCCACGGCTAACTTGTAACCATTACATTCGCCGCGCGAGGTAGCCCTTGGTAAACGCCGCATAGCCATCCGCCGTCTCGCGCAACTCGGCCTTCATCAACAGGTGCAGGGCGGGCAGTTGATGAAACGGCACCGCCGGATAGACGTGGTGTTCAACATGATAGGGCATGTTCCACGCCAAAAACCGCATCAGCGCGGTGGTGAAGGTGGTGCGGGTATTCTCGAACATATTCACCACTTGCGGGCAGTCGCCATGCTCGGCCAACAGATATAACCGCAGCGCGGGCTGACCCAGCAATACGGGCAGCAGCCAGACCCAGAACAACAACGGGCTTGCCAATAAGCTGACCAGAACCAGCGCATATCCTGCCAGCATCCAGCGCGCTTCGGACACAATCCGGGGCAGGGCGCTGGCGGGCAGATATTCCCCCTCCGCCCGCCCACGGCTTAGATCCATCAGCAGCCGCGCCTCAGAAATCCAATACGGCAGACCCGAGACATGCCACGCCCAAGCCTTTATGCCGCTTGGCTTTTCCGAGGCCAGCTCGGGGTCTTTGCCCGGCAGATTGGTCCAACGGTGATGCGCCAGATGAAAGTAGCGAAACCACTGAAACGGCAGCAAAATCAGAAACCCGCACAGATGTCCGACAGCCTCATTCAGCCGTTCCGAAGCAAAAGGCGTCTTATGCGTCGCCTCATGCTCCAGCGTGAACAAGAACACCAGCAATACCCCCTGCACCGGCAGCAAAAGCCACCAGCCCGGCACACCAAAGCCAATCAGCGCGCCCACCAAAATGATCGCGCCCAGATGCCCCGCCAGATGCAAAAGTCCAGCCCGATCCGACCGGGCGATCAACTGCGCCCGCAGATCTGGCGCAAGGTTTGAGACGAAGCTTTTGTGATCCATCGCCGCAATCTGCCGCAGCGGCTTTCTGCGCACAAGGTCCCCTTTCCAATGCCCGCTTGCCATGCCACGTTTGCCCAAAAAGGAGGCCACATGGCGCAATCTGTTCTGATCATCGCGCGGGCATCATTGGGGCGAGCCTTGCCTTTCACCTCTCCCGCCAAGGCGCTGTGGTCACGGTGTTAGAATCAGCAACCCCCGCCAGCGCCGCCTCTGGCCGCAGCTTTGGCTGGATCAACGCCAGCTTTTACGAATCCGTTGCGCATCATCGCTTGCGGGTTGAAGCGATCAACGCCCACCACCGCCTCGCCGCCCTGCTGCCCCCCGACCACGCGCCAATCTGGCAGGGTGCTTTGTGGTTTGAACACGAAGGGCAGGGCTTTGAGCAAAAAGCCGCAGAGCTTGCCGCCCTTGGCTATCCCGCCACGCCGATCACCCGTGCAGAAATCACCAAGTTAGAGCCGTATTTGGCCAACCCTCCTGCCAAAGCGCTGCACTTCTCAGCCGAGGGTGCTGTCGATCCCGCTGAGTTGACCCGCGCCTTGCTGGCAGCCTCCGGCGCAAAGGTACTGAGCGGCATCGCCGCCAAGTCGCTGATCGAAAACGCAGGTCAGATCAAAGGCGCGCGCACCGCCATTGGCCCATTTACCGCTGACCATGCCGTGCTTGCGGCAGGCATTGCATCGCCCGCACTTCTCGCCCCTTGGGGCCTTGATCTGCCGATGCTCACCCGCCCCGGCATCATGGTCTACACCAAGCCCGTGGCTTGGCGGGTGAACCATATCCTTGTCACCCCCGATCAGGAAATCCGTCAGGATGCCAGCGGCGCGATCCTCGCCCCCGGCATCGTCAATCACCAAGCCGATGCGTCTGAATTCATCGCCGACCCTACCGGAATGGCCGAAGCCACGCTGCACCGCCTGCGCGCCCGCTTCAACGCGCCCGATCTGGAGTTGGATCGCTTCGCTTTGGGCTACCGCCCGGTTCCCGCCGACGGTCTGCCGCTGATTGGCGCAGTGCAACCGGGGCTTAGCCTTGCGATGATGCACTCTGGCATCACACTTTCGGCCTTGGCTGGCGAGTTTCTAGCCGACGAGATCACAGGGCAGGGCCACCACGCGATGCTGGCAGATTTTCGTCCCAGCCGCCTGCTAAGGCCACTTTAGCGCATGAAAAAGCCCCGCAAAGCATGGCTCTGCGGGGCTTCAAATCGCTGTGAAAATCTTAGCCGCGCAGGATCGAACGGCCTGCGAACTCCGCCGTCTCCCCCAGCATTTCCTCGATACGGATCAGCTGGTTGTACTTTGCCATCCGGTCAGAGCGCGACAGCGAACCGGTCTTGATCTGACCGCAGTTGGTGGCAACTGCCAGATCGGCGATGGTGTTGTCTTCGGTTTCGCCCGAACGGTGCGACATCACGTTGGTATAGCGCGCGCGATGCGCCATATCGACGGCTTGCAGCGTCTCGGTCAGGGTGCCGATCTGGTTGACCTTCACCAGCATCGAGTTGGCCACGCCCTGCTTGATCCCCTCAGCCAGACGGCGCGGGTTGGTCACGAACAGATCGTCGCCGACTAGTTGGATCTTGCTGCCCAGTTTGTCGGTCAGCAGCTTCCAGCCCGCCCAGTCATCTTCCGAACAGCCGTCCTCGATCGAGATGATCGGGTAATCCGCAGCCAAACCCGCCAAGAAATCAACGTTCTCCTCGATGGACAACGATTTCCCCTCGCCCTTCATCTCGTAACGCCCGCCTTTGAAGTATTCGGTGGCCGCACAATCCAGCGCGAGGAACATATCCTCACCGGGTTTGTAGCCAGCCTTTTCAATCGACTTCAGAATGAAATCCAAAGCATCGCGGGCCGAATTCAGGCCGGGGGCAAAGCCGCCTTCATCGCCGACATTGGTGTTATGCCCCGCCGCCGACAGCTCTTTCTTCAGGGTGTGGAACACTTCCGAGCCCATCCGAATGGCCTCCTTGACGTTCGCAGCGCCCACCGGCATAATCATGAATTCTTGGATATCAATCGGGTTATCCGCATGTTCGCCGCCGTTGATGATATTCATCATCGGCACTGGAAGCATCCGGGCCGAGGTGCCGCCGACATAGCGGAACAACGGCTGGCCGGTGAATTCTGCCGCAGCCTTCGCCACCGCCAAAGACACGCCGAGAATCGCGTTGGCACCCAGACGCGATTTGTTCGGCGTGCCGTCCAATTCGATCATGGTGCGGTCGATGCCGACTTGTTCGGTCGCATCAAAGCCGACGATTTCTTCGGCCAATTCGCCGTTGACGGCGGCCACAGCCTCCAACACGCCCTTGCCCATATAGCGCGATTTGTCGCCATCGCGGCGCTCGTTCGCCTCATGCGCGCCGGTTGAGGCACCTGACGGCACAGCCGCACGGCCCTGCGCGCCGCTTTCCAGCAGCACATCAACTTCAACGGTGGGATTGCCGCGGCTGTCGAGAATCTCGCGGGCGTGGATATCAATGATCGTGCTCATGTCAGGCCTCCAAATGGGCGGAAATGGTGCTCTCTTGGGCGTCTTAGCCCAAGGGTGCGTTCAAGGAAAGCGCGTGTTTGCGGGCGCGTTCGCGCGCGAAGGAATAAAGCCCCGAGGCGACGATAAGCCCCGATCCGCACAGGGTTATGACATCGGGCCATTCGTGGAACACAAACGCCCCGATCAGCACCGCAAACACCAAGCGCACATAGCGGAAGGGGGCTACGACCGAGACTTCGCCTGTCCGCGTCGCGCCGATGATTGCCCAATAGCCACCGGTGCCGAACACCAGCGCCCCGATCAAAGCGTAGGTTTCCCATAGGGTTGGCACGGCAACCTCACCCGATCCCGCCATCATCAGCGCGCCGAGCAGCGTCACCGCAATCAGCCCCCAAGCCGAGACTTGCGCGGTCGAGCGTTCCGGTGGGATCTTGCGCGCCGCCAAGTCACGCAAAGTCAGCCCTGCTACGGTGATCAGCACCCACAAAGCCTCTGGCCGAAAGCCATCCAACCCCGGACGGATCACCAACAGCACCCCGGCAAAGCCCACCGCAATCGCCGACCAGCGCCGCCAGCCGACCTGTTCTTGCATGAAAAGCGCCGCAGCCATCGTCACCGCCAAGGGCATCGCCTGCAATACGGCGGAAACTGTCGACAAAGGCACAGTGGCCAGCGCGGTGATATACGCAAAAGTGCCGACCATCTCGCCAAAACCCCGCGCCAAAACCCAAGGGTTGAGCGCCTGTTTGGTGAATACCTTTTGCCGCTGCTGCCATGCCATCAGCACGAACACCACGACGCCAAACACGCCCGAGATAAAGACAATCTCACCCACAGGCAGGCTGGCTGCGGCCCATTTCAGGAACATGTCCTCCAGCCCGAACAGGGCCATCGACAGCACCATCAACAGGATGCCGCGCAGGTTATCAGAGGCCAAAGCTTATCCCTTCTTGACCGGAACGCCGAGCAGTTCCAGCCGGTGCCCGATCAACCGATAGCCCAGCCGCGCCGCGATGCGCTCTTGCAGGGCTTCAATCTCGGGGTCCACAAATTCAATGACTTGCCCGGTGTTCACATCGATCAGATGGTCGTGGTGATCGCGCTCGGCATCTTCATAGCGTGCGCGGCCATCGCCAAACTCCAGCCGCTCCAACAGGCCACATTCCTCAAACAGCTTGACCGTGCGATATACGGTGGCGAGGGCAATCTTCGGGTCCACCTGTGCTGAGCGCGCATAGAGTTCTTCCACATCTGGGTGATCCTCGGCTGCCGCGATCACCCGTGCCACCACACGGCGCTGATCGGTCATCCGCAAGCCCTTGGCGACCCCGCGTGAGATCAGATCTGACATGACAAGGCCCCCCCTTCATTGCCCACTTTGATACGCCGCGTGTAAGGGAAACCGTGCGGTGCTGCCAGCGATTTTGCACGGCTTGACTTCGCCTTGCTGCCCCCGGAGGTTGGCGCAAAAAGGGGGGGCTGATGCGCAAAGAGCGGCTGGACGGGGTAGGACTGGCGGCGTTGATCGCGGTGACCTTCCTGTTGGCGGTCAATCAGATCGTGGTGAAAGAGGTTAATCGTGGCCTGCAGCCGGTGTTTTTCGCAGGGTTGCGCTCGGCGCTGGCGATTGGGTTCGTCTATGCGTGGTTGAAGTATCGCGGGCTTTGGGATCGGATCCGGATGACCGATCTTGGCCCCGGTCTCGCCATCGGCGCGGTGTTTGCCGCCGAGTTTCTGTGCCTGTTCATGGCCTTGGACCTGACGGCGGTGGGCCGCGCCTCGGTGATCTTCTATTCGATGCCGTTGTGGTTGGCCGTTGCCGCACATTTCTGGCTGCCGAACGAGCGGATCACCCCCAAGCGGGGAATCGGCTTGGGTTTGGCCTTCATCGGCACGGCTTGGGCGATTCTGTCGAAAAACCCCTCGGGTCACGCCAGCATTGCGGGAGACATCTTTGCTTTAGTGGGCGCTTGGGGCTGGGCGGGCACCGCCTTTCTGGCGCGCAAAACCCGACTGCGTGAGGCCGGGCCAGAAGCGCAACTGTTCTGGATGGTGTTGATTTCAGGGCCAATATTGCTGGCAGCGGCCCCGTTCTTCGGCCCCTTGATCCGCGACGTAGAGCCTAGGCACTGGGTCTGGCTGGTGTTTCAGGCGGGGGTGATTGTGGCGGGCGTGTTCATCACTTGGCTGTGGTTGCTGTCGATCTATCCAACGTCGACCGTCGCCAGCTTTTCCTTCCTGACCCCGCTGTTCGCCATTATCTTGGGCTACTTAATTTTCGACGAAGTGTTGTCTTTTGGCCTCATCATGGCCGCCGGATTTGTCGCGGCGGGAATCGCGTTGATCAACCGCAGGTAGCGCGCGGCTTTATCCACAGCCTGTGGAGGAATCAGCGTCCTGCCACGGTATCTGAGCCAAACCACGCAAGCATGCCGTGATACTTGGGTTTTTGCGGCAGTTGCGATGCCACATTAAGCGCGATCTTGCGGGCAGGGCGGAAAAGGCCTCACATCGGCGTGATGGCAAGGCTAGATATACGCCTCAGGTCAAGCACAAAATCTGGTGTATAAGTGTAAAAAATCCGTTGATGCGGCCCCTGATTTACGACAGTTTGACGACACGCCAACGCTAGCCACAAGATGTAGTGCGCCAGCGGAGTACCGAAACCCCGTGTTTGCGCCCCCGAATGGGGCCCTCGCCAGCCTGAAAGGGCGGTGCGGCAAGCAACGGGTCGGCAAGGCGCCGGGATTGGACAACGACGCGGGCTCAGTAGAAACCGCGCAAAAACATGGGACAGGCAGATGAAAATCGAGCGGAAGTTTACCACCGAAGCCACCGGTGCCTATGGCGCGATGGCGTTTTCGACCACGGTGTCGGAAATTCGCAACCCCGACGGTACCGTTGTGTTTCGCAACGAAGCCGTCGAGGTTCCGCAGGGTTGGAGCCAAGTGGCCTCCGATGTTTTGGCGCAAAAATACTTCCGCAAAGCAGGCATCCCGGCGCGGCTAAAGCGTTTACGTGAAAAGGATATTCCGAAATTCCTCTGGCGCTCGGTGCCCGACGAGGATGCGCTGGCTTTGCTGCCCGTAGAAGAACGTCTGGTCGGTGAAACCTCGGCAAAGCAGGTGTTTGACCGTCTGGCCGGGGCTTGGGTTTATTGGGGCTGGAAGGGCGGCTATTTCAGCACCGAAGCCGATGCCAAAGCGTACTACGACGAGATGCGCTTCATGCTGGCGCGCCAGATGGCCGCGCCGAATTCTCCGCAATGGTTCAACACCGGGCTGCATTGGGCCTACGGCATTGATGGCCCGTCACAGGGCCACTACTATGTGGATCACATGACCGGGGTGCTGACTAAATCTAGTAGCGCCTATGAACACCCGCAGCCACACGCCTGCTTCATCCAATCGGTGAAAGATGATCTGGTCGGCGACGGCGGCATCATGGATCTTTGGGTGCGGGAAGCGCGCCTGTTCAAATATGGCTCTGGCACCGGCACCAACTTCTCATCTTTGCGCGGCGAGGGCGAAAAGCTGTCGGGCGGCGGCAAATCTTCTGGTCTGATGGGCTTTCTGAAAATTGGCGACCGTGCGGCAGGGGCGATCAAATCCGGCGGCACCACGCGCAGGGCTGCAAAAATGGTGATCTGCGATATGGATCACCCGGATGTTGAGGCCTTCGTGAACTGGAAAGTCATTGAGGAACAAAAGGTTGCCTCGTTGGTGGCCGGCTCCAAAGCCCATGAGCTGAAGCTGAATGAGATTTTCACCGCGATCCGGCAATGGGATGGCTCAAGCGACGACTCGGTGGACCCGGCGAAGAACCCTGCGCTGAAAGCTGCGATCAAATCGGCCAAAAAGGCCATGATCCCGGATACTTACACCAACCGCATCCTGCAATACGCCCGCCAAGGCTTCACCAGCATCGAATTCCCCACCTATGACGTGGATTGGGACTCTGAGGCTTACATCACGGTTTCCGGCCAAAACTCCAACAACTCCGTCCGCGTCACCGATGCCTTCCTGACCGCTGTGAAGGACGATGCCGATTGGGCACTGATCCGGCGCACCGATGGCAAGACCGCCAAGACCCTGAAAGCCCGCGATCTGTGGGATCAGGTGGGTCACGCGGCTTGGGCCTGCGCCGATCCCGGCATCCAGTTTCACGACACGGTGAACGCCTGGCACACCTGCCCGGAAGATGGTGCGATCAGAGGCTCGAACCCCTGCTCGGAATACATGTTCCTTGACGACACCGCGTGCAATCTCGCCTCGATGAACCTGCTGACCTTCTTCAAGGACGGTAAGTTTGATGCAGACGCCTACATCCACGCCACCCGCCTCTGGACGGTGACGCTGGAAATCTCGGTGATGATGGCGCAATTCCCGTCAAAGGAAATCGCACAACTCTCCTATGATTTACGTACCTTGGGTCTCGGCTATGCCAATATCGGCGGGTTGTTGATGAACATGGGTCTGGGCTACGATTCCACCGAAGGCCGCGCCTTCTGCGGTGCGTTGACCGCGCTGATGACGGGCGTCAGCTATGCGACCTCTGCCGAGATGGCCTCCGAACTCGGTGCGTTCAGCGGCTACGCCCGCAACGCCCAACACATGCTGCGCGTCATCCGCAACCACCGCGCTGCGGCCTATGGCAAGACCAGCGGCTATGAGGGTGTCAACGTCAATCCGGTGGCTTTGGATGCCGCCAACTGCCCCGATCAAACCCTTGTCACCCTTGCAAAATCCGCTTGGGATGAGGCGCTGACGCTTGGTCAAGCCCACGGCTTCCGCAACGCGCAGGCCACGGTGATTGCGCCCACCGGCACCATCGGTCTGGTGATGGATTGCGACACCACCGGCATCGAGCCTGACTTCGCGCTGGTGAAATTCAAAAAGCTCGCGGGGGGTGGCTATTTCAAGATCATCAACCAATCGGTGCCTGCGGCGCTTGAAAAGCTGGGCTATACCACCAGCCAAGCCGCTGAAATCGTGGCTTATGCTGTCGGCCACGGCTCGATCGGCAACTGCCCCGGCATCAACACCACGGCGCTTGTCGGCCACGGTTTTGGCGCGCGTGAGCTGGAGAAGATTGAGGCGGCTTTGCCCTCGGCCTTTGACATCCGCTTCGTGTTCAACCAATGGACGATCGGCGAGGATTTCTGCAAGAAAACCCTTGGTATTCCGGCAGATAAACTGGCCGACCCCAGCTTTGACCTGTTGCGCCACCTTGGCTTTACCAAAGCCCAGATCGATGCCTCCAATGACCATGTCTGCGGCACGATGACACTGGAAGGCGCGCCTTTCCTGAAGCCGCAACATTATTCGGTGTTCGATTGCGCCAATCCGTGTGGGAAAACTGGTAAACGCTATCTGTCGGTCGACAGCCACATCTACATGATGGCCGCCGCAC
The DNA here is from genome assembly GCA_043743975.1 of Cypionkella sp. Lineage (GTDB taxonomy): Bacteria > Pseudomonadota > Alphaproteobacteria > Rhodobacterales > Rhodobacteraceae > Cypionkella. The sequence goes on from JAYTVN010000010.1 coordinate 31,067, forward strand.
AGTCGTTCATATCAGGCGCAATTTCCAAGACCATCAACATGCCGAATTCGGCCACCATTGCCGAAACGCTGGCAGCCTATGAGCTGTCATGGTCCTTGGGCATCAAAGCCAACGCGCTGTATCGCGACGGCTCGAAACTGTCGCAACCGCTCGCTTCGGCTTTGGTGGAAGACGACGAGGAAGCCGAAGAAATCCTGACCTCGGGTTCCAATCAAGAAAAAGCCGCCGTACTGGCCGAAAAGATCGTCGAGAAGATCATCTACAAAGAGATCATCCGCACCAACCGCGAAAAACTTCCCGAGCGCCGCAAGGGCTACACCCAAAAGGCCATCGTCGGCGGCCACAAGGTCTACCTGCGCACTGGCGAATATGGCGACGGCCGTTTGGGTGAGATTTTCATCGACATGCACAAGGAAGGTGCCGGCTTCCGCGCCATGATGAACAACTTCGCCATCGCGATCTCGGTGGGCCTGCAATATGGCGTGCCGCTGGAAGAATATGTCGAGGCCTTCACCTTCACCCGCTTCGAGCCTGCGGGCATGGTGCAAGGCAACGATTCTGTGAAGAATGCCACCTCGATCCTGGATTACATCTTCCGCGAACTGGCAATTTCCTATCTGGACCGCACCGATCTCGCGCATGTCAAACCCACCGGTGCCTCGTTCGACGATCTCGGCCGCGGGGTTGAGGAAGGCAAGCGCAACGTCTCGGAAGTGACCGATCAGGCCGCAACCCGCGGGCTGGAAGTGCTGAAACAGATCAGCTCCACCGGCTATCTGCGCAAGCGACTGCCGTCGGAACTGGTGATGCTGCAAGGCGGAATGGCGGCCACGGCTTTGGCCAATGGCACCGATCCGGTCTCAACCCTGAATATGCTGATCCCCGAAACCGCGCGCGCAATGGGTGGATCAGGCTCGGCTGCCATCGGCGGAGCCACGGCGCTGTCCACAGGCACCGTCGGCATGGACGCCCGCGTGAAAGCCAAAATGCAAGGCTACGAAGGCGATCCCTGCGGCGAATGCGGCAACTACACTTTGGTGCGCAACGGCACCTGCATGAAGTGCAACACCTGTGGTGGGACGAGCGGCTGTAGCTGAGCTATTTCCGCGCGGGAGTGCGATGCACGGCGGTTCCGAAAGGGGCCGCCGTTTTCTTTGGGTGAGGAATGGCGTGGAAGCTATTGTTCATAAAAAGAATACTCGCCACCAACACCGCAATGGCGTCGAGTTCATTTTATGATATTCACTGCAAGTTGGCTGGGGCGGGAGGGATCGAACCTCCGTATGTCGGTACCAAAAACCGATGCCTTACCGCTTGGCGACGCCCCAACTGCGGCGGTTATTAGCGAAGCCATCGGGGGGGTGCAAGGGGGTTTTTGCGAAAATCTTCATGTGGTTGTCAGGCGCGGGCTTGGCGGCGTATGAGGGGGCATGGAACAGGTTGATGTCATCGTTTTAGGGGCCGGGGCGGCGGGGATGTTCGCCGCGATCGAGGCCGGGCGGCGCGGGCGGCGGGTATTGCTGGTCGACCATGCCAAGGCTGCAGGCGAGAAGATTCGCATCTCGGGCGGCGGGCGGTGCAATTTTACCAATCTTGGCATCGCGCCGGATCGGTTTATCTCGCAGAATCCGCGCTTTGCTTTGTCGGCACTGAAGCGATTCACGCAATGGGATTTTATCGCGCGGATGGATGCGGCTGGTATTGCTTGGCATGAGAAGACCTTGGGGCAGTTGTTCTGCGATGACTCGGCCAAGCAGGTGGTGGATCTGCTGCTGGGCGATATGGCCCGCAGCGGGGTGGCGCTGTGGTTGGGCTGTGGCGTGACGGCGGTGCGGCAGGCCCCTGCGGGGCTTGAGGTGGATACCGCGCGGGGGGTTGTGCGGGCGGCCTCGGTGGTGGTGGCGACGGGGGGCAAGTCGATCCCGAAGATGGGGGCCAGCGGCTTTGGCTATCAGCTGGCGGAAAGTTTCGGGTTGCGGCTGGTGGAGCCCCGCCCCGGACTGGTGCCGCTGACCTTCGCCGCGCAGGAGTTGGAGTGGATGGTGCCGCTGGCGGGGGTGGCGGTGCCGGGGCGGGTCTCGGCGGGGAAAGTCGGCTTTGATGAGGCGGTGCTGTTCACCCATCGGGGCTTGTCGGGGCCGGCGGTGTTGCAGGCGTCGAGCTATTGGCGTGAGGGCGATGATGTGCGGCTGGATCTGGCACCGGGGCGGGATGTGGCGGCGGAGTTGGGGCAGGCCAAGCGGGAGCAGGGCAAGCAGGCGCTGCGGACGGTGCTGAGCAGGATCGTGCCAGAGAAACTCGCGCGGCATGTTGAGGCCAGTTTGGGCATCACTGCGCCGATGGCGGAAGTGGGCCGGGGCGATCTGGAGCGGGTGGCGGAGATGCTGCGGGATTGGCGGCTGCGTCCTGTCGGGTCAGAAGGGTATCGGACGGCGGAGGTGACTTTGGGCGGCGTCGATACAGATGGCCTCGATGGGCGGACGATGATGGCGCGGTCCGTGCCGGGGTTGTTTTTTATCGGCGAGGTGGTGGATGTGACGGGCTGGCTTGGCGGATATAATTTCCAATGGGCGTGGTCGTCGGGCTGGGCTGCGGGGCAGGTGGCCTGAGGCGGTCCCAACTCGGGACCTTTTATTGTTGTTTTATATCATATAGATGACTTGGTGCCGTTAAGGGATTTTTAACAGTTTCCCTTAAAATCTGTCTAAAATTGTCATCCTCTGTGCTCAAATATCCCGGGGTTTGCCATTGGTATCGCCATTGGTTCAAGAGACCAATGGCATGGGGGGCTAGCCCCCGCTCCGACGCCGACATTAAGCCCACTTCAAACGTGCAGCGGATCGGCCTTGGCCAAGCGGTCAAACGCCATCAGGCTGGCGACCAGTGCGGCCATTTTATCCAGCGGGATCATATTGGGGCCATCGGAGGGCGCGGTATCCGGGGCCTCATGCGTCTCGATAAACACCCCGGCGATGCCCAAAGACACGGCGGCACGGGCCATCACGGGCGCAAATTCGCGTTGGCCGCCACTGGAGCCGCCAAGGCCGCCGGGTTGCTGCACGGCATGGGTGGCGTCCATGATCACCGGATAGCCGGTGCGCGCCATGATCGGCAGGCTGCGCATATCGGTGACAAGGGTGTTATAGCCGAAACTGACGCCGCGTTCGGTCAGCAAAATCTGCTCATTCCCGGTCGAGGCGAGTTTTTCGGCGACATGGGCCATATCCCATGGGGCGAGGAATTGGCCTTTTTTGATATTCACCACCGCCCCGGTTTCGCCTGCGGCCAGCAACAGATCGGTTTGACGGCATAAAAACGCGGGAATTTGGATCACATCGACGACCTGCGCCGCCTCACGCGCCTGATCAATGTCATGAATGTCGGTCAGCACCGGGATGCCCGTTGCGCGCACCGCTTCCAGCACTTTCAGCCCTGCTGCCATGCCCATACCGCGACGGCCCGTGAGCGAGCTGCGGTTGGCCTTGTCATAGCTGGCCTTGAAGACATATTGCGCCCCCGCTGCCGCACAAGCCTCAGCCATCACACCCGCGATCATCTGGGCATGATCCAGACTTTCCAACTGACAGGGGCCCGCGATCACCAGCAAGGGTTGATCATTGCCGACGCGCAACGGCCCGATCGCAACCTGTTTCATCCCGCCAAACGTCATCCCGAAGTGACCTGTTCATACAGGATCGCGATGGTCATGGTGATCATCAGATAAATCCCGATCAAAATAAGCATCACCACCAACGTGGACTCGAAGGCGCGCGGATAGGCGGCCTCATCGGCGGCCACCGGGTTGACCGAGACGGACAGATAGCGGGTCTGCCGATTGGCCTCGTTCCGCGCCAGTTCGGTGGCTTGCAGCGATTGCGCCAGCATCAACTGCCGGGTTGTGACCTCGGCTTGTGCCACCAGCAATTCGGATTGCACCCGCGCCAAAGATTGCCCATTGATATCATTCTCGGTCAGCTTGGCGCGCAGTTGCGCAATTTGATCTTCCAGCGTGGCGATGCGGCGCTTGACAGGCTCCATCCGGGCTTGGTTGGGGTTTTCATTCGCTTCCATCTGCGCCAGCGACAGCTTTTCGGTGGTGACTTGGGTGTCAAGCTGGCCGATCTGCGCGGTGATCAGGCTGATTTCAACCTCGGACGACAAAACTTTGGTCTTTTCCTGCAAGGAAACCACCCGCTCATTGGCGTCTTTCAGCTTGGCCTCGGCCTCATCATAGCTTTCGCGCGCGCCTTTCATCTGATCATCGCGCACCCGCGCGGTCATCAGATCGACACGTTCTTCGGCATAGCCCAGCAGCGCCTGCGAGAATTTGACTGCCGTTTGCGGATCGGCGGCAATCACCTCCATCTTCACCACGCCCTCGGTGGGATCGTAAGAGATCTTCACGAACTTGTGGTACAGCTTATAGGCCGCGCCTTGCGTCGCATCGGGCGCAAGCCGTTGCAGCGGATCAATATTTGGCCCGGAGAAATGCGCGCGAAAGCCAAGATCATGGTCCAGCCGTTCCATCGCATCCTGACTTTGCAGATAGCCCTGCACGGTGATCGAATCCTGCGATGTGGCCATCGCCGAGCCTTTCAGCATCGAGCTTAACCCCGAAGGAGCCGCGTCGTTCTGCTGGATGACGAATTCGGTGCGGCTGGAATACAGTGGCGTGGCGATGGTGTAATAATAGATCGCGGCCAGCAGGGTGGGCAGGCCGACAAGCACGAACAGGCGCGCGGCCAGCAGCAGGGATTTCTTGCGGCGGCGGGCGACGATATCGCGCTGGATTTTGCCGACTTCGGCGAGATGCGCGCGCTCGATCTGTTCTTCGGTCGAGGGCAGTTGGATCGGTTTGATGGTTTGCGGCAGTTGGATACCGTCGCCGCCGGGGGTCAGGGTCAGCGCGCGCGAGCCTGAGGGCGGCGTGGGCGGGCCGTCGCTGGAGGAAACCAGCTCCAGCACCGAATTGGCTTGGAACGGGTCGATGCCTGCGTTGCGCAAGAGGCGCACAGCGTCAAAATCGGATGTGGCGGGCAGGCCGTGCTTTTGCGCCAGACGGCGGGCCATGCGCAACTGCCGACCCGTCAGGCCTTCTTGCCGGATGCCGTCGATATCGGCGGGGGCGCTTTTGGGCGCGGGTTTCTCGGCGCCAGGCTTTTCGGCGCCGGGGAAGGTCATGCCGGCAAAGCCGTCTTCTTCCTCGGTGGGAAAGAAGGCGCGATCGCCGACGCGGGGTTGCGCCGTGGCTGCGGGGCTTGCAGCGGCGGGGGCCGGTGCGGGTTTGGGCGCTGCCGCAGTCTGGGGCAGGGGGGCAGGGGGGGCCGGGGCCTCCACCGGATCGGGGCGGCGGGTGCGGAAGCGCTGAACACTAAGTTTGGTAGTCATAAAGCCGCTTCGCCTCTTCTAAAGTTTCAAACATATACAACTGGCCATTACGCAACACCGCGGCCGAGCGGCAGAACTTTTCCAGCGTCGAGGGCTGGTGCGACACCACCACCACGGTGGCATTTTTAAGCCGTTGCCGCAGCACCTGGCCCGCTTTGCGGTTGAATTCAACATCGGTGGAAGACGGCATGCCTTCGTCGATCAGGTAGATGTCAAATTCCAGCGCCAGCATCAGGGCAAAGGAAAACCGCGAGCGCATGCCGGATGAGAAGGTGCCGACCGGCATGTCGAAATATTCGTCGATATTGGACAGCCAGCGGCAGAAGCTTTCGACATAATCCGGGTCCAGACTGTAGAGCCGCGCGATATAGCGAGCGTTTTCGGTGGCGGTGTGTTTCGACAGGATGCCGCCCATGAAGCCCAAGGGGAAAGAGATCCGCGAGGTGCGCATGATCTTGCCCTCATCGGGTTTTTCAAGCCCGGCCATCATGTTGATGATGGTGGTCTTGCCGGTGCCGTTGCGGGCGAGGATGCCCAGCGAATTGCCGACCTCCACACGAAACGAAGCGCGGTCAAGGATCACCTTGCGCGACTTACCTGTCCAAAAGGACTTACTGACATTCTCGAACGCGATCATGGCTGCCCGTGACGGGTCTGCCTCCTGCTTATGCACATCGTTATCGGCCAGTGATCCCAGCCCTACCGAAGAAGTGTTAACGCTTGGTTCCTGTGAGCGCACAAGAGCCAAATTCGGGTCTAATCCGGCTTTGAGGCATCATTATGTCGCATCCATGGACAATGGCGCAAGGTGGGGCGGCATTGGTCGGGGAAATTGTGCAGGCACACGGGGATGTGATGCGTGGGGTGCGGCGGGAGGATAGGGTGGGGAGGCGAATCCTTGGGGTGAGATGTGGTGGTGATGCGGTGGGTTGGGGCGATGTTGTTGGCGGTGATTGGTGCAGGCGCAGAGGCGCGACCGGGGCCCGCGCTGTGTGAGGGAAAATATGCGGCGGCGGGGGAGATGCTCGATTTGTCCATCGGGCGGTTTGGCACGCTTTATGCCGGTAATCATTCCAGCGGTATCGGGCTGGACGTTGGCGCGACGCTGGATCTTTACCGGTTGTGGCATGGCCTGCCGGATTACAATTTTCGCGAGGGCGCAGATATTTACAAGCCGGATTGGATGCAGCACCAGCCACCGCGCGGGCCGTTTGTGGGTCACTACTACAGCCATCATTATGAGCCCGGTTTCGGGCCGGAATGGGCGGATTTTGCGCTGAAACACGCGCTGCCTTATGCGCTGGCACCGAATGAGGCTTATCTGTCGGCAGGCCCGCGCGATTGGGTGGCGAGCACGCTGGATGTGTTGACGGTTCCCGGACCTGCGCCGGATTGGTGGTTCAACCCAGACCGGGCGGTGGATTTAAGCGATACCGAAGCAGTGGTCGCTTGGCACGCGCAGCGGTCTGATCTGGTGGATTGGCTGCTGGGGGCCACGGTGCAATCGGCCTATCCGATCTTCGCGGCAGAGCAGATACAGGATCGGCGCGGACGCAGGCAAAGTAAGGTGTTTGGCTGGCAAAGCGCGCCGCAGTTTGACGGCTTGGGTCAGCGGCATTGGGTGAAGTATATTGGCACAGAGCGGATGGAATGGGCGGTGCTGGCCATGCTGTTCCCCCTGACGCAGGACCAGGATATTGCGGCGGATAAGCTGTTCGCACATTGGACAGAGGGCGCGCGCGACTGCTCGGCCAGCCCTGCGGAATATGCGGCCTTTGCGACGGTATATTATGACCGCAGCACGCGGAACGTCTGGGCGAGGTATGCGCCAGAGCCCCTTGAATTGATAAAGCTTTTGCCGGAACGGATGCGCAATGCGATGATCACGCGCGCGGCACGCGGCATTCTGGCGCGACAGACAGTTGACGTTTCATGGCCGAGCGGATGGTATCCGGTCGACGAGGCGCGGCAAGATTTGGCGGAGTTGGCGCAGTTGAAACGCAGCGAGCGTTGGGACAGCTACGAATTGAGTTCCATCCGATTGTTTTTCACTGACTCCGTCGATGACCTTGCCAATTTGATCGCACTGAATTTGAACATTCAGAACTCGCGTCTGATTGATCTGCTTTCAGCGGCAAATCTTCGGATATTGGCCGCTGATCAGCGATTGCCCTTGGACAAAAGAAGCGATCTCGCACGCGTGGCCTTTCTGCGGCTATTCGCATTGGGCCGCATCCCCGAAGCGGAAAGTGCGTTGCAAGATTATCTAGTGCTGCGTCCGACAGTGCGTTTTGCTGCAGAATCTGCCATGGCAAAAGCGGTGGAGCCAGAGGTGAAACTGGCCTTGGCGGCGCTGGCAATGCCGGAGCTTTCGGTGCGCGTTTCCGTGTATCGCCGTGGGTTTGGGCCGGATTATCCAAACTTTACCGCCTATTTCAACAGGAACGATATTTTCAGCGCCGATCTGCCGGATTGGTTACGCACGGGCGGCGGGTTGCAGGTGGATGTCGAGCGTTGGCTCCAGGTTGGGCAGTTCTGGTTCTCGCAGAAGGGCTACACAGAATGGGGGATGCGCAGGCTGCATGATCGGCGGATGGAAATTGCCTTGCCAGAGCCGCGCTTTGTCGGGTTTCCGCAGCAAGGCCCGAATGACCCCGGTGTGCCGTTCGGGCGGTTGGTGGCCTTGGATGAATTGGCGCGGTTGGGGCCGGATACTGGCCTTACGCAGCGCTTGAGCGCGGTGGTGATCGCTTGGGCGGAGGCCGGGTCGGATACATTGCCCGAGATGATCTTGCAGCAGAACGGCCCCATGCCGCAGGCATTGCGCCAGATTGTGCAGTTGAACCGTTACCGCGTGCGCGGCGATGTCTTGGGCGTGTTTGCCGGCAAGGCGGCGTTTCGCTTGTTGCATGACCGCTTTCGGTTCAGCGCTGCGGCGCGGGCGACGCCGTATTGGTACAGATGTACGGGCCCCTATTGTGATCGGTAAAGGCAGCGCTGGCTGACAGAGGTGGGGGTTTCACACTCACGTGGGATATTTGCACACAGAGGATGACACTTTTAGATAAACTTTAGTAGAAATGAGCGCGGCGGGAGCTCAGTTTTTAACGTCTTGTAGCACGGGCGAGCAGCAGAGCGGCGGCTCCGGCGAGAAGCGACAGTGCAAGGCCGAGGCGGGCGGCTTCGGCCATGCCACCGCCGGGGAGAGCGGTGTCTAGGGCGAGCACCGGGACGGTGAAGCCAAGGCCGAGCAGCAGGGCAATCAGCAACAACTCGCGCAGGGCAATACCTGCGGGCAGGGTGCGGCGAGTGATTTTTGCCGCCAGCCAGCAGCCGAGCAGGAAGCCCAAGGGTTTGCCGATCCAGAACGCGGCGAGCGTGGTGATTGTGGTGGGGGCAAAGGCTGCAAGGTCGATGCCGCCACGGGTCAGGCCGAACAGGAACAGCACGAGGGAAGGGGCGCACCAGCAGATGCGCAAGGCGATTGAGCGGGTCGTGCAGGAAAGTCTCGGCCTCGGCGAAGAAGCCGAACGAGCGGTCAGCGTGCGGGATGGCGGGGATCACCGGCAGCAGGCCAAGCGCCGGGGGCAGGCCCGCGCAGGCGACGCCGATGAACGAGATCGCGCCGGCCAGAATATAGGGCCAGAGCATCAGGCCACGACGGCGGGCAGCTTCGGAGGCGTTCAGGCGCGGGCGGCGACCATAGAATGCCCAGACGCCGAAGCTGGCTAAGACGGGTAGCGCGAGCCAGCCCAAGCGGAACAGACCACCGCTGGGATAGGACAGGCCCAGCATCAACAGGCCGAGAAAATCGCAGGCGATGGTGACCAGCAGCAACACATGCAGCGCGGGGTGGTTTGGCCCGAACACCCGGCGGCCCAAGACATAGCCGAGCACCACATCCGAGCCGAGCGGCACTTGCCAGCCGATTGCAAGGCTGGATTCGGCGGCGGTCTCAATCAGCGCGCCGGTGAGGATCCAGACCAAGGCCGCGCCGAGGGTGGCACCGATCACACCGCCAAGCGGCACCAAAGAATGTGGGCCGGAGAGCGCGCCACGCTCTAAGATCAGCCCCTCCCACAATTCTTTGCCGACGAAGAACATGAACAAGGCCATCAACCCGTGTGAGGTCAGCGAGGCCGGGGTCAGGGTGGGGCTTTGCACCGACCATTGCGTCAGCCAGTCGGGTAGTCGATCCAGCACAAAGGCGGGGGCGTGCAGATCGGCGAGGCGTGCTTCGATGAAATCATAATAACTTGCGGCATCGAGGTTCAGCCAAAGCGTCGCGGCACAGATGCCAAGGCAGAGGGCGAGGGCGAAATGGCGCACGAAGGGCGAGACACGATACATAGCGGGATTCCGGGCAGGCGCTGGGTTTATCCCTCCCTATCTGGGGGGCATTGCGGTCACAATCGGGATTTGGCGGAAGTCTGGATGTGTTGCTGCGCTGTTGCGGTGCGACGTTTGCGGGGGTAGCGATGGGAAAACGGAGGATGTGATGCAAAGTCTCGATCAGGCGTATGGCGCGATGCAGGCGGGGGACGAAGCGGCAGGCTTGCGGTTTTATCGGCTGCTGGCGGATGCGACGTTGTTTTTGCTGTTGGAGCGCGAGGCGGAAGGTAGTCGCGTCGATCCTCGGGTGTTCGATCTGCCGGATGGCCCGGTGCTGCTGGCTTACGATTCCGAGGAACGGTTGGCGGTGATGGGGCAGGGGCCCCACACTGGTTCGGGTCTGCCCTATGCCGCCCTGCCGGGGCGGTTGATCGCGCAGCAGATGCTGGGGCAGGGGCTGTCCTTGGGGCTGAACTTTGGCACTGGGGCCGCGTCCGAGGTGCTGTTGCCGCCCGAGGCGTTGCGCTGGCTCTGTGAGATGTTGGAGGCAGCTCCGGTCGAGGTCGAGGCGACACCTGCGCAGTTTTTCGCACCGAAGGGTTTGCCGGAGGCATTGAGCGATGCGTTGACCTTTACCCTTGGCGGGGCGGCTGGCTTGGCGCGGGCGGCGCTGCTGGCCGGGGTGCGGTATGCGGATGGGCGGCTCGGGCATATGTTGGCGGTGATTGATGCGGCTCCGGGCGCGGAGGAGGCTTTGGCGCGGGCGCTGTCGGAGGCGTTGGTGTTTTCCGGGCTGGAGGCGGGGGAGTTGGATGTGACGTTTTTGGCCGCAAGCGATGCGGCGGTGGTCGAGCTCGCGCGGGTGGCTGTGGTGTTTGAGGTGCCGGAACTGGTGGTGCAAGCTAAGGTCGAGCGGGCGGCGCCGGGGATGGATGGCAAGCCGCCGCGCTTGCGTTAAACCGCTGGGGGTTTCACACCCCCAGACCCCGGTGGGATATTTGAGCACAGTGGATGACAATTTTAGTCAAATTGCTTGGAGTCGGAATGGGGTAATATAATACCGTATATCGTAAGCTGTTGAATTTAAAGTTTATTATATTCATTCTCGCGCTTGACGTTGCATCCTACATCAGCGATAAGCCGCCATCCGAAATGCGAGAGGTGACTCTCGCCCTCTCTCTTATGGGTTCAAGATGAAAACCTTCTCCGCTACGCCTGCGGACATTGACAAGAAATGGATCCTGATCGACGCCGAAGGCATCGTTCTGGGCCGTCTTGCAACGATCGTGGCTTCTATCCTGCGCGGCAAAAACAAGCCGACCTTCACCCCCCACATGGATATGGGTGATAATGTTATCGTCATCAACGCGGACAAAATCCAGATGACCGGTAACAAGCGCAACGACAAAATCTATTACTGGCACACCGGCCACCCGGGCGGCATCAAGCAGCGCACCGCCAAGCAAGTCTTGGAAGGTGCTCATCCCGAGCGCGTCGTGATCAAAGCTGTTGAGCGTATGATCACCCGCAACCGTCTGGGCCGCGTTCAGATGACCAACCTGCGCGTTTACGCGTCGGCTGAGCATCCGCATGAGGCGCAACAGCCCACCGTTCTGGACCTTGCGGCCCTGAACCCGAAGAACACCCGGAGCGCATGATATGTCCGAAATCAAATCTCTCGACGATCTGAAATCGGCCGTTGGTGCGGCTGCTCCTGTTGCGGCTGCCATCGTGCGGGTTCCTGTGCGTGACAAACTGGGTCGCGCCTATGCGACCGGCAAGCGTAAAAACGCGGTTGCACGCGTCTGGATCAAACCGGGCTCGGGCAAAGTGGTTGTGAACGGCAAAGAGATGGCGGTTTATTTCGCGCGTCCGGTGCTGCAAATGATCCTGCGTCAGCCGTTCACCGTGGCTGGCGTTGAAGGCCAGTTCGACGTGATGGCGACGGTTGCAGGCGGCGGTCTTTCCGGCCAAGCTGGCGCTGTGAAACATGGCGTTTCCAAAGCTTTGCAGCTCTATGAGCCCGCTCTGCGCGGCGCTTTGAAAGCAGCTGGCTTCCTGACCCGCGACAGCCGTGTGGTTGAGCGTAAGAAATACGGCAAGGCGAAAGCCCGTAAGTCGTTCCAGTTCTCGAAGCGTTAAGCTTTACAGTCTTGGATTATGCAAAAGGCCCGTGGTGTTCCACGGGCCTTTTGTTTTGTATCGCACGGTTTTGTTTTCGTGGAAAACTGAGCAGCAGAGTATATAAAACGGGCCGGAAAAACCGGCCAGAGGTTGGGGAACAGGGAGAATGGGTCAGGCGCGCCAGAACGGTTTTTCAACCTCTGACTCGGCATGGCTTTCGGACAGGCCGATGTCGCGCAGTATATGCTTCGGCATCTGTGCCAACTGCTTTCGGGTGCGATAGCGCAACTCCCATGCCGCGACGGTCAGCGCGAGCGAAACTGCAACGCGCGAAATCGGCGGTAGGGCTTGGGCATTCAGAGCGAGGGCTTGGTTATACGACATGTGCTTCATCCGATTGTATTGATACAAGATGCAGTTGCCCGCTATGATTGATACAATGCCAGCCGGCGAATCGCCAGAGGAACATTGTTATGCATACAATCTGGGCGCCAGATCTCACCGGGGACGAAGGGCCGAAGTATCTCTCGCTGGCGCGGGCTTTGCGGGATGCCATCCGCACCGCGACGCTGCCGCAAGGCACCCAACTCCCGACCGTGCGCGATCTGGCCTATCGGCTGTCTGTGACGCCGGGGACGGTGAGCCGGGCGTATCAGATCGCGACGCAGGAAGGTCTGCTGGAGGCGACGGTGGGGCGCGGCACTTTTGTGGCAGCGCGCAAGCCGCGTTTGGGGCCGACGCAACCTTTGTTCATCGACCGCGATCCGGGGGTGGATGAAGGCCGGGTCGATCTGCGGTCGCCACAACTGCCGGACGTGGGGCAGACAGAGATTTTTTGCGATATTCTGCGTAAGGTCTCTCTGACAGTCGGCGCGGAATGGCTTGATTATACACATCAAAGTGGCGAGCGCCCCTTGCGTGCGGCGGTGGTGGATTGGCTGGCCAACCGGGTGCTGGGGCCGATTGGCGAAGATGATGTGATGCTGACGCACGGCGGGCAAAGCGGCATCGGACTGGTGCTGGATTGCTGTTTGCGCGGCGACCGTCCGGTGGTTTTGATCGAAGATCTGGCCTATCCGGGTTTCCGCTATGCCGCCCGGGCCGCGCGGGCCGAGGTGGTGGGGATCGAGTTGGACGCGGAAGGCCTGCGGCCGGATGCGCTGGAGGCGGCGTGTCGGCGCTATGGCGCGCAGGTCTTGTGTCTGACACCAAGCGCACAAAACCCGACCACCGCGCGGATGAGCCCAGAGAGACAATCGCACATTGTATCCATCGCGCGGCGCTACGATCTGCAAATCATCGAGGATGAGTGCTATTTCTATTCCGGCGCCCCAGACCCCGCCTTGCGGGCTTTGGCACCGGAGCGGGTGTGGTACGCGGGCAGCTTGTCGAAATCGGTGTCAGCGGCGCTGCGGTTTGGCTATGTGATTTGCCCGAGCGGCATGGGGCCAACCGGGCGCTTGGCGGCGCAACATGCGTTCTTTGCCTTGTCGAAACCGCTGGCGGAGTTTGCGCTGGAATTGTTCAACTCGGGGGCTGCGGATGACATTCGCGCATCGGTTGAGGCGGAGTTTTCGGAACGTTTGCAGATGGTTGTCAACCGTTTGGGCGCGTTTGATCTGTCTTGGCAGAGGGGGATTCCGTTTGCATGGTTGCGGCTGCCGCAGGGCTGGCGGGCCTATACCTTCACCCGGATGGCGGAAGAACAGGGGGTTTTGCTGCGCGCGGCGGATCAATATGCGATGAGCAATGGCCGCGCGCCCAATGCGGTGCGTTTGGCGATTGCGGGGGGGATTCCGCGGCAGCAGTTGGATGCGGGTCTCGCGGCGATGGGATACATGCTGCCGCGCCCGCCGAACGATATGGGCGTGTGATCAACGTTACCCGGCAGATGCGGAGTTCGAACGAGCCACCTGCAAGCACGCCATCGTGCATTCCTGACGTGACCGGGCAAATCCTCAATAACACCGCTACGGTCGCCGCTCAAGTTTGCTATGCGGCGACGTGGCGTTGTGAATGTGTGGCTTTCTGGACTCTGATGCACACAATCCGATCGGCGGGAATTGACCGATGGGAGGTCGGCGCGCAAGATTCATGCATCGAGCAGGTTCGCCAGACACATAAAAGAAAGGCCAGACAATGGGACTTCAAACCACGTTTCACGCGCCGGGAGCGGGCGCGGATTTCCTCGGCATGCGCAAGTCGCGCACAGGGCTGACTGAGATTGTCTATGATGATGGCGCCAAGCAACGGCTGGTCTGTCGGATGGCGCGGGCGATCAGGGAATCTCGGATGCGTTGCAGGTAGCGGTGGGCGCGCAAAGGGTGCTCGCCTGTCTGTATGAGGAGCTTAAAAAGCGGGCGATTCAGATCGAACGGATCTGAATTCATCCTGTTTTCCTTGCGCGATGGTCCCTTGGCGGCAATGATCGGTCAAGATTTGCGATCAGATAAGACTTGCGCGGTTTCGCGGGATCGGCTTAATTTGATCAAAAGACGCAAAGCTGTGCCAATCAAGGCGCAACAGGGGGACTGGGATGCAATCGAAACCAAAGGTGCGCTTCAGGGGATCTGAGGCCGCCAACGGGCTGTTGATGATCAGCCCCACCGCGATTTATGCAATTTTGCTGTTGGCGGCCCCGTTGGGGATGATCTTGGTCTATAGCTTCATGACCGACGGCTATCTGAAGATTATCCCGCATTTTCAACTGTGTAACTATATTGGCGAGTGTCACTCCTACAAGGATGTCAACGGCGTTCTGACCGAGTCGCAGACCTATAAGGGGGTTTGGTCAGACCCGCTGGCGCTGACCTTGATGGGACGGTCGCTGATGATTTCGATGCTGGTGACGGCGGTGACGGTGCTGCTGGCGTTTCCGGTGGCCTATTACGTCAGCTTTTACGTCAGCCCGTCAAAAAAATCGCTCTGGCTGTTTTTGATCACCATTCCGTTCTGGACCTCTTATCTGATCCGGGTGTTCTTGTGGAAGGTGATTTTGGGCACCGGTGGGCCGATCAACTTCGGGCTGCTGGAGCTTGGCCTGATCCAAGAGCCGATCACATGGCTTTTGTACAACGTCAATTCGGTGGTGATAACCCTCGCGCATGCCTATGCGCCGTTCGCGATCCTGCCGATTTTCGTCAGCCTTGAAAAGATCGACCGCTCGTTCTTGGAGGCCGGGCGTGATCTGGGCGAAAGCCCGTTCATGACCTTCTGGCGGGTGACGTTGCCCTTGGCGATGCCGGGGGTGATTTCCTCGGTACTGATCGTGTTCATCCCGACCATTGGCGATTATGTCACGCCCAGTCTGGTCGGCGGGCCAGAGGGCAAGATGGTCGCCAATCTGGTGGAGCTCAACTACAAAAAGCTGGACAATTATCCGCTGGGATCGGCGCTGGCGGTGTCGTCCATGACCTTGGTGATGGGCGTGAGCCTGTTGTTCTTGTTTATGAACCGGCGGTTCTTGAAGGGGAATAAGCGATGAAGGGCGGCTGGTTTCGCGGCTATACGATAGCCTATCTGATCTTCCTTTACGCGCCGATCGTGCTGCTGCCGATCTTTGCCTTCAACAACGCCACCACGATTGCCTTTCCGCTGAACGGCTTCACAACCGCTTGGTTTGGCAAGCTGTGGAATGATCCGGCTTTGCATCACGCGCTGAAAAACTCGCTGATCATCGGCTGTAGTGCAGCGGTGATCTCGACCTGCTTGGGGATTTTCGCCTCGCGTGCGTCAAGCCGCTATGCGTTTCCGTTCAAGACCCCGCTGATGGGGCTGATCATGCTGCCCTTGGTGATGCCGGACATCATTCTGGCGGTGGCGCTGCTGACGGTGCTGCTGGGCATCGGCATGCCGCTGAGCCTGTTCACGGTGATCTTGGGGCATGTGCTGGTCTGCACGCCATTTTCCATCGCAATCCTGTCGGCGGCGTTTCAGAGCTTGGATCAATCGCTGGAAGAAGCCGCCTATGATCTCGGCGAAACCCCGGTGTCAGCCTTCCGCTTGGTGATCCTGCCGCTGGTGCTGCCGGGGATCATCTCGTCGCTGTTGATCACCTTCACCATCAGCCTTGATGAATTCATCATGGCGTTCTTTCTGGCGGGCAATGAGAACACCCTGCCGGTCTATATCTTTGGCCAGTTCCGCTTTCCGCAGAACGTGCCGGTCATTTTGGCTTTGGGGACCATCCTTGTGTGTCTGTCCATCGCGCTTCTCGCAACCGCAGAATATTTCCGCCGCCGTGGCCTCGCCAAAACCGGTGGTAAGGATACTGGAGGCTTCCTGTGACGTCTGAAACACCAACCGCTGCCGATCAGACCATGATCGAGTTTAAAGACATGCATAAGTATTATGGCGATTACCACGCCCTGCGCGGCATCACCGCGACAATCAAAGCGGGGGAGTTTTTCAGCCTGCTGGGGCCGTCGGGCTGCGGCAAAACCACGCTGTTGCGCACCATTGCCGGGTTTGAGGGCATATCCTCGGGCGTGGTGATGATCGACGGTAAGGATATGGCGAATGTGCCGGCCAACGTGCGGCCCACGAATATGGTGTTCCAATCCTACGCGATTTTCCCGCATCTGACGGTGGAGCAGAACGTCGGCTTTGGTCTGCGCAAAGACCCACGCTCGGCTGCGGAAAAGGCGAAGGCGGTGGCCGAGGCTTTGGAGATGGTGGGCCTGAAAGGTTACGGTGCCCGCGCCGCCCATGCGCTTTCGGGCGGGCAGCGGCAGCGGGTGGCTTTGGCCCGTGCGCTGATCCTGAAGCCGAAGGTGTTGCTGCTGGATGAACCTTTGTCTGCGCTGGACAAGAAGATGCGCGCGCAGATGCAGATGGAGCTGATCAAGCTGCAACGGCAGGTTGGCATCACCTTTATTCTAGTGACGCATGATCAGGAAGAAGCCTTGGTGATGTCGGACCGGATTGCGGTGATGTTCGAGGGCGAAATCGCGCAACTGGCCGACCCCGAGACGTTGTACAGACGTCCGAATAGCCGCAAAGTCGCTGATTTCATTGGCACAATGAACTTCCTGCCTGCGGATATTCTCTCGGAAGCGGATGGCAAGGTCGAGGTTGACGCCAAGGGTTTTGGCAAGGTGACCTTGGATGCAGAACAGGTCTCGGTAGCGCCGGGCAGTTCCAGCGCCTCAATCGGGTTCCGCCCCGAGACGCTGACCATCCTGTTTGATGGCCAGACCGCAACCGACCGCGAGAGCCGCGCCGAGGTGACGGAAGTGGTCTATTACGGCGACATGACCTATTACGACATCCGGCTGGAGGGCACCACCGAGCCGATGCGGCTGTCGATGCGCAATGTGTTCGGGCGGCCCGTGCTGGACATCGGCACCCAAACCCGCGTGGCATGGTCGCCGGGGGCGCTGGTGCTGTTCCGCTAGTTCTGAAATCCAGCGCCTGTCGTGATGGCTATGGAGGCTCCGGCGGGGATATTTTTGCCAAGATGAAATTGGCAGTCACAGATTGGGGTCAGGCATCTGGCCGCAGCAGCCCCAAGCCGCGCAGATAGATGCCGATGCCTGCTTCCAGCAGATCTTCCGGCGGGAACGGGCTTTTCGCCCCCGGTGCGTCGCGCATGTATAACTCGACGACGCCGTGGCTCATCGCCCAGATATGGGCGGAGAACATGCTGGAGGGCGGGCGTTTGTCCACGGGCAGGTGCTGTGACAGCTTTTCCGCCGCTTGCTCCAGCACCGCGCGGGCTTTTTGCGCGACGATGGCGAGGTCAGGATGGGCTTGCAGGCTCAGGCCGGATTCAAACATCGCCATGTAGTGACCGGGATATTTGCGCGCGAAGGCGAGGTAAGCGCGGCCCGTCGCCTCAAACGCGGCCAAAGCCGTCGGTTGGCCGTTGTTATAGGCAAACTCCATCAATGCTGCGAAAATGTCATAGCCTTGGCGGGCGACCTCGGCGATCAGATCATCGCGGCCTGCGAAATGGCGATAGACGGCGGCGGGGGTGACATCGGCGGCTTTCGCGGCCTCGGACAGGGTAAACCCGGTCGGGCCTTGATCGGCGATCAGCTCTAGTGCTGCCTCAACCAAGGCTTGCCGCAGATTGCCGTGATGGTAGCCGCGTTTCACCCTTTTGGCCTTTTCTTCGGCCCACCGCAGATTTTCTCATCAATCTTGCCGATCACATTCAGATCTTTGCCTTTGAAATCCACCGCCAGCAGGATGTTCTGGATGGCACAGAGCCGGGTGCGCAGTTTGTCATCTGACAAGATCACCGTCCAGGGCGCGTATTTGAAATCGCTTTGTGCGAAGGTTTCATCAATCGCCGTGCAGTAGTCTTCCCATTTCGCCAAGCCATCAATGTCGATCTGGCTGAGTTTCCATTGCTCCAACGGGTCTTGCTCACGATCCAAAAACCGTTGCAACTGCTCGGCTTGGCCGACTTCCAGCCAGAGCTTGACCAGCACAATCCCCTCATCCACCAGCATCCGCTCAAATTCCGGCAGTTGCCGGAAGAATTTGGCGCGCTGTTCCGGGGTACAAAAGCCAAAGACATGCTCGACAATGCCGCGATTGTACCAAGAGCGGTCAAAGAAGGCGATTTCCCCCGCCGCAGGCAGCCAATCGACATAGCGCTGGAAATACCATTGCGCGGCCTCGCGCTCGGTCGGTTTTGGCAGCGCGACGATGCCCGCGACGCGGGGGTTCAGGTTCAGATGCGCGGCCGAGATCGCGCCGCCTTTGCCAGCGGCATCACGGCCTTCAAACACCACCACCATGCGCTTGCCGGTGGCTTTCACATCCGCCGCCATCCGCACCAGCTGGACCTGAAGCGCGTCCATCTGCGCCTCGTAGTCCTTTTTCTTCATCTCGGTCCGGTAGGGGTAATCCTTCCACAGAATCTGGTCTTTGCTGGCCTTTTCGATGGTTTTGCGCACCGCTTTCGGGGCGTCTTCCTTGAAATAGCGGCTGATCGCGCCGTCAAAGGGCAGGTCCATGATATCCTCCGGTTGGCTTTTGTCCACTATGGCGATTGCGGGCTTGCGCGCAATCCAGAGCGTTCGGCGGCGCGTTCAATCGCGGCGAGGGTCTCGGCGCGGTGGCTGTAATGCGGCATGTGGCCCGCACCCTCGATCACCGTCAGATGCGCGTTGGGCAGGCGTTCTGACAGCGGTTTGGAATGGATCGCCAGCGGCACGACGGTGTCAGCGCTGCCGTGGATCATCTCGATCGGCAAAGTGAGTTGCGGGTAGAGCGGCTCTTGCGCGACGATTTCGGCGCGCAGATTGTTCACTTGCGCGAAATTGGCGCGCAGGGTGGCTCGGCGCATGGTCAGTTTCGCGGCGATGGCTTTGGCATAGCCGGGCGGCACCGGATCGGGCGCGAAGATGGCAGCGATGGTGCTGTCGAGATAACTGTCGAGGGTAAACGCCGAGGCTAAGGGCGGGATCAGTGTCGCACCGATGCGGCTGTCGCTGAGGCGGTAGAAGATGTCGAGCGCACCGGGCCACGGCAAGGACGGGGCCGAGATCAGCACTAAAGCGCGGGGTTTTACGGGGGCGTAAAGCGCCCAAGCCAAGGTGACAGAACCGCCATAGCTTTGGCCGACGATGATCGGGTTTTGCACGTTCAACTGTGCGGCAGCATCCGACAGATGCAGGGCTTGGCCACGCAAAGATGGATCGGGGATCGGATCGGACCAGCCCAGACCGGGACGGTCAAAGGCGATGACGCGGTAGGATTTTTCGAGATCAGAGGCAAGCGCTACGGTCATATCACGGGCATTGCCAGAGGCACCATGGATCAGGATCAGATCGGGGCCAGCGCCTGTGATATAGACATGCACTTGCGCGCCATTGACGGTCAGAAACTGGCCTTCGGGCGGGAATTCGGCCATGATCGCGGCCTCACGGGATTGCTCGCGGTACAGCGTCGCCGCCGACAAGCCAGCCAAAATCGCAGCCGATATCAGGATCTTAGCGGCCAATTTCTGCCATGTCATAAGGCGTGCCCTGATAAATCTCGTTGATCCAGTTGCCGTAAAGCAAATGCGCGTGGCTGCGCCAGCGGTTCAGCGGAGGTAGGGCGGGATTGTCGTTCGGGTAGTAATTATCCGGCACATTGATCGGGGTGCCATTGGCGACATCGCGGTCATATTCCTGCTTCAGCGTGTCGCTGTCATATTCAAAATGGTTGAAGATATAGAGCGCGCGGTGGGCGGGGTCTTCGACCAGACAGGCACCAACCTGATCGCTGCCCAAGAGCGTGCGCAGGCCGGGGGCCGCGTCAATCTCGGGCTGTTTCATCTCGGTCCAGCGGCTGACCGGGATGACAAATTCATCCGAGAAGCCGCGCAGAAAGGGCGACGTGGGCGCAAGGTTCATGTGCCGGAAACACCCGAAGGCTTTGTGATCCAGCATGTGTTTTTTGACGCCATGGAAATGGTTGATCATCGCCATGCCGCCCCAGCAGACGCCAAAGGTGGAGAAAACGTTGGTTTGGGTCCAATCCATCACCTCGCAGAGCTCATCCCAATAGGTGACCTCCTCGAAGGCGAGGTGTTCGATAGGGGCACCGGTGATGATCAAGCCGTCGAATTTCTCGGATTTCACATCCTGAAACGGGCGATAGAAGGTTTCCATATGCGCGGCGGCGGTGTTTTTCGCCTGATGTTCCGACATGCGGATCAGGTGCAGATCAATCTGCAACGGGGTGGCGCCGATCAGGCGGGCAAACTGGTTCTCGGTCTGGATTTTCTTCGGCATCAGGTTCAACAGACCGATGCGCAGGGGCCGGATTTCCTGCGCCTGCGCCCGCTCGGGCGACATCACCATGACGCCCTCGTTCCGCAGAACGTCAAAGGCGGGCAGGGTGGCGGGCAAGGTGATCGGCATGGGTTTATCCTGATTTTATAGGGAGTTAGGCGTGGTTCTTCGCGCGATCAAGCGCCGTCGCGATCATGTCATCGAAATCGGCGGGGGTTTTGACCTGCGCCACCTCCTCGGCCGTCACCGTGATGCCCCAGCGTGCCATCGCGGCATAGCGCGGCTGGCGGTGATCGAGCAGGCGGGCGTAGCCAAAGCGCAGGAAAGCGTCGGGGTCCACTTCGGTCGAGGATTTGCCCTCGCCCGCGCAGTATTCGGCCCAGAGATCTTTCAGGAAATCCGGGCGGTAATACATCGGCTTGGGGGCGCGATCAAAGCGGCGGGCAAGTTCGGCTTTATGGGCGTCTGAGCCTTTGATCCAGACCAGAAGCTGATTGTCGGCCAGCGCGCGCATCACCGGATCATTGGGGTTTTCGGCCTCAACCACCTCGCAGATAGAACCTGAGGTGTCGCAGATAAAGTTTTGATAACCATAGATATTCTCGGCGCGTTCCACAAAGCGTGGCACGTCGAGCATGGCTGAGATTTCGGCCTGCGCGTGTTCGGCTTGTCGGCGCTGATATTCTTCAAACGCGATGCCGCCGCGCGCCGGATCGCCGGGCTTGCCGAGATAGGTCGATAAGGGCGCGAGGTTGTTGAAGGTGATGTTCGAGGCGATATAGACCGAATCCGACATCAGAAGTTCGCGCAGCAGAGGCACTTTCATCGCCTCGCGCTTGAAGTTGTCGGCGATGAATTCGTTCATATAGCGGGTGCCGATGCGGTAATCGACCGAGTAGTGAAACCAGCCGCCATCGCCCGCTTGGCCCGCATCGCGCAGCATGTTCGAGAGGTAGGTTTTGCCAAGGCCAGACATGCCAAACAGCAGCACCCGCTTCCGGGCGGCGGCGCGAAAATCTAGTCCTGAGCTGTAAATCATCGCGCCCTCCGCTGGCTTGGCACGGCTGTGTTACAGGCGGCGGCGCAGGGGGGGAAGGGAAAATGACAACGGCCCCGCAAGTACTGCGGGGCCGCAAAGTCAAAAGGCCGAGATCAGAAGGTGAAGGCGACGTTCACACCGACGCCAACCGCATCATTGCCGGAAAACTTGGTGCCGGAGGCATCCACCGCATCGCCGAGCTTCACATATTCAACGCCGCCGGTGATTTTGACGTTGTCTTTGGTCCACGACCCGCCAATGCCAAAGCTGCGACGGCCATCGGTGGGGGAAAGCCGCGAGGCTTCTTCGCCATCGGATTCCTCATAACCAATCCGTGCGAACACCGACAGGCTGTCGTTGATCTTGCGACCGACGCCCAATTCATAGGTGATGACATTGTTGGAGAAACCGGTGATCTCATCATGGATCACGCCGTTGTAGTAATCAGGCCGGACGTGCCATTTCGACCACTCGCTCCACATCACCAGCCGAACACCAGCGTGTCTTTCGCCACACCAGACTGGAAATCCAAGGTCACGCTTTGCGGCATGCTGATTTCGGTTTTGCCGTCAATGGTGGCCCCGCCTGTTCAGGCCCGCAAACCGCTCTGAGGTGCCAAATTCATGCTTGATCGAGGATTCGTAGGTCAGCGCCACCCGCAGGGCGATGTCGGGAATTTGATAGGCGGCACCCACCACATAGCCGACTTGGGTGTCGGTATCGGTGCTTGCGGTATAGGGCCCAATCACAATCGGCGTGGCGGGTGGCGACAGCATTTGCACCGGGATATTGATTTC
Organism: Cypionkella sp.; assembly: GCA_043743975.1. Classification (GTDB taxonomy): domain Bacteria; phylum Pseudomonadota; class Alphaproteobacteria; order Rhodobacterales; family Rhodobacteraceae; genus Cypionkella. The sequence goes on from JAYTVN010000010.1 coordinate 53,482, forward strand.
TGAGGAAGACCTGACCAGCCGCAGACCACCATAAACCGAGGCGCGCTCGTTGAAGTTATACTTCAGCAAAGCCGCGAGTTGCGTGCTTTTCCAATGCGCCTCAAGCCCGTTGTAGATGCCTTCCTTGTAATGGGCATCGGCGCCATAGGGCTGGTTCAGGAAGATCGCATAGGACAATTTATCGTTGATGTCGGCTTTATAGCTGAACGACAGCGTCGTGTATCTTTCCGACATGTTGCCGGTGGGGATGGCGCCTGCAAGCGGATGGGTGAACACCCCACCAACCGAGGGGGTCACGTTGGAGAACCCAATCGTCGCAACCCTGCCTTTGTCAAACAGCGCCGAATAGCTGGTGCCCGAGCGGTCAATCCCCCCCCGCCTGCGCCAGCGTGGTGGTCATTGCCAATGCGCCAAGCGCTGTGATGATATGCTTCATGGTCTACTCCCCGTAACCGATGCTGCATCTTGGCACGTCCCTGCTTTGCCGAGGGTTAATGCGTCTAATGCGGTGATTTGTCACGCTAAGCGGAAGCCTGCGCATCGGTCAATCAATGACGCGGCGTCACGGGGTTGTGATTGGCTCTGTGTGGCCTTTGGGACGGATTTCAGAACGGATGTTCAGCCAAATTCCGGCGAAGATCACCGCCGCACCAAGGATGACATAGGGGTCAAGCGGCTCGGCATAGACCAAGGCGCCAACCACGGCGATCAGCGGCAGACGCAGGAAATCCAGCGGCATGACGTAAGACGCCGGGGCGAGTTTCAGGGCTGCCGTGATGCAGTAATGCGCGCTGACACCGGCCAGGCCGATCACGCAGAGCCAGGGCAGGGTGGCGGCAGTGGGCAGATGGAAGACACCATCGGCAAGCGCTGCGGCGAGGCCGAAAAAGAACTGCATCCCGGTCAGCCAGAACAGGATGCACAGGATCGAAATGCCCTTGGTCAGTTTTTTGGTGACCACATTGGTGGTGGCAAAGCAGAAGGCAGAGCCCGCGGCGGCCAGCACGCCGGGGTTCAGATGCGCCATATCGGGGCGGGCAACGATCAGCACGCCGACGAAGCCCAAAGCGGCGGCAATCAGGCGGATCTTGGTCAGCCGCTCGCCCAGCAGCAGGGCGGCCAACAGCACCACCCACAAAGGCGAGGTGAACTCGATGGCGAAAAGCTGTGCGAGGGGGATCATCGTCAGCGCCCAGAACCACAGATTTTGCCCGGTGAAATGGATCACATTGCGCAGCGCATGGCCGCCCAGATTGCGCGCGGTGATCTCATGCAGACGGCCAGTTGCGGCGGCCAGCGCCAGCACCAGCACGAAGCCCACCGCAGAGCGCACCGTCATAATCTCAAAACTGTCGTGGCGCGGGCCGATTTGTTTGGCGGCAATCGCCATCGCCGAGAACGCCAGAATCGAGCCGATCATCCAAAGCGCCGCGCGGATCGCCGGAGAGTTCGGGGCGCGCGCGACGCTCATTGGCTGACCTGCGAGGTCATCGCATGGGGGCGCAGGGTTTCCGTGTCAGACTCGGCCCCGTCCAGACGATCCGCCTTGCGCAGGGCAGGGAACATCCACGCCCAAGTGCCGGTGACAGTCATCGTGCCGATGCCGCCGAACACTGCAGCCCCCACTGGGCCAAGGAAGCGCGACACCACGCCGGATTCGAATTCTCCCAGCTCGTTGGACCCCGAGATGAACAGCCCTGACACCGACGATACCCGGCCGCGCATGTGATCGGGGGTGACGATCTGCACCAAGGTCTGCCGGACATAGACCGAGATCATATCCGCAGCCCCCAGCACAGCGAGCGCCGCAACCGAGAGGTACATGTTCTGCGACAGCCCGAACACCACCGTCGCCGCGCCAAACGCCCCCACCGCCCAGAACATCCTGATCCCGGCGCGGCGCTTCAACGGCCAGCGTGCCAAGGCCACCAGAACCGCGCCAATGGCGGGGCCCGAGCGCAGGATGCCAAAGCCCTCAGGCCCGACATGCAGAATATCACTGGCGAAGGCGGGCAGTAGCGCCGTCGCCCCGCCCAGCAGCACCGCGAACAGATCCAGCGAGATCGCGCCGAACACGATCTTGTTGTGGAACGTATAGGCGAGGCCTTCTTTGATCTGCGCCCATTGGCTGCCCGGTTGCCGCGCAGGCGTGGTGTTGGCGCGCATCCGCAACAGGATCGCCACGCCCGCGACATACAGCGCCGCCGTGGTGGCATAGGCGGTGGCAGTGGAAATTGCGCAGAGCATACCGCCCAGCCACGGCCCGATGATCACCGCCCCCTGCCAGCTTAAGCTTTTCAGCGAGATCACCTGCGGCATGTCGGATTTTGGCACCAGCATCGGCACCAAAGCCGTGGCCGCAGGCGACAGGAACGCCCGCGCGGCCCCGAACACCGCCGCGATGGCGAAGATCGCGGTGAAGCCGGGTTCGGGGTGCAGCGCCAAGGCGACGAGACCCAACACGCCAATCGTCTCGGTCAAAAGCGCCAGCATCACGATCATCCGGCCCGAATAGCGGTCGGCCAGCGACCCGGCCCAGAGCGTGAGCACGAACAGCGGCAGGAATTGGCACAGCCCCACCATGCCGACCAGAAACGCGCTTTCTTCGATGGATAGCGAGGCGCGGCCCAGCGAATAAATCTGCCAGCCAATCGTCACCGCCTCGATCTGGGCGGCGATATTGACGAGCGCCATACCGCCCCAGAACAGGCCGAAATCGCGGTGACGGAACAGAAAGTTTTGAGACAGCGCACGCATGGCGCAAGGCTTAGCGCTATCAGCGGCGCTTTACCAGAGGCGGCGTTGCGTGCATTTTTGCGCAACCGCTCTGCGCTGGATGGCCTTGTTACGCCGCGCTGCGGCATTATGTTTATCACAGATCAGAAAATTGGAATCGCCATGACCGTTCACGCCGCTATCAAAAGCCCCCGCACTGCGGATCATCCGATCCATGCGCAATTCACCGAGCGCTTCTCGCCGCGCGGCTTTACCGCCAAAACCCTGACCGAAGCCGAGCTGCTGCCGCTGTTTGAGGCGGCGCGTTGGGCACCTTCGTCGAGCAATCACCAGCCGTGGCGCTTTGCCTACGGTCTGCGCGGCGATGCGGCTTTTGCCAAGATCGCCGAGGCTTTGGTGCCGTTCAACCGCTCTTGGGCGGAAAAGGCGGCGGCGTTGATCGTGGTGGCCTCGCGCACCACGGTAGAGAAGGACGGCAAAGCAGTACCGAACGCGGCGCATAGCTTTGATGCCGGCACCGCATGGGGGTATCTGGCGTTGCAGGCGCATCATGCGGGTCTGGTTGCGCATGCGATGGGCGGGTTTGAGGCGGATGTGTTGGCGCGTAACCTCAATCTGCCCGAAGGCTATGCGCTACATTGTGTGGTGGCTGTGGGTGAGCATGGCGATATCGAAAAGCTGCCAGAGGCATTGCAGGCGCGTGAGGTGCCGAATGACCGCGTGGCGCTGGCGCAGATCGCAGCACATGGCGGGTTTGTGTGACCTGTAAACTAGTGCCGTCGCGCGGGGCATTGAGCCCCTTGCGACGGCGCTGCCGGGGGATGGGCTTGCGCGGTGGTGCGGGGTGATCTGGCGGATGGGGGGCCAGCCCCCCAGCTTACGCTCCCCCCGGAATATTTATGCCAGTATGAAATTGAACAGAAACCTGGCAGGTTTCAGTCGCCGATGGCTTCAACCCGGAAATCGCGCAGGATGTTGCGGGTGGCCTCAAACCACGCGGACGCGCGGGTGCGGGTTTGATGGGCGTTGAAATCTTCCTGCGTGCGGAAGCTTTCCATCACCTCCCACATCATCGGATCGTCGGTTGGGGTGACTTCGAACGACAAACAGCCCGGTTCCGCCCGCGAAAGCTGGGTGTGCAGGGCGACATGCGCTTGCACGGCGGCGGCTTCCTCGACGGTCACGCAGACCAGATGGCCGCGCAATCTAATCATGATATGCGCTGATCATTCGAGTTCAATCGTGCCGGGTGGCTTTGAGGTGATGTCGTAGAACACCCGGTTGACGCCTTTGACCTCGTTGATGATGCGGGTCATGGTTTCGCCGAGGAAATCGTGGCTGAACGGGTAGGTGTCGGCGGTCATGCCATCGACGGATGTGACCGCGCGCAAAGCCACGGCGAAATCATAGGTGCGCCCGTCGCCCATCACGCCAACGGTTTTCATCGGCAGGATGGCGGCGAAGGCTTGCCAGATTTCGTCATAAAGGCCGTGTTTGCGGATCTGGTCGATATAGACCGCATCGGCTTGGCGCAGGATGTCGAGTTTTTCGGTGGTGATCTCACCGGGACAGCGGATGGCGAGGCCGGGGCCGGGGAAGGGGTGGCGACCAATGAAGCTGGCGGGCAGGCCGAGTTCGCGGCCCAAGGCGCGGACTTCGTCTTTGAACAACTCGCGCAGGGGTTCGACCAATTTCAGGCCCATTTTGGCGGGCAGACCGCCGACATTGTGGTGGCTTTTGATGGTGACAGAGGGGCCGCCGGAGAAGCTGACAGATTCGATCACATCGGGGTAGAGCGTGCCTTGGGCGAGGAATTCTGCGCCCTCGATGCCATTGGCGTATTTCTGGAACACGTCGATGAACAGACCGCCGATGATTTTGCGTTTGGTTTCGGGGTCGGAGACGCCTTCGAGTTTGCCCAAGAACAATTCGGATTCATCGGCGTGGATCAGGTTCAGATTGTAGTTGTCGCGGAACATCGCGACGACCTGTTCGGCTTCGCCCAAGCGCAGCAGACCGTGATCGACAAACACGCAGGTGAGTTGATCACCGATGGCTTCGTGGATCAGGATCGCGGTGACGGAGCTATCGACGCCGCCCGACAAAGCGCAGATCACCTTTTTGTCGCCAATTTGGGCGCGGATCGCGGCGATGGCTTGTTCGCGGTAAAGCCCCATCGTCCAGTCGCCGGTAAAGCCTGCCAGCTTCACGAAATTCTCGTAGAGTTTCGCGCCTTTCGGGGTGTGATGCACCTCGGGGTGGAACTGCACGGCGTAGAAGTGGCGGGCGGGGTCGGCGGTGACGGCGAAGGGGGCGTTCGGCGAGGTGCCGTAGACTTGGAAGCCGGGGGCGATTTTCGAGACGTGATCGCCGTGGCTCATCCAGACTTGTTCGCGTCCATCCGCGAACCAGCCGTCGAGGATGGAAAGCTGATCAGTGGTGGGCGTCACGAAAGCCCGGCCAAATTCGGCGGTGCCGTGGCCGTGTTCGACCAAACCGCCCAACTGCTGCATCATCGTCTGTTGGCCGTAGCAGATGCCTAAGACTGGCACGCCGAACGCCCACAAAGCCTCGGGCGCGCGGGGGCTACCTGCGCGTGCCACCGAATCCGGACCGCCTGACAGGATCACCGCTTTTGGCGCGAAGCTTTTCAGGAACGCGTCATCGACCTTATTATAGGGATGGATTTCGCAATAAACGTTCAGCTCGCGCAGGCGGCGCGCGATCAGTTGCGTGACCTGAGAGCCGAAGTCGATGATGAGAAGGCGATCATGTTGTGTCATAGCCTCGGGTAGCCGGATGCGCGGGGAATCGCAAGATCGTCGGGTGGGATTTTTGTGCGGGCAACGCGGAAAGGCGGCCTTTCAGCCCCCCTTGAACCCCCTTGAGGATATTTGCGCACAGAGGATGGGCATAAGTCGCTAGCAGGATGGGAACATGTCGGTTTCGTCGCTTATGCGGCGTATTCGGGGGGCGGGGTCTGCTGCGTTCACGGCATAAGCATAGCAAAACAGTGCCGCAGGACGGCTGAGGATGGAGATTGCGATGAGTGATATGGCCGGGACGGAAACGGGCGTTCGGCGCGCGCGGGGCGGTGGTGGGGCAACCCGGCGGGCTGAGCGCACGGCGGTTTCGTTTGAAACGGCGAAATTCATCCAGCGCAACATTCCGAACTTTGAGATTCTCAATGAGGAAGCCCTGCAGATCATCGAATACAACGCGGAAACCGTGTTGGAGGAGATCGGCGTCAACTTTATCGAGAACGAAGCGGCGTTGCAGCGCTGGCGCGAAGCAGGTGCCGATGTGCGTGGCGAGCGGGTGCATATTCCGCGTGGGCTGGCGCGCAAGTTGTGCTCCACCGCCCCGAAAACCTTCACCCAATACGCCCGCAACCCCGAGCGGAATGTCGAAGTCGGTGGCCGCAATCTGGTGCTGGCCCCGGTCTATGGCCCGCCCTTCGTGCGCGATATCGAAGGCGGGCGGCGCTATGCCACGCTCGACGATTTCCAGAAATTCGTGAAGCTGGGCTATATGTCGAAATGGCTGCACCATTCCGGCGGCACGGTCTGTGAGCCGACCGATGTGCCGGTCAACAAGCGCCACCTTGATATGCTGCGCGCGCATATGGTGCTGTCGGACAAGCCTTATATGGGCTCGGTGACCGAACCGTCGCGGGCGGCGGATTCGGTGGAGATGTCTAAGCTGTTGTTCGGTTCGGATTTTGTTGATCAGAACACAGTGATGACCAGCCTGATCAACATCAACTCGCCGATGACCTTTGATGGCATCATGATGGGTGCCTTGGAGGTTTACGCATCGAACAACCAAGCCAGCATCGTTTCGCCGTTCATCGTCGGCGGCGCGATGGCCCCGGTAACGGTGGCAGGCACGCTGACGCAGGTGTTGGCGGAGATTCTGGCGGGGGTGTCCTATAGCCAACTCGTCCGTCCCGGCTCGCCGGTGATCGCGGGGGCGTTTGTGACCTCGATTGACATGAACTCGGGCGCGCCGACCTTTGGCACGCCGGAGGCCGCCCATATCACCTATGGCGCTGGCCAGTTGGTGCGGCGTCTGGGGCTGCCGTATCGGTCTGGCGGTTCGTTCTGCGGATCCAAGCTGCCCGACGCGCAGGCGGCTTATGAAACCGCAAACAGCCTGAACATGGCGCTGCTGGCCGGCGTGAACTTCATGCTGCACGCCTGCGGTTGGCTGGAAGGTGGCCTTGTGTCGTCGTTCGAGAAATTTGTGATGGACGCCGATCAACTTGGTACCTTGCATCATCTGGCGCAGGGCGTGATGATGGACACCAACGGGCAAGCGATGGATGCGATCCGCGAAGTGGGGCCGGGGGGGCATTATTTGGGCTGCGAACATACCCAAGCCAACTTCAAAACCGCGTTCTGGCGCTCTGATCTGCTGGACTATAAGCCGTTTGAAACCTGGGCCGAAGAAGGTGCGCGCGACACGCAGACCTTGGCGGCGGAGCGGGTGAAGAAAATGCTCGGCGATTATGTCGCCCCTGCGATCGACGAGGGCGTGCGCGAAAGCATCGACGAATATGTGGCCAAGAAGAAAGCCTCGATGCCCGACGCATTCATGTGATCAGGCAGAAATCAGTTTAACGAGTGCTCTGGTATGAGTGGTGACAGGCCCGCAGCGATGCGGGCCTCTTGCTGTTCAGATCACGTTCAGATCGCTTTCGGGCTGCGCGGCAGCAGCCGCACCTCGGCGATCAGCGCAATCAGCACCTCGATATGGCGGGCGACCGAATAGCTGGCCTCGCCGCTGACCCGGATATCCTCCAGCCGTTCCTCCTCGGCCAACAACCGCGTCACCGCGCGTTCGGGCGAGGGGGTGCTGTCCACCAAGCGCTTCAGATCGCGGTCGCGGCGGTAATCCAGCACGCCACAACGGGCGGCGCGGATCAGCATGCGGGGGCGCTTCAGGGTTTCAAGCAGGGCGCGAAAATCGGTCATTTTATGAAGCCTCCATGAGTGGTGGAGCCTGCATAGCACGACACAACTGGGCGTTGCGCAAAGCCGAGTTGCAGCGCGCGGGAGCTTCCGAGATTGTTTAAGATTTATAAACAATTATCGGCAACAGCTCAGAAATTAACGATTGGGTAATCAATGCCTTCCACGCTTGTTAACGTTTCGGCAAGGTTTGATCAGGAAGGCGCTGCGGCGCAGCAGAACACGATGCAAAGCAATTTATCCTCGTTGCAAACCCTGCCGGGCTGGCTGCCTGACGCGGTGAGACTCTATCTGGACCACACCGAAGATGGTCAATCATATCGGGCCCTTGCGCGACGCGAGGGCCGACATGCCTCCACCGTGATGCGCGCGGTGCGCCGCTATGAAACCCGGCGTGACGACCCTTTGCTGGATGAGGCGCTGGCCGCCCTGACCAGCGCGCCCGCGCCCAGCTTGCCTCCGATCAATAAGGATGATGACATCATGACCGCCCCTTTGCGCCCGCAGAACATTGTTGCCGATGAAGCGACAATCACCTCAGAGGGCAAACGTATTCTGCGCCGTCTGGTTGAACCGGGGGCGGTGCTGGCCTTCGCGCCGGATATGGAAAAGGCCGTGGTGATGCGCGAGTTTCCCGATGGCCATACCGCGCGCACAGCGGTGGTGGAGCGGGTGATCGCGCAGGCCTTCGCGCTGAAGGATTGGATTTCCTGCCGCAAACCGGGGCGGGTGGCGACCTATGAAATCAGCAGCACCGGGCGAGCGGCGTTGAAGCGGATGGTCGATGCCGACGCCCGCGCCGGCGGTTTTGCCGAGGCGCAAACCGCGTTTGGCGGCCAGCACCGGGAATGGGACAGCCGCGTTGTCAGTGAGGATACCGGCCCACGCCGCATCCGCTACAATCTCGCCGAAAGCCCGGTTTCCGTGCTGGGGCGCAGGCGCGACAAGGACGGCAAGCTGTATTTGGAACCCGAACTGGTGGTGGCTGCCGAACGCTTGCGCGAGGACTTTGAACTGGCGCAGATGGGGACGCGCGTTGCGCAGAATTGGGAGCGGTTCTTGACCGGGGCCGACCGCGGCAATTTCCGCGCCGAGGCGGGCATCGCGGAAGGGCCAAGGGCGGCGCGCGACCGGGTTGCGGCGGCTCTGCGCGATCTGGGGCTGGGTCTGGGCGATGTGGCTTTGCGGGTCTGCTGTTTTCTCGAAGGCATCGAGACCGCCGAGCAGCGCTTGGGTTGGGTGGCACGCTCCGGCAAGGTGGTGCTGCGGATCGCATTGCAGCGCTTGCGGCGGCATTTTGATGAGACCTATGGGCGGTCGGGGCCTCTCATCGGTTAACTAACCTGCAAAGGCTTTGGCGGCGAGCAGCACAGACAGCGCCGCCAGCCACACCGCAGCGCCCCTGTTCAGCCATGACCCCGAGCGTGCCAGCACGCCTGCGCCCAGCCCAGACCACACTCGCTAGCGGCACTAAGACAGCGAAAATCCCAACGCCTAAGGCAATCTGTGGAACGGCAGGGATCAGCACCAAGCCGAAGATCAGCGCTTTTGGGTTCAAAAGCGTCGTCAGCGCCATCTGTCCGGCGCTGACCTGCCGCGCAGCAACTGCCAAATTCGCAGGCGGCTGCCACAGCCCAAATGCCAGTCGCGCCACCCACAACGCCGCAATCCCGGTAAAATCGGTCGCAGCAGCGGCAGGCGGTGCAAGATGGGCGCCCCCCACAAAGCCAGCGGAAGCACGGTGCAAAGATAGCATACCAGCACAATCGGGATCAGTCTCAGGCCCGCGCGCATGCCATTTTGCGCCCCGCTCAGCGCCAGCAGCGCATTGGTCGGGCCGGGGGTGATCAACAGCGCCAGCAGCGCGAGGCTCAGTTCCATCAATGTCATGCGGCTTCCTAACCGGTGCAGGGTAACGACGCCATGACCCAGATCAATCGCAAACGGGCGGCGGTTTCCCACCGCCCGTACCGTGATCGCAAAGCCAGATCAGGCGCGGGTCAGCCCGGCCTTATAGATCAGGCCAGCCACAGCACCGCCCGCCAACGGCGCCACGATGAACAGCCACAGCTGCGACAGCGCCGCCCCGCCCGCGAACAGTGCAGGCCCGATCGAGCGGGCCGGGTTGACCGAAACCCCGGTCACATTGATGCCGACCAGATGGATCGCCGCCAGCGTCAGACCAATGGCCAATCCCGCAAAGCCAGCGGTAGAACCTGCGCCGGTAGCCCCCAGAATCACCGTGACGAAAATGAAGGTCATCGCAAATTCAAACACCAAGGCGGCGGTGACGCTGTATTCGCCCAGATACCCCGCACCGTAGCCATTCGACCCAAGCGCCCATTCGCCCATCACAAAGCCCGCTTTGCCACTCGCGATCAGGTAGAGCACCAAGGCGCCAACAATCGCGCCCGCCACCTGCGCCGCCGCATAGCCTGCGAACTCGGCCACGCTCATCCGCCCCGCCGTCACCATGCCCAGAGAAACCGCCGGGTTCAGATGCGCCCCCGAGATCGCGCCAATGCCATAAGCCGCCGCGACAATCGCCAGACCAAAGGCCAGCGCAATCCCGGTAAAGCCAATCGCAGCCCCGCCGATCACCGCAGCGCCACAGCCAAACAGCACCAGAACAGCGGTTCCAAAAGCTTCGGCTATCAGTTTTTTTGTCATTTTCTGTCCCTTACCCTTGTTATACTTGCATGGGCTTACGGCGGGAACGCCGTTGCCAAGCCCTGTCTAGCAGACTATTTGTAAAACCAACTTGGTTTCAGGGGGAAAAACCGTTGCGCGATCTCAAGCTGCCGGATCAACGTCACCCCGAAAAGGCGCATAAGCCCGATAATGCGCAGCCGAAAAAGCCCGATTGGATCCGCGTGAAAGCGCCGACCTCGGAAGGCTACAAGAAAACCCGCGATATTCTGCGCGAGAAAAAGCTGGTCACCGTCTGCGAAGAAGCCGGTTGCCCGAATGTGGGCGAGTGCTGGAGCCAAGGTCACGCCACCATGATGATCATGGGCGAGATCTGCACCCGGGGCTGTTCGTTCTGCAACATCGCCACTGGCAAGCCGAACAATCTGGATGCGTTCGAGCCGGGGCGCGTGGCACATGCTGTCGCTGAGTTGGGCCTCAACCATGTGGTGATCACCTCTGTTGACCGTGACGATCTGGAAGATGGTGGGGCGGAGCATTTCGCCCAGACCATCCGCGCCATCCGCCACCGCGCCCCCGGCACCACGATTGAAATCCTGACGCCGGATTTCCTGAAATGCCCGCCCTCGGCCTTGGAAAAGGTCGTTGAGGCCCGCCCGGATGTGTTCAATCACAACCTTGAAACCGTGCCCGGCCTCTATCCCACCGTCCGCCCCGGCGCGCGCTATTTCCATTCCTTGCGGCTGTTGCAGAAGGTGAAAGAGCTCGACCCGACCCTGTTCACCAAATCCGGCATCATGGTGGGCTTGGGCGAAGACCGCCAAGGCGTGCATCAGGTGATGGACGACATGCGCGCGGCGGATGTGGATTTCCTGACCATCGGGCAATATCTGCAACCGACGCCAAAACATCACCGGGTGGATCGGTTCGTCACGCCAGATGAGTTCAAAAGCTACGAGCAAACCGCCTTCGGCAAAGGCTTCCTGATGGTGTCGGCCACGCCGCTCACCCGCTCCAGCTACCACGCCGGCGACGATTTCGCGCGGCTGCGGCAAGCACGGTTGCAGAAACTGGGGCGGGCGTAACCCGCCCCGATAACCTAACCCGAAAGATCAGCTTTCCGGCTGACGATAGGCCTTATGGCAGGCTGAACAGGCACCGCCCAGCTGCGCCATGCTGGCCTTGATCGCATCGCCATCGGTCGCCGCCGCCATCTGCATCATCGCGGCGGCATTGTTCAGATCGGTGATCTTGGCGAGAAAATCATCCTGTTTCGCCCAGACATCGGGCAAGGCAAAACTGTCCGCCGATTTGCCATTCTCGGACCCCGCCGGAAATTGCGCTGTTGAGATCACCGAGGCCACCGCCGCGACATTCGCCGCCGCTTTGGTCGCAGCAGCTTTGTCATAGGCCACCTCGCCCTTGGCCATGCCGCCCAAAGTCCCCAGATCAGTGGCCATTTGCAGCATCAAACCATGCCGGGTTTCCACTGCATCGGCGAACGGGTCTTCGGCATCCTGCGCATAGACGCCAAACGCCGTCAGCGCCGCCATCATGGTAAAGGCAATAAGACGTTTCTTCATAGACTACTCCGCGTGCAAAGCGCCGTTTGGGGCGCGGGCTGGCCGGAGCAGGGCGCTGCCGGTTGGCGGCAGGCTTGCGCAGTTGCTGCGGCTGCACAAGGGGCAGGGTAGGCCGCTTACGTGCTAAAGGCTTGAAATACACAAAGAGTTTACAGCCGATCCGCGCTTATACCAAAGGCTTAGGCTTCGGGTTTAGGTCGGTGGCAGGAAGGCTTGGGAGTTGGCTTGAAACGCCGGCAGCGCCTCAAGCTTCGCACTCAATCGGCGCAGGTTTGGCAAGCGGGCGGGGTCAATCAACCCCGGATGCGCCTCGGTGACAAAGCGCCACGCGCAAGCCACAACGATATCGGCATGGCTGAGCGGCCCGAACCAATAGGGGCCAGCACGACCCGCCAGATCCTCCTCCAACGCCGCCAGTACCGCGCCAATTTGAGTGCGGCAGCGGGCGTCAAAGCTGGGCGAGATCGTGGTATGCATGGCGCGTTCATAGAACAGGCTGACCGCCTTGTCCGCCAAGCCACAGCCTAGGCCTGCCACTTTCAGCACCCGGTGGCGGTCCGGTTCCAAGCGTGGAAACAGCGGCGCGTCCACCAGCCCATCCAGATAATCGAGGATCAGATGGCTGTCGATCAGCACAAAACCATCGTCCAAGATCAGCGTCGGCACCCGTGTCAGCGGGTTAAACGCGCGCAACTGATCGGCATCGCCAAACGACGACCACGGCCGATGCTCAAACGCCATGCCGTAGAGCGCGAGGGCCACGCCAACGCGGCGCACAAACGGGCTGTCATATTGGCCGATCAGAATCATTCACTTCACCGCAGGCACAAGTTGCAGATAGGCCGCCACCGCCTTGCGATCCGACTCCGGTAACTTCGCCATATTCTCGACCACATGCGCCATATGGCCACCAACCGAGTCGAACTCTGGCGTAAAACCCGAGGTCAGATATTCCACCACATCCGCCTTGCTCCACGTCAGTTTCCCCGGCGTGATATTCGGGATGCGGCCCTTGCCAGAGGGGTTCGGCGCGCCCGACAGCCAAGCGCCGCGCTGCAAACCGCCCAACGCATTGCGCGGCGTGTGGCATTCGCCGCAATGTGCCAAAGCCTCGGCAATATAGCGGCCCCGGGTTTGTTCAGGCGTCAGATCGCCCGCGATCACCCAATCGGTGCGCTCGAACAGCAGCTTCCAAATCCCCAAAGAACGCCGGATGTTGAACGGAAAGCCAATCTGATGCGGTTTAGAAGGCGCAGCCGAAGCAGGCAGCCCATCCATGAACGCTTTCAAATCCGCCACATCCTGCGGCAGCATCTTGTTATAGGCATTATAAGGCAGGGCAGGGTAAAGATGCTCGCCCTGCTTGCCGACCCCTTGCGTCACCGCATTGGCAAACTCGATCAGCGTCCAGCCGCCAATGCCCTGCACCGGATCGGGCGAGATATTCGGGGCCACAAAGGTGCCAAACGCCGAGGGGAATTCCTGCCCGCCCGCCAGCACCAATTCCTCCGCCCCCTTGGCATCCGCCGCCGCATGGCACGAGGCACAACCCGCCGCCCAGAACACCAACTCGCCCTTCGCCGCATCGCCTTTCAGCCCGTCATAGAGCCCGACATCGACGGAATGTGGGGCCGAGAGCAGCAAAAACCCGCCAAATCCCAACAACAAAACGGCTAAAACGGCAGAAAGCAGACGCGACATGGCACTGACCTTTGAAGGGCTTAGCCATCTGGTCTGGCCAATTATGCCGCACGTTACACCAGAATAGGGGTTTGGGAAGGGCGATTTAACCTCAGCCCGCCACCGGGCGAATTCTAGCGCAGCTTGGTCTTGCCATTCACCGTCAGCCAGTCCGGCCAACCCCAGACATGCTCAATGCCGAACAGAATAAGGCACAAAACCCCCACGCCCAGCACCAGTTTCACCCGTCCCGGCGAGGGTGGATTGCGCGCGAGGCGTGCCATACGGATCAGCCAGATCGGATTCATCAATCTGTAAACCGCACTTTGCCGATATAAGGCAGGTTGCGGTTTCTCTGCGCGAAATCAATGCCGTAGCCCACAACGAACTCATCGGGAATCTCAAACCCGGTCCAAGTCGCCTTGATATCCACCTCGCGCCGGGTCGGCTTATCCAGCAAAGCACAGACCTCCAGCCGATGCGGCTGCCGCGACATCAGCAGGTTTTTCACATGATGCAGGGTGAAGCCGGTATCGACGATATCCTCGACCACCAGCACATCTTGGCCTGCAATCTCACCGCGCAGATCCTTCAATATCCGCACCTCGCGGCTGGAATGCATCGCATCGCCGTAGGAACTCGCCTCCAGAAAATCCACCTGCACCGGCAGATCAATCTCGCGCACAAGGTCCGCGATGAAGACGAAAGACCCCCGCAGCAGCCCGACCACGATCAGCTTGTCACAGCCCTTGTAATGTTCGGTAATTTCGCGCGCCAAAGCCTCCACCCGCGCGGCAATCGCCTTGGCCGAGATCAACTGATCGATGACATAAGGACGCGTCTGCATGGGGACCTCTTGATTTCCGTTGGTTTTCTACCCAATACCAGTGCGCAAGTCACGCGATAGGTTCCCTGTGCCGCATCACTCTGAAACCAAGCACCTGCCATACAAGGCTGTACAAATGTACGACCTTGTCGCCGATGTCGCGCGCTACCCCGAATTCCTACCTTGGACCGCCGCCGCCCGCATCCGCAGCCGTTCGCCCATCGCCGGCGGCGGCGAGGTGATGGAGGCCGATCTGGTGATCAGCTTCAAAGTCTTCCGCGAGCGTTTCGGCAGCCGCGTCACTTTGCTTCCGACCGAGTCCAAAATCCTCACCGAATACATCGACGGCCCGTTCAAACATCTGAAATCGGTGTGGACGTTCAAAGATACCCCAAACGGCTGCGATATTTCGTTCGAGGTGGATTTTGAGTTCCGCAACCCGATCCTCGCCGGCCTGATCGGTCTGGTGTTCAACGAAGCGATGACCCGCGTGGTGCGCGCCTTTGAGGTGCGGGCGGCGAAACTCTACGGCCACGCAAACCCCTAAAACTTATCTAAAATTATCATCCTCTGTGCTCAAATATCCTGGGGGGTGTGGGGGCTAGCCCCCGCTCCGACAGGTGCACCTCAAACCATCGCCTGCAAAAGCAGCCCCAACACATGATCCCGCGCCGCCAGCCGCACAGCGTCGCGCCCCAAAGCGCCAAACTCCACCGTCTCCACCAGCGTCGCCTTACCCTTCACCGCCAGTCCAAAGCAAACCCGCCCTTCGGGCTTGAACGCCGACCCGCCCGGTCCGGCAATCCCGGTGGTCGAGACCGCCAGATCGGCCTGCGAATGGCGCAAGGCCCCCTCAGCCATCGCGCCCGCCACCGCTTCCGACACCGCGCCAAACTCTGCCAGCAGCTCCGGCGAAACCCCCAACATCTCGATCTTCGCCTGATTGGAATAGGTGACAAAGCCGCGGTCAAACATATCCGACGATCCCGCCACGTCGGTCAAAGCCGCCGCCACCATGCCGCCGGTGCAGCTTTCGGCGGTTGAAATCCGATAGCCCCAATAGCGCGCCAGCCGCAGCAGCTCAGACATGGATCACCCCCTCAAGATCAGCGGGATATGGTAGGCCGCCGCCGCCACAATCGTCGCCCCCCCAGCAAACAACCCCGCCCAGAGATCGTCAAGCATCACCCCCGCCGGATCATGCCTGCGGTCCGCGCGACCGACCAGCCACGGCTTCCAGATATCAAACAGCCGGAAGAACAAAAACGCCGCGATCGGGGCAGGGTAGGGCAAGAAGCCCTCATGCCCCCTCCACCAGAACGCCGCCGAGGAAAACAGCAGCGCAATCCACTGGCCCGCCACTTCATCAATCACAAACTCCGACGGGTCCGCCGTTGGGGTGTCGCGCAATTCCACCGCAACCGCCCAGAACCCCAAAGCCGTCACCGCAACGGTCGCCACCAGCAGCACCGGAAAACCGCAATGCCGGTCGATCAGCAGCGCCAGAATCACCGCAACCAGTGATCCCCACGTCCCCGGCGCAGGCCGCAGCAGCCCCGCGCCAAACCAGATCGCCAGAACCCGCGTCACCCTCATGCCCGCACCAAAGCGCAAGTCGCCATGGCCGCAATGCCTTCCTCACGACCCGTGAACCCCAGCCGTTCCGAAGTGGTCGCCTTCACCGAAATCTTCTCCACCGCCACCTCCATAATGCCCGCCAAAGCCTCGCGCATCGCCTCGGCATGTGGCCAGACTTTGGGCTTCTCGCAGATCAAAGTCACATCGCAATTCGCCAGTGCAAACCCCTTGGCGCGCGCCAACCGCATCGCATGGGCGAGGAAAATCTTGCTCTCCGACCCTTTCCACTGCGGATCAGACGGCGGGAAATGCCGGCCAATATCACCCTCGGCCAGCGCCCCATAAATCGCATCGGTCAAAGCGTGCATCCCCACATCCGCGTCGGAATGGCCCAGCAAAGCGCGGCCATGCGGCACTTTCACCCCACAGAGCCAGACCCCATCGCCGTCACAAAACCCATGCACATCAAAGCCATTGCCCACCCGCAGATCCATCTGCCGCCCCTTTAAGATCGCCTCTGCCTTGGCAAAATCGCCCGGAAAGGTCAGTTTCAGATTATCCTCATCGCCCGCGACGATCACCACATTGATGCCATGCGCACGCGCCACTGCCACATCATCGGCAGCCTCGCCGGGATGTGCGCGATGCGCCGCCAAAATCGCCTCAAAGCGAAAGCCCTGCGGCGTCTGCGCCCGAAACAGCCCCTCGCGCGGCACCGTGCCCACCACCAGCCCTGCGGAGCCGCGCCACAGAGCATCGGTCACCGCCAGCGCAGGCGCCGCCCCGTCGGCCTGATCGAGTGCCCCGATCACCCGCTGAATGACCGCTCCAGACACCAAAGGCCGCGCGCCATCATGGATCAACACGCGGCTAATCCCGCGCCCTGCCAAAGCCTCAAGCGCGTTGTGCACCGAAGCCGAGCGCGACGCCCCGCCCTCGACGATCAGCACATCCAGCCCCAAGGCCTCGGCCAGCCCGCGATCCTCCGGATGCACCACCAGCACCCGCAACATGCCCTGAAACGCCGCCACCGCATGCGCCGCCACCGCAAGCCCGCCCAAAAGCTGCCATTGCTTAGGCTGCCCCCCCCCGGCGCGCAAGCCGCGCCCCGCAGCGGTGATGATCGCAGCTGTTGTCATGCTGTTTCCTTTTCGCCCTATCTAAGCCAGCGGCGTAAGCCTGACAATCTGCCCCTGCCAATGCCCAACTGGTCGCGAAATGCAGCACAACCGCCCAATAATTGTGCATTGCTTAGAAATAGGGCATAAAGTGGAGGGCAAGCCCTTGGCGAACCCCCCGCCCAAGCGCATGTTTCAGCCAAAGGAGCCGCAATGTCCCTGTGTTTAGGCGCACTCTCTCTGCATCCCCCGGTGATTCTGGCACCGATGGCGGGCATCACCGATCTGCCGTTCCGGCGGATGGTGGCGCGCTTTGGTGCGGGCCTGGTGGTGTCTGAGATGATCGCGTCTGAGGAAGTGATGAAGGCGCAGCCTTTGGCGCGGGCGCGGGCGGAGCTGGGGTTTTCCGAGGCCGCGACCTCGGTGCAACTGGCGGGCCGCGATCCGTATTGGATGGCCGAGGCCGCCCGTTACGTCGAGGCGCAGGGCGCTAAAGTGATCGACATCAACATGGGCTGCCCCGCCAAACGCGTTACCGCTGCGGGCGGCAACGGCGCTTGCGGTTCGGCCTTGATGAAGGAACCCGAACTGGCCTTGGCGCTGATCGAATCGGTGATCAACGCGGTGACGGTCCCGGTGACGCTGAAAACCCGCCTCGGCTGGGATGATCAAAGCCTGAACGCGCCGCAAATCGCCAAATCCGCCGAAGGGGCAGGGGTGCAGATGATCACCATCCACGGCCGCACCCGTTGCCAGTTCTACAAAGGCAGCGCCGATTGGGCCGCCATTGCTGCGGTGAAAGCCGCCGTGTCGGTGCCGGTGATCGCCAACGGCGATATCACCGACATCGCCACAGCCCGCCAAGCCCTGAGCCTCTCGCAAGCCGATGGCGTCATGGTCGGTCGCGGCGCACAAGGCGCACCGTGGCGGCTGGCCGAAATTGCCCACGCACTTTACGGCATGCCCGCCCCGCAAATCCCCGAAGGTGATGCCCTCGCCGATCTGGTGATCGGGCATTACGATCATATGCTGGAATTTTACGGCCCCGAGCTTGGCCTGCGCGTCGCCCGCAAACATCTCGGCTGGTATCTGGAAGCCGCAGGCCACGCCGCCAACCGCGAGGCTATCCTCACCGCCACCTCGCCCGCCACCGTCCGCGCTCTGATCCGCGACAGCTTCACAGAACCGCGCGAGGTGGCCGCATGACCCAGTTCAACGGCCCCGCCCTCTGGGCCTCGCTGCCGCTGCCCGCTTTGCTGATCGGCCCCACTGGCCTGATCCTTGACGTCAATCCGCCCGCTGAAACCTTCCTGAACGCCTCGTCAAAAAGCCTTGTCGGCCAGCCGCTGCTGGACCGTCTGTCGATCGACGCCCCGATGGAAGACGCACTCGCCCGCGTCCACGCCCACGAATCGCCCTTGTTCATCGCCGAAGCTGACGTGACCACCGGTGAACGCGCTCCGGTGCAATGCGCGCTGCAAATGGCGCCGCTGCAAGACAGCAAAGGCTGCGTGCTGCTGCTGATTTCGCCGCGTGAAATCGCAGAACGCTTGGGCCGATCCATGCAGGTGACATCAGCCGCCAAATCCGCCATCGGCATGGCCGAAATGCTGGCGCATGAGATCAAAAACCCGCTCGCAGGCATTTCCGGCGCTGCACAACTGCTCGCCATGGGTCTTGGCCCGGAAGATCTGGAACTCACCGATCTGATCGTTGAGGAAACCCGCCGCATTGTCAAACTGCTGGAACAAGTCGAGCAATTCGGCAACCTGCGCCCACCGGCCCGTCGTGCGGTCAACATCCATGACGCGCTGGACCGCGCCCGCAGATCAGCCCTCGTCGGGTTCGGCGCGCATATGAGCATTGTCGAAGACTACGACCCCTCGCTCCCGGCCACCTTCGCCGACAATGATCAACTGATGCAAGTGTTCCTAAACTTGTTGAAGAACGCCTCGGAAGCCGCTGGTTCTAAAGGCGGAACCATCCGGCTGCACACCTTTTACGACCACAGCTTGCGCCGCCGCCGCAAAGACGGTTCCGGCTCCACGCTCCCGCTGCAAGTCGAAATCATCGACGATGGCCCCGGCATCCCGCCCGGCATCGCCACCGACATTTTCGAGCCGTTCGTCTCGGGCCGCGAAAATGGCACCGGCCTTGGCCTCGCACTGGTGTCCAAAATCATCTCCGACCACGAAGGCTGGATCTCGGTTGATTCCGCCCCCGGTCGCACCGTTTTCCGCATTTCCCTACCGCTCGCACCCCGCGGGCTACCCGAGGAGTTTCCCTAAATGGATGGCACCATTCTTGTCGCCGATGACGACCGCACCATCCGCACCGTTCTCACGCAAGCGCTGACCCGCGCCGGCTGTAAAGTGCATGCAACCTCCAGCCTGATGACCCTGATGCGCTGGGTCGAGGAAGGCAAAGGCGATCTGGTGATTTCAGACGTGATCATGCCCGATGGCAACGGCCTTGAAGCCCTGCCGCGCATTGCGCAACTGCGCCCCGGCCTGCCAGTGATCGTGATTTCGGCGCAAAACACCATCATGACCGCAATTCAGGCTGCTGAGGCTGAGGCGTTTGACTATCTGCCGAAGCCCTTCGATCTGCCCGATCTGATGAAACGTTCCGCCCGCGCGCTGGATTTGAAGCGCCACGCCCCCAAACCCAGCCTGACCCCGCGCGAGATGGGCGACGATCTGCCGTTGGTGGGTCGCACGCCGTCGATGCAGGCGCTGTATCGCCTTGTCGCCCGTGTGATGAACGCCGATCTGCCGGTGCTGATTTCCGGCGAATCCGGCACCGGAAAATCCCTGATTGCCCGCGCGGTGCACGATTTCTCGGATCGCCGCAGCCAACCCTTCATCACCGCACAAGCCACCGATCTGGCAGGCGTCGATGGCATCGCAACCCTCCTCGCGCGGGCCAAAGGCGGCAGCCTCGTGCTGGATGAAGTCTCCGATTTCGACGAAGACGCACAGGCTCGTTTGGTCAGGATGCTCGATGTGATGGGCGATCACGCCCCCCGCATCATGGCGACCTCCCAAGCCGATCTGGGACAAAAGATGGAGGCCGGGGTGTTCCGCAAAGACCTGTTCTACCGTCTCGGCGGCGTCACCCTGCAAGTGCCACCTTTGCGCGAACGCGTCGAAGACATTCCCCTCTTGGCCGAACACTTCCTTGCCCGCGGCGAGCGTGACATGGGCCTGCAACGCCGCCTCTCGCCCGAGGCCATGGCGATCGTGCGCGCCTATCCGTGGCCCGGCAACGTCCGCCAGTTGGAGAATCTGCTGAAGCGCCTGCTGGTCACCGCGACCGAGCCGGAAATCTCCAAAACCGAGATTGAGCAGGCTTTGGGTGCCACGCAGCCGGTGCAAATCAGCCGGTCCGGTGGCATGGATGGCGAAAAATTGTCGGCCTCGGTGGCGCGACATTTACAGCGCTATTTCGATCTGCACGGCGGCCAACTGCCCCCCGCGGGCGTCTACGACCGGATTTTGCGCGAAATGGAGATCCCTTTGATCGAAATCGCCCTCGACGCCACTGGCGGCAACCAAGCCAAATGTGCCGATCTGCTGGGCATCAACCGCAATACCTTGCGTAAGAAGATCACAGACCTCGATATCCGCGTGACACGGCGGCGTAAGCTGATGTAAAACCGCCACAGGGGGAGTGCTTTGCGCGTAACGTGGCGCGGAAAGCACAACGCTGTGGCGGGGGCGACACTCCCCGTGAAAACCGGGGGAAACGTGCAAGGCGCTTACCGCAGTCTCACATGGGCCAAACTGGCGCGACTGCGCCGGATGCGGCGCGTGCAAAACGGGCTGACCTTCGGGCTGGTGTTCCTTGGACCGATGCTCGCGGTGGCGACGTTTCTGGCACTTGGGCCGTTTAACCTTGGGGCCTCGTCGCAAAACCTGCGGCTGATCCTGCTCACCGATATGGTCTATATCCTGCTGGTGGCGGGTCTGGTGCTGTCGCGGGTGATGCGGATGATCGCGGATCGCCGCTCACAATCGGCAGGCTCGGCGCTGCATTTGCGGCTGACCGGGGTGTTCGCCTTCGTGGCGCTGGTGCCGACGATTCTGGTCGCCGTTTTTGCCGTGTTAACCGTGAACATTGGCCTTGAAGGCTGGTTTTCCGACCGCGTCAGCAATGTGGTGTCCGCCTCCTTAACCGCCGCCCAAGCCTATGAAGATGAGCAGACCAAGGCGCTGAAAGACGATGCTTCCGCGCTTGGTGCCTTCCTGAACCTCGCCAAACAAAAGACCTTTTTCCTGCAAGACGATCAGGTTCGCCCGATCCTGACCCAAGGTCAGGCCGCCATTCAACGCGGCATGAAAGAGGTCTATTTGATCGACGGCACCGCCACCCTGAAGACCCGGGGCGAGCGGTCGTATCTGTTCGATTTTGAACCGCCGAAGCCCGAAGAACTCAGCAGAGCCAAGTCCGGTGAAGTGGTGGTGATCCAAGATTGGGCCAATGATGAATTCCGCGCTTTGGTGCATCTCGATGCCTTCGCCGACCGTTACCTCTATGTCTCGCGTAAGGTCGATGGCGGCATCCTGTCGCTGTTGGATGAAACCAAAGAAACCGTCCGGCTCTATCAGCAGCTCGAATCCGAGCGCGGTAAGATCCTGTTCAACTTCGGCCTCTTGTATCTCGGCTTCGCTTTAATTTTGGTTTTGGCCGCCGTCTGGCTCGGCCTGTGGTTCGCCGAACGGCTTAGCAAGCCCGTGGGCCGCTTGGCCTATGCGGTGGGAAGGGTCAGTCAAGGCGATCTGGATGTGCAGGTGATCGAGGAAGAAGGCGATGACGAAATCTCCACTTTGTCGCGTGTTTTCAACCAGATGACGCATCAACTTAAAGGTCAACGCGAAGCTTTGCTGGACGGCCACCGCCAAACCGAACAACGCCGCCGCCTGTTCGATTCCGTGCTCTCCAACGTCACCGCAGGTGTGATCGGTCTGGACGCCGAGGGCGATATTGATTTTGCCAACCGCGCCGCCGAACGTCTGCTGGAGCTTGCGGGTGGTGCCGCCGAAGTGCCACTCGCCGCCGCCGTCCCCGAATTCGCCGCCCTGTTTGAGCGTCTGCGCGAGGTTGGCGGCTCTGCGGTGCAAGAGGAAATCCGCCTGACCCGAAAGGGCAAATTGGAAAGCCTTCTGGTCCGCGTCTCGGTACGGCGCAGCGAGTCCGGGCGGCTGGAAGGCTATGTGGTGGCGTTTGACGACGTGACCGAACTGGTTTCGGCGCAGCGCATGGCGGCTTGGGGCGATGTTGCCCGCCGCATCGCGCATGAGATCAAAAACCCGCTGACCCCGATCCAGCTTTCCGCCGAACGCATCAAGCGCAAGTTCAGATCGCAAGTGCAAGACCCCGAGGATCTGGATCAGTATACCGAGGTTATTGTTCGCCAAACCAATGACTTACACCGCATTGTGGATGAGTTCTCGAAATTCGCCCGCATGCCCGAACCGGATCGGCGCGAAACCGATCTGGTGGCTTTGCTGCGGGCGGCTGTGATGCTGCAAGAAAATGGTCAACCCACCGTCACCTTCCGCCGCACGTTGGTCGAGGGCCCGCTGATGATGGAACTCGACGGCACGATGATCGGACAGGCACTGACAAATCTCATTAAGAACGCAGGAGAAGCCATTGAAACCCTGCATGAAAAGTCAAATCCAGAAGACCACAAACCCGAAATCCGCGTCAGCTTGACGGTGGACGAATCCGAGGCGGTGATACGGATCATGGACAATGGCATCGGCCTGCCGCCCGACCGCGCGCGGCTGTTTGAACCCTATGTCACCACCCGCGAGAAAGGCACTGGCTTAGGTCTGCCGATCGTGAAGAAAATCATTGAAGAACATGGCGGTACGCTGACACTTGAAGATGCGCCCGTCTTTGAAAACAACGCCCACGGCGGAGCAATGGCGGTGATCCACCTGCCACGCGCCCCGCGCAAACGGGGGCAACGCAACACGGGCCAAACCGGCCAGGGGGAAAAATGAGCAATATTCTGATCGTTGACGACGAAAAAGACATCCGCGAGCTGATCGGCGATATTCTGAAGGACGAGGGCTATACCATTCGTCTTGCTGCAAATTCTGATGATTGCATGTCCGAGATCAACGCCGAAGCGCCCAACCTGATGATCCTCGACATCTGGCTGAAAGACAGCCGGATGGATGGCATCGACATCCTGAAAACCGTCAAACGCGACAACCCGGATATTCCGATTGTGATCATCTCGGGCCATGGCAACATCGAAATTGCCGTCGCCGCGATCAAGCAGGGCGCCTATGATTTCATCGAAAAGCCGTTCAACATTGATCAGTTGATGGTGGTGGTCAGCCGCGCGATGGAAACCTCGCGCCTGCGCCGGGAAAACGCTGACCTCAGGCGGCGTGATGTGACATCGTCTGAGATGATTGGATCAAGCCCGTCGTTTAGAACCTTGAAATCGCAGCTGGAAAAGGTCACCAAGTCGAATGGCCGGGTGATGCTGGCCGGGCCTGCGGGCTCTGGCAAAGAGATGGCCGCGCGCTTCATCCACTCCAATTCCAACCGCGCCTCCGCGCCGTTTATCTCGGTGTCGTCGGCGACGATTGACGCCGACCGGATGGAGGAAGTGCTGTTTGGCCGCGAAACCTCGGATCGTGGTGTGGAAAAAGGCCTGCTGGAACAAGGCCATGGCGGCGTTGTCTACTTCGATGAAGTGGCCGAAATGCCGCTGGGCACCCAGTCGAAAATCCTGCGCGTGCTGACCGATCAGCAGTTCATGCGGGTCGGCGGCTCGGATAAAGTCCGCGTCGATCTGCGGGTGATTTCCTCGACCAGCCGCGATTTGCGCTCGGAAATCGCGGCGGGCCGCTTCCGGCAAGAGCTTTATGATCGGCTGAACGTGGTGCCGATTGCCGTGCCGTCCTTGGCAGAGCGGCGCGAGGATATTCCCGAATTAACAACGACTTTCGTCGATATGTTCCACCGCACCCAAGGTCTGCCGCAGCGCAAACTGACTGAGGAAGCCGAAGCCATGTTGCAGACGATGCAATGGCCGGGCAACATCCGCCAGCTGCGCAATGTGATCGAGCGGGTGTTGATCCTCGGCGACGGCACCGGCCCGATTGAGGCGCGCGAATTGCCGGGGCAGGACGCCCCCACCGATACGGGTGGCCGTATGGTGCTGGGCGGCGCGATGGCGACCCTGCCTTTGCGTGAGGCGCGCGAAGTGTTTGAGCGCGAGTATCTATTGACCCAGATTAACCGCTTTGGCGGCAATATCAGCCGCACGGCGGGGTTTGTTGGCATGGAACGTTCGGCTTTGCACCGCAAGCTGAAGTCTTTGGGTGTGGTCACCACCGGAAAATCCGGCGGGCGCGGCGATGACGAAGACTGAGCAGACTGTTGCAGAAAGAATCCAAATCAGGAACATCGGCAGCAAATCTGACGTTTTGCGCTGGAATCTGCCAAATTTGCGCGACATAGTTAAACATCGGGGCGCGGTAGGGCGCGCTTTTCGGTGCGACTGGCGATAAGGATAAGAAAAAATGGCCGCAGACAAACAAAATTTGCAAGACGCGTTTCTCAACCATGTCCGGAAATCCAAAGTTCCGGTGACGATTTTCCTGATCAACGGGGTCAAATTGCAAGGTGTGATCACTTGGTTTGACAATTTCTGCGTGTTGTTGCGCCGCGATGGTCAATCGCAGCTGGTGTATAAACATGCGATTTCGACGATCATGCCGGGTGGCCCGGTTAACCTTTATGAAGGTGAGGACTGATCCCTGACCTGCCAGAAGATGACGATTGGCCGTTTGCCGACGGTGGCATCGACGCCTATGAAACGGCGGCGGCCCCGACGCGCGCCTATGTGTTGCACCCCGATCTGAAAGCGGTGAAATCGCGACGCTTGCCCGAACATGGGCTGGCCGAGGCGGTCAGTTTGGCCGCTGCTTTGCCCGGTTTGCAGGTTCTTGGCGCCGAAGTCGTGCGTCTGCCACGGGTACAGCCGGGGACGCTGTTCGGCTCGGGCAAGGTCGAGGACCTCAAAGCCACGATGAACGGGCTGGAGATTGATCTGGTGCTGGTCGATGGCCCGGTGACGCCCGTGCAGCAGCGCAATCTGGAAAAAGAATGGGGCGTCAAGCTGTTAGACCGCACCGGTCTGATCCTTGAGATCTTCGCCGACCGCGCCCGCACCCGCGAAGGCGTGCTGCAGGTGGAACTCGCGGCGCTATCCTACCAACGCACAAGGCTGGTGCGGGCCTGGACCCATCTTGAACGCCAGCGCGGCGGCTTTGGTTTTGTTGGTGGACCGGGCGAGACCCAGATCGAATCCGACCGCCGGGCGATTGATGATCAGGTGATCCGCCTGAAGCGGCAGTTGGACCGGGTTGCCAAAACCCGCGAACTGCACCGCGCTTCCCGCCGCAAGGTGCCGTTTCCGCTGGTGGCTTTGGTTGGCTACACCAACGCTGGGAAATCGACCTTGTTTAACCATATGACCGGGGCAGAGGTTCTGGCCAAGGACATGCTGTTCGCCACGTTGGACCAGACCATGCGCGGCGTGGTGCTGCCATCTGGGCGCAAAGTGATCGCCTCCGATACCGTGGGTTTCATTTCCGAACTGCCGACGCAACTGGTCGCCGCCTTCCGCGCCACGCTGGAGGAGGTGCTGGAAGCCGATCTGATCCTGCATGTCCGCGACATCAGCCACCCCGAATCCGCCGAACAGGCCGCCGATGTGGCCGATATTCTGACCTCATTGGGCGTCAACAAAGCCGTGCCGATGTTTGAGGTTTGGAACAAGCTTGATCTGGTGGATAGCCAGCCAGCGCGAGGCTTTGGCGGTGCAAGCCACCAACCGGGCAGGGGTTTTCCCGGTATCCGCGCTGACGGGTGAAGGCGTGGCGCAGCTGCTTGAGGCGGTCTCAACCGCGTTTGAGGAAGAAAAATCGCAAGCGGTTCTGACGCTTGGCTTTGCCGAGGGCAAGCGGCGCTCGTGGCTGCATGATGCAGGCATCGTGCTGGATGAAGCCCAAGACGATACGGGCTGGCAGATCACCGTGCTGTGGACCGAACGCCAGCAGGGCCGCTATCGCGAGTTCAAGTAACGCGCGAAGATAGTGCTGCAATGCTTTGTTATTGCGGCACTTCCGGTGTCAGGACCATATCACCAACCGCCCCAGCCCGCGCCAAACCGGGGTCGAGAGACATCGGAATATACTCGCCGCGCCGCCACAATTCGCTGAGATCATCGTAGAACCGCGACAACGGATGGCCGGATTGTCCGGTGGCTTGGATGAACACCGAGCTGTCCGGGTCGGCGAAATCATAAACCCCGCGATAGCCGCCAGCATGGACGTTCAGATAAGGGTTCGGTCCGGTGCCTTTGGTGCGGCCGCGCAGCAGAGTGGTGTCACCGCCAGAGGTCGATTGCCGGATGTTCACAAAATAGCGCAGCACCGGCACATCGCCCAATACCGGGTGATCATGCGTCGCCTGATGCGCGTCGCCCCAGCGCCAGCTTTCGATGTTCGGGCCGTAAGTCTCGGATAACTCAAGCAAAGCCTGATCCAAGGCGATCCGCGCAATATCGGTGCAGGTTTCCACCGCTGCCGATTGCACCACATCGCACCAGACCGAGGCCCCCCCGATGTTGCGATACACCCGCTCGATGAACACCGGTTCCGGGTGAGTGAACTGATCGGCCAAAGGTCCGATTTCGTCACGGGTCAGACGGTCTTGCAAGGCGCGCAGCCATGCCTCGGCGATCAGTGGCTCTGGCAGATGTTCGTTCATCTCGCCGTTCCATTTTGCCATCAGATCCAAGGCCTTCTGCCGCAGACGCTCGGGCGTGCCTTCGGGGGCGGGCTCACCCGTAAACCACAGATCGGCGCCGATCAGCGGCAGCAAATTGCGCGCGGTGGGGCTGACGGTATCCAGTTGCGCCTCGATGAAACTGTCGCGGGTATGCACCTCGCGGGTTTTCATCAGCGCCAGCCAACGCTGAATCCGCCGGGTATCACCCCAGTCAAACGACACATGCAAAGGGAAGGGGCGATCCACCGTCTTGTTGTTGGTATTGCCCAGCAAGCCACTGGAGGGGTTCACGAATCGCGGATTATCCTCATAGGGCAAAATCCCGGTCCAGCGGTTCTTGCCCTGCCAACCGGGCGCGGGCATCCGGCCTTGGGTGGCATTGGCCGGATCACGTGCGGGCATAGCGCCGATGGTTTGCAGCGCGATGCCATTGGCATCGGCCAGCATCAGGTTCTGCGAGGGCGCGACAAAGCCCTTGCCCGCCTCAATCGCCTGATCCACCGAGCCCGCCGACATCAGCTTCATCGCCGCTGTCATCGAGGTATCTGCGCCGGACAAAGCCGTCCATTCCAGCGCTGCGACCGAGCCTGCGGGCGTCACCGAGGCCAGATCGTAATGCGTCCCCGGCAGAATTGGCCCGGCTTCTGACCAGCGCAGGGTCAGCGTCACCGGATCCTCGCCCTTGATGTTCAGAATCGTCTGCCGCGAGGTGAATTTCTTCGGCCCCTCGGGCGTGAGGTATTCCTGCGGATTGGCTGGATTGATCTTTTCGATCACCACATCCTGATCATCCAAGTAGCTGGAGGTCAGCCCCCAGCCCAAGCGTTCTGACCGCCCGACCAGCACCAAAGGCATCCCCGGAATCGTGCCGCCAATCACCCCG
Organism: Cypionkella sp.; assembly: GCA_043743975.1. Lineage (GTDB taxonomy): Bacteria > Pseudomonadota > Alphaproteobacteria > Rhodobacterales > Rhodobacteraceae > Cypionkella. The sequence continues at coordinate 81,336 of JAYTVN010000010.1, forward strand.
CCGGTCGGCAGTTGCAGCCGCGCCAGATACCAGATCGAGGGCGCCGTCAGCCCCAGATGCGGGTCATTCGCCAGCAAACTACCGCCCGCAGCCGCCTTGCCCGGCATCGCCGCCCAAGCATTCGAGGCCCCGGCAAAATCGCGGGAATGAAACGGCGACAAGGGCGTATCCACATAAGCGGTCTTGGTCACAGCCCCCGGAAACGCCCCCGGCATCAGGCTGGCATAATCCGGCAGGGCTGCCACGCCTTGCCCCGGATCATCGGGCAGAATATCGGCCAATCGTGCAGCGGGCAGCGCCAAAGACATTTGCGCGCGCAAAACCTCATCCTCCAGATGCGAGGACAGTTGCAGCGCCATCAGCTTCAAAATCGCCAGCGAATCCGCAGGCGACCACGCCGCGATCTCATTGGAAAAGAAGAAAAATTCCGGCGCACCCCGACCCCGCGCACCCAGATTAACCTGTGAAATCCATGCGTTGACCCCCGCCGCATAGGCATTCAGCGCCAAAGTCGTACGTTCGTCCTGCACTTTCACCGACGCTTGCGCCGCCGTGTAAATATCCAACCGCCGCACCAATTCATCAATCTTCACCGTTCGCGCGCCGAAAATCTCGGACAGCCGCCCCTGCGCCGTGCGCCGCAGCATCGTCATCTGCCACAGCCGATCCTGCGCATGGGCAAAGCCCAAAGCGAAATAGACATCTTCCTCGGTCTTGCCAAAAATATGCGGCACGTCGTTGTTGTTGCGCACGATCTCGACCGGGGCGGTGATGCCCTTCAGGGTGAAATCCTCGTTATAATCTGGCAAGCTGCGGGTCAGCACATAATACACCAGTACCCCCGCCAGCAGCCCCAAAGCGATCAGCCCGGTGAAGATGCGCAAAAGCCAGCGGAAGGCGGTCAACATAGGGCGGAGTCCTTGACGGCAGAGGTTGCTTGCCTTCCTAGTCCAAAGCCAGAATAGGGGCAATGCGGGGTAGGCGATCATGGCAAAACTGGCGTTTTTGGGTCTTGGGGTGATGGGCTACCCGATGGCGGGGTATTTGGCGGCCAAAGGCCATCAAGTCACGGTTTATAACCGCAATCCGGCGAAATCTGCCGCTTGGGTGGCGCAGCATGGCGGGGCCTCGGCAAGCACGCCGCGTGAAGCAGCAGCGGGTGCCGCATTTGTGATGGCTTGCGTCGGCAATGACGATGATCTGCGCAGCATTTGTCTGGGCGAGGATGGCGCGTTTGCGGGCATGAAAGACGCGATTTTCGTCGATCACACCACGGTTTCGGCTTCGGTGACGCGCGAGTTATCGGCGATTGCCACGGCTCAAGGACTTGGCTTCGTCGACGCGCCAGTGTCAGGCGGTCAAGCCGGGGCCGAGAACGGTGTGCTCTCGGTGATGTGCGATGGCACCCAAACCGATTACGACAAAGCCGAGCCGGTGATCGCCGCCTATGCCCGCATCTGCCGCCGTCTGGGCGACAGCGGGGCAGGGCAACTGGCCAAGATGATGAACCAGATCGCCATCGCGGGACTGGTGCAGGGTCTGGCCGAGGCTTTGGCCTTTGGCGAAAAGGCGGGCTTGGATGGCGAAGCGGTGGTGGAAGTGATCAGCCAAGGCGCTGCCGGATCTTGGCAAATGGTCAACCGCCATAAAACCATGCTGGCCGACAAATTCGATCACGGTTTCGCGGTGGACTGGATGCGCAAGGATCTGAAAATCTGTCTGGAGGCTGCCGATCAGATCGGCGCAAGCCTGCCGGTGACCGCTTTGGTCGATCAGTTCTACAAAGACGTGCAGCGGATGGGTGGCAACCGCAACGACACTTCCAGCCTGATCCGGCGGTTGAAATAGTTAGAAAGAGATCGCAGGAACCATACCATTCAGGCGCACAAGTGTTTGCTCTGCCTTGGTAATCTGGGACCCGTCAAACGACACGCCATACCAATGGTCGTCGATGAAATCGGTCTTGAAAAGACCTTGATAAAGTTCGTTGATCCTCTCGACGATTTTTCCGCCAAGACTATCATAACCGATGGAGTATAGACTGGTCTGCGCAAACGCCCCTCCGATCTGGCTTTTCATCGCAGGCAATTTGCCATAATCTTTCGCCGTGGTCAGCGCCGAAATGCGCCCCAAATCACGGGTCCGGGTGCCTTCACGCGTAGCTTGCTGCAAGTAGGTGGTTTCCAGTACATAATCAAGATCCATCACTTGTACCATGTAGAACGACAACTCCAGCACTTTGGCGGCTTGGTCTACCAGCGGGATAACTTCGCTTCCCGGCTTGTTGGCATAGAACGGCGCCGCCATCATAGCGTTAGCAAGGCTTTCCTTTTCATCCGAGCTGATCAAGGTCGATTTGCGTATGGCTTTGCCAACGGCTCGCGCAACAAGTCCTTGCCGAGCAACAAAATCATTCAGATCAATATACATCACCAAGGGATCCCGGATCGCCTGCTCTTTCGCGGGGGCCGTCTTAAACAGGGCTTGCATCTGCGATGTCACCTCTCCGGAAACCTTCGATGACACCTTGTCCCAGATCGCGCCAGCAATAAAACTGCCGGGCTTCGATGCCGAAATGCCGGCGATCACGTTAAACGTCCGCGTCATGTTGCGATTGCAGATTTGAGTAATGGCGGCGTCTCCGGCAATCGTTGACAAAGCGGTCTTACCAAAAATTGCCCCCATCGCGCCGCCAAATCCGATCGACGCGGCGGTCAAAAATAGTTCGAACTTTAGCTTATCCCAGTCAGCTTGCGCCTTTTGGGCCTTATTAAAGCCTGTGTAGGCCGCCACATAGGCGCGACAATAGGGCGAAACCCAATAGGTTTTATAAGCTTCGACGCAGTCAACCAAATTCTCAATATATTCGTCAATCAATGCCATAATAATCCCCCAAAATGTCGGGCAGAAAATAAAGCGTCAAAATCTATTTGCACTTTAATGCAGTTGCAAAATCCATGCAAGCGCACTGTTGTGCCGCCGAAATGCTCAGAAATCGTCCGCCACATTTGCACCAAATCAGGCGGTCAGTTGGTTAACAATTCCTGAGTATGAATTGTTAACCACCGGATTTTTAATGATTTAAAATCATGTCCGCGCGTGGCAGCTTAGACGATGATCCGGGTATATTTCACCCCAGACAGCGTCGCCCCCGCCATCAAGCCCTGCTGGCCGAACACAAACGCGATCACCGGGTCAAGCTCGGTGGTCTCTTTGCCAATCGAGCCGCCCTCTTCCGGGGTCGCATAGCGAATATCGGCGCTGGCGGCCCATCCCGGCGAGCGGCGGAAATCCTGCAACGCCTGATCGGTGGTGAAAAACAACATATGCGCGTATTGTTGCGCGCCGATCTGAAAGCCGATCGAGGCTTTGGTGGCCGAATAGTAATCCACCTTAGCGCCCTTGATCTCCAGCACGCCGCGCCCATAGGCGCCGCCAAAGCCAAAGCCGGCTTCCGTCACCAAAGGCATCGTCAAAATCCCGCTGGAGCGGTTCGCAAGCTGCCGCGTGCCCGGAAACTTGCCGAACAGATAGTCCTGCGTCTCACGCACCCGCGCATCAATCTGCGCACCGCCATTGGAGCCGACGCCATTGCCGACCACCGTATTCTGGCAGGCCGAAACCAAACCCACGCCGGTCAGCGCCAGAAAGCCGCGTCTGGAAAAATTCGTCATATCCGCCCTCATGCCTCACAGGGGCTCTCATGACCCCGTTATGGAAACAATAGCGCCAATCTTTCGGCTTGTCATCTGCCCGCCGTCAGGCAAGCGCCGCTCCGCCGAGCAGCTTGGCCACCCGCGGTGCAAAATAGGTCAGGATGCCATCACAGCCGGCGCGTTTGAACGCCATCAGGCTTTCAACCATCGCCGCCTCACCATCAATCCAGCCGTTCTGCGCCGCAGCCATGATCATCGCATATTCGCCCGACACCTGATAAGCAAAGGTCGGCGCGCCGAACATCGCTTTCGCGCGCTGGCAGATATCCAGATACGGCATCCCCGGCTTGACCATCACCATATCCGCGCCCTCGCGCAGATCACGCTCGATCAACCGCAAAGCCTCATCACCATTGGCCGGGTTCATTTGATAGGTCTTTTTATCGCCTTTCAGCGCGCCCGAAGCCCCCACTGCATCGCGGAACGGCCCGTAAAACGCCGAAGCATATTTCGCCGCATAGGACATGATCGCCACATTCGTATGCCCAGCCGCCTCCAATGCCGCCCGGATCGCGCCAATCCGGCCGTCCATCATATCCGACGGCCCCAGAATATCCGCCCCCGCCTCGGCTTGCACCAAGGCCTGCCGCACCAAGGCCTGAACGGATTCGTCGTTCAGAATGATGCCGTCCTTGACCAACCCGTCATGGCCAAGCGCGTTATAGGGGTCAAGCGCCACATCGGTCATCACCGCAATCTGCGGCACCGCCGCTTTGATCGCCCTGATCGCCCGGTTGGTCAGATTGTCCGGGTTCCACGCTTCGGCGCAATCTTCGGTTTTCAGGGCAGGGTCGGTATAGGGAAACAGGCAGATCGCCGGAATCCCCAAAGCCGCCGCCGCCTCCGCCGCTTTCACCACCAGATCCACCGACAAACGGTTCACCCCCGGCATCGAGGCCACAGCTTCCGTCACCCCCACGCCATCCCGCACGAACACCGGCCAGATCAGATCGCCCACCGTCAGCGTGTTTTCCTGCACCAACGCGCGCAAAGCGGGGGTGCTGCGCAAACGGCGGAAACGAGACTGCGGGGTCGGAGCAGAGATCGGGCGCATTGGTCTATCCTGAAGATGGCAAAAAGGCTTGCGGTTGCTGGCTCTGCCTGACATGGAAAGAGCGGCGTCTCAAGCAGACATTCGGGCGCAGGCCAAGGCAGGCTTAAGGCAGTGAGGGCTTCAGGTGAATTTGTATCAAGTCCTGTTTGAATTGATCGACATGCGGTCGTTCTCAAACCTGTGGTATTGGATCATGCTGGCGGTGATGTGGTCTTCCGCAAGCCATTGGGTGCTGGGCGTGCCGTTCGATCTGATCAGCCGCGCGCGGCGGCAAGGTGGCGCGTTGCAGGATGACCTCGAGGTTCTGGTGCGGATCAACACGGGCCGGATGCTCGATATCGCGCAAACCGCCGGGGTCTGGTTGGTGGCGTTTTTGTGCTTCCTGCTGACCGCGCTGCTGGTTCTGGCGGTGTATTATAAGGTCGAATTCGCCCAAGCCGTGCTGTTCCTGCTGGTGCCGATGAGCATTCTGTCGCTGCTGTCTTTGCGCACCGCTGGGCTGATCGTTGGCGGTGAGAATAGCGGCGAGGCTTTGCACCGTCGCCTGATCCGCCACCGCATCGCCACGCAAGCGCTTGGCATGGTGTCGATTTTCGTAACCTCAATGTTCGGCATGTATGCCAATCTTTATATCGGCGTGTTGGGGTAGGGCCGTGGCCGACCGCATCATTCTGGGCGGTGCGCCCGAAGGTTATGACGCCAAACTGCTGGCCCGCGAATTGGCACGCGGTGCCCCGGTGATCCACATCGCCCGTGATGACAAACGCCTAGAGGCGATGCGCGCCGCTTTGTCAGTCATGGCCCCGGAAACCGTGGTGCTTGATCTGCCCGCTTGGGATTGCCTGCCCTACGACCGCATCTCGCCCAACCCCGAGATTCTCGCCCGCCGCATGTCCACCCTTGCGGCCTTGGCCTCGGGCTTTAACGGCCCGTTCGTGCTGTTAACCACTTTGAACGCCGCCATGCAGCGCCTGCCGGCGCGTTCTGTGATGCAAACGGCGTCTTTCGTTGCCCGCGTTGGCGACCGCGTGGATGAAAAACAACTCAAGGGCTTTCTGGCGCGGATGGGGTTTTCGCCGGTCTCCACCGTGGCCGAACCCGGCGATTTCGCCATTCGTGGCGGCATTGTTGATATTTTCCCACCCGGCGAAGGCGGCCCGGTGCGCTTGGATTTCTTCGGCGATGTGCTGGATGGCGCCCGGCGTTTTGATCCGGTGACGCAACGCACTACCGAAAAGCTGAAAGCCGTCGAATTCGCGCCGATGTCCGAGGTGATCCTCGACGATGCCGCGATTGCCCGTTTCCGGCAGAATTACCGCGTCGAATTTGGCGCGGGCGGCTCGGATGATCCGCTCTATGAGGCGGTTTCGGCTGGCCGCAAGCATCAGGGCATGGAGCATTGGCTGCCGTTCTTCCACGCGGGGCTAGAGACGATTTTCGATTATCTGCCAAAGGCTTCCGTGGTTTTGGACGATCAAGTTACCGCCGTCCGTCTGTCGCGCTGGGAAGGTATTGCCGATCAATACGACGCACGGCACGAGGCGATGAATGCCAAGGGCCGGATGGATTCGGTCTATAAGCCATCTGCGCCGGAGCTGTTGTATCTCGACGATACCGCTTGGGAAGCCGCGATTGCTGACCACCGCGTGCTGCAACTTTCCCCCTTGGCCCAAGCCCCCGGTCCGGGCGTTTTGGATGCGCAGGGCCGGATTGGCCGCAGTTTCGCGCCGGAGCGTCAACAGGAAAATATCAGTCTTTTCAGCGCACTGTCGGCGCATATTAAAGTATTGTCTCAAGATGCGCAGGTGGTCATCGCCTCGTGGTCGGATGGTGCGCGCGAACGCCTGAAAGGTCTGCTGGACGATCAAGGCCTGCATCACGCTGTCCAGATCAAAGACTTCCGTGATCTGCCCGAAGGCAAAGGCGGCCTCTACCTGATGATCTGGGCGCTGGAGGCGGGTTTCACCGCGCCGGGCTTGGCGGTGATCTCGGAACAAGACGTGTTGGGCGACCGTTTGGTCAGCAAACCCCGCAAGAAACGCAAGGCCGACAACTTCCTGCGCGAGGTTGATACGCTGTCCGTCGGCGACCTCGTGGTGCATGTCGAACACGGCGTTGGCCGTTATCTGGGCTTGGAAACCATCACTGCTTTGGGCGCGCCGCATGCCTGCGTCGCTTTGGAATATGCTGAAAACGCGAAACTTTATCTCCCCGTTGAGAATATCGAACTGCTGTCGCGCTACGGCCACGAAGAAGGGCTGTTAGACCGTCTCGGCGGTGGCGCTTGGCAGGCGAAAAAGGCGAAACTTAAGCAGCGCATCCGCGAGATTGCCGACAAGCTGATGCGGATCGCCGCCGAACGCGCCCTGCGCCACGCGCCGATTCTGGAAGCGCCGCATTCGATCTGGGAGGCCTTCGCCGCCCGTTTCCCCTATACCGAAACCGACGACCAGCTTTCGGCCATTGGCGATGTGGTGGCCGATCTGGAAAAAGGCTCGCCGATGGACCGCCTGATCGTCGGCGACGTGGGGTTCGGGAAAACCGAAGTCGCGATGCGCGCGGCCTTTGTCGCGGCCCTATCGGGGATGCAGGTGGCAGTGATCTGCCCGACCACACTGCTCGCCCGCCAGCACTACCGCAGCTTTGTCGAACGCTTCCGCGGCTTTCCGATCAACATCAAACCGCTGTCCCGGTTCGTCTCCACCAAAGACGCCAACATCACCCGCACCGAGATGGCCGAGGGCAGGGTCGATATCGTCATCGGCACCCATGCTTTGCTGGCAAAGTCGATCCGCTTTAAAAACCTTGGCCTGTTGGTGATCGACGAGGAACAGCATTTCGGCGTCACCCACAAAGAACGCCTGAAAGAAATGCGCTCCGAGGTTCACGTCCTCACCCTGACCGCCACGCCGATCCCGCGCACGTTGCAACTCAGCCTCACCGGCGTGCGGGATCTGTCGATCATCGCAACCCCGCCCGTCGACCGTCTGGCGATCCGCACCTACATCAGCGAATTCGACACCATCACCCTCCGCGAGGCGCTGCTGCGCGAGCGTTTCCGCGGGGGCCAAAGCTTTTACGTCGTCCCGCGCATTTCCGATCTGCATGACATCGAGGATTTCCTGAAAACCCATGTGCCGGAATGCAGCTATGTGATCGCCCACGGTCAGCTTGCGGCGGGCGATCTGGATGAGCGGATGAACGAATTCTATGACGGCAAATATGACGTGCTGATCGCCACCTCTATCGTCGAATCCGGTCTGGATATTCCCACCGCCAACACCATGATCGTGCACCGCGCCGATATGTTTGGACTTGCACAACTGTACCAGATCAGGGGCAGGGTGGGGCGATCAAAGACCCGAGCCTATTGTTATCTCACCACAAAACCGCGCGCACCGCTGACGCCACAAGCCATGAAACGCCTACGCTTGATGGGCTCGCTGGATAGCCTCGGCGCGGGCTTCAACTTGGCCTCGCATGACCTCGATCTGCGCGGCGCGGGCAATCTTTTGGGGGAAGAACAGTCCGGCCATATCAAGGAAGTCGGCTACGAGCTGTATCAGGCGATGCTGGAAGAAACGATTGCCAAGATCAAATCCGGCGAACTCCAAGGCCTGTCTGCCGTCGATGACCAATGGTCGCCGCAGATCAACCTTGGTGTGCCGGTGATGATCCCCGAGGCTTACATCCCTGATCTGGATATCCGTTTAGGCCTCTATCGCCGCCTGTCCAGCCTTGCCACCAAGGTCGAACTCGAAGGCTTTGCTGCCGAATTGATCGACCGTTTCGGCCTGATCCCGAAAGAGGTCAACACCCTGATGCTGATCGTGCGGATCAAGTCGATGTGCAAACGCGCAGGCATCAGCCGTATTGATGCGGGCACCAAGGGCGCCACGGTGCAATTCCACAACGACAAATTCGCCAATCCGGCGGGGCTGGTGGAATTCATCAAAGCGCAGGGCCCGGCGGCGAAGATCAGCGGCAACAAGATCGTGCTGATGGGCGAGATGAAATCGGAATCCGACCGCATCAAGGGTGCCTTCAACATCGCCCGCGATCTGGCCGAGAAGATCGTCAAACCCAAGCCATGAAAAAACGCGCCCGGTGCGGGGCGCGTTCCATCAGATCGAAGCTCTCGATCAGCGCTTGATCAGTTGCATCAAAGCCAAAGCACAGCCGACAAACACCGCCACCCCCGCCATCAGCGGCAAGGCGGTGCCATCAAACAGCAGCCCAACCGGAACCGCCAACACAACCGAGGCCACTGTCGCCACCGCCGTGATCACCGAAGCGGCCAGCCCGGCGATATGGCCGACAGGCTCCATCGCCAGCGCGTTCAGGTTGCCCATCGTCATCGACATCATCGAAAACAGCCCGATGCTCCAAACGATATGTGCCGGGAAGGCCAATGCCGCAGGCATAATTCCCAGCAGATTCAACGCCAGCAGCAGCAAGGTCAGCGCCAGAACGCTGGCATAGGCCATCATAATCACCGGACGCATCCCCACCCGCATCACCACCCGCGAGTTGATGATACTGCCCGACGCCGACCCCAACGCGATGAAGGCGAACCACAAAGGAAAGCTTTCGGCACGGTCAAAGCGTTGCTCGAAAATCCCCTGCATGGACGACAGGCTGGCAAACAGCGCCGCCATGGTCAGGGTCTGGGCCGCGATGGAGACGCGCACGATGCGGTGGGTGAACAGCTCGCGGGTTGAGGTCCAAAGTGCCGCCATATCCAGCGGGCGGCGGTGTTCGACAGCCAAAGTCTCGTGCTGGCGCAGACCGAACCACAACAGGATCACGGCGACAATCAGAATATAGACGAGGAAAATGCTCTGCCAGCCGGCAATCGCGATAATGCCTTGCCCCATCAGCGGGGCCACCGCTGGCACCATGATGAACACCATCATCACGAAGGACATGATCTTGGCCATCTCGCGGCCCTTGAACTGGTCGCGCATGATCGCCATCGACACCACCCGGGCGGCGGCCACCGACATGCCTTGCAGCACGCGGGCGATCAGCAAAGTATCCAAGGAGTTGGCAAAGTAGCAGGCCAAAGCCGTACAAGCGTACAAGCCAGCGCCGACATAAATCACCGGCTTGCGCCCATAGGCATCCGACAGCGGACCGACGAACAAAGTGCCCAACCCCATGCCAAACACAAAGCTGGTGATCACCAGTTGCGCCCGGTTCGGCGCATCCGGCGACAAGGCCGCCGCAATCTCGGGCAAAGCGGGCAACATCGCGTCAATCGAGATCGCCACCATGGCAAATAAAGCGGCGGTCAGGGCGATGAACTCGCCCTGCGAGATGCGTTTGGTCGGGGTCATGTTTTACTTACTTTCTTCGGCAGCTTTCGCCACCAGTTCCTCAATCACCTGCGCCCACACTTCAGGAGGTTGCGCGCCGGAGACGACATATTGCTGTGCGATCAGGAAGGTCGGCACTGCCGTCACCCCCTTTTGGCGCGCATCCACATCGCGGGCGCGCAGATCGTCGAGATCGGCATCGGTGGCCAACAGCCGCGCCACAGCCACCGGGTCCATGCCGATTTCCTCGGCAATATCGGCCAGTTCCTCGACATCGCCAATATCGCGGCCATCGCGCCAATAGGCCCGGAACAAGGCCGAAACCATCGCCGCCTGTTTGCCCTCAATCCCGGCCCAATGGATCATCCGATGCGCGTTCATCGTGTTGGGCAGCATTTCCGGCTTGTCCGGGTCCATCGCCACGCCCGCATCCTTGGCCATCTGCCGCAAATGGTCGTGAATCTGATCGACCTTGGCCGCACCGCCAAAACGCGCCACCAGATAGGGCCGCTTTTCGACCCCCTCAGCCGGCATATCGGGGTTCAGTTGAAACGGATGCCAGGCAATCGCGAAGGGATGATCGGGATGGGCCTCCAAAGCGCGGTCCAGATTGGCTTTGCCGATCAGACACCACGGGCACACCGGGTCAGAGAAAATATCAAGGCGGATCATCGCGACGGCTCCGAAAGCAAGCAGGGCCATTCAAACCGAATGGTTCAGGTGGATACCGCCATCCGCCCGCCGCTGCAATCCGCCATCCACGCACAGCCCTGTTGCATTGGTTGCACGCAAGCCGGGCTTGCCGTAAGGAAAGCCCATGTCCAGCGATCCCAAACGCATGATCCGCATTGCCCGTGAGACGGGCCCCGACTCTGGCCAAAGCGCGCCGGAGCCGTTGGATTTGGGCATCCGGGTGCGCGAACTGCGCAAGGCAAAGGGCTGGACGCTGGAACAGGCTTCAGTGCAGGCGGGTCTGGCGCGGTCGACCCTGTCGAAGATTGAAAACGGCCAGATGTCGCCGACCTATGAGGCGCTGAAGAAACTGGCGCTTGGCATGGGGGTGTCGGTGCCGCAACTGTTCACGCCCGCGCAAGCGCCGCAGGTGTCGGGCCGCATCGTGGTGACGAAATCCGGCGAGGGCTTGGCCCATGCCACCACCACCTATGAGCATGAACTGCTGGCAGGCTCCCTCACCAAAAAGCAGATGCTGCCCTACCGCGCCACCATCCGCGCCCGCGCGATGGAGGATTTTGACGGCTGGGTGCGGCATGAGGGCGAGGAGTTTCTCTATGTCCTCACCGGGGTGATCCGGCTTTACACCGAGTTTTATGAACCCGTCGATCTGCGCCGCGGCGATTCTGCCTATTACGACGCCTCGATGGGGCATAATGTGATCAGCCTGTCGGAAGACGATGCGACTATTCTTTGGGTCACTTCGCTGGCCTAAGGTCCGGCAAGACTTGACCTTCCGGTTTGATCCATATCACTGTCAGCCACCAGCCTTGGGCTTAGATCAGCATAAAAGCATGACGGGTCAGCGGGTTGAGGAGGGGTTGCATGCGTCTGGCCTTGCTGACGGATATCCACGCCAATCGCGAGGCGTTTGAGGCTGTCTTGGCAGATCTCGCGCAGCGACAGATTGATCGGCTGGTGTTCCTCGGCGATATCGTCGGCTACGGCCCCGATCCCGGTTGGTGCATTGATCAGGTTGAATCCCTCGTGGCGAAAGGTGCGATCGCCCTGCGCGGCAACCATGACCGCGCCATAGGCACCGCCGACAATATCCTGAACGCCAATGCCCGCCGGGTGATCGACTGGACGGTGAACCGTCTGAACGCGCGGCAAAAATTGTTCCTGTCCGAACTGCCGTTGACGGTCGAGGATGGCGATACTCTGTTCACCCATGCCTCGGCCAATGATCCGGCCGATTGGCTCTATGTCACCTCGGCCTCTACCGCGCGGCCCAGTTTTCTGGTCTGCGATGCAAGGCTGATCTTTTGCGGCCATGTCCACCGCGCCGCTTTGTACAGTTGCGATCTGGTGGGGCGGGTGACGCATCTGACGCTGGCTCCGGGTCAACCGATGCCCTTGCTGCACTCGCGGCGCTGGCTGGGGGTGATCGGTTCTGTCGGTCAGCCGCGCGATAGCAGCATTTTGGCGTCTTATGCCATCCTCGACCGCGCCCGCAACGAATTGACCTTTCGCCGCGTCGGCTATGATGCCACCACCACGGCGCGCAAATCGCGCGAAGCAGGTCTGCCAGAGGCGCTGGCGCAGCGTCTGATGAAGGGGATTTGAATGCCGATCAGACCGCATCCGGGCTTGGAAATCAACGGCTTCACGCTTGGTGAGCAGCTGCACAAGGGCGGTTTCGCGACGATCTGGGATGTCACCCACGCGCTCTATCGCACCCCAATGGTGATGAAAATTCCAACCATTCTCGATGGTTACGATGGCCCGACCATCGTGGGGTTCGAGGTTGAACAGATGATCATGCCGCGGCTTTCGGGCGTCCATGTGCCCCGCGTGATGGGGCAGGGCGATTTCGCGGTGATGCCCTATATCGTCACCGAACGTATCCCCGGCAACTCGATGTTCCAGCATTTCAAACGCGCGCCGCGCCCGGTGGCCGAGGTGATTGAACTCGCCGCCCGCATGGCCGAGGCTTTGCACGACATCCACCGCCAGCATGTCATCCACCTTGATCTGAAGCCCGACAACTTCCTGCAACGCCCCAGCGGAGAGATGGTGCTGATCGACTACGGCCTGTCACGCCACGACCAGTTGCCCGATCTTCTCGCCGAAGAATTCACCATCCCGATGGGCACCTTCCCCTATATCGCACCCGAGCAATACCTGCGCCAAAGAGGTGATCTGCGCTCTGATCTCTACGCTTTGGGCGCAATGATCTACGAACTGGCAACGGGCAAAATGCCGTTTGGCCAACCGGAAAAGCTGTCACAAGTCAAACAGCGGCTTTGGCGCGATCCTGTGCCACCCCGCGCGCTGCGCCCTGACATTCCCGAATGGCTGCAAGAAATCATCCTGCGCGCTTTGGAGGTTGACCCCGCCAACCGCTACCAATCCGCAGCCCAGATGATCTTCGATCTGGCGCATCCGATGCAAATCCGCCTGACCGCGCGCGGCCACAAGATGCAACGCGATCCGGCGCTAACCGTGTTCAACCGCTGGCGCAAAATGCGCAACCTCAAGGCCTTCGCCGCCCCACCCTCGGTTGCCGCCCAGATCGAGCGCGCCCCGATCCTGCTGGTTGCCGTTGATCTGTCGCCAGAAATGGAGCCGCTGTCGCAAGCGATCCATCTGCAAATCAAGCGCATGTTGGTCAACCGCCCCGATGCCCGCGTGGCTTGCGTCAACGTGATCAAGACCGCCCGATTGGGCATTGATCCGACCACGGACGCCGATGGCACCAACCTGCATGTCGCGCGGCTTGTGGGCCTGAAAACCTGGGCCGAGGGCATTGACCTCACCGATGATCGCCTGACCTACACCATTCTAGAAAACACCGACCCGGCCACAGCGATCATAGACCATGCCGAGGCCAACCGTGCCGATCACATCCTGATGGGCGCGCGCGGCCATTCCAGCACGCGGCGGTTTCTGGGCTCGGTTTCGGCGAAAGTGGTGGCCGAGGCCGGCTGCTCGGTCACCGTGATCCGATTGCGCGATCAGCAACCGGAGCCTGCCTAGGCCCTAGTTGAACCAACCGCCGACCCGCTGCGCACCCGCTGAGACATCGCGCCCGACGCCGTCCACCGTCGCACAGCCCGCCAGTGCGCCCAGCACCACAATCATCATCAGCTTGCGCATCGGTTCACTCCTGATACCACCAGACCTCGGGCTGAAACCCCGGCCAGTCGCCGTAAATTGGCAATTTTTCGGGGAAATGCAACTGCTTGGCATGGGCGATGCGGCCAATATTTTGATACCAGACCGGCAAGAAATAGCGCCCCGAGGTCAAAACCCGGTCCAAAGCCTGCACCGCTGCCACAAAATCCGTGCGATCCGTCGACGACAGCATGGTCTGCACCAGCCCATCCACCGCCTTCGAGTTGACCCCCGCCCAGTTACGCGAGCCCGGCGCCTGCCCATTGGCGCCGTTCCAATAGCGCAACTGCTCGGTCCCCGGCGACAGCGACAGCGCAATCAGCTGCTGCGTCATGTCGAAATCATAGGTTGGTGCGCTCGGTATATTGCGCCGCGTCTACCGTGGTCAGCTTGGCGGCAATACCCACCTGCGCCAGCGCCTGAATGTAGATGTTAGCGGCGGCGATATAATCGTCCGAGCCATTGCTCAGCAGGATCTCAAAGCTGAACGGGGTGCCCTTGGCATCCTGCAACACCCCATCCTGCACCGTCCACCCGGCCTGCTCCAGCAGCGCATTCGCCTTACGCAAATTCGCCCGATTGGCGGGCTTGCCATCCGAGACCGGCAGCGCGTAACCCTCAATCGCCCCCGGCAACAGATCGGCCTTATACGGCGCCAGCAGCGCCAGAACCTTACCCTGCGCCGGGTTCGCCACATCGCCCGCAAGCTCGGAGTTGCTGAAATAGCTGCTGATTCGTGGCACCACCCCGCCGTTGATGGTCTGGTTGATCAACTCGAAGTTGAACACATCCAACAACGCCTCGCGCACCCGCCAATCGGCAAAAATTGGCTTACGGGTGTTGAACACAAAGCCGTCGATGCCCGAGGGCCGCTGATGCGGGATTTCCGATTTCACCACATCGCCCGCCACCGCCGCCGGGAAGCCGTAGTTCTGCTGCCATTTCATCGGATTGGTTTCGCGGTAGCTGGTCAGATCACCGGATTTGAACGCCTCAAAATGCACATCCGGGTTGCCGAAATACTCCACCCGGATCTCATCGAAATTATGCATCCCCTTGTAGAAGGGCAAATCCTTACCCCACCAATCCGGGTTTTTCTTATAGCTGACAAAGCGCCCGGCCTCGAACTTATCCACCACATAGGGCCCCGATCCAATCGGCGGCTCCATCGTGGTGGCACTAAAATCCCGCCCCACCCACTGCGCCTTTTCCAGAATCTGGCGCAGCCCCAGCAGCAACGGCAGCTCGCGGTTCTCGGCCCCGAAAGTGAACTTCACTTTCCTGTCACCGGTTTTCTCGGCCTTCGCCACCGCCTTATAGGCGGGCGCATAGCGCGGATTGCCCAATGTTCCCAAGGTTTCAAACGACCACAGCACATCTTCCACCGTCACCGGGCTGCCATCCGAGAACTTCGCCCCCTCACGCAAAGTAAATTCAACGTAGGTGCGGGCAGCGTCGGTCTCGACCGATTCGGCCAGAATCCCGTAGAGTGAGAACGGCTCAGCGAAGGATCGGCCCAATAACGTCTCGGTGGTGAACAAAGAAATCCCCGTCGGCGCACGGCCTTTCAGGATGAACGGATTCATCGAATCGTAACTGCCGTTTTCCCCCATCACGATGCGCCCGCCCTTCGGGGCATCGGGGTTGGCATAGGGCAGGGACACAAAATCCGGTGGCAGCGCAGGCTCGCCATACATAGCTATGCCGTGCGTCGGTTCAGCCTGTGCGAATCCCCCCCCGAATCCAATGATCGAAACCAGCGTCAGACCAAGGCCAAAGCTGCGCAAAATAGCGAAAAAATCCCGGTTCATTCTGGCAACAATCCCCCGCAGCCTTGATTTATTGACCCCAAACCTATGCGGGCAATCCAACCTTTTCAAACTTTTAACTTGGAGAGCGCCCGCAACAGGGCTATAAGATACCTACTGCTCGATAGGTTTCTTGCCTGTATGAAACCTGCCTCAATAACTTAACGCCCGCTTCGCGCGGGCGTTTTTTTTGGCGCTTTGCCCTTCCCTTTGCAGATGCAGCATGTAGCCTTGTGGCAACAAAGGGGGGCGACATACTTCAGGGAAAACGCGCTATCATCACCGGGTCGAACTCTGGCATCGGTCTGGGTGTGGCAGAGGAGCTGGCGAAAGCCGGGGCCGAGGTGGTGCTGAACAGCTTCACCGACCGCGCCGAAGATCACGCTTTGGCGGCAGACCTCGCCGCACGCCATGGCGTAAAGGCCCGCTACATTGCTGCCGATATGTCAAAGGGTGCGGATTGCCGCGCCTTGATCGAGCAAGCCGGCGGCTGCGATATTCTGGTGAACAACGCGGGCATCCAATTCGTCGCCCCCGTCGATGAATTTCCAACCGAAAAGTGGGATCAGATCATTGCGATCAACCTGACTTCGGCCTTTCACACCACGGCCGCCGCTTTGCCCGGTATGCGCGCGAAGGGCTGGGGCAGGGTGGTCAACATCGCCTCGGCCCACG
This sequence comes from Cypionkella sp., assembly GCA_043743975.1. Classification (GTDB taxonomy): domain Bacteria; phylum Pseudomonadota; class Alphaproteobacteria; order Rhodobacterales; family Rhodobacteraceae; genus Cypionkella. The sequence goes on from JAYTVN010000010.1 coordinate 97,756, forward strand.
GTCTGACCGCCAGCCCGTTCAAATCCGCCTATATCGCCGCCAAACATGGCGTGGTCGGCCTGTCGAAAACCGTGGCTTTGGAAACCGCAGGGCAGGGCATTACCTGCAACGCCATTTGCCCCGGCTATGTGCTGACGCCCTTGGTCGAGGCGCAAATTCCCGATCAGATGAAGGTGCATAATATGGACCGCGAAACGGTGATCCGCGAGGTGATGCTTTTGCGCCAGCCGTCGCGGCAGTTTGCGACGGTGGAGCAAATTGGCGGCACCACGGTCTATCTCTGCTCGCCCGCCGCCGATCAGGTCACCGGCACCACGATCTCGGTCGATGGCGGCTGGACGGCGTTGTGACCGGTAGGGTGCGTGCTTGCACGCACCGCCCAAAGGTTAACCAAAGATGAACGCCACCTTTCTAACCCCTTGAAAACACACAATCCGTAACTCTGTCCACGCGCGGACAGCCCTTACCGCGCCGCAATCGCCGCCAAGGCTTCTTTCGTCTGCGGATAGACCAGCCCCGCCGAGACGATCATCTTCACCGCCTCATCCGTCTTCATGTCCAGAAAGATCACATCCTTTTCCGGCACGAACAACAGCATCCCCGAGGTCATCGGGGTCAGCCCGACAAACACCGCCACCATCGGTGTCCCCCCGGCAGCTTGGCCGCAATCTCACCCTTCGGGGTCGTCGCGACCATCCCCACCGCCCAATATCCGGCGCGGGGAAACTCCACCAGACAGGTACGATCAAAGCTTTTCTCAGACTTGGCAAAGAACGTCTCGGTGATCTGTTTCAGCCCCGAATAGACCGAGCGCACCAACGGCACCCGGTCCACCACCGTCTCAGCCTGCCGCATCACCGTCCGCCCGATCAAGCCTCGCGCCAGCCAGCCGACGAGGGCAGTGAACACCAAAAACACCAACACGCCCACGCCACGCACCGGGAAATTCACCTCAGGGCCGAACCAACTGTGCAGGAAAGCTTCGGGCTGATAATTCGCCGGGATCAGCGGCAGGATCCAGCCGTCGATATAGCCGATCACCCCCCAGACCACATAGATCGTCAGGCCCACCGGCAGAACCACCACAAGGCCCGTCAGGAACGAGGACCGAAAGCCGGCAAGCATCGAGCGGCGCGGGTGAGGCTCAGACATGAAGGCTCCTTGGTTTCCCCGGCAACCTAAGCAGCCACCCGCGCCATCACAATGGCCTTACCTCCGCTGCGCCACAATTTCGCGCGCAATCGCCGCCCCCAGCCGCGCGTTGTTCAAAACGAGGGCGATGTTGGAGACAAGCGAGCGGCCTTCGGTCAGCTCAAAAATGCGGTGCAGCAGGAAGGGCGTGACGTCTTTGGCCGAGATTCCCTGCGCCTCCGCCTCAAGCAAGGCGGCCTCAATCGCCGGATTGATGTCTTCGCGCGGGATTTCGTCGGCGGGGGGGATCGGGTTGGCGACGAGTTGCCCGCCCGGCAGACCCAACCGCGTCCGCATCAGTTGCGCGCTCGCAATCTCTGCCGCCGTATCCATCCGTAGCGGCGCTTTCAGCCCGGAATCGCGCGACCAGAACGCCGGAAACGCGTCCTGCCCGAAGGCAATCACCGGCACGCCCTTGGTCTCCAAATATTCCAGCGTTTTTGGCAGATCGAGGATGGCCTTCGCCCCCGCTGCGATCACCGTAACAGCGGTTTCGCCCAGTTCCGGCAGGTCAGCCGAAATATCAAACGAGGTTTCCGCGCCGCGATGCACGCCGCCGATGCCCCCGGTGGCGAACACGTCGATTCCGGCCAGTTTTGCGCAGATCATGGTGGCCGCCACCGTCGTCGCCCCGACAGCCCCTTTGGCAATACAGGCGGCAATATCAGCGCGCGAGATTTTCATGACGTCCTGCGCTTGGCCCAGAGCGTCGAGTTGCTGATCGGTCAGCCCGATCAGAATCCGCCCACCCATCACCGCAATCGTCGCAGGGGTTGCGCCATGGGCGCGGATTTCAGCCTCTACCGCCCGGGCGGCTTCGACGTTTTGCGGGAACGGCATGCCATGGGTGATGATGGTGGATTCCAGCGCCACGATGGCGGTGCCTGCGGCGCGGGCAAGGGCTACTTCGGGCGAGAAGCTGAGCAAATCGAGGGTCATGACGGTTGTTCTCCTGAAACATAGGTGGCGGCGGCGGCCAAGGCGGCGGCAAGCGCCACCTCGCGCGGGTTGCCTTGACGTTCGGCGACGATGTGGGCGGCCATGAAGGTATCGCCCGCTCCGGTAATGCGTGTGACCATCACTGGCGGCGGGGCGGCGGTGATCACACCTGCACCCTTGCGGCCTTCGGCGCAGGGCTTGCCGCCATTGGTCACCAGCACATGCGCGGCACCATGGGCGAGCAGGCCCTCGGCGGCATCGAAGGCGGTGTCATAGCGGGCATGGCCGATCAACCCGGCTTCTTCGAGGTTGACGTACAGCGTCGCGCGGGGGTGGTTCAGCAGTGGCAGCAGGCGTTCAGCTTTGCCGGGGCTTGCCGGGGCCACACGCAGATCAGCGCGGGCGAACAGCGGCGAATAGGCGATCTCGGACAGAAGTGCGACTGTCAGATTGCCGTCCAAAGCCACCATGCCGGACCACGGATTTTCCGCCGATCCCAGCCGACCGTCAGCAAGTGGGCGCAAAATCTTGTCGCCCGCCGCCTCCAGCGAATGTGCATCCGCAATCGCCGCGATCAAGCCGTTTGCGCCCTCAATCGCCATATAGCGGTCGGTGGGCAGGTCTTCTGATCGGTAAAGGTGATCGGTGACCATGCCCATGCGCTGACAGGCGGCGATCAACTCTTGGCCTTCCTCGTCCTGCCCCACAGCCGAAAGCAGGGCAGGGGTCAGACCAAACCGCGCCAGCGTCATCGCGATGTTCATAGCCACCCCACCGGGCAGCCGGGTGATCCGACCGGGTACGTCCGAGCCAAGCCGCATCGCGATGGACGAGCGGCCGATGATGTCCCACAACACGGAACCGATGCAGAGGATGTCTGGTGTCATAGCGCCGTCATCGCAATCTTGCGGCAAAGTTTCAAGCCTGCGTCAGAAATTCAGGTGGGCGCTTGTCCCATCCGGTTCCAGGCATCCAAGCCCGCCACCTTATAAGCCTCGGCCAAGGTCGGATAGTTGAAGGTGTTCTCAACGAAGAAATCCACCGTGCCATGCAGGTTGATCACCGCCTGGCCGATATGGATCAACTCGGTCGCGCCTTCGCCGACAATATGCGCCCCCAGCAAGCGCCGGGTGGTCACGTCGAAAATCAGTTTGAGGAACCCTGCAGCCACCCCCATGATATGCCCGCGCGAGGTTTCCCGAAACCGCGCGATGCCGCATTCATAGGCGATACCCTGCGCCCGCACTTGTTCTTCCGACAACCCGACCGTGGAAATCTCGGGCACCGCATAGATACCATAGGGGAAGGTCTCCGGCGGCGGCGGCAAAGTGATGCCAAACGCATGGCAGGCGGCGACCCGGCCTTGCTCCATCGAGGTTGAGGCGAGGCTTGGAAACCCAATCACATCGCCCGCCGCATAGATGTTCGGCGCAGAGGTCTGGAAGGTGTTCGGATCGACCTTCAGCCGCCCCCGACTGTCAATCTCAATCCCCACCGCCTCAAGGTTCAGCGAGCCGACATTCCCCGTCCGCCCCGCCGCATAGAGCAGCGCCTCGGAATGCACCCGGCGGCCATCGGCCAGCGTCACATCCACGCCTTTGGGCCCCGAGGTGATCTGTTTCACGCCCGACCCCAGACAGATGCTCATGCCGCGTTCGCGCATCTGGTGGATGAAATCATCGACAATCTCACGGTCAACGAAATCCAGAATGCTGTCGCGGGTTTCAATCAGCGTCACCGGCACGTCCAAAGCCGAGAAGATCGTGGCATATTCCACCCCGATCACCCCGCCGCCAATCACCGTCAAGGTACGCGGCAGCTTTTCCAATTCCAGAAATTCATCGCTGTCGAACACGCGGAGCTTATCAAACGGCACATTGTCCGGTCGATGTGGCCGGGTGCCGACCGCGATCAAGGCGTGCTTAAAGCCAACTTGGCTGACTTCCCCCGCCTCAGTGGTCAACTCCACCCGGTTGGCATCGAGAAACCGCGCGGTGGCGAAGACGCTTTGCACCATGTTGCGCATGAATTGGTGCTGCAGCACCTCAACCTCGTGATCCAGCGTCTTGTGCAGGCGCTGCACCAGATCGGAGGCCTGAATATCCTGCTTCACCCGATAGCCACGGCCATAAAACCCGCGCTCGCGCCAGCCAGACAGGTTCAACACCGTCTCTCGCAGGGTCTTCGACGGGATGGTGCCAGTATGCACCGACACCCCGCCCAAGCGCCACCCCTTGTCCACCACCAGCACCGATTTGCCCAGTTTGGCCGATTGCACCGCAGCCCTGCGCCCCGCTGGCCCCGAGCCGATCACCAACATATCCACCTGATCCATACTGGCTCCCTGTTTTACCACAAGCAAACCGACTTTCCCCGCTGGCGCAAGCGTGCAGCCACAAGAACACTGGTTTTCCACGGTTTTCTTTATGCGACAGAGGTGACGCATTCATGATAAAATCGCGCCATCCAATCGAAAACCAAGGGGGCTGACATGCACAGCAAATCGCGTCATCTGCTGAGCGATATTGGCGATCAGATATTCCTGACCGACGGCGGTCTGGAAACCGTGATGGTATTTCACGAGGGAATTGATCTGCCGCAATTCGCTTCGTTTACCCTGCTGGACAGTGCGGAAGGCAGCGCGGCGCTCACAAAATACTATACCGCGTTTCTGGATGAGGCTGCGGCCCAACGCGCGGGATTCATCCTTGATACCCCGACATGGCGGGCCAGCGCCGGTTGGGGGCGGGTGATGGGGCTGACGCCGGAGCGTATTGATGCCGCCAACCGTGAGGGCGTCGCGATGGTGCAAAAGCTGCGGGCTGATCGGCCCCAGCAGCAGCCAATCCTGATCAATGGGGTGATCGGCCCGCACGGCGATGCCTATGCGCCTGATCAAGTGCTTTCGGCTGAGGCCGCACAAGCCTATCACCGCCGTCAGGTTGAGGTGTTGGCCGCCGCTGGCGTCGATCTGATCAGTGCGGTGACGATCTCGTCGCATGGCGAAGCCATCGGCATCGCCAAGGCGGCAGCCGCGCTGGACCAGCCGGTCACCTTGTCGTTCACCGTGGAAACTGATGGCCGCTTGATCAACGGCATGAGTTTGGCCGATGCCATCCACCGCACCGATGATGCGACCGATGCCGCCCCGTTGTGGTACGGCATCAACTGCGCGCATCCTGACCATTTTCGCGATACCTTGAGCGGCGATTGGATCAACCGGATTGGTTCTGTGCGCGCCAATGCCTCGCGCCGCAGCCATGCCGAACTGGACGAGTCGACCGAACTTGATGCGGGCGACGTCTCTGAGCTGGCACAGGATTATCATCAGCTTTTGCACATCCTGCCGGGGCTGCATGTGCTGGGCGGGTGCTGCGGCACCGATCTGCGGCATGTCGCGGCGATTGGGCGGAGTTGTTTGCATCATCACCATTAGGCGGGTAGGGGTTTGGTGCGGCTTCGCCAATACTATCTGCTTGCATCCCGCCAGACCCTGCACTATACGCCCCCCACTTCACAGGTGAGGCTTGGGCTTTGCGGGGAGAAATCCCGTAAACTCCGCCGGTTGGACCCTCAAGGTCTGAGACAGCTTCACCGAGGATTGAAACCGGAAAAGGATAAGACATGGCTCTACCCGAGTTCTCCATGCGTCAGCTGCTTGAAGCAGGCGTTCACTACGGCCACCAGACCGCACGCTGGAACCCCAAAATGGGCCCGTATATCTACGGCGACCGCAATGGCATCCACATTCTCGATCTGACGCAGACCGTGCCCTTGCTGGACGCGGCTCTGAAAGTCGTGCGCGACACCATCGCCAAGGGCGGCCGTATCCTGTTCGTCGGCACCAAGCGCCAAGCCCAAAAGCCGGTGGCCGAAGCTGCCGAGCGTTGCGCCCAATTCTACATGAACCACCGCTGGCTGGGTGGCACGCTGACCAACTGGAAAACCGTTTCCCAGTCGATCGCGCGTCTGAAAACCATCGACGAACTCTTGGGCGCAGGCGGCGAAGGCCTGACCAAGAAAGAGCATTTGATGATGGAACGCGACCAGTCCAAACTGCAAGCCTCGCTGGGCGGCATCCGCGAAATGGGCGGCACCCCGGATCTGATCGTGGTCATTGACGTGGGCAAAGAAGATCTGGCGATCCTTGAAGCGCAAAAACTGGGCATCCCGGTCGTCGGCATCGTTGACACCAACAACTCGCCCAAAGGCGTGGATTATGTGATCCCCGGCAACGACGATGCGGCCCGCGCGATCCAACTCTATTGCGAACTGATCGCCAAAGCCGCTTTGGACGGTATGTCGGCCCAGATGGGCGCCGCTGGTATCGACCTTGGCGCGCTGGAAACCGCACCGGAAGAAGAAGCTATCGCTGACGCATAAGCTGTCGTTACGCGACTGATACACGGCGGGGATACGGCTTAGGCCCGGTTCCCGCCGCACTCATTTCTTGAATTTCAGGAGAAGACCATGACTGTAACCGCTCAAATGGTTAAAGAACTGCGTGATTCCACCGGCGCAGGCATGATGGACGCGAAGAAAGCCTTGGTGGAAACCGAAGGCAACATGGAAGCCGCCGTCGATTGGCTGCGCACCAAGGGTCTGGCGAAGGCCGCCAAGAAAGCTGACCGTGTGGCGGCTGAAGGCCTCGTCGGCGTCGCCGTTTCCGGTGGTCGTGGCGTGGCTGTCGAGATCAACTCGGAAACCGACTTCGTTGGCAAAAACGCTGACTTTCAGGCGATGGTGCATAACATCACCAAAACCGCCTTCCGCGCGCACAATGTGGAAGAACTGAAAAACGCTGACCTCGCTGGCCAGCCGGTGCATGTGGTGATCTCGGAAGCCGTGGCGACCATTGGCGAAAACATGAACCTGCGTCGCATGGCGGCAATCGAAGGCGATCACGTCGCCGCTTACGTGCACAACTCGGTGGCCGACGGTCTTGGCCGCATCGGCGTGCTGGTGGCGATCAAAGGCTCTGAGCATACCTTCGCCAAGCAAGTCGCGATGCATGTCGTCGCCACCAACCCGCTGGCTTTGTCCGAAGCTGATCTTGACCCGGTTGTGGTCGAGCGTGAACTGGCAGTGCAGACCTCGAAAGCTTTGGAAGAAAACGCAGCCTCGGCCAAGCCGAAGCCCGATGCGGTGATCCAGAACAACATCATTCCCGGCCGGATGAAGAAATTCCTCGCCGAGAACACCCTGATGGGCCAGATGTTCGTGATGAATCCCGAAATCACCGTGGCGCAGGCCGCGAAAGATGCAGGCGTTGAGATCCTCGGTTTCGTCCGTATGGGCGTTGGCGAAGGCATCGAGAAGAAAGAAGAAGATTTCGCAGCCGAAGTTGCGAAAATGGTTTCGGCCTAAGCTTTTTCAGATCGCAGGGCAGGGGCTGGTGGCAACACCGGCCCTTTTGCTTTTGTGCCTCACATAAAGAAAAGACGGCACAGCTCCGGGGGCTGTGCCGTCCTGCGCCGCACCACGGGGATGAGGATCAGCGCATCTGGTGGCATCGCGGGCTGAATAAGCCGCAATGCCAGTCTGGGGCAGGGGGAGCGCCCCCAAATTGTGCAGGGATGTCCTGTCTGAAAATGCAAACCGACATCGCCTGCTGTCCCAAAGGCCGAAGCCTCCACTCACGGAACATCACTAGAATGTCAGCTTACCTAACGTCAGCCTAGTCGGGGAATCCTTACCTTGCGGCCACCGGAACAGGGCTGGCATCAACCGGGTTGCGCTGGAAAATCAGATTCATCAGCGCCGCTTTCGCCACCGCCTGCGCTGTGGTGTCCACCGACAAAGTTTCCCGCGCCAGCCGCAGATGTTTTTCCACCATCGCCGCCGAAACCCCCATCAACAGCGCCACATCCTGACTGGTCTTACCATCGGCGACCCATTCCAACGCCTCACGCTGCCGCGTCGTCAAAGCCCTGCGACGGTTGGAAAATGGCAGTTGGATCAGCCGCAAATGCAGCATATTGGCAACGGCCAGCAGCTCATCATGCTTCTCGGCAAACAACTGATCGACAGCTTCCACGCTGATCCCCCGATCGGCGATCAGCCCCAAAGCGCCCTTGGCCCGCGCCGAGGTTTCGGGAAAACTGATGGAAATTCCCGCCGTGATGCCCATAGCGACGTTGTGCTTCACCGTCTCGATTTCCTCAGGCGTCAGCTTGCCCGCCAGCATCGCCTCGCGCACCCAAGTCCAGGTGCAGGCACCTTCATTGTTCTGCGCCCAACGAAACGCCGGGGTTTTGGCATAGAAGCCATTGCGGAAATAGCCCTTGGCATAGGCGTCAGACCCGGTTGTGAGAAACAGCGCATCATCCGGGTCACCAATGGTGCGAGACGATCTGAACCGGGTGAAGCCATAGTTCACCAGCCCAAACCCCAGCGAGGCAAAATACCGCGTCGCCAGCCGCCAAACATCGTCGGCACTGGTGCTTTGCGCAATATTCACCAACAGCGCGTAGCCTGCTGTCACGATCTGTCCTAGCCTGTCCTGATCCCCGATTTGATCATATGCCCGACGCTGATGTGAGTCGAGATAAATACAGGGCAGGGTTGTGCGCTAAAGCGTGGCCGCCGCCCGGATCGCCGCGATATTGACGCCGTAGGGGGCCGGATTGTCCACCGAGCCGCCCTTGAACACCGCAGAGCCCGCCACCAGCACATCCGCGCCTGCCGCGACCACCAAAGGCGCGGTTTCCACCGTCACACCGCCGTCAATCTCAATATGAATAGGCCGATCGCCAATCATCTTGCGCAAGGACCGTACCTTATCCAGTTGCGAATGAATGAACTTCTGCCCGCCAAACCCCGGATTAACTGTCATCACGCAGACCATATCGACCAGATCGAGCAGATGCGCCACAGCGTCAATTCCCGTGCCCGGATTGATCGCAAGGCCCGCCTTTTTCCCCGTTGCACGAATGGCTTGCAAGGTGCGGTGAATGTGCGGCCCAGCTTCAAGATGCGCCGAGATCAGATCGGCGCCAGCCTCGGCAAAGGCCTCGATATAGGCATCGACCGGCGCGATCATCAGATGCACATCCATGAAGCCCTTGATATGCGGCCGGATCGCCGCGCAGGTCGCAGGACCAAAAGTGATGTTCGGCACAAAATGCCCATCCATCACATCAACATGCACCCAATCCGCACCCTGAGCCTCAATCGCCCGACACTCCGCGCCAAAATTGGCAAAGTCAGCAGCAAGGATAGAGGGCGCAATCTTGATCTGGCGGCTGAAGGTCATGGCAGGTTCCATCTGGGGCAAGTTGCCGGGTTCATAGGCGTTTCAGTGGGTTTGGTCCAGCCCTAGATAGTATATATATTACATAATATTGATTATATGATAAATAGACATGACACAACAATCCCACACCCTGCTAAACATAGCTGCGATTTCGGGGAAATGGTGCACCCAGCACGATTCGAACGTGCGACCTTCGCCTTCGGAGGGCGACACTCTATCCAGCTGAGCTATGGGTGCCTGCGACTGCTATAGCGCCTACCGCCTTGGGCTGCAACGCGAAATCAGCCGAAAAGTTCGTGACAGAGCTCCAAAGCCGAGATCAGCGCGTCGACTTCCTCGGTGGTGTTGTAAAGCCCGAACGAGGCCCGGCATGTCGCCCCAACGCCGAAATGCTGCATCAACGGCATCGCACAATGCGTGCCCGCCCGCACCGCAATGCCGCGCTTGTCCAGCACTGTGGAGATATCATGCGCATGCGCTTGACCTTGCAGCGTAAAAGAGAAAATCGCGCCCTTGGTTTCCGAAGTTCCCTGCACCGTCAGCCAGTTCAGCCCGGCCAGTTTCGCGCGCGCATAGTCGCGCAAACTCCGCTCGTGCGCTGCGATATTGGCCATGCCAAGGCCCGAGAGATAGTCCAGCGCCACGCCCAAGCCGATCTGCTGTACGATCCCCGGTGTGCCCGCCTCAAACTTCATCGGCGGATCGTTATAAGTCACCGTTTCGCGCGTCACCTCGCGGATCATATCGCCGCCACCAAGGAACGGACGCATCTCGGCCATCCGGTCCGATTTGATGAAGATCGCGCCGGAACCGCTTGGCCCGTATAGCTTATGTCCGGTGATCGCATAGAAATCGCAACCGATCGCCTGCACGTCCACCGCGCTGTGCACCGCCGCCTGAGAGCCATCAACCAGCACCGGCACCCCCCGCGCCTGCGCACCCCGGCAGATCGCAGTGACATCAACAATCGTCCCTAACACATTGGACATATGGGTAATTGCGATCAGCTTGGTGCGCGGTGTGATCGCATCCAGCACCGCTTGCGGATCCAGATCGCCCTTGGCATCGACCTCGACCCATTTCAACACCACGCCCAAGCGTTCGCGCAGGAAATGCCATGGCACGATATTGGCGTGATGCTCCATCACCGACAGCACGATCTCATCCCCGGCCTGAAACCGCGGTGCTGCCCAAGCGTAAGAGATCAGGTTGATGCCCTCGGTCGCCCCGGTGGTGAACACAATCTCATGTTCCGAGCCTGCGTTCAGAAACCGTGCGATCTTACCGCGCGTCGCCTCATACTTGTCGGTCGCAAGATTAGAAAGGTAGTGCAAGCCCCGGTGAACATTGGCATATTCCATTGAATAGGCTTGGTTCACCGCCTCAATCACCACTTTCGGCTTTTGCGCCGAGGCACCATTATCCAGATAGACCAGCGGCTTGCCGTTGACCTGCCGCGCCAAGATCGGGAAATCGCTGCGAATTTTTGCAATATCGTACATGATCAGCCTTTCATTCCCACCAGCGCGATTGCGATCAAGACCGAGACGGCCAGCACCGTGCCGATAATGCCGAACAACACTTTTCCAGCCGAAGCAAAGCTGTGCATCTCGGCGATAAAGTTGGATAAAACCCACACAAACAACACCATACCGAACAAACCTATCGCGGCAGCCAGTGCGGGCGACACCAGCATCAGTGCGATCTGCGCCAGTTGCAGCACACAGAGCAGCGCCTCGGTCCAAGCGATCAGCACAAGCGCGTCGGCGAAATTGCCACGCCCACCAAACATCCGCCCAACACCCTGCGCCAGCATCGCCATGATTACCATCACCACAGCTTGCAGAATCGCCACCTGAAGCGGATTTTGCAGCATTGCCAATATGCTAGGCTCGATCATCGTGGGCTCGGTCTGCGCCGGAGCCAGCAGCAGAGACACGGTGGACAGCAGCGCTGACAGCACCGCCATCAAGGCTATCCCCAACCAGACCGTCGAAAGCGGCAACTGCCAGCCCATCAGATGCCGTGCCGCCGCGCGGGGGTTTTGCACGGTCAACTGCATGACATGGGTAAGTTCAGCCTGCATCGCCACGCTCCGCTTCCTGCAACATCGACATCCAGATCCAGACGAAGGCCAAACCGACCAACGCTGCGACCAGATTGGCTTGCAGACCCGGCCCGATCATCCCGGCCACCAGCCCCTGCAACAGCATCCCCGGCGTCACCGCCAGCAGTGCCGAAAACAACGCCAGCCGCGCCGTATAGTAACTGCCCTGCCCGCCGATTGCTATTGCAATCCAACGGCTTACCACCGCCAGCAGATACCAGAACGGGATCGAGGCCAGCAGCGCCAACCCCGAAGCCACCAGCCGCTGCACCATCGGCACCTCGGGTTGCAGCACGGTTTGGCGTGATAAAAACGGCCACAGCGACACGAAAGCCAGCAGCAAAAACGCCACCAGCAGACTGAACGCGAACGGTTCAGACTTCGGTCGCTGCAAATGCCGCTGCATCACCGCTTTCGGCTGCCGCCACGCCTGCACGATATCGGTTGTGACGGACATTTAATGCTCGTGACGCGCCAGCCAGCTTTGCAGCCGCTGCCGGATATCTTCGGAAATCACCTCGTCCTCAATCTCCGCGATTGCCTCGGCCAAGAACGCCAACACCAGCAGCGATTGCGCTTGCCGCAGCGGCACCCCGCGCGAGCGCAAATAGAACAAGGCGGTTTCGTCAATCGCGCCCGAGGTCGAACCGTGGCTGCATTTCACGTCATCGGCGTAGATTTCTAGCTCGGGCTTGGCGAGAAACTGGCTGTCGCCGTCCAGCATCAGCGCCTGACTGATCTGATAGCCATCGGTCTTCTGCGCGCCCTGTTTCACCAGAATCTTGCCCTGAAACACCCCAACCGCGCCGTTTTTTAGCACTTTCTTGAACACCTGACGGCTTTCGCAGCGCTCGGCGGCATGGGTGATGAACACGGTATCATCGTGGTGGAAATCGCCATCGCCCAAGGCAGCGCCCGCGACATGTGCCACCGAATCCGACCCCAGCAGTTCCAGCACCGCATCATTGCGGGTCAGACGGCCATTCGCGGTCAGGGTGAAGGATTTGAACGCGGCGTTGCGGCCAATGCGGGCAAACAGATGCGTCACCGCTTGCCGTGTATGCGCCCGCCCCTGCGCCCGGATGTGATGAAAGCGCGCGCCATCGGCGACCTCAATCTCCATCACATGATTGAAGCGGGCGGCGGCGGCGCCATTCTCCAGAATGGTGACTTCCGCGCCGGGTTCGACCTTAATGCAGTGATGCAAGATCACGTCGGAAACCTCTGATTTATGCTGATAAATCAAAGAAATCGGCTTGGATGGCGTCTGCGTCACCCGGATCAGCAAGCCATCATCCGCAAAAGCCGAGTTCAATGCTGCGAAAGGCCGCTGCACCGGGCTTTGGCCACGGGTTTCCAGCACGCCATAAAGCCCGCTGGCCCAGTGAATATCGGCCTCAGCCGCCGCGGACAACCGTTCAATCTGCACGCCTTCCAGCGCCAAAGCATCGGACTGGCTGGCGTCAAACACGCCATCAACAAACACCAGTTTCAACCGATCCACGCCGCTAAACGGCGCAGGCTCGTCACCCGGATCGAACAGAGTGACCGGAGTGGCCTCCACCGCGTTCAGCCCGGTCGGATCGGTATAGCGCCAATATTCATCGCGCTTGCCGGGCAGCCCCATCGCGGTCAGACGCGCCAATGCCTCGCTGCGCGCAGCGCCAAGCCAGCCCTGCAGCGAAAACGCCAATCCGGCGATCCGCGCCTGCAACGCATCCTGCTTTGATTGCAAAACCGCCATCAAACATCCTCCGCCAACAGGTCTGCATAGCCGTTGTTTTCGACCTCCAACGCCAGCTCCGGCCCGCCGGTTTTGATGATGCGACCGGCTGCCATGATATGCACAAAATCGGGTTTGATATGATCGAGAAGCCGTTGATAATGCGTGATAACAAGGAACGAACGCCCTGCCCCGCGCAAGGCATTGACGCCTTCGGCCACCAACTTCATCGCGTCAACATCAAGGCCCGAATCCGTCTCATCCAAGATGCACATCTTCGGTTCCAGCATCGCCATCTGCAGGATTTCGTTGCGCTTTTTCTCGCCACCCGAGAAGCCGACATTGACCGGACGCTTCAGCATTTCGGCGTCAATTTTCAGGGTTTTCGCCTTTTCCCGCACCAGTTTCAGGAAGTCGCCGACCGAGATTTCCGCCTCGCCGCGTGCCTTGCGCTGCGCGTTCACGGCGGTGCGCAGGAAGGTCATGTTGCCGACGCCGGGGATTTCCACCGGGTATTGGAACGCCAGAAACAGCCCCGCCGCAGCCCGCGCTTCCGGCTCCATCTCCAGCAGCTCCGCGCCTTCCAGTTTGGCCGAACCCTCGGTCACCTCATAGCCATCGCGGCCCGACAGCACATAAGACAGTGTCGATTTGCCCGAACCATTCGGCCCCATGATCGCATGCACTTCGCCGGATCCAATCGACAGGGTCACGCCGCGCAGGATCACCTTATCTTCTTCTTCAAGTTTCACATGCAGGTTGTTGATTTCCAGCATTTTTTGTCCTTCAGGCAAGGCGCACGTCAGTCGGCGCGCAAATAGGTTTGCAAAATCCACAGCAGCCGATCGGCTGGAATGGGGGTCGGGGTCAGCTCGAAACGCGCCATGCGACCGATCATTTCAACCGGCTTGGCAAGCGCTTCGACCTCGTGATAGGCGGGTCTGTCGATGTAATCGTCCCACAGAACCGTGGTGGGTTGGCTGATCTTGAACAGCACAGACAGGAAGCAAGCCGGGCGGAAACGGCCATCTATCAGCGCGACATCTGGATGAACAAACTCGGGCAAGTCCCAGACAGATAACGAATATCCCGGCCACTTGCGAAACTGTTCCTCGGTCTGCGGAAAGCCCCAAGCCTTTGTGCGTCCGACCTTGCCGTGATGCAGCAGCACCTTAGACGGCGTTTCAGTGGCCTCGAAATAGCCCTGCATCCCGGCCAGCCATTTCACATCGCTTTCCACCGAGAAAATCTGCTTGCCCGGCAGTTCCGCCGCAATCACGGTGGAGCCACCCGAGCCATATTCCAAAATCACCCGCACGCGGCCATAGTGATGCCGCACCGCCGCTTCTTCAGCGGGCGGCAGCGTGATCACTGGCCGAGAAAAGGCTTGACCGTCAGCCACTTAGCCCACCGAACCTTCTAGGGATATTGCGACCAGACTCTGCGCTTCCATCGCAAATTCCATCGGCAGCGCCTGCAGCACTTCCTTGCAAAACCCATTCACCACCAAAGCCACGGCTTCTTCCTCATACATCCCGCGCGAGCGGCAATAGAACAGCTGATCGTCGTCGACCTTGCTGGTGGTCGCCTCGTGTTCCACCCGGCTGGAGTTGTTCTTAACCTCAATATACGGCACGGTATGCGCGCCGCATTTGTCGCCGATCAGCAGGCTGTCGCACTGGGTATAGTTGCGGCTGTCGGTGGCTTTTGGGTGCATCGACACCAGCCCACGATAGGTATTCTGCGCCCTGCCCGCCGATATGCCCTTGGAAACAATACGGCTTTTCGTGCGCTTGCCCAGATGCACCATCTTGGTGCCGGTGTCAGCTTGCTGGGCATTGTTGGCGATGGCAATGGAATAGAACTCGCCTTGGGAATCGTCGCCGCGCAGGATGCAGGACGGATATTTCCAAGTGATCGCCGAGCCGGTTTCCACCTGCGTCCACATCACTTTCGCCCGGTCGCCCCGGCAATCGGCGCGTTTGGTGACGAAGTTATAGATGCCACCAAGGCCGTTTTCATCGCCCGGATACCAGTTTTGCACCGTCGAGTATTTCACCTCGGCATCTTCCAAAATCACCAGCTCCACCACCGCCGCGTGCAACTGATTGGTGTCGCGTTTTGGCGCAGTGCAGCCTTCCAAGTAGCTGACATAGCTGCCCTTATCGGCGATGATCAGGGTGCGCTCAAACTGCCCGGTATTCTCGGCATTGATGCGGAAATAGGTCGAAAGCTCCATCGGGCAGCGGGTGCCGGGCGGGATATAAACGAACGAACCATCCGAAAACACCGCCGAATTCAGCGTCGCAAAGAAATTGTCCGACTGCGGCACCACCGAGCCGATGTATTTCTTCACCAGCTCCGGGTGATCCTTGATTGCTTCGGAAATCGAGCAGAAAATCACCCCGGCTTTCGCCAGTTCCGCCTTGAACGTGGTGCCCACGGACACGGAATCGAACACTGCATCGACCGCAACCTTACGCTCACCCGCTTCTTCTGCACCCTCGACCCCTGCCAGAATAAGCTGTTCTTTCAACGGGATGCCAAGCTTTTTGTAGGTGGCCAAAATTTTCGGATCAACCTCATCCAAAGACTTCGGCTTCACCGCCATGCTTTTCGGTTTGGCGTAGTAATACTGATCCTGATAGTCGATTTTCGGATAATGCAGCATCGCCCAATGCGGTTCTTCCATCTGCACCCAGCGCCGATAGGCGGTCAGACGCCAGTCCAGCATCCACTCGGGTTCTTCATTCTTCGCCGAAATCAGCCGCACGATGTCTTCCGACACGCCTTTCGGCGCGTAATCCATCTCGATCTCGGTGGACCAGCCATATTTATAGGTGCCAGACATCGCATGAACGGTTTCAATCGTCTCACGATCCACCCCGTCGCGCACTTCCAGATCCAGATCGGTCATCGTCCTATTCCTTATATCCCAAGGCGTTGCCGCCCGAAGTTCACGCGACGCGCGAACGTATCCGTTTGTAGTCGCGCAGCCACGCTTCCGCAAAGCGCAGCACTTGATCTTCCGTCACATCCGGCCCCAGCGAGATGCGGATTGCCTGACCCGCTGCCTCATCTGCAAACCCCATCGCCTTCAGAACCCGACTGGCGCGCACCTTGCCACTGGAACAGGCCGAGCCTGCCGAGACCGCATACCCCGCCAAATCCATTGCCATCACCTGCGTCTCGCCCTTCCAACCGGGGGCAATCAGGTTCAGCGTGTTCGGCAGGCGCGGCCCGCTATTCCCGACTGAAATAATCTCAAATCCCATGGCGGACAATGCTGAATCTAGAATATTTCTAATTTCCGCGACGCGGTCCCAAACCCCATCTGCCAGATCGCGTGCAGCCGCCTCTGCCGCCGCCCCAAACCCCGCGATTCCGATCAGGTTTTCGGTGCCCGCCCGCCTGCCCATCTCTTGCCCGCCGCCTTTCAGTTGCGAGGCCACATCCAAGCCCCGCCGCAGCACCAAAGCGCCGATGCCCTTCGGCCCGCCCAGCTTATGCGCAGATACGAGGCCCATCTCGCAGCCGAGCCAGTTGAACGCCAAAGGCAGCTTGCCAAAGCCCTGAGTCAGATCGGAAACCGCGAGGCCCTGCGGCAAATCCTGCACCACCCCGGTTTCGGAATTGGCCAGTTGCAGCGCCGTCCGCGCGGGGGCCAGCACTGTCACCCGGCCCGCAGAATCCACCGCCAAACCGCCTTCACACCAAGCCGAAACCACCTCATGCTCAACATCCGCACAAACTAGACCCCGCCCAGCACAGGCCAAAGCTGCCGCCTCGGTCGCCCCCGAGGTGAACACAATATCCGCGCCCTCTGCCCCCAAAGCGCTGGCGATCTTCCCCCGCGCGCGCTCCATCAGCGCCTTCGCCGCCCGCCCCTCGGCATGCACAGAGGACGGGTTGCCCAGCACATCCATCGCCGCAATCATCGCCGCACGCGCTTCCGGGCGCAGCGGCGTGGTGGCATTCCAGTCCAGATAACTCCGCCCCATCATACGCTCCCGGTGCAGTTTAGGTCCGGTGGGGTCAGGGGAGGCTTGGCCTCCCCTGCCGCATCAGCATTCCATCCGCTCATTCATCGACCACACGGAACAGTGCGGGCACCGCAGGGCACGGCGTCATCACATTGCCGATCACATCCGAGAGGCGCGCCTGGTGCAAGAACACATAAACATGCGCCGAAAGCCCCTCCCACAGCCGATTGGTTAGGCTTTGCGCGCGGCTGCCAGATACGCCCCCCGACGCCCCCGCCCCCGAATGCATCGCATCGACGTTCTCCTCAACCGCCTCCATCACCTCGGAAATCCGAATGGAATCCGGGCTGCGCGCCAGACGGTAGCCGCCGCCCGGGCCCCGCACCGCTTCCACCAACCCGGCGCGGCGCAGCTTGACGAACAACTGCTCCAGATAGGGCAGTGACAGATCCTGTCGCTTGGCAATCGCCGCCAGCGACATCAGCTCATCGGTCGATTTCGCCTCCGCCAGCGCCAAATCGGCCAGCGCCACCATCGCATAACGCCCCTTGGTCGATAGTTTCATGCCCAGCACCCATCCAATTAGATGACTTTCCATTGACGTTGGGGGTTGGTCCGCTTAACTCAACCCCAGTCCATGAGCGGTTTTGCCGCTTTAGAATGATTATAGGATATCCGAGCGAATTAGTCAACAATTCGTTCAGAACACAGGCACGGAGCTTACATGCCCGAAGTTATTTTCGCCGGCCCAGAAGGCCGCCTCGAAGGCCGTTACCATCCGCAAAAAGAGCGTGATGCACCGATTGCCATCGTGCTGCATCCGCATCCGGCTTACGGCGGCACGATGAACAACAAGGTTGTCTACAACCTGCATTACGCGTTCTACAACCTTGGCTTCACCGTGATGCGCTTCAACTTCCGCGGCGTTGGGCGCAGCCAAGGCGAATATGACATGGGCATTGGCGAGCTGTCGGATGCCGCCTCCGCCTTGGATTACCTGCAAAGCATGAACCAGAACGCCAAGCATTGCTGGGTCGCGGGCTTTTCGTTTGGCGCATGGATCGGCATGCAACTCTTGATGCGCCGCCCGGAAATCACCGGGTTTATCTCGGTCGCCCCGCCGGCGAACCTCTATGATTTCAGCTTCCTCGCCCCCTGCCCGGCGTCCGGCCTGATCATCAACGGCACCGCCGACAAAGTGGCGCCGCCGAAAGATACCACCAACCTCGTGAACAAACTGCACGAGCAGAAGGGCATCACCATCACCCATACGCAAGTGGAGGGTGCCGATCACTTCTTCAAAGACGAGGAAGCCCATATGAAGCCGATGATCAACACGGTGTCGACTTATGTGAAGCGCCGCCTGACGGAAGTGAGCCGCTAAATGGGCGTCGTCGAGGATATGGGCGATGCGCTCGCCCGCGACGTGATCGCCGCGATGGAAGAACTCGACGACCACCGCCTGCCGGATAAGGTCTCCAAAGTGCTGCTGGATGCCTCGCCCACCATGCAAGAGGCGTTCCTGACCGCCTACCGCGTCCGCGTCGCCGAGATGCGCGGGCGCAAATTTGTTGAGTCGCTGCTGAAAGCCAAGCGCGAAGGCACAGCACCCCCACCCGGCCCCCATATGCAGAGCGGCCATTGAGCCCGCGTCTGGAAGCGCAATTCGCGTTTCTGAATGAGGCAGATCGCCTGAAATCGGTGCTGCGCGCCACGACATTATGCGATGGCTCGCGGGTTGAAAATTCCGGCGAACATTCCTGGCACCTCGCACTTTACGCGCTGGTGCTGGCCGACCAAGCCGCCCCCGGCGTCGATATCTCCCGCGTGATCAAGATGCTCTTGGTGCATGATCTGGTGGAAATCGACGTAGGCGACGTGCCGATCCATTCCGCCAATGGCCTCGCCCATGCCAGCACCGACACCCAAGCCGCCGAATCCCGCGCTGCGGATCGTATCTTCGGCCTGCTTCCGCCTGATCTGCGCTCCGACCTGCGCGCGATCTGGGATGAGTTTGAAGCCGCCCTTACCCCCGATGCCATCTTCGCCAAATCGCTGGACCGCGTGCAGCCGGTGATGGCCAACCTGCAATCCGGC
Organism: Cypionkella sp.; assembly: GCA_043743975.1. Classification (GTDB taxonomy): domain Bacteria; phylum Pseudomonadota; class Alphaproteobacteria; order Rhodobacterales; family Rhodobacteraceae; genus Cypionkella. Next base: position 117,051 of record JAYTVN010000010.1, read on the forward strand.
GGCGGCACTTGGATCACCTACAACGTGACAGCCGAGCAACTAGACTCTCGAGTCGGCAGCAAAATTGCCAAGGGTGCTCCGAGATTGTGGGATTGGGTACGTGCGAAAACTTTGAGCTATTTTGAATAATAGCACATGAAAAAATCACATCAAGGCACTGATATAAATATATAAACCATCATCCTTTGCAAAACTGCAAAGCCCTGTATCGGCAGGGCTGGCCGGCTTGCCCTTGGGTAGAATGAATCGTATGCGACATTCCATTTTCACTTGAAGATTAGGGACACAATTCCAAATTTTGCGACGTTCGACATGCGTTCCGCCTGCGCGGTAAAATTCTGATGATTGGTGCAAATTAGCAATTTGGTAGGACTGGCTATGCGAATTGCTGTTGATTCGTATAATCAGAGGAAGCCAGATGCCACCTGACCCAAAGCCTCAAAACCAAGTTGGATCGCCAGAAGTTCTTATAAAACTGGGCGATCAGGTTAAGTTCCACAGCTCTTTTCGTGGATTGATCCTATTGATCATTGTCTGCGTGGTTGGGCTTGCTGCCTATATTGCCCAGCAATCATGACGATGTAAGCTCGCTCGTCGGGGGTCTCGACGAGCGAAAGTCATAATGCAAATTTGGTATACCGTCGCATACCATCTTCCCTTTAACTGCGATTTCACATACACCCGGCACAAGCGAATCCAACCATAAGGGGCCGACATGACCAAGATTAAGGTAGCCAACCCCGTTGTCGAACTCGACGGCGACGAGATGACCCGGATCATCTGGGATTTCATCAAGCAAAAGCTGATCCTGCCCTACCTCGACATTGATCTGAAATATTACGATCTGGGCATTGAGGAGCGTGATCGCACCAATGACCAGATCACCATCGACAGCGCTTTGGCGATCCAGAAATACGGCGTCGGCGTCAAATGTGCCACGATCACCCCGGACGAGCAGCGGGTTGAGGAATTCAACCTCAAGCAAATGTGGAAATCGCCGAACGGCACCATCCGCAACATCCTCGGCGGCGTGATCTTCCGCGAGCCGATCATCTGCAAAAACGTCCCCCGTCTGGTGCCCGGCTGGACCCAGCCGATTGTGGTGGGCCGTCATGCCTTTGGCGATCAGTACAAGGCCACCGATTTCCGCTTCCCCGGCGCGGGCAAACTGACGATGAAATTCGTCGGCGAAGACGGCACGGTGATCGAGAAAGAAGTCTATAACGCACCGTCCTCGGGCGTCTATATGGGCATGTACAACCTTGATGACTCCATCCACGATTTCGCCCGCTCGTCGTTCAACTATGGCCTGCTGAAAGGCTGGCCCGTGTATCTGTCGACCAAGAACACCATCCTGAAAGCCTATGATGGTCGCTTCAAAGACATCTTCGCCAAGGTTTACGCCGAGGAATTTGAAGACCAGTTCAAGGCCAAAGGCATCCATTACGAACACCGCCTGATCGACGATATGGTGGCCTCCGCGATGAAATGGTCGGGCGGCTATGTCTGGGCCTGCAAGAACTACGACGGCGACGTGCAGTCGGATACCGTCGCACAAGGCTTCGGCTCCTTGGGCCTGATGACCTCGATCCTGATGACCCCCGATGGCCAAACCGTCGAGGCTGAAGCCGCGCATGGCACCGTCACCCGCCACTTCCGCGAGCATCAGAAGGGCAAGGCGACCTCCACCAACTCGATCGCCTCGATCTTCGCTTGGACCGGCGGTCTCAAGCACCGCGCCAAGCTTGATGCCAACGAACAGCTGATGCGCTTTGCCAGCACGCTGGAAAAAGTCACCGTGGATGCGGTCGAAGATGGCTGGATGACCAAGGATCTGGCTTTGCTGGTCGGCCCCGATCAGAAATGGCTGACCACGATGGGCTATCTGGAAAAGGTCGATGAATATCTGAACAAAGCCCTGCAAGGCTAAGCCCAAAGGCCCGGACGATGGTTCCGGGCCTTTTTCTTATGGCGATTATAGGTCAGCATTATTGACACAGATGCCGCAACTGCATTACAAAGCGCCATGACCGACGCCAACCACCATTCCGCCATCGAAGACGCCCAAGGCATCGCCTTTGGTGTCTGCATGGCTGCGGTCGGCATGCATATCCTCACCTATATGGGCTTCATCGCAGGCCAAACCACCGGCGTCGCCGCCCTGATCAGCTATCTCACCGGCTGGCCGTTCTCGTTGGTGTATTTCACCATCTCGCTGCCGTTCCTGTGGTTTGGCTACAGACGCATGGGTCTGGAATTCACCCTGAAAACCTTCCTCTGCGTGGCATTGCTGTCGCTCGCCATCGCCATCCTGCCGCGCTGGCTATCCTTCCAACACATCCAGCCCGCCTTCGCCGCCGTGCTGTTCGGCATCCTGTTTGGCATCGCAGCCCTCGCCGTGGTCCGCCACGGCGGCAGCTTTGGCGGCATCTCGATCCTGTGGTTGATCCTGCAAGACCGCACCGGGTTCCAAGCAGGCTACGCGCAACTGATTTTCGACGCCGTGCTGTTCGCTGTCTCATTGCTGTTTCTCGACTGGCATATCTTGGGCTGGTCCTTCCTCGGTGCCGCCGTTTTCAACATTTTCCTCGCAATCAACCACCGCCGCGACCGATACATCGCCACCTGACAAGGTTCCTCTGGCCTTTCCGGCCTATCTAGGCTATCGCCGCGCCAAAGCTGACAAAAGAAAGAGACCTCCCCGATGGAGCTTCGCAACATCGCCATTATCGCGCACGTCGACCATGGCAAGACCACCCTCGTCGACGAACTGCTGAAACAGTCCGGTTCGTTCCGCGACAACCAAGCGGTTGCCGAACGCGCGATGGACAGCAACGACATTGAACGCGAGCGTGGCATCACCATCCTTGCGAAATGTACCAGCCTTGAATGGGGCGGCGCGCGGATCAACATCGTCGACACCCCCGGCCACGCCGACTTTGGTGGCGAAGTCGAACGCATTCTGTCGATGGTCGATGGCGTGGTGCTGCTGGTCGACGCCGCCGAAGGCCCGATGCCGCAAACCAAATTCGTGACCTCCAAAGCCCTCGCTTTGGGTCTGCGGCCGATCGTGGTGCTGAACAAGGTCGACAAGCACGACGCCGAACCTTCCCGCGCGCTGAACGAAGTCTTCGATCTGTTCGCCAACCTTGGCGCCGATGATGATCAGCTTGATTTCCCGGTTCTCTATGCGTCTGGCCGTTCCGGCTGGGCCGATGTTGAACTTGACGGCCCGCGCAAGGATCTGACAGCACTTTATGATCTGGTGATCAAGCATGTGCCCGAGCCGAAACAAATCGCCCGCCGCGCTGAACCGTTCCAAATGCTGGCGACCACCCTGTCGGCTGACCCGTTCATCGGCCGCATCCTGACGGGCCGTGTCGAAGCTGGCACCTTGAAAGCCGGCGAAACCATCAAGGCGCTGAGCCGCGATGGCGAAAAGCTAGAGCAATTCCGCGTCTCGAAAGTCCTCGCCTACCGTGGTCTTGTGATGACCCCGATTGATGCGGCCGAAGCTGGCGACATTGTCACCCTCGCAGGCATGACCAAAGCCACCGTGGCCGACACGCTCTGCGCTTTGGAGATTGAAACCGCGATCCCGGCGCAACCGATTGATCCGCCGACCATCTCGATCACCTTCGGCATCAATGACAGCCCCTTGGCTGGCAAAGAAGGCTCCAAAGTGCAGTCCCGCGTCATCCGCGAGCGTCTGATGAAAGAAGCCGAGATCAACGTTGCGATCAAAGTCACCGACACCCCCGGCGGCGACGCCTTTGAAGTCGCCGGTCGTGGCGAACTTCAGATGGGTGTGTTGATCGAAAACATGCGCCGCGAGGGCTTCGAGCTGAGCATCTCCCGCCCCCGCGTGCTGTTCAAAGACGTGGATGGCGTGAAATCCGAACCCATCGAAGAAGTCACCATCGACGTCGATGATGAATACACCGGTGCTGTGATCGAAAAGCTGACCGGCCCGCGCAAGGGCGATCTGGTTGAGATGAAGCCCGCAGGCGCAGGCAAGACCCGCATCATCGCGCATGTGCCCTCGCGCGGCCTGATCGGCTATCACGGTCAGTTCATGACCGACACCCGCGGCACGGGCGTGTTGAACCGCGTGTTCCACGATTGGGCGCCGCACAAGGGCGCGATCGAGGGCCGCCGCCAAGGCGTTCTGATCTCGATGGAATCCGGCATTTCGGTCGCCTATGCGATGTGGAAACTGGAAGACCGCGGCCACTTCTTTATCGGCGTGCAGGAACCCGTCTACACCGGCATGATCATCGGCGAACATTCCCGCGACAACGATCTGGAAGTGAACCCGCTGAAGGGCAAACAACTGACCAACGTGCGCGCAAGCGGCACCGACGAAGCCGTGCGCCTGACCACCCCGGTCAAACTGTCGCTGGAACAATGCATCGCCTATATTGACGATGATGAACTGGTGGAAGTCACCCCGAAATCGGTGCGGATGCGCAAACGCTACCTCGATCCAAACGACCGCAAGCGCATGTCACGCTCGGCCTGAACGATAAAAACCCGCCGAAAGGCGGGTTTTTTCTTACCCAAGCACCACCCCAACAGCCGTCAAAAACAGTTGCACCGTGACGCGCCCAATGTAAAACCATTGCAACAAAAGATATCGGAATGGCACAGTTGCTGGCAAATGTAAGAAACAAACTCCGCACATGGAACCGTCAGCGGATCGAGCGGCTGCGCAATAGCCGTGAAACGACAAATGCGTATGATTACACCCTCGGCGTGCTTGGAATCATGAAGAATGAAACCATGAACATCGACGAATGGGTGCAACATTACCTATCGATGGGGGCGGGGAAAATCTTTCTCATCGACAATGGCAGCACCGATGACACGGTCAGCAAAGCCAAAAATTGGGTCGCCAAGGGCGTCGTCGAACTGGTTCAATACCCCGAGCGCCATCGCCAGCGACAGCATTATTGGACGGCCTTTAAAGCGCTGAAGATTTCCCAGAAATGCCAATGGCTGCTTGTGGCCGATCTGGATGAATTCTGGTTTTGCCCCTCGGGCGAGCCAATTTCGGATCAACTGGCAGATTTTCGCGATTTCGACGTGATCTATGCCAACTGGCGGGTTTTTGGCAGCAATGGCTTGATTAGATCATCCGACGAGTCTGCGCCAAGGCCTTACGGCCCGCGCCGTCGAACTGGGACTTCACATCAACCACAAATATCTGTGTCGCACCTCAGTCATTACATCCGGCAACAGCCTTGGCATTCATATGGTGAACGGCGCGCGATCCGAACGCACGATTTCTGACAATGAGCGCTTTTATTTGAATCACTACCAGATTCAAAGCCTTGAGTATTTTCAGAAAGTGAAAATGACCCGTGGTGCGGCAACAAAAGTTGAAAACGATACCGCCCGTCACATGCAATATTTTGCCAAGGTAGACGCGCCCTGCATCATGCAAGACCGTCTTCTGGCTGACCTTGTTGCTAGCGGCAAGATCAAATAGGCTATTCTGCGGCCAGAGTTTGCCCGGCGGCAGTCGTGGCATACTGGTCCACCAGTTTGCAGGGCATAAATTCCTCAACCTGCACCTGATCGCCGTCAAAGGTGCAGAAGGTGTTCGAGGCAATCTGGTTCCAACCGCCCTCCTCCGCCTCCAAAGGTTCCGACACCACCGCCATGCCGCCGCGCGTCTCTGACCAGCGGTAATACAGGCTCGGCGCAGCATCATCCGTCGCATAGCGCACCGCATAAAGCCGCTTGCCATCCGACAAAGCCGCCGTCATCCGCAAATGCGGGGCAGCCCCCTTGGCCTTGGCGACCGCAATGAACCGTGCCGAAGCCCGCTCTAGCGCCCCACGCGGATCGCTGTCCAGACCCTCGGCCAAAGCCACCAAAAACAGCGCCTCGGAATCTGTGGCCCCCTTGCGTGCCGCATAAAATCCGTCGGGAATCATCATATCGGCATCGCGGCGAAACTGCGCATAGCCGCCGACTTGGCCATTGTGCATGAACGACCACACACCATGCACAAACGGATGGCAGTTGTTACGGCTGGTCGCGGTCCCGGTCGAGGCCCGCACATGCGCCAAAAACAGCCCGGATTTCACCTGTGCCGTCAGACTGCGCAGGTTCGGATCACTCCAAGCGGGCAGCACATCGCGGTAAAGTCCCGGCTCGGGTCGATCACCATACCATGCCACCCCAAAGCCATCGGCATTGATCGAGGAATGGCACTGCGTCGCGCCATGGCTTTGGTGGATCAGTGAATGTCCCGGACGGCTGATGATCTCCTCTAAAAAGATCGGCGCACCCGCGTAAGCTGCCCAACGGCACATGTTCTGCCCTCACATTCCCGGACCTGACTGGTCTCTTAAGGAAAACATACCATAAAATGCATCACTTGCAGCACATTTTTCCGTCAAATTTACGCGAGGCGAAACACTATTCGCCCAACTCCTCCACAACCACCAGATCGCGGTGCGAGGCGCCCTTGGCATGCACCAGCGCGGCCTGATAGGCGGGCGAGTGATAGCACGCCACCGCCGCCTCAACACTGGGGAACCGTGCCACCACATTACGGGCACGGTCATTGCCCTCAAGCTGCACATAACGTCCTGATCTGGCAAGGAATTTCCCACCAAACGAGGCCAAAATCGGCCCCGCCAGCACGGCATACCGCCCGTAAGCCTCGGCGTCGATCACCTCAACATGCGCAATCCAAAGGGCCGTCGCCATCTAAGCCTCCAACGCGGCATGCACCGCCGCAATCGCCGCATCGGCAAACTGAATATCCGCGCCGCCACCCTGCGCCATATCCGGGCGGCCACCGCCGCCCTTGCCGCCCAAAGCCTCAACCGCAGCCTTCGCCAAAGTCACCGCCGAAATCCGCGCCACCAGATCGGCTGTCACCCCCGCCGCCACCGCTGGTTTCGCCCCGGTATCGGCGATCAGCACAATCGCGCCCGAACCGATCTGCGCCTTCATCTCATCAATCAACCCCGGCAAATCCTTGCCCGAAACCCCGGAAAGCACCTGAGCAATCAGCTTTACCCCGTTGATTTCCTTGATCTCTGGCCCACCGGACTTGCCGCCCATCGCCAAGTCGCGCCGCAGCTGTGCGACTTCATTGGCCAAAGCCCGGCGTTCCTCCTGCAAGGCGCGCACCCGCTCCAACACATCGCCCGGATGGGTTTTCAGCGCCAAAGCCACCGTCGCCAACCGCTGATCCTGTGCGCGCAGATGGTCCAGTGCGGCTTGCCCGGTCAAAGCCTCGATCCGCCGCACGCCAGAAGACGAGGCGGAATCGCTCAGCAGCACAAACGCGCCAATATCCCCCGTCCGCCCCACATGGGTGCCGCCGCAAAGCTCCAGCGAATAGGTCCGCCCCTCGGCGCCCTTGCCAGAGCCGTCAAGCGTCCCCATCGAGACAACCCGCACCTCATCGCCGTATTTCTCACCAAACAACGCCTGCGCGCCCAAAGCCCGCGCGTCATCCGGCGTCATGATCCGCGTGTCGACCATCGAGTTTTGTCGAATGAATTCATTGACTTCTGCCTCGACGCGTCCCTGATCAGCCTCCGACATCGCCGCCGAATGGCTGAAGTCAAACCGCAACCGATCCGCCGCATTCAACGATCCGCGCTGTGCGACATGATCGCCCAACGCCCGCCGCAACGCCTCGTGCAGCAGGTGCGTCGCCGAGTGGTTGGCCCGGATCGCCCCCCGCCGCGTGTGCGACACTTCCAGCTTCGCCGGTTGGCCGCGCAGAATCGTGCCTTCCAACACGGTGGCGATGTGCATGAACACCCCCGCCGATTTGCGCGTGTCGGTCACTTCCGCCAAACCCGTCTGGGTGCGGATCAGCCCGGTATCACCGACCTGCCCGCCGCTTTCGGCATAAAACGGCGTCTGGTTCACCACGATCTGCACCGATGTGCCAACCTCTGCCGCCCCAATCAGCGCACCATCCCGCACCAAAGCATCAATCTGGCCTTCGGCAGTCTCGGTGTCATAGCCCAAGAATTCCGTCACCCCATGCGCTTCGGCGATCTCAAACCAGATTTTCGCATCCGCCGTGCCACCCGCGCCCGACCAAGCCGCCCGCGCCTTGGTTTTCTGCTCCTGCATCGCGGCATCAAAGCCCGCCACATCCACCACACGCGCCTGTTCGCGCAGCACATCTTGCGTCAAATCCAGCGGGAAGCCATAGGTATCGGAAAGCTTGAACGCCACATCACCCGGCAAAGCGCCGCCCTCGGGCAGACGGCCGAGTTCATCATTCAGCAGCCGCAAGCCGCGATCCAGCGTGGTTTTGAACCGTTTTTCCTCAAGCAGTTGCGTTTCCTCGATCAGGCTTTGCGCGCGTTGAAGCTCGGGGTAAGCCGCCCCCATCTGTCGCACCAAAGCCGGAACCAGACGGTGCATCACCGGATCCTGCGCGCCCAGCATATGCGCATGCCGCATCGCGCGCCGCATGATCCGCCGCAACACATAGCCACGGCCTTCGTTCGACGGCATCACGCCATCGGCAATCAGGAACGAGGTCGAGCGCAAATGGTCGGCGATCACCCGGTGGCTGGTTTTCCCCGGCCCATCCGGATCGGTGTTGGTGGCATGCGCCGAAGCCTCGATCAGCGCGCGCATCAAATCCGTGTCATAATTGTCGTGCTTGCCCTGCAGCAGCGCGCCGATCCGCTCCAGCCCCATGCCGGTATCGATCGATTGCATGTCCAGCGGGCGCATCGTGCCATCCGCGAACTGTTCGTTCTGCATGAACACGTTGTTCCAGATTTCAATAAACCGATCGCCATCTTCCTCGGCGCTGCCCGGAGGGCCGCCCCAGATATGGTCGCCATGATCATAGAAAATCTCAGTGCACGGCCCGCACGGCCCGGTCGGCCCCATCCGCCAGAAATTATCATCGGTCGGGATGCGGATGATCTTGTCATCGGATAGCCCCGCGACCTTTTTCCAGATCGAGGCCGCCTCGTCATCGGTGTGATAGACCGTAACCAGCAATTTATCCTTGTTCAGCCCGAAGTCTTTGGTCAGCAATTCCCAAGCAAAAGCAATGGCTTGGTCCTTGAAATAATCACCAAAGCTGAAGTTTCCCAGCATCTCAAAAAACGTATGGTGGCGCGCGGTGTAGCCGACGTTGTCGAGGTCATTGTGTTTGCCGCCCGCCCGCACGCATTTCTGTGCGGTGGTGGCGCGTTTGTAATCGCGGGTTTCCACTCCGGTGAAGCAATTCTTGAACTGCACCATGCCGGAATTCGCGAACATCAACGTCGGATCGTTGCGCGGCACTAGGGGCGAGCTGTCCACCCGTTTGTGGCCGTTGCGCACGAAAAAATCGAGATAGGTCGAGCGGATGTCATTCAACGAAGCCATAGGCTTGGGCCTCCAAAAAGCGGGAAAACTTTGGTTCCGCCCCGTTTATCCGCCCCCGCGGGGGCTGTCCACTGTCGATGCAAAAAGGCCGGAAACTTGCTGTTTCCGGCCCCATTTTCAACTGCTTGATCAAAGATCAGTCGTCCAGAACCGGGCCTGCATCCGGGCTGGCCGAGAAATCCAGCCCATTGGCGGCGCGGATGCGGTCTTCAATATCCAGCGCCATCGCCGGGTTTTGCTTCAGGAACGCCTTGGCATTCTCCCGCCCCTGCCCGATCCGCTCATCCTTGTAGGAATACCAGCTGCCGGATTTTTCAACCACCCCGGCCTTGACGCCGATATCGACCAGCTCGCCGACCTTGGAGATGCCTTCGCCATACATGATGTCGAATTCCACTTCCTTGAACGGTGGTGAGACTTTGTTCTTCACCACCTTCACGCGCGTCGCGTTGCCGACAACCTCATCACGGTCCTTGATCGCCCCGGTGCGGCGGATATCCAGACGCACGGAGGCGTAGAATTTCAACGCATTGCCGCCGGTGGTGGTTTCTGGTGAGCCGAACATCACGCCGATTTTCATCCGAATCTGGTTGATGAAGATCACCATGCAGTTCGATTTGCCAATGCTGCCGGTCAGCTTGCGCATCGCCTGAGACATCAGGCGGGCCTGAGAGCCCATCTGCATATCGCCCATATCGCCTTCGATCTCGGATTTCGGCACCAAAGCCGCCACCGAATCGACGACAATCAGGCTGACAGCGCCCGAGCGCACCAACGTATCGACAATCTCTAACGCCTGCTCGCCGGTGTCCGGCTGGCTGATCAGCAGCTCATCGAGGTTAACGCCCAGCTTCTTGGCATATTGCGGATCGAGCGCATGTTCGGCATCGACAAAGGCGCAAACGCCGCCCTTTTTCTGCTGTTCGGCCACCACATGTAGCGTCAGCGTGGTCTTGCCCGAGGATTCCGGCCCGTAAATCTCAATGATCCGGCCCTGCGGCAGGCCGCCAATGCCCAGTGCAATATCCAGCCCCAGCGATCCGGTCGAGGTCGCCTCGATATCCATCACCGGATTGTCCTGATCGAGCTTCATGATCGAGCCCTTGCCGAACTGCCGTTCAATCTGTGCCAGAGCGCTTTCCAGCGCCTTTGCCTTGTCCATATCGCGCTTCCCGTTCAACTCGATCAGATTTGCCGCTGCCATTGCTTTGCCCTTATCCCATGGTTGTCTTCAGGCGGCAATCGCCCAAGATGTTCTATGTTTGTTTACCTTGTATGGGGGTAAAGAGAGAACATTTCAATCGAATTGTCGCAAACCCAGCTTTTCGCAACATGATTAAGGATTGGTTACCAGCGAACAGAGGCGGAACATTTTTTTGGGCCCGCTATGATCCCGGCAAAAGAATCGCCCCGGCTCAATGCAATTGCCCCTGCACCGTCGCGGTCAGATCGCTGAGCGAAAATGGTTTCGGCAGGAAGGTCGAATTCGGGATCCGCGCTTGACCCTCGGACAAAGCCTCCTCGGCATAGCCTGAGACGAAAATCACCTTCACATTCGGGCGCGCCTTCAAAGCCTCGCGCACCCAACTCGGGCCGTCCATGCCGGGCATCACCACGTCGGTCACGAAAATATCCACCTCCAAGGCCGGGTCTTCCAGCTGTTTCAGCGCATCTTCTGCGTTCTCCGCCTCCAGCACGGTATAGCCGCGCATCCTGAGCGCCCGGCCGGCAAAGGCGCGCACCGGGGCTTCATCCTCGACCAGCAGCACCACGCCCTCACCCTGCCGCAGCACGATTTTTTTCGGCGCGGGCAGTGTAACCTCCCCCGGTACAGCCCCGGCAAAGATCGGGAAATACAGTTGGAACACCGAGCCCTCGCCTTCGGTCGAATCGACGAAGATAAAGCCGCCGGATTGCTTGACGATGCCGTAAGCGGTGGACAGGCCCAGCCCAGTGCCCTCGCCCGCACGTTTGGTGGTGAAAAACGGCTCGAAGATTTTCTGCAACCGTTCGGGCGGCATCCCCACGCCAGAATCGCTGACCCGGATCAGCGCATATTCCCCCGCTGGCACAATCGCCCGATCCCGCCGCATCTCGTCGCGCAGGGTCAGCGCCTCGGTCTCAATCCGAATGGTGCCACCCTCGGGCATCGCATCGCGGGCATTGACCACAAGGTTCATAATCACCTGCTCCAACTGCCGTTTATCCGCCCGGATCGCCCCCAGATCCGGCGCATGCGCCAGCCGCAACCGCACCCGCTCGCCGACCAGCCGGTTGAGCAGATGTGCGAGATCCGACAGCACATCCTGCAACTCGATCCGTTCCGGTTTCAGGGTTTGTTTGCGCGAGAACGCCAGCAACTGCCCGACCAAAGCCGCCGCTCGATTGGCGTTCTGGTGGATTTGAATCAGATCTGCATAGGCGGGATCGGTGCTGTTGTGGCGCAGCAGCAAAAGGTCACAATGGCCTGAGATCGCGGTCAGCAAATTGTTGAAATCATGCGCCACTCCACCGGCAAGCTGGCCAATTGCCTGCATTTTTTGGCTTTGCACGAACTGCGCTTCCAGCGTTTTCAACTCGGTCGCATCCTGCAACACCGCCAGCACACCGGGGCGGCCCTGATCGACGATGCGGCGCAGGGTCACCTGCAAGAACACCTCGCCGCCCAGACGGCGCGCACAGAGCACCTCGGCGCCGCCGGGGATGCGTTCATTCACCACATCCGACAGCCAGTCCGACACCGGGCGGCCCAAGCCTTCAAACAGATCGTGCAGCATCTCGGGCGCATCGCCCAGATGCAGCAGGTCGCGCGCCGCCTTATTGGCTTGGCGCAGCGCGCCATGCGCCTCAAACTTCAGCAGCGCCACTGGCACATGTTCAAAATCTGCCGACATGCTGGCGTCATTCGGATGCCGCGCCACCGGCAGCAGGTAAATCTCGCGCCGCTCGCCCAGACCTTCCACTTCCGCCAGAATCGCCCGCACCGGCCCGGTGGCCGCCGAAACCTCCACCTCCTCGCCCGAGTGCAGCGTGGCAGAGGGGAACACCCGGTCCAGCCGTTTCGGCCGCCCGCCCAAAAGCCTGCGCATCGCATCATTGGTGAACAGCACCACGCCGGCTTTATTGGCCGTCAGCATCGGCAGGCTTAAGGTTTCAGCACCCCGCCCCGCCGCGCCGCGATCCTGAAATTCCTCCAACCGCCACAGATAGCGCGCCTCGGTCAGCCGATGCACCGACAGGCGCAGATGACCGCGCCGGGTTGCCACATCTTCGCGGGCCGAGCCAGAGTGGCTGGCGCGGGTTTGCAGCCGATAGAGCACCGCCGAAGGTGCTGCGAAATGATCCCTGAGCACCGAAATCAAGGTGCCCCCCGCCGCCGCCCCAAAGCGGGCGGTGGCGGGGGCATTTTGATAGCCGATCTGGCCATGGGCATCGCTGCTAAAACAGGGGGCTGCATCCAAGCCCACCAGCGCAATCAACCGCGACTCAAGCTGGTTTTGCCCGCGCGCCGCCCACCAGCCCGTGCTTTGTTGCAACATCGCCAGCGCGGCAAAGGTCAGCCCTGCCGCCAAAAACATCAGTTGCATCACCAGTTGCGCCGACAGAAGGATACCCACCGCACAGCCACAGGCGGCGGCGATCAGCACCCATAAGCCCAGATTTTGCTGTCCAGGGGCAAACACCTTGGCCAAACTTGTCGTCGAACTGGCCACTCTGCCCTCCGATCCGGGATACGTTTCGCCTCATTTGGCGGGCAAAGTGTTAAGAGGGGCTTAACCGCCTCACATTTAACGTGAAAATCACGCTTAAGTTGTGTACAAATTCAGACTTCGCGCGTCAATAGCGCGACGAAAAACCCATCCGCGCCCTGCAGCGGGGAAAACCGCCGCTGCAAGGGGTTGCTCCAGCCGGGATGGCGCGCCAGAAACGCCGCAATCTGATCCTCATTCTCGGTCTTCAGCATCGAGCAGGTGGCATAGGCCAGCGTGCCCTTGGCGGCCAAAAGCCCCGCCACTTTGTCTAAAATCTGCGCCTGACTCTGGCACAATGCCGCCAACCGCGCGGCTGTCAGCGCCCATTTGCCCTGCGGATCGCGCCGCCAACTGCCCGAGCCCGAGCAGGGCACATCTGTGAGGATCACATCGTAACCTGTTCCGAGCGCAGCAGTTTCCGCCACGCTGATCTTCACCCCCGCCCGCGCGGCCCGCGCCGGAATATCGCGCATCCGGCGGGGGTCTATATCATGCGCCACCAGCTTGACCTGCGCCTGCGCCGCCATCGCCAAAGCTTTGCCGCCGCCACCGCTGCAATAATCCAGCACGCGTTGACCCTCCGCCAAGGGCAACGCCTCGATCACCGCTTGGCTGGCGGCATCCTGCAATTCCACCAAGCCAGAAAGATAAGCCTGAGAATTCTGGATTTTCCGCGCGTTTTCCGTGATCTGCAGTGCAGTCTTCGCAAGTTGGTTTAACTGGCAGGCAATGCCCTCCGCTGCCAAGGCTGCCACCGCATTCTCAACCGATGCCTTCGCCAAATTCACCCGCAAGAACACCGGAGCCCGCCGCCGCAACGCCTGCATCACCGGGGCAAAATCATCGCCCAATGCGGTTTGCAGCGGTTCGGCCAGCCATTCGGGACAATCCAAGGCGACATGGCCCGTGGGCGTAAAGCCTGCATCGGCATCGCTCAAAACCCCGGGGGCATGGCCCTGCCCGGTAAACCACTCCGCCGGGTCCAAGCCCCGATCTCGCAAACCCCCAAGCACCAGCCCGCGCCCCGTCTCAGAACCACCCAAGGCCGCATAAGACCGCTTGCAGCGCAGGGCATCGAACACCAGATCGCGCGCAGCCGCGCGGTCGCCAGACCCTGCAAAGCGGCTGGCGCGGCCCCAGTTGGTCAGGGCCTGCTCGGCCGCAGTACCCGTCAAAATCCGGTCGAGCACTTCAATGGCGGCAGAAAGCCGTGCTTGCGGTGTCATGGCGTGCCCCTTTACCCGTTTGCCCCTCCCTACAGCGCGGGCGGAAATCCCGCAACCAAGCCCCGGCGCTCTGGCAATTTCCGCCGCCACGCCCCATCTTCACCCAGAGCTCAGAGGTGACATGTCTGCCCCCATCCCGCTTTCCCAACAACTGCTGCGCCTTGCGCAATCGGGTGACAGCGCGCGCGTCAGCCTTGGCGATCTGCTCAACGGTATCAAAACCCATGCCCGCGCCACGCTGCTGATCTTGTTCGCGATCCCGAACCTGCTGCCCGGCCTGCCCGGCACCTCGGCGGTCACCGGCCTGCCCTTGGTGTACCTCACCTTCCAGATGATGCTGGGCCGCCCGACTTGGCTGCCCGGTTTCATCGCCCACCGTTCGCTGCTGCGCGCCAACCTCTTGGCGCTGCTGACCCGCGCCGCACCCTATCTCGCCCGCGTCGAGCGCGTGTTGCATCCCCGGCTGTCTGCCCTCAGCAGCGAGAACGCCCAAAGGATCATTGGTGGCATCGGCATGCTGCTGAGCCTGCTGGTGATGCTGCCGATCCCGTTGGGCAACTTCCTGCCCGCTTTGGCCATCCTGATCGCCGCCTTGGGCCTCTTGGCCAATGACGGCTATTTCATCCTCGCCGCCGCCGTCATTGCGGTGACTGCCGTGATCGTTCTAGTCGGGGTCTATTGGGCGGTGATCAGTGCTGTGATCTATATGGCGTTCAGCACCAGCGCCTGAATGCAAATGGCCCCACGAAGGGGGCCATTTCCGTCGATCCGATAGCCTCAGCCCACCCGATAATTCGGGCTTTCACGGGTGATCTGCACATCATGCACATGGCTTTCCTTCAAGCCCGCCCCGGTGATCCGTACAAACGTACAGCTCGCCCGCATCTCGGCCACCGTCGCACAGCCGGTATAGCCCATCGCCGCCCGCAAGCCCCCAACCATCTGGTGAATAACCTGCGCCGCAGTACCCTTATACGGCACCTGACCCTCGATGCCTTCCGGCACCAGCTTGTCGCTGGCCGCATCCTTCTGGAAATAGCGATCCGCCGAACCGCGTGCCATCGCCCCCAAAGACCCCATGCCGCGATAGGATTTATACGACCGCCCGTTGAACAGGATCAACTCACCGGGAGACTCATCCGTCCCCGCAATCGCCGAGCCGACCATCGCGCAAGACGCCCCCGCCGCAATCGCCTTGGCGAAATCGCCCGAGAACTTGATCCCACCGTCGGCAATAATCGGCACATTGCCAGCAGCCCCCGCCGCATCCATGATTGCCGTCAGTTGCGGCACACCCACGCCCGCAACAATCCGCGTCGTGCAGATCGACCCCGGACCAATCCCGACCTTCACCGCATCCGCGCCAGCCCCGATCAGCGCCCGCGTAGCCTCCGCAGTCGCCACGTTCCCGGCCACCACCTGCACCTTGTTCGAGGCCTTCTTGATCCGCTCGACCGCAATCGCGACGCCTGCCGAGTGGCCATGCGCGGTATCAATCACCACCATATCGACGCCCGCTTCAATCAAAGCCATCGAGCGTTCAAACCCGGCATCCCCAACGGTCGAGGCCGCAGCCACCCGCAACCGCCCCAACTCGTCCTTGCAGGCCTGCGGGTTCAGAACGCTTTTCTCGGTGTCCTTCAGCGTCAACAACCCGGTCAATTTGCCCGCGCCGTCGGTCACCAGCAGCTTCTCAATCCGCCGCGCCTTCATCAGCGAAATCGCCTCATCCCGGTCAATCGGCTCGCGCAGCAGCGCCAGATTTTCAAACGACATCATCGCATGCACCGGCGTTTTATCATCCGACGCAAACCGCATGTCGCGGTTGGTCACGATGCCCAGCACGCGGCCTTCCTTATCCACCACCGGAAAGCCGGTGATCTGATAGCGTTCCATCAGCAGCTTGGCATCGCCCAAAGTCTGATCCGGCGTCAGCGTGATCGGTTGATACACCACACCGCTTTCAAACCGCTTGACCCGCGACACCTCGCGCGCCTGCGCCTCAAGATCGAGATTGCGGTGAATAACTCCAATCCCGCCCGCCTGCGCCATCGCAATCGCCATACGGCCTTCGGTCACCGTATCCATCGCCGAGGACAGCAGCGGAATGTTCATCCGAATGCTTTGGGTGACGAAAGTGGAGGTATCCGCCTCCGATGGCAGCACCGAGCTTGCAGCCGGCACCAGCAAAACGTCATCAAATGTGAGCGCCTCGCGAATCTCCATGTTCACCTCCAACGGGGTCTAAGGGGAGTGTTCGTTTGACACGTCCCACTTTCACGGGCCGCAGCGATTGGCAAGGCCGAAACGCCGCTTGCGGTCAAATTCCCACTTCGGCATGGTGCGCGAAATCCGGGGGAAACCATGCGCGTCGCCATCATCGAAAACACCGCCGTCACCCATCACGGCCAAGTCGGCGTCGCCTTGCACGAAGCCGCCGCCGTGATCGACCTTTATAAGCCGTGGCTGGATGGCAAACTCCCCGCACCCTCCAGCTTCGACGCGCTGATCTCGTTTGGCGGCGAACAGACCGCGCTTTCCGATCACAGCCACCCCTATCTGCCCGACCTTGCCGCTTTGCTCTATGATACCGCGCTCTCCGGCAAAGCCACGCTCGGCATCTGTCTGGGCGCGCAGGCCATGGCGCGCGGCGCGGGCGCGACCAACACCATCGGCACCCACCCTGAATTTGGCTGGTGCCAGATCGAACTCACCGATCAAGGCCGCGCCGATCCGGTCTTGGGCCTGTTGCCCGCCAATTTCCCGATCTTTGAATGGCACTCCGACCACTTCACTTTGCCACCCGAGGCGGTGCATCTCGCCACCAACCCAAGCGCCCAAGTGCAAAGCTACCGCATCGGTCGCGCAGGCTATGCCACTCAGTTCCATTTCGAGGCCAGCCGTGCCGTCGTCACCGATTGGGTCCGCCGCTTCCCCGATCTGATTGAGGCGCAAAATCCCGGCTTCACCGCCAGCCTCGCCGCCGAAGCCGCAGCCAAGGGTCAAGCCGCCGATGCGCATGGCCTTGCCATCGCACGGGCTTGGGTGGCGCTGATCTAGGCGGCTTACGCCTCTGCCGCATTGGTCTTCACCGCCAATTTCCCCGTCGGCCACAGCGCAATCACCTTCCAAGCAATGCCTGTGACGACGGGAACCGCAGCCGCCAGCAACCCCAGCCCGATCTGCTCCGCCTGACCGCCCAATCCGATCAGCGCCGATGCAAAACTCACCAGCGGAAAAGTAAAACTGCCCCACAAAGCCGAAAACCCCGCCACCGTCACCCAGCGCAACCCCAGAAGCAGGGCCAGAAAAATCACCGCGCCAAACGCCGCAAAACTTTGCGCCAGCACAATCTCCCCCAACCCCGTCGCCACCAAAGTGAACAAAGCCGCCGGGGCCAGATGGATCGCGAGCAAGGGCCGCAGCGGCGCAGGCGGGATCCGCCCGATCAACTGCGCCAGCGACGCGCCCCAGATCAGCCCCGCAATCGGCATCGCCCCCCAGAGCAGCGCTTGCGCCAACTCGACCCGCCCCAAAGCCAGCGCCGGAACAGCCGCAACAATGCCACCGACAAAACTCAGATGCCACGCCGGGGTAACCACGCGCTGCTCTTTCGGCGCGCGCAAAATCCCCCAAATCACCAGCGCCGCCAGCACGCCATGCACCAGCAGCGCGGCCACCATCACCGCATAGGCACCCCCCGGCGCATAGGGCACCAAAACCGCCGCCGCCAGCATCGCGCTGATGCTGCAAGCCGCCATCCCCGCCCGCCCCGGTAACACCTTCAGATCATCCAACAGCACCGCCGGTCGCCGCGCCATCTTGGACAACAGTGCGACAGTGGCAAAACCCCAAAACGCCAGCACCGCCCCCAAAGCCGCCTCAACCACGCCCCCCGGCAACCCCAAAACCGCCGCCGCGCGGCGCAAAGCCAGCCCCAAAGCCAGCAGGCCCAACACCACCGGAAACACCGCAGGCGGCATCTTGGCGAACAGCTTGGGTCTGCGCGGCGGAAACTCCGGCGGCGGATAGGCCTTCGGGCGGCGCTGAACGGTGGGGCTTTGGGTCATGGCAATCTCCTTGCCCCCCTTGTCCCACCGCCAACCCCGCCCGACAAGCCTGCAGCTTAGGACCAATCAGCGCAGCAAAGCTTAACAAACCCTGAACGCTTCTGGCTAACCCCTTGATTTCCCGAAGCCCCGAAATGGTCCCGCGTTGGGACCACCCCAAACCTCACTTCAAAAACGGAAACCAATCCTCCCGCAACACCTGCCCCGCCACCATCTCATGCCCCGGATAAGGTGGCGAAGTCCGCCCCGGACGCTCCACATAGCGGGCATCATCGCCCAAAACCCGCAACGAAAACGCCCGCCGCCGCGTCCCCGCCTCATTGCCCCGTGCGCCGTGCAGGGTGCGATAATTGAACGCCACCGCATCGCCCGGCTCCATCTGCCACTCCCGCACCGGCATCCCCTCGGCATCCGGGTCCGGGACGACCATGTAGAGTTCCGGGTTCGGATAGAACGAGGAATCCGACAACCACCGCGTCAGCAGCACCTCTTTCGGCCACAGATGCGACCCCGCCACGCAGCGCAACGACGCCTGAGTCACCGGATCCAGCGGCGACCAGAACGACACATTCTGCCGCCCCTCGACGAAATAATACGGCCCATCAGTGTGCCAAGGCGTCGCCCGCGACGTCCCCGGTTCCTTCACCAACACATGATCATGGAACATCTGCACCCGCTGTGACCCCATCAGCTTTGCAGCCACATCGGCCACTTCCGACTGCTTGATCACCCGCTCAAATTCCGGGATGCGCTGCCAGTTGCAATAATCGTCAAAGAACCGCCCCGAATCCCCCGGCCGCAGGTTCTCGGCAGCAAACGGCCCCGGCTCGGCCATATTGCGCGCCACCCCGGCCTGCAATTCCGCGACCCAATCCGCCCACAGCCCCTTCACCAGCACAACACCATCGCGCTGATACGCCTCAATCATCTCGTCGGTCACGTCCACCATGCTGGCCTCCTGATTTCGCTTGGCTTGCAGAATGGCGTGGCTTAATCATAGTCGAAAATAATACCTTTCAATGGAGGTCATAATACAATGCTATCCCTCACACTGCGCCAGTTGGAATATGCCACCGCCGTTGCCCGTCACGGCGGCATGACGGCGGCGGCTGAGGCGCTGCATGTCAGCCAGCCCGCGCTGTCGGTCGCCCTCGCGCAACTCGAATCCCTCTTGCGGCGCCCGCTGTTCCTGCGCCGCGCCGGTGGCCGATTGACCCCCACCGCCTTCGGGCGCGGTTGGCTGGATTTGGCCGAGGCGCAACTGGCCGCCCTCACCCGCCTGACCGATCCCAATGCCGCCGCCGAGGATATCCGGCTTGCGGTGTTCGCAGACCTCGCGCCGAGTTGTTTGGCTCCAATCCTCACTTACGCGACAAAGCTCGCACCACATCTGAAGATCACCCCGCAAGTGATGGATTTCGAGTTGCTTTCCGATGCTCTGCGCAAAGGCAAAGCCGATCTTGCCCTGACATGGGATCTTGGTCTGCAATCCGACATCGCCCGCCAAACCCTCGCGCGCATTGCCCCGCACGCCATCTTGCCGCCCGATCATCCGCTTGCCCAAAATGCCAGCCTCACCCTTGCGCAACTCGCCCTCGAGCCGTTGATTCTAACCGACCAAGGCCTGTCGCTGGGCCATATGCGCGGGTTGTTCGCGCAAGCGGGCCTGACGCCGCAAATCCGCCACCGCACCGCCTCGATGGATCTGATGCGCAGCTATGCCGCCAATGGTCTGGGGCTAGGCCTGTCTTACACCAATCCCGCCGCCCGCCTCAGCCCCGATGGCAAACCGCTGGTCACCCGCCCGATCCGCGATGCCGGCACCGAGCCGCTGATCCTTGCGCATCTCGCCCAGAACCCACCCTCTGCCGCAGCGCAGCAACTGAGCGCATTGATCCCGCAGGCCCTGCCCGCGGCGTTACAGGGCGAATCTCCCGCGCGTTTGATACCGCTTTGAAGCTTTCATCATTGCCGCAACCCACTGAAAAGTAAGAATACCATGAAAAACCTGTAACGATTGCGCAAATCAAGCCTCAAACACTTTGACCGCCCCGGCCTGCGCGGTTAGTGTCCCTGCGCAATGTGACCCTATGGGCAAGCCAACCGCGATGAACCTCAAAGAACTGGCGCAAAAACTGAACCTCTCGCCCACCACCGTCAGCCGCGCGCTGAACGGTTACCCCGAGGTCAATGACGTGACGCGTGAGCGTATCGTCGCTGCCGCCAAGCGCTACAATTACCGCCCGAACACCCGTGCCATCCGTCTGGCGACGGGTCGCGCCATGGCGGTCGGCCATGTGTTTCCGGTCGCCACCAAATCCGAAATCATGAACCCGATCTTCGCCGATTTCATCGCCGGCGCGGGTGAGATTTACACCGCCAACGGCTATGACATGCTGCTCTCGGTGGTGGCCGATGATGCCGAAACCGCCGCTTATCGCGATCTGAAATCGCGCGGCGCGGTCGATGGTGTCATCGTCCATGCCGTGCGCACCTATGATCCGCGCATCGCCAGCCTGTATGAATTGGGCCTGCCCTTTGTCACCCATGGTCGCGCCACTGGCATTGAGGCCGATTATTCTTGGGTCGATGTCAACAACCGCCGCGCCTTTCTGCGCGCCACCGAATTTCTGCTTGATCTCGGTCATGTCCGCATCGCTTTGGTGAATGGCAAAGAGGATATGGATTTCGCCATCCGCCGCCGCACCGGCTATGTCGATGCGCTGGCGGGGCGAGAGATTGCCGCCGATGCCGCCTTGATGACCAGCGATGAGATGACCGAACTTTCGGGCTATCGCGCCGCCAAGCGTATGTTGGTGCTGGATAATCCGCCAACGGCCTTTGTCGCCGCCTCGATGCTGTCGAGCATGGGGGTGCGGCGCGCGATTGAAGGTCAGGGATTGAAACTGGGTCGCGATGTCTCGGTGATCATCTTTGACGACGAGCTCAGCTATCTGCGCAATGGCGACGATGTGCCGATTTTCACCGCCACCCGCTCCTCGGTGCGCGATGCCGGACGGATCGCCGCCGAGATGCTGCTGGCGCTGATCGCCGACCCGACGCAAGGCCCGCTGCACCGTCTGTTAGAGGCCGATCTGATCTTGGGTCAATCCACCGGCCCTGCCCCGCGTAAATAACCTGATATCAATGGCCTACGGGCTAAAGTTAAGACTAAGAGGTCACTGATGCCCAAGCCCCTCGCCCTCGTTGCCGATATCGGTGGCACCAATACCCGCGTGGCTTTGGCCGATGGCAAAGTGGTGCGTCCAGCCAGCATCCGCCGCTATGCCAATGCCGAATTCACCAGCCTAGAGCCGGTTTTGCAGCGTTACATGGCCGAGGAAGGTCTGAGCACGGTCGATGGCGCTTGTGTTGCCGCCGCAGGCCCGGTCCGCGATGGCGTGGCGGTGATGACCAACCTGTCTTGGGTGATCGACGCCGCTTTGCTGATCCGCGCCACCGGGGCGGGCCAAACCGCGATCCTCAACGATCTGCAAGCGCAGGGTCACGCTTTGGGCCATATCGCGCCCGAATATCTGCGCCCGCTGATCCCCGGCACGCAAGTCGCAGGCGCCACGATGCTGGTTGTCGGCGTCGGCACCGGGATGAACGCAGCCCCCGTGCATGACACGCCTTGGGGCCGCTTGGTCGCGCCCTCGGAATGTGGTCATATCGCCATGCCGGTGCAGACCGAGCAAGACTTCCGCCTGTCGCGCTTTGTCGCCCATACCGGAGCCAATGCGCATGGGTATGCCGGAGTGGAGGATGTGCTGGCCGGGCGCGGGCTGGAGCGTGTGCATGCTTTCGTCTGTTCCGAAGCAGGCACCCCGCAAGATCTGAAAGCTGCCGAGATCATGGCGGCACTGGCAGCGGGCGATGCTTTGGCCGTTGAGACCGCCAAGCTATACATGCACTTGCTGGGCCAAGAACTCGGCAACCTCGCGCTGATCCACCTGCCGTTCGGCGGCATCTATCTGATCGGCGGCGTCGCCCGCGCCATGGTGCCTTATATGGACGAGATGAATCTGGCGCAGGCCTTCCGCACCAAGGGCCGCTTTGCCGAATTCATGCAAAGCTTTGCGGTTTTCGCGGTCGAGGACGATTTCGCCGCCCTCACCGGATGTGCCGCCTTCCTTGCCAGCGGGGGCCGGGATTAAACCCCCAGCCGATCCGCGATGAAACTCAGCGCCACCTGCAAGCCATCGGGTGCGATGCCATGCCCGGTGCCCTGCATCACATGGCCGTAGGTGGCAAACCCCGCCGCCACCAAAGCATTGCCCGCGACCTGCATTTCGGCAAATGGCACCACCGGGTCTTGATCGCCATGCACCAGCAACACTTCAGGCTTTACCTGAACTTCCGCAGGCAAATCCTCGGGAAACATCAACTTCCCGGATATCGCCACCACCCCGGCAATCTCTGCCTTCCGGCGCGGCGCCACATGCAGGCTCATCATCGCGCCCTGCGAAAACCCGACCAAAACCAGTGCCTGAGGCCCCAGACCCTCCTCCGCCAGCCGCGCATCGAGAAACCCGTTCAAATCCTCTGCCGCTTGCGCCAATCCCGCCTTGGCATCGGCCTCAGAAGATCCATCAAACCGGGGTATCCCAAACCACTGCCGCCCGAACGGATTGCCCGCACAAGCCTCGGGCGCGTCCGGCGCATAGAACACCGTATCGGGCAAATGCGGTGCCAGCGAATCCGCAAGCCCCAGCAAATCCGTGCCATCGGCCCCATAGCCATGCACAAACACCACCATAGACCGTGCGACCCCGGAAACAGCCGCCACCCGGCCAAATTTCAACGCTCTCATCGAATACCTTCCCGCGATTTTGCCACATGATAATAAGCCCATAGCACCCTAGCTGCAACCGCGCGCCATGGGCTCCACGCCTCTGCCATCCCCCGCAGGACTTTCTCCGAGGGCCGCTCCGACAGCCCAAACAACAACCGCGCCCCTTCCTGCAACGCCAAATCCCCCGGCGCAAACACATCCGCCCGCCCCAGCGCAAACATCGCGTAAATCTCCGCCGTCCAGCGCCCGATCCCCGGCACCGCGACCAGTTCGGCGATCACCAGCTCATCCGACATCACCCGCAAGCCCTCGAAATCAATGCCAGACCCCGCCAGCGCCCGCGCATAACGCGCCTTCTGCCGCGACAGCCCCACGCCACGCAAATCCTCATCCGAAGCCGCCATCACACCCTCGACACTCACCACCCCCGCCGCTTCCATCCGCGCCCAGATCGCATTGGCCGAGGCCACCGAGACCTGCTGCCCGACAATTGCATCCAGCAACGCCGTGAAGCCATCATCATGGCGGCGCAGCGGCAACGCCCCCACCACGGCCAAAGCCTCGGCGAACCGCGCATCCGAGGCTGAAAGCCAAGCCGCGCCCTCGGCCACGCAATCCAAACTCTGAATAATCCGCCCGACCATCACCCCTCCAGCCCACGCAATCCATAAGGCCAGAGCGAATCTCCCTTGCCCCCGCCAAAACCGATGCCTACCGATGGCACATGATGACAGATCAAGACAGCCTCGCCCGCCGCAACGTTTTTGTGCTCGTTGCTTCCCAAGCCGTCCTTGGCGCGCAACTGCCGATGATGTTCATCATCGCAGGCTTGGCCGGACAAAGCCTCGCCCCCAACCCGTGCTGGGCGACTCTGCCAATCTCGGCCATGGTGATCGGCTCGATGCTGACCGCCACACCGATTTCGGCGTTCATGGCGCGCTATGGTCGCCGCGCGGGCTTCATCCTCGGCACTCTGGGCGGCACTTTGGGGGCTGCGATCAGCGCTGCGGGGCTGCTCTACAGTTCTTTCACCCTGTTCATCCTCGGCGGGCTGTTCTCCGGTATCTATATGTCGGCGCAGGGGTTTTACCGCTTCGCCGCTGCCGATACCGCCTCTGACGCCTTCCGCCCCAAGGCAATCTCTTGGGTGATGGCAGGCGGTCTCTTGTCTGCCATCGTCGGGCCAGAACTGGTGAAGCTGACCAATGACGCCATGGTGGTGCCGTTTCTGGGCACTTACCTCACCGTCATCGCGTTGAATTTCTGCGGTGTTTTCCTGTTCGCTTTGCTGAAAATCCCCAAGCCAGTCGCCGCGATCCATGGCGCTGACCAAGGACGCAGTCGAAGCGCCTTGATCCGCACCCCCGCCATTGCCGTCGCGGTGATTGTCGCCACCGTGTCCTATGCCTTGATGAATCTGGTGATGACCTCGTCACCGCTTGCCGTGGTCGGCTGCGGTTATCTGAAATCCGACGCTGCCAACGTGGTGATGGGCCATGTTCTTGCGATGTATGCGCCGTCTTTTGTGACCGGCCATATCATCGCCCGTTTCGGCACCCAGCGCGTGATGGCCACCGGCCTGATCATCCTCGCCGCCGCCGGAGCGGTCGCGATGGCCGGGGTCGATCTGTTCAACTTCTTCGCCGCCCTGATGCTGTTGGGTTTTGGCTGGAACTTCGCCTTCATCGGCGCCACCACCATGCTCACCGCCCTGATCACCCCATCCGAGCGGGGCCGGATGCAAGGCATGAACGATCTGATCGTGTTCGGCGGCGTCACCATGGCGAGCTTTTCCTCGGGCGGTCTGATGAACTGCTCGGGCAGCTCGGTGCAGGCCGGTTGGCAAGCCGTGAACATGGCGATGCTGCCGTTTCTGGTGCTGGCAGGCGGTGCGCCGATCTGGCTGGCGCTGCGGCCAAAAGAGACGCGTTAGGCGATGATCCGTCCCGCCACTCCCGCCGATCTGCCGCAGCTCTGCAAGATGGTGCATGCGCTTGCCGAGTATCACGGCGATACTGCAACGGCGACGGTGGCCCATCTGCACCGCGATCTGTTTGGCCCCGCACCTTGGCTGCACGCCTTGGTGTTTCAGTCGGGCCGCCGCCTGCTCGGCTATGCGGCGCTGACGCAACTGGCGCGCGTACAATACGGCCAGCGCGGTATGGATTTGCACCACCTGTACGTTTGTACCGATGCGCGTGGCGATGGCATAGGCAAAGCCCTACTGGCCGCCAGCCTCGACTATGCTCGCAGCAAAACCGCAAGCTATGTGACGGTGTCGACCTTGCCGGGCAATGACATCGCTAAGGCGTTTTATCTGGCGCAGGACTTTGAGCCCGCTCCGGTTTCCGGCCTGCGCTATGCGTTCGACCTTGCGGACAAGTCTTAACGAAACCTTACCTCGGCATTGCTAAGCCCTTGATTTATGGCGTTGCAAAACCTGTCCACGCGTGGACGCTTACCAGCGCCCCGTAAATCCCTGCCACAGCAACCGCCCCCTGCGGCCAAATTCGGAAAGCCCCATCCGCCCCGCCGCGACCACCATCGGATCGGCGACAACCTGCCGCAAAAGCGCCTCGGCCTGCCACCCAGCCAGCAATGCCGGGGCAGCTTTGCCGACCAATCCCCGCCCGGTCCGCGCCTGTGAAATCTTCTCCAACCCCCGCGCCGCCAAATCCCGCACCGCCCCCGGCCGCCCATCCACCAAAGGCCGCCGCCTGCGGTCTTCCAGCGCCGGAACCGCCCGCAAATAGGCCGCCAATCCCGCAGCCCAACCATAGGCCCGCACGGTTTGCTCAGCCTGATCCCCCGCTCCACAAGCCCGCGCCGCGAGCCACATCAAGCCGCCCGAGGTGTCGTCCAAGTATCGATCAAACGTCGCCTGATCCTCAAACGGTTCGGAATACACATCCCAAACCCGCGCCGCCGCCATCTTATCGAGGACGTCCAGATCCAGCCCCGCCGCCGCGATCAGATCGTGCAACGGCCCCGCCACCTCATGCGCCCGAGGAGTGGGTTCCGCCACCACATCGCGCCACCATTGCAGCCGCATTTCCGCGATCATCGGCTCTTTCGTCACCCAAGGCGCGCGGGCGATTTCCAGATTGAAGGCATAAAGCGGCCACAGCCGCGCCCTGAGGGGGGCCGGAGCCGACATCACCGCCGCGAACCGATCCGGGTCGCCGCGTTCCACCAGATCAGCGCAGGCTTGCAGACTCACACCGGGGCCCCGATATCGCGGATCAGTTTCCAGTTGATCGCATCAAGCAGGGCTTCAAACGAGGCGTCCACGATGTTGGCCGAGACCCCAACAGTCGACCAGCGCCGACCTTGCGCGTCTTCACTGTCAATAATAACCCGAGTCACCGCCTCGGTGCCGCCTTGGGTGATCCGTACTTTAAAATCGACCAATTTCAGGTCATCAATCACGCCCTGATAGGGGCCGAGATCCTTCGCGAGTGCTTTCGACAAAGCGTTCACCGGGCCGCGATCAGTGCCGGTTTCATCCATGCTCTCAGAGACCGACAGCATCTTCTGCTCGCCGATTTTCACCACCACCACGGCCTCGGACAGACTGACCATACGGTCGTATTTGTTCTTGCGTCGCTCGACCGTCACCCGGTAGCGTTTGACCTCGAAGAACTCGGGCAGCAGCCCCAGTTCCTTGCGCGCCACCAATTCAAAACTGGCTTGCGCCGAGTCGTAGGCATAGCCTTGATCCTCGCGTTCCTTGATGATTTCAAGGATGCGGCCCAGTCGCGGATCACCGGCAGCGACCTCAATGCCCGCCGATACCAAGCGGGCGCGCAGGTTGGATTGCCCGGCTTGATTCGACATTGGAATGATGCGTTCGTTGCCGACCAGATCGGGCGGGATATGTTCGTAAGTGCTTGGATTCTTGAGGATAGCGCTGGCGTGCAGGCCCGCTTTATGGGCGAAAGCGCTGGCGCCGACATAGGGTGCAGCGCGGTGGGGCACGCGGTTCAGGATGTCATCCAAACCGCGGGACAAACGTACAAGACCGGACAGGGCCTGCTGCGAGACGCCGGTTTCCAGCTGACTGGCGAAGGGTTCTTTCAGCAGCAGGGTTGGGATCAAAGTCACCAGATTGGCGTTGCCGCAGCGCTCTCCCAACCCGTTTAACGTACCCTGAATCTGCCGCGCACCCGCTTCAACCGCCGCTAAGGAATTGGCGACGGCATTGCCAGTATCGTCGTGGCAATGGATGCCGAGGCGATCACCGGGGATGCCAGCGGCGATCACTTCGGCGACCACGCGACCGACTTCCGAGGGCAAAGTGCCGCCGTTGGTGTCGCAGAGAACGATCCAGCGCGCGCCTGCATCATAGGCCGCGCGCAGGCAGGACAGCGCATATTCCGGGTTGGCGCGGTAGCCGTCGAAGAAATGCTCGGCGTCAAACAAAGCCTCACGCCCCTTGGCGATAACGTGTTTGAACGAGGCTGCAATCGCCTCTCGGTTTTCCTCTAGGGAAACACCGAGGGCGGTTGTGACGTGAAATTCATGGGTTTTTCCCACCAGACAAACCGCAGGCGTGGCCGCATCCAGCACCGCCGCCAGCACGTCGTCATTGTCCGCCGAGCGCCCGACCCGCTTGGTCATGCCAAACGCCGTCATGGTGGCGCGGGTTTTCGGGGCATTGGCGAAAAACTCCGAGTCGGTCGGGTTCGCGCCCGGCCAACCACCTTCAATATAATCCACCCCTAATGCATCGAGCGCCGTGGCAATCTGGCGTTTTTCAGCGGTGGAAAATTGCACGCCTTGGGTTTGCTGACCATCGCGCAGGGTGGTGTCGAACAGATAGAGGCGCTCGCGGGTCATTTGAGCGACTCGAGTTTGGCGGGGTCGAAGTTGGGGCCGGGTCGGAGATCTACGCCTGACTTTGACATTCGGACCTCAACGCCTGCCGCTACAAGTGCGCCTTTCAGAGCATCGACAGAAGTGAAGTCTTTGCTTGCGAATGCGGCAACACGCTCACGTTCCAGTGATTTGCCATGCTCAACAAGGAGGTTCGACCAGCCATCGGACGTAGAGCCTAGGGTTCTCATTGCATGGCCGGACACCCGTCCGTTGTCTACTGCGCTAAACTCAAACGCGGCGAACCTTTCTTTCAACTGATCTATATCAAATCCAAGGAGCCTAAGTGCGCCAATGAGCTTAAACTCATCCATGTCCTTAAGATATTCACCAACCAGAGTCAGCGCTTGCGAAGTGTTCAGATCATTTGCAAGTGCATCAACAAACTCCGGTGGCGGTCGAGAGCCACTCCTGTCAACCCATGGCTTTGACGCCAGATCAGCCGCCAAGAATGCGGCAATCTTACGCAGAGTTTTTTCCGCATCGCGCGCCTTCTCTGCTGTCCAGTCCATAGTCTTGCGATAATGCGTCCCCAGATACACCATCCGAATGACCTCGCCCGGATAGCCCTGATCCAGCAAATCCCGCACGGTAAAGAAATTGCCCAAACTCTTGGACATCTTCTTGCCCTCGACCTGCAGCATCTCATTGTGCATCCAGACATTCGCGAAACTCGCTTCGGGATGGGCGCAGCAGCTTTGGGCGATTTCGTTTTCGTGGTGGGGGAATTGCAGATCGAGGCCACCGCCGTGGATGTCGAAACTCGCGCCCAAGAGTTCATAACTCATCGCCGAGCATTCGATATGCCAGCCCGGACGGCCGCGGCCCCAAGGGCTATCCCAGCCGGGTTCGTCGCCTGAGGACGGCTTCCACAGCACGAAATCCATCGGGTCTTCTTTATAGGGGGCAACCTCGACCCGCGCGCCGGCGATCATGTCGTCGATGGAACGACCTGACAGTGCGCCATAACTCTTGTACGAACGTACCCGAAAAAGCACATGGCCTTCAACGGCATAGGCGTGCCCCTTGGCGATCAGATCCGCAACCATCGCCACCATCGGCCCGATATATTCCGTCGCGCGCGGCTCAAAATTCGGCCTGAGCGCGCCCAGAGCGTCCATATCGTCGTGATACCACTGGATCGTTTCCTCGGTGCGCTCGCGGATCAAAGCCTCCAAAGGCCGGGGGTCACCCGCCTGTTGGCGGGCCAAAGCGGTGGCGTTGATCTTGTCGTCGACATCGGTGAAATTGCGCACATACGTCACATGATCCGCGCCATAGACGTGGCGCAAAAGCCGATACAGCACGTCAAACACCACCACCGGGCGGCCATTGCCGAGATGGGCGCGGTCGTAGACCGTCGGGCCGCAGACATACATCCGCACGTTTTGGTCATCAATCGGGGTGAAGATTTCCTTCGCCCGCGTCTTGGTGTTGTGCAGTTTGATCATCGCAACCCTCGTCCCTAGCGCTCGCCTTTGCCTGCGGCGGGTCTATCAGCTTGATCCGGTTGAGGGAATGAGGTGATGGCCCGCGTGACTTGAAGTCAGCAGGAAATGCAGCAAATGATGATGCCCATCGTGTTCATGATGCTGTGATAGCGTTGAATTTGCCCGCCGCCAAGGGGTTTTGGTTGCGTGACTTATTTCACATGTTAAGATTGTGAGAACCGGGAGGCTAAGATGAACCACGACGATCTGAACCATTGGTCAAAGCGCGCCGCCGATTGGGCGACAGACTATCATCGCGACCTGCGGGATCGGCCAGTGCGGGCGGATCTGACGCCGGGGGCGATTGCGGCGCAACTGCCTGCGTTTGCCCCGGATGCGCCGGAACCGATGGCGGCGATCTTTGCCGATTTTGAACGGATCGTGCCGGGGGGGCATGACGCATTGGCAGCACCCACGGTTTTTCGCGTATTTCCCTGCCAATGCATCGCCTGCGTCGATGCTGGCCGAGCAGTTGGCCAATGCGATGGCCTGTCAGGGCATGCTGTGGCAGACCTCGCCCGCCGCGACCGAGATTGAGCAGGTGATGGTGGGCTGGATGCGCGACGCTTTGGGGCTGCCCGAGGGGTTTGTCGGCACGATCCACGATTCGGCGACGACGGCGACTTTGTCGGCGATTCTGACGATGCGCGAGCAGACATTGGAATTTCATGGCAATATCAAGGGGATGAACGGTAAAGTTCTGCGCATTTATGCTTCCGCACAGACGCATTCCTCGGTGGACAAGGCCATTCGGGTGGCGGGGATTGGGCAGGATAATCTGGTGAAGATTGCCACCGATGCCAGTTTCTCGATGCAGCCTGATGCGCTGGAGGCTGCGATTCAGGCGGATATAGCGGCGGGGCTGCGGCCTGCGGGGGTGGTTCTGTGCGCAGGCGGCACCTCGATTGGCGCGTTTGACCGGATTGCGGACTGCATCGCGGTCGCCAAGGCCTATGATCTGCCGGTGCATGTTGATGCGGCTTGGGCCGGGTCGGCGATGATCTGCCCGGAGTTTCGCGCGCTGTGGGCGGGCGTTGAGGGCGCTGATTCCATTGTGTTCAACCCGCATAAATGGCTGGGCGTGCAGTTTGATTGCGCCATTCAGTTTCTGCGCGATCCGACAGCGCAAGTGAAAACGCTGGGCCTGCGTCCGACCTATCTGGAAACGGCGGGGCGCGAGGAGATCGTGAATTTCAACGAATGGACCGTGCCTTTGGGGCGGCGGTTTCGGGCGTTGAAGCTGTGGTTTACGCTACGAGCTTATGGACTAGAGGGGTTGCGGGCGCGGATTCGCAATCATGTGCAATGGGCGCGTGAGTCGGCCAAGGCGTTAGCAGAGATTTCTAACGTGAGGCTTATCACGCAACCTATTCTGTCGCTTTATACATTTGCACTCGACGATGATACGCAAACTGAAAACCTGCTGAACCGCATCAATGACGATGGCCGGATTTACCTGACGCAAACCCGGCATGAGGGCCGCTATGTGATCCGGGTTCAGGTCGGCCAGTTTGACTGCACGCGCGCTGATGTCATGATGATCCCAAGCGTTGTTGCGGAATTGTTGGGACAGTGAATGATTCGACGACTGATTTGGGCCCTGCTGCTGCTGTTTTTACCCGTTGCAGCCATGGCGCAGGGCTTGCCGAAACCCAGCTCTGATACGGTGTCGGATTTTGCCGGCCTGCTCAGTTCGGCTGAGGAAGCCCGGCTGACCACGACATTGCAAAAGGCCCGTGATGAGACGGGCGTTCATATTGTTGTTGTCACGATGGATCGCAAAGCAAGTTATGGCGGATCAGGACAAAGCATTGAAACCTATGCTAAAAACCTGTTCAACGCTTGGGGGATTGGCGATAAAAACCGCAATGATGGCATCCTGATCCTTGTTGCCAAGGGCGACCGTGAGATGCGGATCGCGCTCGGTACTGGATTTGATGCGGTCTATGATGGTTTGGCGCAGCGGGTGATCGACCGCGACATGCTGCCCGCCTTTCGCGATAACCGCTATGCCGAGGGCATTCAGGCCGGGGCGCAAGCGGTGATTGACCGTCTGGCGCGGCCCTTTGCCAGCCACAATCCACCCAAGGCGGAAATAGATTATTCTGGCCTGCTGTTGATGCTGCCTTATGTGTTGTTTGGCGGGCTATTTGGCGGCTTGGTGCTGCGCCGCCAGATTGGCGATGTCGCGACCCGCTTTCGCCGCTGCCCAAGATGCGGTCGCAAAACGCTGTCGCGCAACAGGGTGGTCGAGAATGCGGCGGATGAAACCAAGGCTGGCTATGGCGTCCAGACCACGCTTTGCAGTTCCTGCGCCTATTCCGAGCATGACACCTATCGCATTCCGCAAAAATCCAATGGGTCATCGGGTTCATCCGGCGGCTTTGGCGGCGGCTCCTCCTCTGGCGGCGGGGCTTCGGGGCGGTGGTAAGCATTCCAATGACAGGTTGAGGTATATGCGAAAACTCGTTGTTATGCTTGTATGTTTCCCCCTGTCGTCGCTGGCGCAAACCGGCGCTACGGCGATGTTTCCGCCTGAGGCGTCGTGCTTTCAGCGTCACTATGATGCGGCGCATCTGGCGAAGCATCCGCAACAGCTTGTGATCGATATCGCGTTGACACCTGCCGAGGGGCAAGAGGTGAGCAGCTCATTGGTCGTCGATATTTCGGTGAAATTGCGCGGCGTATCAGACAGTTATATCGGCAGCGCCTATTGCGAACCTGATGCTTTGGGGCTGTCTTGTGGCATGGAGGGCGATGCCGGGGCGTTCAGCTTGGCGCTGCGCGAGGACGGTGCCTTGCTGCTCAAAGTCGATCCCAGAGGCATGAGCTTTGAGGGCGCGCAAGACTTTCTCACCCTATCCGGCACTGACGGCGATGATCGGGCGTTTTTGATGCACCCCATCGCCGCCGCTGATTGCTTTTAGGCGCGTTCGGCCAAGGCCAGCCATTCGGCTTCGGCGGCGGCAAGTTGCGCTTGGCGTTCCGACAGTGCTTCCCCGGCTTTGCGGAATTTCACCGGCTCTTTGGTGAACATCACCGGGTCAGACAAAAGGTCTGACACTTTGCCAATCTCGGCTTCCAGCTTTTCGATCAAAGCCGGCAAAGCTTCCAGCCGTTTGCGTTCGGTGAAGGTCAGGCCTTCAGTCTTCTTCGCATCGGACTTTACTTGCGCGCCGGAACCACCCGATTTTGCAGAATTATCGGCGGTCAAGGTGCCACCTGACACCACGCGCTGATTCTGGTAATCGGTCCAACCACCGGGATAGACCGAAGCCCGGCCCCGACCTTCCAGCGCCACGGTCGAGGTGGCGATGCGGTCGATGAAATCGCGGTCGTGGCTGACCAGCAACACGGTGCCATCGTAATCGCCCAAGATATCCTGAAGCAAATCAAGGGTTTCAACATCGAGATCGTTGGTCGGTTCGTCCATGATCAAGAGGTTCGACGGCAAGGCCATCAGTTTTGCCAGCAAAAGCCGGGCCTTTTCACCGCCCGACAGCGAACGCACCGGGGCGCGGGCTTGGGCTTCGTCGAACAGAAAGTCTTTCAGGTACGCCACAACATGCTTGGGGTTGCCGCGCACCATCACCTGATCGGAACTGCCCGAGACAGCCATCAGCGGATCATTGGTCAGGCTGTCCCACAGGGTTGCATTGGGGTCGAGCCGCGCGCGGGCTTGGTCGAACACCGCGATTTCCAGATTGGTGCCCAGCTGCACGGTGCCGGAATCTGGTTGAAGTTCGCCCGTCAGCATCTTGAGAAGCGTGGTTTTTCCGACACCATTCGGGCCGACAAAAGCCACGCGGTCACCACGCTGAACCCGCAAATCGAAGCCCTGCACGATGGTCTTGTCGCCGAAGATCTTTGAGATCCCCTTCGCCTCGATCACCCGTTTGCCCGATTGCGTGCCCGAGTCCAATTCAAGCTGCGCTGTGCCTTGGCGGCGGATTTGGCTGCTGCG
The DNA here is from genome assembly GCA_043743975.1 of Cypionkella sp. Lineage (GTDB taxonomy): Bacteria > Pseudomonadota > Alphaproteobacteria > Rhodobacterales > Rhodobacteraceae > Cypionkella. The sequence goes on from JAYTVN010000010.1 coordinate 150,601, forward strand.
TTCATCGCGCAAAGCCGCCAGCGCGCGCACCCGGCCTTGGTTACGCTTGCGCCGCGCCGAGATGCCCTCAACCGCCCATTTCGCCTCGGCCTTGATCTTGCGATCCAGCTTGTGACGGGCGTCGTCTTCTTCCGCCCAAACCGTTTCGCGCCATTCTTCAAAGCCATCAAACCCGGCCTCGCGGCGCTTGATCTGGCCGCGATCAATCCACAAAGTCGCGCGGGTCAGTGCGCGCAGGAAGGCGCGGTCGTGCGAAATCAAAACAAACGCGGTGCGGGTGCCTTTGAGTTCTTCTTCAAGCCATTCAATCGCTTGGATGTCGAGGTGGTTGGTCGGCTCGTCCAGCAGCATCAGTTCCGGAGCTTCGGCCATCAGCTTGGCCAAAGCGGCACGGCGACGCTCACCACCGGATGCGGTCGAAACCGGTGTCTCGGGGTTGAACTTCAGCCCTTCGGCCACCATCGCCACTTTATATTCTTCGCCCTCGGGCAGCATTGAGGCCGCATAATCGCCCAAGGTTTCAAAGCCCGACAGATCCGGGTCTTGCTCCATATATCCCACATGCACACCGGGCGGCACCACGCGGATGCCGCGGTCGGGTTCGACCAGCCCCGCCATCACCTTCATCAAGGTGGATTTGCCCGAACCATTGCGGCCAACCAGCGCCACCCGATCACCGGGTTGGACGACAAGATCAAGCTCGTCAAAAACAGGATTGCCGCCGAAAGTCAGCGAGATGCCAGAAAGCTGGAGGAGGGGTGCGCGTGCCATGCCGCCTGCTAGGGCACCTTTCGGGCGGCGTCAATCGGCGATGGCGCACAAAGCACGTGCAGTCCTATTCCGCGATGGCGCGCAAAGCCCGCGCGCGGGCGGGCGGAATTTTGGCGATCTCAACGGCGGTGAACACATGCAGGGTGTCGAGTTGTCGGTCGATCACCGCATGATCGCTGACCCAGCCCGCCATCGCCAGATAGGTGCGCAGCAAGGGCGGCAGGTTTTGCACAGCGTCGCGCAGATCGAAGGGCAGATCGCGCAACGCTGCGGCAAAACCGAACACTTCGGGGGCTTTTTGCAAGGGCATCCAAGCGTTTGGCGCAAGATGGCCACGCAGCAGGGCCAAAGCTTTGGCATGGGGCTGCCAATCCGCGCCTTCAAAGGAGGAGCAGCCAAACAGCAGGCTGACCTGCTCTGCATCCACAATCTGCGTCATCGCCCCCCAAGCCAAGCGCAGAATATCCGGGTCATGCCAATCGGGATCGAGGCAGAAGCGACCAAGTTCCAGTTTCGCCCCGGGAAAAGCATCCAAAGCGCCCAACCCGTAGACCTGCGCCGCATAGCTGGTGGCCAGCGATTGATCAGCGCCAAAAGACATCAGCCGATAGCAGCACACCAAGGCGCCGCTGGCGCGATCTTCCACCAGCATATGCTGGCACAGCGAATCAAACCCATCCGCGTCGCGGCCCGGACCTTGGGCAATGCCCCGTTGTGCCAGAAAGCTGCGATGGCGCAGGCTTTGCGCGCGGGCGAGATCCGCCGCATCCGAGGCAAGGCGGGCGCGATATTTGCCTCTGACCAGCGCAAGCATGGGGCACCTCGGAAAATGCGGCGACTTAGGGTGCAAGCCTGCCCGCACCCCAGCGATGGCACGGGCAAAGCAGGTTTATTTCAGCAGTTGATCCGCGCTTAGGCCGCCGACATTGCCAAACAACTGCTGCAGAATACTAGCGGCTTTGACGTTATCTTTGGTGACACGGCGGGACAGCGGCACGATCTGGCCTTTCTCAAGCCCGAACCGCTCAATATTCTCAACAACGCCGGCTTCGGTGAAGCTGATCGCCACCACCTCGCGGCTGACCTCTTTCGGCGGCAGCGCGCCCTTGGTGACAAAGCGGCTTTCGACATAATACCAGCCGACATCGTTCAGCAGGCCCGAGGCCGAGGGCCGTCCGATCTTGACCGCCACAGATTCGCGGGTGTCTTTCGCCACGGTGATCAGCGCGAGTTCTTCATCGGTTGGGATATAGCCATGATCGCGGGTGATCGGGGCACAGGCGGCGACCAGCACCAATGTCAGGGCGATGGCCCAAGCGCGAAAGGGGCCGCCACAGGCGATCCGAGCCGATTTACCGAAAAGCTGCGCCATTCCTGCCCTCATCCTCGTGGTCTTGCCCCATCCGCAACGCCCCTGCCCTTGCGCCAGCCCGATCAGGCCAGTATCGCAAGGCAAAGACAGCGGTTGCCAAGGCCCGTTGCTTTTGGCTTACAGAAGGACGCGGCTCTGTTCAAGAATGGAACGCGGATGCGACCGAAAACACCGGATTATCCCGCGAAATGATATGGGATAGACTTGGACCGACCACGATAGGGGAAATCTAGATGACCGATGCCAGTGCCGCCAACCCAGATTTGCCCAGCCAACCCTACCGCTCGGCCTTGGTGTCGGGACGCAAGGCCCTGCGGTTTAGCTTCGCACCGGATGAAGCCGCCCGCCGCCAGATTGCCGCAGCACTGGATCTGATTGATCTGCCAGAGTTCAGCTTTAAGGGCGAATTGACCCCTTTGGGCCGCGCCGATGTGATGCTGCGCGCCGATCTTGTTGCATTGGTGATCCAGCCCTGTTCCGTGACCCTCGCCCCAGTGCGCAGCCGTTTGGCCGACAGCACCGAGCGGCGCTATGCCTATGACTACGCCCAACCCGACGCGGATGAGCTGGAAATCCCCGAAGATGATGTCGAGGCCTTGCCGGAAATCATCGACATCGCCGCCGTGGCGATTGAAGCCCTCGCTCTCGCCCTGCCCCTATATCCCCGCGCACGCGGCGCTGAATTCACCGAGGCCGCCTTTGCCGCCCCCGGAGTGGCCCCGTTGCAATCGGCTGATCTGAAGCCTTTCGCCGGTTTGGCGGCTTTGGCCGACAAGCTGAAAAAGCCTGATGAGCCCAAGGCTTAGCCCGATCCGCTGCTGATTGCAGAAAGGGGCTTGCGCGTGGCGGGAATCTGACTATGTTCCGCGCCTCATTGAGAGCTTTGTTGCGCAGCCGTTCTATGTGTAATAAGGCTCTGAAATCAAACTAAAATCCGGGGCCTGTCCCCCACTATCCGAGGTCGTGACATGGCTGTCCCGCAGAACCGCACCACCAGCTCCAAGCGCAACATGCGTCGCTCGCATGACGCATTGGTTGCTGGCAACCCGCAAGATTGCACCAACTGCGGCGAGCTGAAGCGCCCGCACCACGTTTGCCCGTCCTGCGGCCATTACGATGCGCGCGAAGTTGTCGCCACCAAAGCCGTCGAAGTTGACGAGGACGCGGCGTAAGCCGCTCCTAGCCCTGCTTGCGCCCCGTGGGAACCGGATCAGAAACTCCGTCTAACCTTGGTGCAAGCGGCATCGTCATTTCTGTTGATGCGATGGGATCAGATCGCGGACCGGAGGCTGTTGTCGCCGGTCTCGTGCTTTCTGCCGCGCAACTGCCGGATGCAAAATTCCTGCTGCACGGCGATTCTGCGGTGCTGTCGCCGCTGCTGGCCCGCCATCCCGAGCTATCGGCTTCGGTGACGTTACGCCACGCGCCGCGCGTGGTGACGATGAGCGACAAGCCGTCTCAGGTGATGCGCAACGGTCAAGGCACCTCGATGTGGTCTTGCATTGATGCGGTGAAGAATGGCGAGGTGACGGTGGCGGTGTCGTGCGGCAACACTGGCGCGCTGATGGCGGTGTCGATGATCCGTCTGCGCAAGCTGCCCGGCGTCAACCGCCCGGCCATCGCCTGCATGTGGCCGTCGCGCAATCCTGGCGGCTTTAATGTGATGTTGGACGTTGGCGCGGATATTAAGGCCGAAGCGGCGGATTTGCTGCAATATGCCGCGATGGGCGCATCTTACGCGCGCAACGGCATGAAGCTGACCCGCCCGCGTATCGGTCTTTTGAATGTCGGCACCGAAGAACACAAAGGCCGCGCCGAGTTGAAAGAGGCCAATGATCAGTTGGCTGTCGCGGCTGAGGCGGGCGGCTATGAATATATCGGCTTTGTTGAGGGTGGTGATCTGCCGTCAGACCGGGTGGATGTGATCGTCACCGATGGTTTTACGGGCAATATCGCGCTGAAAACCGCTGAGGGCACCGCCAAGCTGATCTCTGACTTTATGAAAGAGGCGTTCAACGCTGGCATCCTGTCGAAATTCGCGGCCCTTCTGGCGCTGAATTCGCTGAAACGCCTGCAACGCCGGATGGACCCGCGCCGGGTCAATGGTGGGATTTTTCTGGGGCTGAACGGCACCGTGATCAAATCGCACGGCTCTGCCGATGAAACCGGGGTCGCGGCGGCGATCACCCTCGCCTATCAGCTCTCCAGCGCGGGCTTTCTGGAACGGCTTGCGGCACGGGTTGCATCGACCGGGCGCGCGGGGCAGGATGCCGTGGCTGAGATCGGCGCAGATGGGGCGGAGGCAAAGTCCAACGAATGACAATACGCGCCGTTGTAAAAGGCGTTGGGCATTACCTGCCCGACCGGATCGTGCCGAACGCAGACCTTGAAGCCCTGGTAGAAACCACCGACGAATGGATCAGAACCCGTTCGGGCATCGAGCGTCGTCACTACGCCGCCGAAGGCCAGACCACCGCCGATCTGGGCACGCGGGCGGCACAGGCTGCCCTCGCCGATGCTGGCCTGCAAGCAGCTGATATTGATGCGATTATCGTCGCCACTTCGACCGCCGATTTCACCTTTCCCTCCTGCGCCACCATGATCCAAGCCAATATTGGCATGACGCGCGGCTTTGCCTTTGACGTGCAAGCCGTCTGCGCGGGCTTCGTGTTTGCCTTGACCAACGCCAATGCGCTGATCCTGACCGGGCAGGCCAAGCGCGTGCTGGTGATCGGCGCGGAAACCTTCAGCCGTCTGATGGATTGGAAAGACCGCTCCACCTGCGTGCTGTTCGGCGATGGTGCAGGCGCTTTGGTGCTTGAGGCGGCGACGGGCACCGGGGACAACACCGATCGCGGTATCCTCGCCACCGACCTGAACTCCGATGGCCGCTATGGCAATCTTTTATACGTCGATGGCGGCAGCTCGACAGGCACCACCGGCCATCTGCGGATGGAAGGCAAAGAGGTTTTCCGCCATGCTGTCGAAAAGCTGGCCGAAACCGCGCATGCCTCGCTGGCGAAGATCGGCATGACCAGCGATGAGGTCGATTGGTTGGTGCCACATCAGGCCAATATCCGCATCATTGAAGCCACCGCCAAACGCATGCCTCTTGCCATGGATCATGTGGTCGTCACCGTGCAAGATCACGGCAACACCTCGGCTGCATCGATTCCCCTTGCCCTCTCGGTTGGCAAGGCGCGCGGGCAGATCAAGCCGGGCGATCTGCTGGTTACAGAGGCAATCGGCGGTGGTTTGGCCTGGGGCTCGGTGGTTCTGCGCTGGTAACCTGCTGAAATGTGCTTTTAAGAACGTCTGCCAAGTCACTGTTATTGACTCGCAATTCCAGACCGCGCATCGTGTCCCAAAATAACCCTGGGGGGATATGATGAGCGAGAAGACCCTAACCCGTATGGATCTGTCCGAGGCGGTGTTCCACGAAGTTGGCCTCAGCCGCAACGAATCGTCCGAACTGGTCGAAGCGGTGTTGCAACACATGTCGGATTCGCTGGCCTCGGGTGAGACCGTGAAGATCTCGTCCTTCGGCACGTTTTCCGTGCGCGACAAGACGGCGCGCGTCGGCCGCAACCCGAAAACCGGCGATGAGGTTCCGATCTCGCCGCGCCGCGTGCTGACCTTCCGGCCCTCGCATCTGATGAAAGACCGCGTGGCGGCTGGCAAGAAGTAAGGATTGCGCTGGGTGGAAAAGTCGCCAGACGCCTTCCGCACGATTTCCGAGGTGGCCGATGACCTTGAAACCCCAGCGCATGTGCTGCGGTTCTGGGAAAGCCGTTTTCCGCAGATCAGGCCGGTAAAACGCGCGGGCGGGCGGCGCTATTACCGCCCCGCCGATGTGGCCTTGCTGACCGGGATCAAACGGCTGCTGCACGACGAAGGTCTGACCATTCGCGGCGTGCAGAAAATCCTGCGCGAGCAAGGCGTGCGGCATGTGGCTGGCCTGTCCGGTCAACCCGTACCCGACGATATCGACATCGATGCCGAAGCCGCTTTGGAGGCGGCGTTGGCCTCTAACTTCGGCACCCGCGACGAGGTCGATCTGCCGCCGGAAAAGGCCACGACGGCCACCATCGTGGCACTGGAAACCGCCCTGCGCCGCAGTGAGCCGAAATCAGACCCCGAACCCAGCTTCGACTTTGCCGATCTGGTGGCAGGTGCGGATAATGCGGTTGAGGTTGAACTGGTCGAGGTCGAGCCTGAAAGTGCCGAAGTTGTGACGCTGGTGGCGGCAAGTATCGCCGCAGAATCACCCACAGCGCCCAAGCCGCCGCTTTGGCCCGCCGATGCCCCGTTGATCCAACGCCTGCGCGCCCTGCCCCCGCACACCTTGCAAGGTCGCCAAACCGATCTGCATGTCTTGCGCGCCCGTCTGCTGTCGTTGCGCGCGCGTTTGCGGGCCGCCCCACGCTACCCTGCAACCCAACCCAAAACATAGCATTGATCGCCTTGCGCTTTCCTGCTTGCTCCTGCCCGGAATATCAGTATGAAGACCGCGTGTCGGGCCATAGCGCAGCCTGGTTAGCGCGTCCGTCTGGGGGGCGGAAGGTCGAGAGTTCGAATCTCTCTGGCCCGACCAAATCGAAAACCGCCCGCCTGCCAACCAGCAGCGCGGGCGTTTTCGTTTAAAGGAATTGAAGATGAGCCAACCCGGCGTTTTGCCAGCCCAAGCCCTGCGCGGCCTGATCGCCTCGGGGGCTATCACCGCCAGCCCCGCGATCATCGCCGAACAAATCCAGCCCGCGAGCCTTGATCTGCGGCTTGGTACCGTGGCTTACCGAGTGCGCGCCTCGTTCCTGATTGGTAAGGGCCGCAAAGCTGCGGACCGCATTGCCGAATTTGAGATGCACCGGATTGACCTTACCCAAGGCGCGGTGCTGGAAAAGGGCTGCGTCTATGTCGTGCCCTTGATGGAATCGCTGGCCCTGCCGCAAGGCATCACCGCCGTCGCCAATGCCAAATCCTCCACCGGGCGGCTTGATCTGCTCACCCGTCTGATCACCGACGACGGCACCGAATTTGATCGCATTGCCGAAGGCCACCACGGCCCGCTCTATGCCGAGGTCTGCCCGAAGTCGTTCTCGGTGCTGGTCCGTGCCGGACAACGCCTGAACCAAATCCGCTTTCGCCACGGTCAAGCCGTGCTGTCGGATGCGGAACTCGCGGAATTGAACGCCAAAGAACCGCTCGTCTCCGGCGAAGCCTTGATCTCCGAGGGCCTCGGCTTTTCGGTCGATCTCAAACCCGCCAAGGGCGATCTGGTCGGCTACCGCGCCAAACCGCATACTGGGGTCGTCGACCTCGACAAAATCGGCCATTACCCGGCGCCAGAGTTTTGGGAAGAAATTCACTCGCAGAATGGCCGTATCATCCTCGACCCCGGCGCGTTCTACATTCTGGTTTCCCGTGAAGCCGTCACCATCCCGCCGGATTACGCCGCCGAAATGGCCCCCTTCCTGGCCATGGTCGGCGAATTCCGCGTGCATTACGCAGGCTTCTTTGACCCCGGTTTTGGCCATGCCGAAGCGGGTGGCGCGGGCAGCCGTGGCGTGCTGGAAGTGCGCTGCCATGAGGCCCCCTTCGTGCTGGAACACGGTCAGATCGTCGGCCGCTTGGTCTATGAAAAAATGGCGGAACGCCCGGAAACACTGTATGGTCGAGAAATCGCCTCGAACTACCAAGGACAGGGGCTGAAATTGGCCAAACAGTTCAAAACCGATTAGCCATGCAGACCGGGGCCGTGCTCATCGCACTTGCCCTCGCAACGCCTAGCTCGGCGCAGAGCATCATTGTGCAGCTTGTACCCAACGCCAACCCGGATGCGGTGATCTACTGCGCGATGCGTCTGCAAGATCATCAGATCAACACCATTGCCACCAAGGGCCTCGGCTTCCAAAATCTGCGCAGCTATCATTGGTGGGCCAACCCTGCCGAAGATCAGGCGCTGCTGCACGGGGTTGCGGGCTTTCTGACCGGCGACATCCCCTCTGCCAACCCGCTGTCATTGCCGCGCCTGCAACCGCCCTATCTGACGGTGGATTGGCGCGCAAATGTCGATGGCAGCCTCGCCTCGGGCCGCTATCAGGCGCAGGGCACCACCCTGCCCGCCCCGTTGCAACAGCTGATCACCACGGTGATGCCCGGCAGCTATTGCGCCGCCAACTAGAGCTGAACGGCGCAGATCGGCGCTGTAATGCCGCGAACAGGCATGTGACCGCCCTGCCGCCACGTAGAGTTGCTATACTGAAAGCATGAGGTTCGCATGTCCGCCCCGGTTCTGGTCGATCAAACCGATTGCACTATAGAGACATGGGCCGACCCCACGCGCGGCAGCATTGCTTGGAAAACCTTGATTTCTGGCGATGTGACCGATAGCGCCGCCATCGTCGCGGGCATTGCGATCATGGCCAAGGGCGACACCTTCGCGCTGCATTCCCACCCGCAACCTGAACTGTATTTCGGCCTTGAGGGTGAGGTCGATGTGATGATCAACGGCACAGCGCACCGCCTGAAACCGGGCGTGGCTCTTTTCATTCCCGGCGATGCCGTGCATGGAGTGTTGGCTGCCGATCAGCCGGTGCGCTGGTTTTACACCTTCGCCGCCGATGCCTTCGCCGATATCGCCTATTCCTTCGCCTGACCCGAGGACCCCATGACCGAAGACACCCAAGACGCACTCGTCATCTTCACCCCCTCGGGCAAACGCGGGAGGTTTGCGCATGGCACGCCCGTGCTGACCGCCGCGCGGCAGTTGGGGGTTGATCTGGACAGCGTTTGCGGCGGGCGCGGCATCTGCTCGAAATGCCAGATCACGCCGGGCTATGGCGAGTTTTCCAAGCATGGCGTCACGGTTGAGGCTGATGCGCTGACCGAATGGAACAGCGTTGAGGAGCGTTACAAATCCAAACGCGGTATGATCGACGGTCGCCGCTTGGGCTGTCAGGCCTGCGTGATGGGCGATGTGGTGATCGACGTGCCGCCGGAATCTCAGGTGCATAAACAGGTGATCCGCAAGTCTGCGTCTCAGCGCGATATCGTGATGGATCCCGCCACCCGGGCGCTTTACATCGAAGTGGCCGAGCCGGATATGCACGAGCCGACGGGCGATTTTGAGCGGCTGGTGACGGCGCTGCAAGAGCAATGGGGCGTCGGCGAAGTCGCGGCAGAACTCCCCATTCTGCGCCGCCTGCAACCGGCGTTGCGCAAGGGCGAATGGAAAGTCACCGTCGCCTTGCACAAGGGCAACCACGACGCCCGCCACCGGATTCTGGATATTTGGCCGGGCTTTCATGAGGGCAAGCTGTACGGTCTCGCCATCGACCTCGGCTCTACCACCATCGCCGCACATCTGTGCGATCTGCACGACGGCTCGGTTTTGGCATCGAGCGGCGTGATGAACCCGCAAATCCGCTTTGGCGAAGACCTGATGAGCCGGGTCAGCTATGCGATGATGAACCCCGGTGGCGATGTCGAAATGACCGCCGCCGTGCGCACTGCTTTGAACGGGCTGATCCAGTCGATTGCGACCGAGGCCCGCATCGTGCCAACCTCGATTTATGAGATCACCTTCGTCTGCAACCCGGTGATGCACCATTTGCTGCTGGGCATTGATCCGGTGGAGTTGGGCCAAGCCCCCTTCGCGCTGGCAACCTCCGGCTCGCTGGTGCTGGACGCCACCGATCTCGATATCAAAGCGGTCAACTCCGCCGCACGGGTTTATATCCTGCCCTGCATCGCGGGCCATGTCGGTGCTGATTGCGCGGCGGTGGCTTTGTCGGAAGAACCCAACAAGTCGAAAGAAATGGTGCTGATCGTCGATGTTGGCACCAATGCTGAACTGCTGCTCGGCAACGAAACCCGCGTGCTGGCCTGTTCCTCACCCACCGGCCCCGCCTTTGAAGGCGCGCAAATCTCGAGCGGCCAACGCGCCGCCCCCGGAGCCATCGAGCGCGTCGAAATTGACCCCATCACCAAAGAACCGCGCTTCCGCGTCATTGGCTCTGATCTGTGGTCCACCGATCCCGGCTTCACCGCTGCCACCTCTGGCACAGGCATCACCGGCATCTGCGGCTCGGGCATCATCGAGGCGGTGGCAGAGATGCGGATGGCGGGGCTGGTGGATCAAGGCGGCCTTGTCGGCGGTGCGGATCAAACTGGCACAACCCGCTGCATCCCCGAAGGCCGCACCCACAGCTATGTGCTGCACGATGGCACAGCCACGGGTGGTCCGCTGATCACCGTCACCCAAGGCGATATCCGCGCCATCCAACTCGCCAAAGCCGCTCTTTACGCCGGGGCCAAGCTGCTGATGGATGAAATGGGTGTGGAAACCGTCGAAAAGGTCGTCCTCGCAGGGGCGTTCGGCGCGCATATCAGCCCGAAATACGCGATGGTTCTGGGGATGATCCCGGATGTGCCGCTGGACAAGGTGATCAGCGCAGGCAACGCCGCAGGCACTGGCGCGCGCATCGCTTTGTGCAATGTTGCTGCCCGCGATTATATCGAGGCCACGGTGCATCAGATCCACAAGGTCGAAACCGCCATTGAGCCGCGCTTTCAGGAACACTTCGTCAACGCCTCTGCGATCCCGAACGCGGTCGATACCTTCCCCGAACTGAGCAAGATCGTCACCCTGCCGCATGTCAGCTTCAACACATCTGGCTCGGGCGGTGCAGGCGGGCGGCGGCGTCGCGGTTAAGGTGTGGCCGGGGTTGACGTATCGCGCCAAGCCCCTAAGTTCGCAGCATGATGGATGATCCGATTGCTGATCTGCTGGGAAAGATCGCCGCACAAGACCGTGCAGCGTTCCGCGCGATCTATTCCAATGCTTCCGCGAAACTTATGGGCGTGCTCTTGCGTATCTTGGGAAACCGGGCAGAAGCGGAGGATGCGTTGCAAGAGGTGTTCACAAGGGTATGGCTGCGGGCCAATCGGTATGAAGCCGATAAAGGCCGTGGCATGACTTGGCTGATCGCCTTGGCGCGCAACCATGCGATTGATCGGTTGCGCAGCCGCCGCGAAACCCAATCCGGCGACGAAGACGCGATGAACGCGGTGATCGACACCACGCCGCGCGCTGAAACCCGGCTGATCGCGGCAGGCGAGGCCAAACGCATAAACCAATGCTTTGAGACGTTGGAGGCTGACAAAGCCGCCGCTTTGCGCGGGGCTTACCTCACGGGCACCTCCTATCTCGACCTCGCCGCCCAGTTCAACGTGCCCTTGAACACCATGCGCACTTGGCTGCGCCGTAGCCTTCTCAAGCTGAAGGAGTGCATGGAGCAATGACCAGCACTCCCCTTGATCTGCCCGAAGACGAAGCCCTCGCCGCCGAATATGTGCTGGGCGCGTTGGATCTGGCCGAGCGCACGGCGGTTGAGTCGCGGCTGAAACGTGACCCCGCCTTCGCCGCCTTGGTCGATGATTGGCAAAACCGCCTGTCGGGGCTGAACGACGATTATGCCGAGGCCGAAGCCCCCAACCTGCTGCCACAGATCGAGGCCCGGCTGTTCCCGCAATCCGCAAAACCCCGCCGTTGGTTCGGTTGGATCACTGGCGCGGTGGCGGCAGGCGCGATTGCTGTGGCAGCCTTCGTGATGCTGCCGCCACCCGCGCCGCCTGCACCGACCCTGACCGCCGAACTCTCTGCCGAGGCCTCGCCTTTGCGCTACGCCGCCGCCATCGCGGGCGATCAACTCACCCTGACCCGCGTGGCGGGCACCGATGCCGAAGCGGGCAAGGATTACGAGTTGTGGATCATCGAGGGCGATAAGGCACCGGTATCCTTGGGCGTGCTGACCGAAGCCTCGGTCACAATCCCCGCCCCCAAAGCCGCCGCAGGCTATGTGCTGGCGATCACCTTGGAGCCCAAGGGCGGCGCGCCGGCAGGCAAACCGACTGGACCGATCCTCGCCGCAGGGCCGTTGAAAAACATCTGAGAAGCCAAGCGTTTCAGATAAAACCACTCTGCCACCACAGAAAATCGAAAATTAAATCCGGGCGGCTGAAACTTCTCAGCCGCCCGTTTCGTTACTTCGACATGAGGCAAGGCAGTCTTGCCCTGAAACCAACAAGAGGTAACACGATGAACGCTTCCAATATGGTCAAAGCCGCAATGGCAACCGCGTTTCTGGCGCTCTCGTCCGGCATGGCGCTGGCCGAAAACCCGATGGTTGGGGGTGCCGAAATGTTCCCCGAGAAAAACATCGTCGAAAACGCGGTGAACTCGAAAGACCACACCACCCTCGTCGCTGCCGTTCAGGCCGCTGGTCTGGTCGAAACCCTGTCCGGCGCTGGCCCGTTCACCGTGCTGGCCCCAACCAACGACGCTTTCGCCAAGCTGCCGGCTGGCACCGTGGAAACCCTGCTGAAGCCCGAGAACAAAGACACCCTCGTCAAGATCCTGACCTGCCATGTCATCGCCGCCAATGCGATGTCGGGCGATATCACTGGCATGATCAAAGCGGACGGCGGCACCCATATGGTCGATACCGTCGGGGGCTGCAAACTGGCGCTGACCGAGAAAGATGGCGCTGTGATGATCACCGACGAGATGGGCAATGTCGCCCATGTCACTCAGGCAGATGTCAAGCAATCCAACGGCGTCATCCACGTCATCGACACGGTTCTGCTGCCGAAGATGTAAACACCCCCTGAAACGGCGGATCAGCTCCAAGCTTAGCCGCCGTTTCAGATGCAACACAGGTCGGCCTGTCCAAAGTCCCCACTTAGTCCGGCCAGTGGAAGGGTCTTGCAGTGCAATCTGCAAGACCCTTTGCCTTTGCCGCAAGCTTGGCTAGTCTGACGCCATTCCGCTCGGTCATTTCCAAGGATTCTGTGATGCGACTTTTTGCCATTCTGCGCGCTATTGCGTTGTTTTTGCTGTGCCTGCCCACACTTGCCGCCGCCGATGGCCGCACCATCATCGTGCTGGACGGCTCTGGCTCGATGTGGGGCCAGATTGACGGCAAGCCAAAACTGGAAATCGCGCGTGAGGCTTTGGCCGAAGTGCTGAAAACCATCCCCGCCGATACCGAACTGGGCCTGATCGCCTATGGCCACCGCTCCAAAGGCGCTTGCGATGATATTGAAACCCTAGTGGCCCCGGCAAAAGGCACCGCACAAGCGATCTCTGACGCCGCCGCCAAGATGCAATTCCTTGGCAAGACGCCCTTGACCGAAGCCGTGCGCCGTGCCGCGTCCGAGCTGCATTCCACCGAGGAAAAAGCCACCGTCGTGCTGATCACCGATGGCATTGAAACTTGCGAAGGCGACCCCTGTGCCTTGGCGCAAGAACTCGAATCCTCGGGCGTCGATTTTACCGCGCATGTGGTGGGCTTTGGTCTGACCAAGGATGAGGGCAAGCAAGTCGCCTGCCTCGCCGAAGACACCGGCGGCCAATATATCCCCGCCGATGATCTGGATAGCCTGACGGTTGCGCTGCAAGCCACGGTGATCGCCGCCCCGGAGCCACAGCCTGCCCCCGAACCGGCACCGGCCCCTGAACCCGCAAAACCCGCGCAGTTGGAGATCAATTTCGCCCCCAAGGCGTTGCTTGCCCCCGGTATCGCCAAACCGGAAGACAATTCGCAAGTCAGTTGGGAGCTTTATGCGATCAACCCCGATGGCACCACCGGCGAGCGTGTCACCACCGAATATAATGATTTCAAAGGTTATATCGAACCGGGCAGCTACCGCCTGATCACCACGCTCGATGCCACGCAAGCCACCAGCGACCTCACCCTCACCGCCGACGCCCTCAGCGCCCCCGAAGTCCTGCTCAACGCCGCCCGCGTCATCCTGCACCCGAAAGGCACCGCAGGCGGCGAGATCGAAGACAACGCCAGCCTGAACTTCGCCACCACCTCGGGCGTCAACACCACCTTCTATGGCGACACCCGCGTCTATCTGCCCGCAGGTGAGGTCACGCTGACCCCAGGCTTGGGCCTTGCCAGCCAGAGCGAAACCCTCACCCCCGGTCAACTGCTGGAAAAGGATGAAATCATCCAGGTCGGCCTCGCCGCGATTGAGGGCTATTATGTCGAAGGCATGTTGATCGAAGGCAACGCGCATCAGATCAGCATCCGTTCGGCCAAGAAAAGCATCGACGGCAGCCGTGAAAACCTGACCACCTCTTACGGCACTGGCAATCAAACCAAACTCTCGCCCGGTGACTATATCGCCTATGTCGAACTGGGGGCAGCCTCTGCCGAAGTGCCGTTCAGCATCAAAGCCGGCGAGCGCACCGATGTTGCAGTGATCCTGGACGCGGGCGTTCTGGCCTACACCGCCGCCGGTGCCTCGGAAGTGCAGATATTCGCGGCCAAGAAAGACATCAACGGCAACCGCAAATCGGTGTTCCACAACTACAATGCCGAAGACCAAACCACCCTGCCCGGCGGTGATTACACCATCGTCACCACAAAAGACGGCACCGAGACCGAAACCCCCGCCAGCGTCAAACCCGGCGAGCGCACCGAGATCAATGTGCCATAAACCCACCGCGCGCCTGCGCCAAACCATCTTGACGCGGGCGCGCGGCTGGCATACCTCACGCTGACGCGGGTGTAGCTCAATGGCAGAGCAGCAGCTTCCCAAGCTGAATACGAGGGTTCGATTCCCTTCACCCGCTCCAATCACCCCCCATTATTTACCAATTATTTACAAAGACTTATGGATCACTTTCCATATCAGCCAATCTGCCATATTTGAGAACAAACGGACATAAGCCGCCACTCAGAGACAAGATCGTCCATTGAGTCTCGGAATAATCCCCGGAATTTGTTCTCGATTTGATCGGCGGATATCAACCAGATTACCTTCAGCAGATCACGCATCTTGTATCATACAAATTTCCGCAAACCCACACCGCTGAACACACTTATATACACATTTTTCTTGCATCTCAACTGCAGTGTGTATATAAGTGTTCTTTGAAGGGAGGGGCGATGGAGCTAGAGACCAATTCGCGAAAGCTCTTGAGTATCCTGAAGGCAGCAGGTTTCGAGGAAATCCAAAAACGCGGATCACACTTGAAGCTTCGGAAAGGCGAAAGGACTGTTATCCTGCCGCATCCGAAGAAAGACCTGCCACTCGGGACCGTCAGAAGTATCTACCAACAGGCGGGGCTACTATAGCCCTGCTTCCTTATCGCCTCTCTCACACGGTTTACACACGCTTAGGTATCATATGAACTACTTCACCGCCATCGTGCACCAAGAGGGCAACAGCGCCTACGGCCTGAGCTTTCCTGATCTTCCCGGTTGCTTTGCTGCAGCGGATAGCTGGGATGATATTTCCGCGGCCGCGACCGAAGCCCTTGATCTCTGGTTTGAGGATCAACCCAACATCGCTCCTGCATCGCTTGATGCAATCCGCCAGCGCCCCGATGTTGCGGAAGCTCTCGCCGCTGGCGCTGTTCTGATGCCGGTTCCATATATTCCGGCAGATACGGCTCTTGAACGCGTGAACGTCTCTATGGAGCGTGGCTTACTTCGGGCCATTGATGAAACTGCCAAGGCGCGGAAAATGACCCGCTCATCGTTTCTGGCGTCAGCCGCGCGACGAGAATTGGTCGGCGCTTGAAATGATGGCGCGCAGGTTTTCCCCGCGCGCCATCCGTCGCTATGAAGTGCTCCGCAGCGTGCCAGTTAACGTCACAATCAGCGCTTGACCTCGGCCAGAGTCTACGCCTGCCCTGCGATCATCAGCTTAAGCTGCACGCGATAATTCTGTAGAAAGTGCCGCAGAAAAATCGCGGCCCCGCACCGGACCGCCATATTCAGTCAAAGCCCCTCAAAGGCCTCAAAACAACAGCTTATAAGTATTCCCGCGCGTATCCGTCGCCGTGCCCGTGCCGCTGGTGGTGCTGGACCCCATCACGAAGTTGCCTTGCACGACAGTGCCGTCTTTGCACACCGCGTAAATCTCACCCGTATTGATACCGCCCACCGATTCAATACTGTTGTCGTATTTTCCACCCGGTCCGCCGCGCAGGGTCAACGAGACGCCGCGTGTGCGTGACACCACTTTTGGCGCAAGCGCCGACCATGTGCCGCTGCATTTGGTCCGGTCGGACAGCTTAAAGGTCAGCGCCCCCGAGGTTTCCTCGGTTGTCTCAGCCTTGGCATGGATCACCGGCGGCGGCGTCTGCGATGCCAAGGGTCCGGCAGTCGGATAAAGCTGCATATCGCTGCTAGAGCCGCAGGCGGTCAGGGCGAGCGTTGCGATCAGGCCAAGGGCGCGCAAGGACATGGGCTTTCCTTTCAGGTCAACGGAAGTATCCGGCTTGCGCCGTCCTAAGCCATCCCGTCCGCCCACGCAACGCACCCTGCCCGACTTCACTGCGATTTGCGCGCCTTACTGCGCCGCCAAAAACCGCTCGGCCATCGCGTTGCCCAGCCAGCGATTGCTTTGCGCCGTGGCATGCACCCCATCCGCCTCAACCCCCGGCAAGCGGTTGACCACCCGGCAGCGCGGCTGGGCATAGGCATGGCCGCTCAAGGTATCCATCTTGCTCTGCATATCAATGAACGCCGGAACGCTGGCATGCACCGCATCCGGCGGCGTGGTGCCGATCAGCCAAGGCACGGGGGCCGTCACCCAGCCATTCGCGCTCCACGTCGCCTCAAACGCCGCCCGCATCGCCGCCCAAGCCGCCGGATAAGCGGCCAGTGACGCCAGATCGCTCTCGCCCTGCGCCCAGAGCACGCCTTTGATCTTCGATCCCGCAGGCGCGGCCGCCATCGCCCCGGCAATCATCCCCACCACATGAGTATAGGCAAACGGATTGCTCCCCGCTGGGTTCCACGCCCCCGCTGCCCCCACCAAACTGGTCGAAGATACCGCCGCCTGCACCATCACCACATTGCGCCCCAAAGCCGTCGATTGGCGGACGCGCTTGGCAAAGGCAATCGCCGGAGACACCCCGTTCGAGCGCATCCCCGCTGTCACAGCCCCCCCCGCGAGGCTCTCCGCATTGGCCTGCAATGGTGCCCGCAAGGCTTCGACCTGCCCGATCACCGTGCCATGCCCGGTATAGGTCGCGCCCGGAAAATACAAAAGCGTCGGGTCAGAACAATGATCCAACTCGGGTGCCGCCCCCAAAGCATTGGTGGTCGCGGCCATCTGGCTTTGCCCCATGCAGATATAGAGATCAAAGGGTTGCGCCAGAACAGCATCCATCGCCACCACCTGAACCGCCTGCAAACTGCCTGCAAAGCCAGTGCCCACCACCACATTCAGCACCGTGCTGCCGATATTTGCGGGCAGCTTGAACACCTGCTGCCCCGAGCGCACCCGAGACGCCAACGGATCATAGGTCGGCGACAGCCCCCGCACCCGCCAGCCGATCCCGGTTTCCTCATCCGCCTTGTTCAGCGTCGCATAGACCCAAACTTGCCCCGCCAGCGCAGGCACCGTCAAAGACACCTGCGCCAGCGATCCCATATCGTAACTGCCCGCCACGCTGGAATAGACCGGCGCATTCACCACCCCCGCCACATGCCCAGCATCATAGAACTTCCCCCGATCCTCGGCAAAAATCCCCGAGGGCATCGCCTTCAGCGGCTTTGACGCCGCCCGAGGCAGGGGCAGCGCCGCACTCAGACCCAGCATCTCAAAACCACCCCGTGATCCCGGTGGCGGTGGTGCCCGCCGCCAAAATCGCCTTTGCCGTCATGGTATAGGTCCCTGCGGGCAGCACCGAAGTATCCTGTTGCACCCCCAAACCATCTAACCACGCAATCGTGCCCGCTCCCGAAATCGTCACCGCCCGAATCGAGCCTGCCGCGAACGGCGTGGCACTCGGCACCACCACAAAACTGCCCGTCGCCGCCATCGTCGCCGAGGGCGCGTGCGAGGAAAAATCATTGCGCATGAGAAACTCCATAAGCTTGAACGCCCGCCGTGGGCCGCGCCTTCAAAACACCAGCAATTCCTTGCCACCCCCTGACCTAAGCGCACGCTGCACCGCAGCATAGGGCAACCCTTCCCCTTTGCCGCTGCCTAGGCTAGCAATCAGCAGCTTTCAGGAAAGGAAACACCATGAGCGAGATCAAACGTATCGGCGCAGGCCCCCGGATGTCCGAGGCTGTGGCCTATAACGGCATCGTCTGGCTGGCGGGCCAAATCGGCACCCCCGGCGCGTCGGTGACACAGCAGACCAAGGATTGCCTCGCTGAAGTGGACCGGATTCTGGCCGAAGCGGGCACCGATAAAACCCGCATCCTGTCGGTGCAGATCTGGCTGGCCGATATTTCGACCTTTGATCAGATGAACGCGGTCTGGGACACTTGGGTTCCGGCAGGAAACACCCCGGCGCGCGCGACCGGCGAAGCGAAACTGGCAGGGCCGGAGTATCTGGTTGAGATCATCGTCACCGCTGCGCTGAAATAACACTGAGGGCGCGACCTCAGCAGTCGCGCCCCAAATTTCTTCTCAAGAAATTTTCAAAATCCTTGCAAGGATTTTGCGCCCGGCGTCAGCCGCGCAGATAATCCACCAAAGCCTGCGTCGAGCCATCCTTGCCACTGGCATCGCCGCCCTCAAGGATCGGCTGCAAGGCGAGGGCCAGTTCTTTGCCCAACTCGACGCCCCATTGGTCGAACGAGTTCAGCCCCAAAATCACGCCCTCGACAAACACCCGGTGCTCATACAAAGCGATGATCTGCCCCAGCACGAACGGCGTCAGTTTCGGATAAACCAGCGTGGTCGAAGGCCGATTACCGGGGAACACGCGATGCCGCGCCTGCCGCTCCAATTCTTCGCCAACAGCGCCCTTCATCTGCATGATCGCGCGGGCTTCATTCAACGACCGCCCCCGCATCAAGGCTTCCGACTGCGCCAGACAATTTGACACCAACAGCAAATGCTGATGCGCCAAATCCGGCTCGTGCCCGGTCTTGGCGACCATAAACTCACAGGGCACCACCCGGGTGCCTTGATGAATCAGTTGATAAAACGCGTGCTGGCCATTGGTGCCGGGTTCGCCCCAAACCACCGGGCCGGAATGGGTGGGCAGGTCCGCGCCATCCATCGCCACCGATTTGCCGTTGCTTTCCATTTCCAACTGCTGAAGGTAAGCAGGCAAGCGGCTCAGCCGTTGATCATAGGGCAAAACCGCGCGGCTGGCATAGCCGCAAATCTGGTTGTGCCAGATGCCGACCAGCGCCAGCAGCACCGGCATATTCTGCGCGAATGGCTGGGTCAGGAAATGCTGATCCATCGCGCGCGCACCGGCGAGGAAGTCTTCAAACGCCTCAGGCCCCACCGCCAGCATCACCGCCAAACCAATCGGCCCCCAGACCGAATAGCGTCCGCCAACCCAATCTTCAAGGCCAAACACCCGGGCAGAATCAATGCCAAACGCCGCCGTCTTATCTGCCGCGGTGGACACCGCCGCGAACTGCGCCGCAGGGACTTTCACCTTGGTCGCCATCCACGCCCGCGCGGTTTCCGCGTTGGTCATCGTCTCAATCGTGGTGAAGGTTTTTGAGGCCACGATCACCAAAGTGGTTTCCGGGTTCAGCCCCTTCAACACATCGGCAATATGCGCGCCATCAACATTGCTGACGTAATGCACCCGTGGCCCATCGTGATAAGGAGCCAGCGCCAGCGTCACCATCGCCGGGCCTAGATCCGAGCCGCCGATGCCAATATTCACCACGTCGGTGATCTTGCCACCCTGTCCGGTAAATTTCCCTGTCCGCACTTCGCGGGTGAAAATCGCCATCCGCGCCTTGGTTTTGCGAATCTCCGGCATCACATCTACGCCGTCGCAGATCACCTTATCTTCAATGCCCCCGCGCAGGGCAGTGTGCAAAACCGCGCGGCCTTCGGTGACGTTAATCTTCTCGCCACCAAACATCGCCGCGCGCTTTTCCGCCACGCCAGACACCTCGGCCAAGGTCAAAAGCATCGCCTTGGCCTGCTCGTCGATATTGGTTTTCGAGTAATCCAAGCGCGCATCGCCCGCATCAACGCTAAACGCCTGCGCCCGCCCCGCCTGCTCGAACAGCGACAGGATCGGCCGCCGCGCCACGCTCAGCGCGTGGTCTCTCAATGCTTGCCATTTTTCCGACATCACCTACTCCGCTGTTATTCGGCCCAATGAACCGTTGCATTATCCAGCACCACCCGCACCGGAGCCTCCAGCGCAGGCAAGCCAGCCGCCGCCTCAATCGCCGCGCGTTTTTCCGCCCCGGTGATCAGAATATGAATGTTCTTCGCCTCTGCCAGCACCGGGGCGGTCAGCGTGATGCGCGGCTCACCCGCCGCCTCAGCCCGCAGCGCCAGCAGGATCGGCGCGTTCGGGGCCAAAGCCTCGGCAAGCAAATCCGCGCCGGGAAACAGGCTGGCCGTGTGCATATCAGTGCCCATCCCCAAAAGCAAAACCGTCAGTGGCAGATGCGGGGCGATACCTTCGGACAGGCTTTGCAACATCAACTCCGGCTCGGAAGACTCTGCATATAAAGGAATAAGCTGTGCCGCCGCCGCTTTATTCACCAGCAAGCGTTCCTTCAACAACCGGGTGTTCGACCGAGGGCTATCCTCGCCCACCCAACGCTCATCATTCAGCATCACCGCGACATTCGCCCAGTCAAGGTTCACCCCCGACAGAATGTCGAAAATCGGCCCCGGAGTCGTCCCCCCCGGCACCGACAAAGATGCGCGGCCATTCATGCTCAATTCTTCCGAAAGCTGCGCCGCGATCTTGCCCGCCACATCCAGCATCATGAATTCGCGGTCCGGGTATGCGATAAAATTCAAACCTTGATCTCCCGCCAGCGCCGCCCATCGCGGTGCATCAGCATCAACGCATCTTCCGGCCCCGAAGACCCCGGATCATAGCCCTGCGGCTTATCGCCGCGCGCCTCCCAACCCTCAATCAGCGGATCGGTCCAAGCCCAAGCCGCCTCGACTTCATCGCCGCGCATGAACAGGGTCTGGTTGCCGCGGATCACATCCATGATCAACCGCTCATAGGCATCTGGCACATCCTCGGCATCCGGCCCCAAAGCATCGGCAAACGCCATATCCAAGGGCACCTGCATCAAACGCATCCCCCCCGGCCCCGGTTCCTTGATCATCACCTTCAGGTTCATCCCCTCATCGGGCTGCAACCGGATCACCAGTACGTTTTCCAGCCAGCCCTTCGCATCGTCAAAGATCGAATGTGGCGGCTGCTTGAAGGTAATCGCAATCTCCGACGCCCGCGCCCGCAGCCGTTTGCCGGTGCGCAGATAGAACGGCGTGCCCTGCCAACGCCAATTCGAGATTTTCACCTTCAGCGCGATATAGCTTTCGGTCTTGCTGGCCGGGTTCTCGCTATGCTCCAGATAGCCACCCTCGCCATTGCCCGCCAGATACTGCCCGCGCACGATATGCTCGGGCTTCACCGGATCGAGCGCCCGGATCACCTTCAGCTTTTCATCACGCACCGCATCGGGGTCAAAGTGATACGGCGGCTCCATCGCGATCAGGCACAACAACTGCATCATATGGTTCTGCACCATATCCCGCATCGCGCCGGACTTGTCGTAATAGGCCCCACGGCCATCGACCCCCACGGTTTCCGCCACGGTGATCTGCACATGGTCGACGTATTCCGCCTTCCACAAAGGCTCGAACAGAATATTGGCAAACCGCACCGCCATCAGATTCTGCACGGTTTCCTTGCCAAGGTAATGGTCGATCCGATAAATCTGCGTCTCGGCAAAATGCTTGGCCAAAACCGCGTTCAGCGCCTTGGCCGAGGCCAGATCCCGCCCGAACGGTTTTTCCACCACGATCCGGCTTTGGGCATCGGCGATCTCGTGCAGATGCAACCGTTCGGCAAGATCGCCAAACAACGACGGCGCCACCGAAAAGTAAAACGCCCGCACCACATTCTCGCGCATCAGGCCTTTCAGTTTGGCCCAACCGCCCTCGCCCACAGCATCTATCGAGACATAGCCAATCTTTTCAAGAAATTGCGCGACAACCTTCTTGTCCTGCCGATTCTTCGGCACAAACTCGGCAATCGCTTCCGCCACCAAGGCCCGGAACGACTCGTCGTTCAGATCGGCACGCGCCGCGCCGATGATCCGACTGTTTTCGGTCATCTGCCCGGCCATGAAACGGCGATACAGCCCCGGCAGGATCTTACGCTTGGCCAGATCGCCCGTGCCGCCAAAAATCACCAGATCAAAGGCATCTACCGGGATGACTCGCGAAACCATTGGCTTACCTCGCAGCTAGGGCCAGATCAGAAGCGTTGTTAGCGCCAACGGCGCCCTTTTAGCGCCGCGACTGCCACAAGTCTAGCACTGCTTGCACCCCGCCCGAAAGCCATTGCTGCACGGCAGCAAGCGAATTCAAATCTCATCGGCGGCCATCCACCGCACGCGGCCCACACCCGTCTCGGCCGCCATGCGCTGCACCGCCTGCTCCACCGCCAGTTCGGGTGCATCTTCGCCGCCCACCAGCGCGGTGATCTCCAAGCCATCGTCTTGGTTTTTCACCACAATTTCTTGCAAATGCAGCCCACCCAAGGTCAGGCAGCGCAACAGCAACGCCCGCATTGCCGCCTCTTTATCGACCGCGCAGCTGAGCATCACCCGATAGGACCGCGTCACCGGCACCCCGGCCTTGGTGTGGCGTTTGAGAAATTTCACCAAAGGCCGCAGCCCAAGGTTCACAAACACCACCATCCCGGTCAGCAACAGCGCAAACGGCCAAGCCCCGACCCCCGCCAGCAACCCGACGCCCGCCGAGCACCACAGAGTCGCCGCCGTGTTCAGCCCATGCACGTTAAAGCCGTCGCGAAAGATGATGCCAGCGCCAAGAAAACCAATCCCCGAAACCACCTGCGCCGCGACCCGGCTGGGGCTGGCGTCATGCTCAACCAACTGGCTAAAAATCACAAAGCCCGCAGCACCCAAGGCGACCAGCGCATTGGTGCGCAAGCCAGCCATCCGCTGCCGCACTTGGCGTTCCGAGCCGATCACCGCCCCGCAAGACAAAGCAACGGCCATATTCACAGCGGCGGCGGTTAGGGCAATGGCCATGCGGGCTCCTGTCGGTTTGTAACAGTTTTATGACGGTGTTTTAACCACTGTGACAAGAGGTTAACGACCGATCAGACCGCACAGGCGACGCTTAAGCGTCGAGTTCCGCATCCCAATACAGATAATCCATCCAACTGTCGTGCAGGTGGTTTGGCGGAAAGCGGCGGCCGTGGCCCTGCATTTCCTCCGCCGTTGGCATCCTTGGCACTTTCGCCAGATGCAGCCCGGCCTGTTTCAACGTCCGCGAGCCTTTGCGAAGATTGCAGGGCGAGCAGGCCGCCACCACATTCTCCCAGCTGGTGACGCCGCCTTTCGAGCGCGGCAGCACATGGTCAAAGGTCAGATCGCCCTTGGCGGCGCAATATTGACAGCAAAATTCGTCGCGCAGAAAAAGATTAAAGCGCGTGAAGGCCACGCGCTTTTGGGGTCTTACATAGTCCTTCAGCACCACCACCGAAGGTATGCGGAACTCTTGTCGCTGGCTTCGCACGACTTGATCGTATTCCGCCAGGATCTGCACCCGGTCCAGCACCGCCGCCTTGATCGCCTCTTGCCAAGGCCACAACGACAGCGGGTAATAGCTGAGAGGCCTGAAATCCGCATTCAGCACCAGCGCTGGAAATTGCTTCAGCGCCGCAGGGTCGCGTACAAACTGGGTCCTAAAATCGCCGTCCATTTCGCAAGAGACTCCGTATTTCAACAGTCGTCAACAGGGTGCAGTCGCCTTAAGCCCAACCATATCTGGCGTTTTGCCAAGCGCAAGCCCAAGATATGCGGTAATCTGCCCAGCTTTGATCACAACAGAATGACACAAGCCGCGATTGCAGTCTGCGACCAAGTTTTGTGCAATCCGCAAACCCCTCCGGCACATTTTCCCGCCGATCTGTGGGCTTGGCCCTTCCCAGACCGGGCGCGCGTCGTTATCACGCCAGAAACCCAGAAGAACTTGATGCCGAGGAACCTGGTGCCCCTGTCGCGCCGCGCCTTGCTGTCTCTCAGCCTCAGTGCCCTGACGCTTGCCGCTTGTGGCGGCGGCAGGCCGCCGAAATCGGAACCCGCCTCCGGCGACACGCCCGAGATGCACGCGCTGATCAAGAAATGGGCGCGGATATACGACATGCCAGAAAGCCTGTTACATCGGCAAATCCGCCGCGAAAGTGGCTACAATCCAAAGGCACGCAACGGCCCCTATTATGGCCTGTTGCAAATCCACCCGCAAACCGCCGCCACCATGGGCTACTGCGGCCCGGCCTCTGGCTTGCTCGATGCCGAAACCAACCTGCGTTATGCCGGAAAAT
Source organism: Cypionkella sp. (assembly GCA_043743975.1). Lineage (GTDB taxonomy): Bacteria > Pseudomonadota > Alphaproteobacteria > Rhodobacterales > Rhodobacteraceae > Cypionkella. The sequence goes on from JAYTVN010000010.1 coordinate 175,104, forward strand.
ACCTGCGCGGCGCATGGCTGGTGTCGCGCGGCAATGAAGACCGGGCGATGATGTGGTATGCCAAGGGCTACTACTATGAGGCCAAGCGCATGGGCCTGCTGGACGAGACCGGACTGCGGGGTTAGGGGCGGAAAACGAAGCCGTTTTCCGGCACGATTTTCGCGCGAAAATCGCCTCCGCCCCGCCCAATGGTTAATTTTTCCTTAACGCGACCATATCAACCATCTGAAAACGCTAGATACTTTTTGGTCCCGAGTTGGGACCTCAATACCAAGCATCCCCCACAGACGCCTTCTTCGCCTCGACAAACTCCGTCAACCCTTGGGCCACCCCCGCATCCAAAACCGGCGCCTCAAACTCCGCCAGCCGCTTTTTCCAAAGCTTATTCGCCCGATAGGCCGCATCATGCGACCCCGCCGCCTCCCACTTTTCAAACGGCTCATTATCCGACAAATCGCTGTCCCAAAACGCGGTCTCATAGTGGGCCATCGTATGCGAGCAGCCAAAGAAATGATTGCCCGGCCCCACCTCGGCAAACGCCTCGACGGCCAGTTGATCATCATCAATCTTCACGCCATCCAGATAAGAATGCAGACTGCCGCACAGGTCCGCATCCAGCATGAATTTCTCGTAAGACATGCTCAGCAAGCCATCCAGAAACCCCGCCGAATGCAGGATAAAATTCGCCCCGCAATGGATCGCCGCCAGCATCGACATCGTTCCCTCCATCATCGCCTGCGCATCCGGCAGTTTTGAGGTGGTGAAGTTGCCCGAACACCGCAGCGGCAACCCCAACCGCCGCGCCAACTGCCCGATCACCATGCTGCCAATCGCCGGTTCCGGTGTGCCAAAGGTCGGGCTGCCCGACCGCAAACTCATCGACGACAGGAAGTTGCCGAAAATCACCGGAGCGCCCTTCCGCTCCAGCTGAGTAAGCGCACACCCCGCCATCGTCTCAGCCAGACTTTGCGCGATCCCCCCGGCACTGGTGACAGGCCCCATAGCCCCGCCAAGGATGAACGGCACCACCACCGCCGCCTGATTGGCCCGGGCATAGGCGCGCAGGGCGTTGGTCATGGTGCCATCCCAGATCAAGGGCGAATTGACGTTCACATTGCCAAGAATAACGCAATTCTCGTTCACAAATTCCCGGCCAAAGGCGATCCGGGCCATCTCGATGCTGTCCTCGGCGCGTTCCTCTGACGTCACCGACCCCATGAATGGCCGATCCGACAGCGTCAGATGCGCCATAACCATATCGAGATGGCGCTTGTTCACCGGAATATCGGTCGGCTCGCAGATCGTCCCACCAGAGTGGTGAAAGTTCGGGGAAGACTGCGCCAGTTTGATGAAATTCTGGAAATCCTCCAGCGTGCCAAACCGCCGCCCGCGGTCCAGATCCATCACGAAAGGTGAGCCGTAGGCGGGTGCGAAGACCACGTTCTTGCCGCCGATCTGCACCGAATTGGCGGGATTGCGGGCGTGTTGGGTGAATTCGCGCGGCGCGGATTTCAGGATTTCGCGCAGCATGCCCGGCTCGAACTTCACCAGCAGACCATCGACCTTGGCCCCTGCCCGCTTCCAATGTTCCAAAGCCACCGCATCGTCGCGAAACTCGATGCCGGTTTCGGCCAAAATCCGGTCGGCGGCATGTTCCACCTTCAGCAGATTTTCCTCCGACAGCACATCATAGGTCGGGATATTGCGCACAATATAGGGCCGCCCGATACCGCCACCCTTCTTCGCCCGCTCTACTTGCCGCGCTTGCCGCCCCGAACGCACACCCTGAACCGTCATCGTTCTCTCCCTCGACACCTGTGTCAAGGATGCGCCGATTGCGGGTGGGGTCGCGGTCAACTCCGACAGTTGAAGGTCAGTTTCCGCCGCATCTGAGCGGAAACCGACATTTTGCGGTCAGGTGATCACGTCTGGAGCAACGCGGCCGGTAAAGTCTTCGATGCCTGCCAAAGTATGCGCCGCGCGGATCACCGGGGCGAGCGCCGCTTGCGGATCAAGATCAAGCCCATCCGGCCCCGCCGCATAGCGTTCCAGATACAGCCGCAGCGTCGCGCCCTCGGTGCCCGTGCCGGACAAACGCAACACGATGCGGCTGCCGTCCGCGAACAGAATCCGCACGCCTTGAGCCTTTGAGATCGAGCCATCCACCGGATCGGTATAGGCGAAATCATCAGCGGCTTGCACGGTCAGACCTTCCAGCGTCGTGCCGGGAAGTTTGGGCAAAGACCCACGCAACGCCGCAATCATCGCATCGGCTTTATCGCTGGCAATCGCCTCGAAGTCGTGGCGGCTGTAGTAGTTGCGGCCAAACTTCGCCCAATGCTCGGCCAAGATCGCCGCCACCGATTGCTTGCGCACCGCAAGGATATTGAGCCAGAGCAGGATCGCCCAAAGCCCGTCTTTTTCGCGCACATGGTCGGAGCCGGTGCCGAAGGATTCCTCGCCACAGATCGTGGCGCGGCCTGCATCGAGCAGGTTGCCGAAGAACTTCCAGCCGGTCGGGGTTTCATAGGATGCGATCCCCAGCGAGGCCGCAACCCGGTCCGCCGCGGCCGAAGTTGGCATCGAACGCGCCACCCCTTTCAGCCCTGCTTTATACCCGGGCGCGAGATGCGCGTTGGCCGCCAGCACCGCGAGGCTGTCGGAGGGCGAGACATAGGCGCCCGCCCCTACCACCATGTTGCGATCACCGTCGCCGTCGCTGGCAGCGCCGAAATCCGGGGCGTTTGCTCCAAACATCTCATCCATCAGCGTCTTGGCCCAAGTTGGGTTCGGGTCGGGGTGCATACCGCCGAAATCCTGCAGAGGCGTGGCATTGATGCAGGTGCCCGCCGCAGCGCCAAGGCGTTTTTCTAAGATTTCAATGGCATAAGGGCCCGTCACGGCGCACATAGAATCCATCCGCATCCGAAAACCGCCTTTGAACATCGCGGCAATCGCCGGGAAATCGAACAGGCTCTCCATCAGCCTGGCGTAATCGGCGACCGGATCGACGACATCGACAATCATGCCCGCCAACTGGCTGCGCCCGATCACCGAAAGGTTAACATCCTGCGATTCGACAATGTGATACTGGGTGATTTCTGTCGTACGTTTGTACATCGCCTCGGTCACGCCCTCGGGTGCAGGCCCGCTGTTCGACATGTTAAACTTGACGCCGAAATCTTCGTTCGGTCCGCCGGGGTTGTGCGAGGCCGACATGATGATGCCGCCGTCGGTCTTGTTCAGCCGGATGAGATGGCTGGCCGCAGGCGTGGACAGGATCGCGCCTTGGCCGATGATCACCCGATGCGCCCCATTCGCCGCCGCCATCCGCAAGATCACCTGCGCCGCACGGTCGTTGAAATAGCGCCCGTCGCCGCCCAGCACAAAAGTCTTTCCTTCCGCGCCGACCACATCGAAAATCGCCTGCACGAAATTCTCAAGGTAATGCGGCCCCATGAACACCGGGGTTTTCTTGCGCAGGCCAGAGGTGCCGGGCTTTTGCCCCGCGATCGGTTGGGTGGAAATCGTGGTCATACGGTGCCTCCAGAGAGCAGCGGTTCAAAGACGAAAACGGATCGGGACGGCATGTTCAGCCGCGCGATATGGGGTTCCGGCGCAAGCTCTGGCCGGGTGCTATCGAGCACCAGCAGCCACTTTGGCGCGGTTTCCGGCAAGCGCAACGTCACCGCCCCGCCGCCGTTGAACACAACATAAAGGGCGTCGGGCGCGTCTGCCCCCTCAGCGGCCATGCGCAGCTCCAGACCAATGCAGCGAAACGCCGGGTCGTGCCAATCGTTCGGGCTGGGGATCGCGGCATCGGCCCTGCGCCAGATCACATCGGGCAGACCATCGGCCAGCCGCTTTTGCGAATGCAGGAAGCGGTTTTGCCGCAGCACCGGATGGGCTTTGCGCAGAGCCGTCAGCCGCGCCACGAAATCAATCAGCACCGTGTCCGCCGCGCCCCAATCAATCCGCGTCAGATCATTGTCCTGCGCATAGGCATTGTTGTTGCCCGCTTGGCTATGGCCCAACTCATCGCCTGCCAGCAGCATCGGTGTGCCTTGGCTCAGCATCAGCGTCGCCAGCAGATTGCGCTTGCGCAGATCGCGGGCGGCATGGATCGCGGGATCGGGGCTGGGGCCCTCGACGCCCATGTTATCGGCGTGATTGTCGTCATGGCCATCGCGGTTGTCCTCGCCATTGGCGAGGTTGCGCTTGATCGTATAGGTCACCAGATCTTCCAGCGTGAAACCGTCATGCGAGGTGATAAAGTTTATCGACGACGTGGCCGGGCGGCGGGAGTGATCGAACCGATCCGCCGAGCCGAGCAGACGGCGGGAAAACTCTGGCGCCAGCCCCGCATCATTGCGCCAAAAACGGCGCACGCCGTCGCGGTATTTGTCGTTCCACTCCGAAAATGGTGCTGGATACGCGCCAAGCTGATAGCCGCCGGGGCCAAGATCCCAAGGCTCTGCGATCAGCTTCACCCGGGCCAGCACGGGGTCTTGCCGGATCGCATCGAAGAAGCCACCTTGCGGATCAAAGCCATGCGGTTCACGGCCCAAGACCGAGGCCAGATCAAAGCGGAAACCGTCAATATGCACCTCTTGCACCCAATAGCGCAAGCTATCCATCACCATCCGCAGCACCGCCGGATGGGTCAAATCCAGCGTATTGCCGGTGCCGGCATCATTGGCATAGTGCCGCCCGCCTTGGATCAGGCGGTAGTAGCTGGTATTATCAAGGCCGCGGAACGATAGCGTCGGCCCCCAAGCGTCGCCCTCGCCCGTGTGGTTATAGACCACGTCCAGCACCACCTCTAATCCCGCCGCATGCAGGGTTTTGACCATCACCTGCATCTCGCGCAAAGGCTGCGCTGTGCCATAGCGCTGCTCGGGCGCGAAGAAGCCCATGGTCTGATAGCCCCAATGGTTGCGCAGGCCTTTGGCGACCAGAAAACGGTCATCGAAATAGGCCTGCACCGGCAAAAGTTCCACCGTGGTCACGCCCAAACGCTTGAAATGCTCGATCATCGCCGGATGTGCCAAGCCCGCATAGGTGCCGCGCATCGCTTGTGGAATACCGGGATGCCGCATGGTCAGCGCCTTCACATGCGCCTCATAGATCACCGTATCGGCCATGGCGACCTGCGGCGGGCGGTCATTGCCCCAGTGAAAACCGGGGTCCACCACCACAGATTTCGGCACGGCAAAGGCGCTATCGCGCGGATCAAACGAACCATCGCCGCGCGAGGCCCCGATCTTGTAGCCCATCACCGCATCCGACCAGCGCAACCGCCCGGCCAGTCCCCGCGCATAGGGGTCAATCAGCAGCTTGTGCGGGTTAAAGCGCAGGCCCTCATCCGGCACGTAAGGCCCATAAGCGCGCAGACCGTAAAGCTGCCCGGCAGACAGACCCGCCACATGCAGATGCCAAACGTCGCCCTCCCGATCTGCAAACGGCAAGCGCGCCTGTTCGCGTCGCCCATCCGGCGAATAAAGACACAGCTCCAACGCCGTAGCATGGGCCGAGAACACCGCAAAATTCACCCCATCATCGGTCAGCGTGGCCCCCATTGGCCATGGCCGCCCCGCAGAGGTGGCGTATCCTGACAGGCTCACGCCAGCATATCCTCATAGAGCGCGGCATAAGCGGCGGCAGAAGCCTCCCAGCCCACCGGCTGCTTCATCGCGTTTTTCTGTACCTGCGTCCAAACCGGCTTACTGGCGTAAAGCTGCAGCAACTGCCGCAACGCCAGCCCAAACCCCGTCGCATCCACCGGATGAAACACGATCCCGGTCGCCACCCCAGCCGTCAGCGCCGCCGGGCTGGCGTGGATCACCGTATCGGCAAGACCGCCCACGGACGACACCAGCGGCACCGTCCCGTAAGCCAACCCATACATCTGGGTCAGCCCGCACGGCTCAAACCGGCTCGGCACCAACACCGCATCGCCTGCGGCAAACAACCGATGACTGTAAGCCTCATCATAGCCGATCCGCACCGTAACCCGGTCCGGAAACCGCGCCTCCAACCGCCGCATCGCCGCTTCCAGCAAAGCATCGCCCGAGCCCAAAATCGCCAAACCGCCGCCGCCCGCGATAAAATCGGGGATACAGACCTCCAGCAGATCAATGCCCTTCTGATCGGTCAATCGGCTGACCAAGATCGCCAATGGTCCCGGCACATCCAGCCCCATCTCGGCACAAAATGCGGCGCGGTTGGCGGCTTTGCCTTTCAGGGTTTTCACCGAATAGGGCATAGGTTCCACCGCAGGCGACCAAACCCCGGTATCGACGCCGTTCAAGATGCCCGAAACCACATCCCCGCGCTGCGCAATCACCCCCTCCATCCCCATGCCAAACTCGGGCCGCATCAGTTCGGCCGCATAGTTTGGCGAGACGGTGGTGATCCGATCCGCGCTAACGAGGCCAGCTTTCAGGCTCGACAGCCCACCGTAATATTCCAAAGCGCCGGGATAGAATTGATCCGGCGGCAGCCGCAAATCCGTCAAGGCCTGCGCCGGAGCCCAGCCCTGAAACGCGATGTTGTGGATGGTCAGCACCGAGGCCACGCCGCCCGAACCACCATAGTACAAATAGGCCGGGGCAAAGCCCGCCTGCCAGTCATGCGCGTGCAGGATATCGGGTTTCCAGCCATCAATACCATCGCGCGCCATCCGGGCCGCCACCCAAGACAAGGCCGCAAACCGCCGCGCATTGTCGAACCAATCGCCCCCGGGGCCGGAATAGGGCCCACCCTCGCGATCATACAAATGCGGCGCATCCAGCAGCATCACCTGCAACCCGTCGATCTCACCCGCCATCACCCGCGCATCGCCGCCGAACAGGTTTTGCTCGAACCAAACCTCATCCATGTCATCCAGACGTGGCCGCAAGGCGCGATATGCAGGTATCAACACCCGCATATCCCAGCCGACTTTTGCCAATGCCCCCGGTAGCGCGCCGACCACATCGGCCAAGCCCCCGGTCTTGATCAGCGGCACACATTCCGACGCCACCGACAACACCCGCCCCCGAATTTCAACCGCGTTCTGCATGATGATCCTCTGCGTCCTCTGTTCACTAGGGGCTTGGCAACCGGAGGGGTCTGGGGAGGGCCGCAGCTCTCCCCAGCCTTTCAGCTTAACCTCAGGACAATGCCCGCGCCCGCGCGTCAAGCATATCCTGCGTAATCAGCACGATACCGCTATCCGTGCGGCGGAACCACTTCGCATCCATCTCAGGATCCTGCCCCACCACCAAGCCATCGGGAATGATCACGCCGCGATCAATCACGCAGTTTTTCAATTCCGCATTGCGGTTCACAATCACCTGCGGCAGCGCCACGACATAATCGAGCGTGCTGAACGAATGTGTGCGACAGCCGGTAAACAACAGCGAATTGCGCACTTCCGAGCCCGAGACGATACAATCCCCCGACACCAGTGACGACACCGCCATCCCGCGCCGGGTTTCTTCATCATGGATGAACTTCGCGGGCGGCAGGATCTCGGAATAGGTCCAGATCGGCCAGCTTTGATCGTAGATATCCAGTTTGGGGATGAAATCGGTCAGGTCGATGTTGGCCTGCCAGAACGCATCAATCGTCCCGACATCGCGCCAGTAGGGCTCCGTCTCCAACCCCGATTTCACGCAGGAATCGGCGAATTTATGCGCCACAGCCTTGCCGTTCTTGACGATATCCGGGATCAGATCATTGCCGAAATCATGGCTGGAATTGTCATCCGCCATATCGCGGATCAACAGATCGCGCAGGAAGGCCCAGTCGAAGATATAAATCCCCATCGAGGCCAAGGCATTGTCCGGATCGCCGGGGATCGACGGCGGATCGGCGGGTTTCTCAAGGAAAGAGGTGATCCGCATATCCTTGTCGACATGCATCACGCCAAAGGCAGTGGCCTCCATCCGGGGCACGGTCAGACAGCCGATGGTGACATCGGCCTTGCTGTCAACATGCTGTTGCAACATCACCTCGTAATCCATCTTGTAGATGTGATCCCCCGCCAGAACGACGATGTATTTCACCCCATAAGAATCAACGATATCAATATTCTGCGCCACAGCATCGGCGGTGCCGAGATACCATTTGTTCTCAGCCACCCGCTGCGACGCAGGCAGAATATACAAGTATTCATTGCGCTCTGCCCGGAAGAAGCCCCAACCGCGCTGCATGTGGCGGATCAGGCTGTGCGCCTTGTATTGCGTCGCAATCGCCATTTTGCGGATGCCGGAATTCAGCGCATTTGACAACGCAAAGTCGATGATCCGGGTCTTGCCGCCAAAATACACTGCTGGTTTGGCGCGCCGATCGGTCAGCTCTTTCAGCCGACTGCCGCGCCCCCCCCGGCCAGAACAAAAGCCATAGCCTGCGACGACAGACGGGCGTTGGGTCTCGGTTGCATCGTAGTCCTCCCTTTACGCAGGCCTGCGCCCGCTTTTATCCTGTGATTTCAACCCTGTTTCAGCCAAACCGCCGAGAGTGGTGGCAGGTTGACTGAAGCCGAGTGCGGGCGGCCATGATGCGCAATTTCTTCCGCTGTCACACCGCCCAGATTGCCACGGTTACCTCCTCCGTAAACCGCCGCATCCGTGTTCAGTATTTCCGTCCACAGCCCGCCCGCAGGCAGGCCAACCCGATACGCCCGATCGACCGGAGTCATATTGACCAGTGCCACCACCATCGGATCGCCCGGCTTTCCCTTGCGGACCCAAGCGTAAACCCCGGCTTCGGCATCATTGCTTTCGATCCACTCAAAGCCTTCCGGGCGCGTATCATTGACATGCAGCGCGGGGACATCGCGGTAGACCTTGTTCAGATCGCGTACCAGATTTTGCATCCCCTGATGCGCTGGAATCTCCAGCTGGTGCCAATCGAGCGATTGATTGTGGTTCCATTCCTTGCCCTGCGCGAACTCGCAGCCCATGAACAACAGCTTCTTGCCCGGATGCGCCCACATGAAGCCGTAATAGGCCCGCAGGTTTGCGAACTTTTGTTCACCATTCCCCGGCATCTTCTCCAACATGCTGCCTTTGCCATGCACAACCTCATCATGGCTGATCGGCAGGATGTAGTTTTCCGACCAAGCGTAATGCAGCCCGAAGGTCATCTGGTGGTGATGGAAGCGGCGATAGATCGGGTCTTTGTGCATATATGACAGGGTGTCATTCATCCACCCCATGTTCCACTTAAAGCCAAATCCCAGCCCGCCATGGTTGACCGGACGCGACACACCCGCAAAAGCCGTGCTTTCCTCGGCCACCGTCATCACGCCGCCGACCTCGCCGTAGGCCGTGATGTTCATGCTTTGCAGCACGGCGATGGCCTCGTAATTCTCGCGCCCGCCGTCTTTGTTCGGCACCCACTGCCCGGCTTCACGGCTGTAATCGCGGTAAAGCATCGAGGCCACAGCATCCACCCGCAGCCCGTCCATGTGATATTCTTCAAGCCAATACAAGGCGTTAGACACCAGATAGTTGGAAACCTCCACCCGGCCATAGTTATAGATCAGCGTGTTCCAGTCCTGATGGAAGCCTTCACGCGGGTCTTGGTGTTCATACAGCGCCGTGCCGTCAAACCGCCCCAAGCCATGCGCATCGGTCGGGAAATGCCCCGGCACCCAATCCAGCAACACGCCAATGCCGCGTTGGTGGGCCGCATCCATAAAGGCGCGGAATTCGTTCGGTGTGCCGTGGCGAATGGTTGGCGCGAACAGGCCCACCGGCTGATAGCCCCATGAGCCATCGAACGGATATTCGGAAATCGGCATCAGCTCGATATGGGTGAAGCCCATATCGGCAACATATGTGACCAATTGTTCGGCAAGTTCGGTGTAAGACAGCATCCGGTCGCCCGGCGCGCGCTTCCACGAGCCCAAATGCACCTCATAAACCGAAATCGGCGCATCAATCGTCTGCTTGGCACCACGCGAAGCCATCCATTCGGTGTCATGCCACGTCGGATTCTCAATCTGCCGCACAACGCTGGCATTCTTCGGCGCGTGTTCAGACCCAAACCCCACCGGATCGGCCTTCAACGGCAACAAAACCCCGCCCGGCCCGCGAATTTCATATTTATACGCTTCGCCCTCGGCAATCGCGGGCAGGAATGTCTCCCAAACCCCGGTGCCTCCCCGGCGGCGCATCGGGTGACGGCGGCCATCCCATTGGTTGAAGTTGCCCACCACCGAAACCCGCTCGGCATTGGGGGCCCAGACCGCAAAATGCGTGCCCGAAACGCCCTCATGCGTGATCACATGCGCGCCCAAAACCTGCCAAAGCCGCTTATGGCTGCCTTCGCCGAGCAGATATTCGTCCAATTCGCCCAAAACTGGGCCAAATGCGAACGGGTCTTCACATTCCCATTCCACCCCATGGCCCTGCCAGCGCAACCGGTAGTCAGATTTGCGCGCAAGCTCGGCCACAAACAGGCCGCGAGCCCCCTTGACCGCCGTTGCAGCCACGGGTTTGCCAGATTTCCCCGGCAATACGAACATATGTTCGGCACCGGGATCAAACCCCAGCACCACCCATTTGCCGCCGCGTTTGTGCAGCCCCAACACCGAGAAAGGGTCGCCATGCCGCCCCTCGGCAATCGCTTGTGCAGCACCGGGGTCAATGAGCAAGTCAGTCATGGCAACCTCTTGATATTAAAGCGCAGATTGGATGGTCCAGACATCTTTCATATAGCTGCGAATGGTGCGATCCGAGCTGAAAAAGCCCGAGCGCGCCGTGTTCAATGCCGCCATTTTAATCCATGCCTGACGATCCGCATAGGCGGTATCCACCTGATCTTGCGCCAGATCGAACGAGTCGAAATCCGCCGCCACAAGGAAGTAATCGTGGTGCCAAACCCGATGCACCAGACCATGATAGCGGTCTTTCTGATCCGGGCTGAACTGGCCTTCGGCAATCGCCTGCAACACCAGTTGCAGCGCCGGGCTGGCATCAATCGCCTTGCGCGATTGCTCCGGGTCTTCGCGACGTTTCATCGCTTCATCGGTGGTTAGACCAAACAGGAAGAAGTTTTCCGCGCCAACCTCTTGGAGAATCTCCACATTCGCGCCGTCGAGTGTGCCGATGGTGGGCGCACCGTTCATCATGAACTTCATGTTTCCGGTGCCCGACGCCTCTTTCCCAGCCGTCGAAATCTGCTCGGAAAGGTCCGCCGCAGGCACCAGACGTTCGGCCATGCTGACATTATAGTTGGCCGGATAGATCACCTTCAGCAGATCACCCACTTCGACATCCGCATTAATAACCTGCGCCACATCATTGATAAGATGGATGATTTCCTTGGCCACCGCATAACCCGGCGCTGACTTGCCGCCAAAGATTTTCACCCGCGGCACCCATGCCGCCTTCGGATTGGCCTTGATGCGTTGATAATGCGCCACGGTTTGTAGGATGTTCAAAAGCTGGCGCTTGTATTCATGGATGCGCTTGACCTGCACATCGAACAAAGCATCCGGCGAGACTTTCACGCCACATTCCTGCGCGATCCAGCCCTCCAGTGCCACCTTATTGGCGCGCTTGGCCGCATCAAATTTGGCGCGGAAAGCAGAGTCATCAACCAAAGGCTCCAGCCCTTTCAGCCGATCCAGATCATCCTCCCAGCCGTCGCCAATCGACTCCGTGATCAAAGTCGACAGCGGACGGTTTGACATTTTCAACCAGCGGCGTGGCGTCACGCCATTGGTTTCATTGATGATCCGCCCCGGATGCAGCGCGTTCAGCTCGGGGAACAGGTTTTTCTTCACCAGATCAGAATGCAGCGCTGAGACGCCATTGACCTTATGCGCCATCACGAACGCCAGTTCGCCCATCCGCACTTCCTGGTGCTTGACGATGCCGATGTAATGCGGCGGGTTGAAGGTGCGGCGGTGCCAGCTGTCGATGCGTTCAACAATCTGCATATGGCGCGGCAGCGTGTTGCCGAAGGTGAAGGTCGCCCACCGCTCCAAAGCTTCGGGCAGCAGGGTGTGGTTGGTGTAGCCCAAGCAATCGCGTGCTGTGTCCAGCGCGTCTTCAAAGCCCATGCCGTTTTCATCGACCAAGAGGCGGATCAACTCCGGCCCCGCAATCGCCGGATGGGTGTCGTTCATCTGGATCGCGACATGTTTTGGCAGGTTGCGCAGATCGGAATGGCTGGCCTTGAAGCGGCGCAGGATGTCTTGCAGTGCGGCAGAGGTCAGGAAGAATTCCTGCTTCAGCCGCAGTTCCTTGCCCTGATAGGTGGTGTCATCGGGATACAAAACGCGGCTGAGGGTGCGCGCCAAAGCCTCGGGTTCCGCTGCCGCTGCATAATCGCCGCGATTGAACCGCTCCAGATCAAACTGCTTGGTCGGTTTCGCCGACCACAGCCGCAGGGTATTCGCCCATTTGCCCTGCCAGCCGATCACCGGAGTGTCATAGGCCGAGGCCAGAACCGTCTCAGCCGGAACCCAAATCTCTTTGCCGTCCTTGACCTCAACCGTGCCCTTGAACGGGATCACATAGGCGCTTTCAGGCCGCGCAAATTCCCACGGGTTCGATTGCGACAGCCAATCCTCTGGCATCTCAACCTGTTGACCGCGCTCAAAACTTTGCCGGAACAACCCGTGTTCATAGCGGATGCCATAGCCGTAAGCCGGGCGGCCCACCGTCGCCATGCTTTCCATGAAACAGGCCGCCAACCGCCCCAAACCGCCGTTGCCAAGCGCCGCATCCGGCTCGCCTTCGACCAGCGCGTGAAAATCCTGACTGAAGTCCTGCATCACCTCCTCGGCGATATCGCGCAGGCCAAGGTTGACCGTGGCATCTTCCAGAAGACGCCCGATCAGAAACTCCATCGACAGGTAGTACACCCGCTTACGATCTTCCGCCCAAGTCCGGCGGGTCGAGGCGAACCACGGCTCCATGATGCGGTCGCGAATGGCAAACGACAGCGCCATGCGCCAATCATACGCACTGGCATTGGCCGGGTCTTTGCCAATCGTAAAGGTCAGGTGCCGCAGCACGTCGGTTTTCAGCAAAGCGGGTGTCAGATCCATGTCCTTCAAAGCGCGTTCCACATCATTTCATTTCGGTTGGCTTTGAGCCTATCTCTCTGCCGTCCCGGGTCAAGCAAGCACCGTGCCCCTGCGGGGTCATCCTAAACCCGGCCTCAGCACAAATCTTTCAAACCGCTTTCTTGTTACCGCAAACAATTTGAGATTTCACCATGTTTTTCGTTTTATTAGAGAGTTCTTCTAGATCAAAGCGCTTTGATCTCCCCCCCCCAAAGCCGCGTCTCGTAGGCTAAACCCTGCGCAAATCTCACGCTGAGGTGCAATGTTGTATCTGATCTGAATCAAGGCAGCCTGCGAAAATCTGCGCAAAACTACGCCAAATCTTGCAGGATCGGAGATCCCATGCGCCTGACCACACGCACCAATTTGGCGATGCGCACCCTGATGTTCTGCGCGGTGAACAACGGTCGTATCGTGCGAAAGCACGAGATTGCCGTCGCCTGCGGCGCCTCCGAAAACCATCTGGCGCAGGTGATTCATCTGTTGGCGCGGCAGAACTTGCTGAAAACCCGGCGCGGCCGGGCGGGTGGTATGACGCTGGGCTTTGATGCCGCCGAGATCAAGGTCGGCACGGTGTTTCGGATTTTTGAGCAGGTTTTGCCCTTCACCGATTGCGCCGAACACTCCAGCTCTTGCCCATTGTCCGGCGCTTGTCGGTTGAAATGCGTGTTGACCAACGCCCTAGAGGGCTTCTACAAAACCCTTGACGCGGTCAGCCTGCAAGACCTCGTCGGCGGCAATACCGAACTTGAACGCCTACTGCGCATCGTCTGAGCGCGGGTGTGACAGCCCACGCAGAATCGGGCAATCCGGCCGATGATCGCCGTTACAGGCTTGCACCAGATCGGCCAGTGTCGCCTCCATCGCGCACAATTCCACGATCTTGGCCCTGATCTGCGCCAGATGCGTCACCGCCAGCGCTTTGACATCGCCACTCGCCCGCGCGCGGTCTTCATAAAGCGCCAGCAGGGCGCGACATTCGACAATCGAGAACCCCAAAGATCGCGCCCGGCCGACGAAAGCCAGCTTGTGCAGATCGCTCTCGGCAAAGGCGCGGTAGCCGTTCTCGCTGCGCTTGGGCTGGATCAGGCCGATGTCTTCATAATAACGGATGGTCTTGGCGGGCAACCCCGCCGCCTTCGCCACTTCGGCGATATTCATAGCCCTGCCCCCTTGAAGCGCCGCAGCCGCAGCGCGTTGAACAACACAAAGATCGAGGACAAAGCCATCGCCCCCGCCGCCAGCATCGGCGACAGTTGCGGGCCGCCGAATGGCACCAGCACCCCGGCGGCCACCGGGATCAGGGCCGCGTTATAGCCAAAGGCCCAAGCCAGATTTTCCCTGATATTGTGCATGGTTGCGCGTGAAAGCTCCAGCGTGCGCACCACGCCCAACGGATCACCGGTCATCAACACCACATCCCCCGCTTCAATCGCCACATCGGTGCCGGTGCCCATCGCAAAGCCGACCTCTGCCGCCGCCAGTGCCGGGGCGTCGTTGATACCGTCGCCAACAAAGGCCACGCCCCTACCAAGCCCCGCTATCACCTCAGCCTTGCCCGCAGGCAGCACGGCGGCATGCACCTCTGTGATGCCAAGCGTTGCCGCCACCGCCTGCGCCGTGGCTTCGGAATCGCCGGTGATCATCGCCACCTGCACGCCAGCCGCCTGCAGCGCGGCCACTGCCGCCTGCGCAGAGGGCTTGATCGGATCAGCCACCGTGATCATGCCAATCGCGCGGGCCTCACGCCCGACGAACAAGACACCCTGCCCCTTGGCCTGCGCAGCAAGCGCTTGATCCGCCAGCTTTGCATCCAGGTCTGCAAACATCCGCGCAGAACCGACACTAACCGCCACGCCCTCCAACAGCGCCCGCGCACCCTGCCCCGGCACGGCCTCAAAGCCCTGCACCGCCACCACCTGTACCCCCAACCGCGCCGCCTCTGCCACCACCGCCGCAGCCAAAGGGTGCTCTGACGCCGCCTCCACCGCCGCCGCTATCGGCAAAACATCCGCCTCGCCCGTCACCGACTGCACCACAGGCCGCCCCATCGTCAGCGTCCCGGTCTTGTCAAACGCCACCAGCCGCACCGTCTCAAGCCGTTGCAAAGACTCGCCTTTGCGGAACAGGATCCCCAGCTCTGCCGCGCGTCCGGTGCCGACCAGAATAGACACCGGCACCGCCAGCCCCATCGCACAAGGGCAAGCAATGATCAGCACCGACACACCCGCAACCAGTGCCTCGGCCAGACCCGGCCCGAAGATCAGCCAGACCAGCACCGTCAGCGCTGCCAGCGCCATCACAACGGGGACGAACCACAGGGTGATCCGGTCCACCAGCGCCTGCACCGGCAGTTTGCCGCCCTGCGCCGCCTCGACCATCGCGATGATTCGCGCCAGCACCGTGGCGGCCCCCACTTCGGTGATCTGCATCACCAAAGCCCCGGTGCCGTTCACCGTGCCCCCCGTCAGCCGCGCGCCTTGCAGCTTTTCCTGCCCCAAAGGCTCACCCGTCAGCATCGACTCATCCACCGTCGAATGCCCCGAGACCACCAGCCCATCCGCCGGAATCCGCTCTCCGGGCCGAATTTGCACGCGGTCGCCCGGCAGCAAAGCCGCCACCTCAACCTCTTGCACCGCACCATCCACCAGCTTGCGCGCAGTTTTCGGCGCCAGTTTCACCAGCCGCGCAATCGCCGCCCCCGCCCGCCCCCGCGCCCGCGCCTCAAGGCTGCGGCCCAGCAAAATCAGCGTCACAATCACCGCCGCCGCCTCGAAATATACCGAGCGCGAGGCCTGCGGGATCAAAGCGGGCGCGAAGGTCACCACGCTGGAATAGGCCCAAGCCGCACCACTGCCGACCGCAACAAGGCTGTTCATATCCGGGCCTCCCCGCAGCAAAGCAGGCAGACCCTTGCCGAAGAAGCGTCGACCTGGCCCTAGAAGCACCAGCGTCACCAGCACAAACTCGGCCAGCCACAGGCTTTGCAGCGCGATCAACCCGTGCAAAGCCATGTGAAAGCCGGGGATGAAATGCCCGCCCATCTCGGCCACGAACACCGGCAGCGTTAGCAACGCCGCGATGCCCGTATCGCGCCACAACGCGCGTTGCTCCGCCGCCTGGTCCTGCGCTACCACCTGCGCCAAGGGGGCAGCCTGATAGCCCGCCTTGCTCACAGCAAGCGCCAACACCGCCGGATCGACCACTTGCGACACAGTCACCTCAGCCCGCCGCGTCACAAGGTTCGCCACCGCATCCACGACCCCGGCCTGCGACTTCAGCACCCGCTCCACCCGCCCGGTGCAGGCGGCACAGGTCATGCCCTCAACACTCAGGTCAATTTTCATCGCCAGCTTGTCCATCGGAATTCTCCTTCGACAGTCGATATGGGGGTTCCAGTGACAGGAAGGTCAAGCCCCGTAAAAAATTAAACCGCCCCCTTGACCTTCCCCCCACCGGAACCCCCATCTTCAAGGCAGAAAAGGGGCCCATCATGACCCTACTCTCCGTCCCAGATATGAACTGCGGCCATTGCAAAGCCTCGGTGACCGAGGCGCTCAGCGCCCTACCCGGCACCGAAGCCATCAGCGTCGATCTGACCACGCGGCAAGTTGACGTAACCGGCACCCCCAGCCCCGAATCGCTGTTGGTCGCCCTCAACGAAATCGGCTTTCGGGCACACATAATCGCAACAAAGTGAAACCAAATGCCTGCTTTGACAGGCAAATTCTATTGCAGGCGTCGCGGGTGGCGTATAATTGGCCGCAATCCTTCCTTGATCCGGTCGCAACATGGCCGCATGGGCGGAGCAGTTTAGCATAATGGCAGAACGCCAAACAACGACCGGAGCAGTCCAATGTCTACCCCCAAGCCCGCCCAACCTCAGCAAGGTGGCGCGCAGACCCCGGCCCCGCAACAGCAGGGCCAGCAAGGCGGATCCACCCAGCAACAAAGCGGCACCGTGTTCCGCGACTGGGCCTCGATCTGATCGCAAATCTGAAGAATTCGCTTTTACGACATTAAGGCCAGCCGTTAGGCTGGCCTTAATCATTTGCAGGTCATCACGCCCAACCCGATTTCCTCGACCCCAAACCTTGGCCCCGCTTCGGAAGCAGCCTTTGCCAAGGCGGGCATCCATACTGCGGAAGAAATCCGCGAGATGGGGGCAGACGAGGCCTACCGCCGCCTGCTTGACGCAGGCACGCAACCGCATTTCATCGGATATTATGTGCTGCATATGGGCTTGCAAGGTCGCCCGTGGAACGACTGCCAAGGCGCGGAAAAGAAAGCCCTGCGCGTCCGCTTCGATGCAATCAAAGCCGAACGCATCGGCTCAAAAGCACAGGACCGCTCCGAATTGGAAGCGGCCCTGCAATTCTTTGGCGTGATCGAGAAACCGCGCGGGTGACCGATTTCCGACCCGGAAATCGTGCCGGAATTCGCGCGAATTCCGCTTTGGCTTAGCCGACCAGTTCAAGGCCTGAGAAGAAGAACGAAATCTCGCGCGCCGCCGAAGCCTCAGAATCCGAACCATGCACCGAATTCTCGCCAACCGACAAAGCGAATTCCTTGCGGATGGTGCCAGCATCGGCATTCGCCGGGTTGGTGGCCCCCATCACTTCGCGGTTTTTCGCAATCGCGGATTCGCCTTCCAGCACCTGCACCACAACCGGCTCGGACGCCATGAATTCACACAGCTCGCCGTAGAAACCGCGTGCCGCGTGTTCCGCATAGAACGCGCCGGCTTGTGCCATCGACAGATGGATGCGCTTCGATGCCACGACGCGCAGGCCCGCATCTTCAAACTTGGCGACGATTTTGCCGGTCAGGTTGCGCTTGGTTGCATCGGGTTTGATGATCGACAGGGTGCGTTCGACGGCCATGTGGCTCTCCATAACAAGGGGCAAAATCGCCCCGAAATTCATGAACCGCCTGCTATCACGGGTCTGCTTGCTTGAAAAGCCGTCAACAACGCCGCAAAGCACGGCAAAACCGCAGCCATTGCCCTTCCCCGGTTGACGCCGCCCGCAGCTTAAGGCAATCCCCGCCCCATGCTTAAAATCGAAGACATCACCTATTCCGTCGAAGGCCGCCCGCTGTTTGAGGGCGCTTCTGCCACGATTCCCACTGGCCATAAGGTCGGTCTTGTTGGCCGCAATGGCGCGGGTAAAACCACGCTGTTCCGGCTGATCAAAAAGGAACTGGCGCTGGAAAGCGGCGACATTTCCATGCCGTCGCGCGCCCGCATCGGTGGCGTGGCGCAAGAGGTGCCGTCCTCCTCGACCAGCCTGATCGACACGGTTCTGGCCGCCGATACCGAACGTGCCGCTTTGCTGCTGGAATCGGAAACCGCCCACGACCCGCACCGCATCGCCGAAATTCAGCACCGCCTGAACGACATCGACGCATGGTCCGCCGAGGGCCGCGCCGCCAACATCCTGAAAGGCCTGGGCTTTGATACCGAAGCCCAACAACGTCCCTGCTCGGATTTCTCCGGCGGCTGGCGCATGCGTGTGGCGCTTGCTGGGGTTCTGTTCGCCCAGCCCGACTATCTGCTACTCGACGAACCCACCAACTACCTCGACCTTGAAGGCGCGTGGTGGCTGGAAAGCTACTTGCAGAAATACCCGCATACCGTGCTGATCATCAGCCACGACCGCGGGCTTTTGAACCGATCCGTCACCGGCATCCTGCATCTGGACAACAAAAAGCTGACCTATTGGTCCGGCCCCTACGACCAATTCGCCCGCCAAGTCGCCGAACGTCGCGCGGTGTTGCAAGCCGAGGCCCGCAAGCAAGCCGACAAACGCGCGCATCTGCAAGCTTTCGTGGATCGTTTCAAGGCTAAGGCCTCAAAAGCCGCGCAAGCCCAATCCCGCGTAAAAATGCTGGAAAAGATGGAGACGATCACCGCGCCCGAGGATGCGAAAAAGGTGGTGTTCACCTTCCCGGTGCCGGAAGAACTCTCGCCGCCAATCATTAACATGGAGGGCGTTGCGGTAGGATATGGCGGCCCGCCGATCCTGAAAAGCTGTCTTTGCGCATCGACCAAGACGACCGCATCGCTTTGCTGGGCCGCAACGGCGAAGGAAAATCCACACTTTCCAAGCTGTTGGCAGGCAAGCTGATCGCCTGCGAAGGCAAAATGGTACAATCGTCCAAGTTGCGCATCGGCTATTTCGCGCAGCACCAAGTCGATGAGTTGCACATCGACGAGACGCCCTTGCAACACGTCATGCGCCTGCGCCCCGCCGAGGGCCAACCCCGCCTGCGCGCGCGGCTGGCGGGCTTTGGCCTGATGGCCGATCAAGCCGAAACCGCCGTCGGCCGTCTGTCAGGTGGTCAAAAAGCCCGCCTGTCCCTGCTGCTCGCCACCATCGACGCGCCACACCTTCTGATCCTCGACGAACCCACCAACCACCTCGACATGGAAAGCCGCGAGGCTTTGGTGGAAGCCCTCACCGAATACTCCGGCGCCGTGGTTCTGGTCAGCCACGACATGCACTTGTTGGGCTTGGTCGCCGACCGTCTTTGGCTGGTCAAGGGCGGCGCTGTCACGCCCTATACCGAAGATCTTGAGGCCTACCGTCGTCAGCTTCTGGCAGGCGATGAAGAAGCCAAGCCCGTCAAAGCCGTCGAAAAACCGAAGAAAGTCAGCCAAGACGAGGTGAAAGCCCTGCGATCTGAGGTGAAGAAATCCGAAGAACGCCTCGACAAGCTGAACCAAATGCGCGACCGTCTGGCGAAGAAACTTGCCGACCCCGCGCTCTACGAATCCGCGCGTGCGGGTGAGTTGGACACGTGGAACAAGAAATACGCCGAGGTGATGGACGCGCTTGATCGCGCCGAGGCCTTGTGGGTATCCGCCCAAGAAAAACTGGAGACAGCCACCAAACCATGACCACGGCGTTCCTGATCACTGCTTTCGCGACCCTGTTCGTGGTGATCGACCCGCCCGGTTTGGTGCCTTTGTTCATCGCCCTCACCCAAGGCATGACCGCCGAGCACCGCCGCCGCATGGCGCGGCGCGCCTGCATCATCGCGTTTATCTTGCTGACCCTGTTCGGCCTGCTGGGCGAAGCCTTGCTGGGCTTCATCGGCATCTCAATGCCCGCCTTCCGCATCGCAGGCGGGATTTTGCTGTTTCTCACCGCCCTAGATATGCTGTTCGAGCGCCGCACCCAGCGCCGTGAGGGGCAGCAAGCCGACCCTGATCACGATCCCTCGGTGTTCCCCCTCGCCACCCCGCTGATCGCCGGGCCGGGTGCTATTGCGACGATGATCTTGTTGGTCGGCAAATCTGGTAACGGCTGGCTGGGGACCGTTGCCGTGTTGGGATTGCTCGCCGGGATGATTTTGGCGACCTATCTGTTCCTGCTCGCCTCGCCCTATCTGGAGCGGTTGTTGGGCCGCACCGGGACCATCGTGATCACCCGGTTGCTGGGGATGCTGCTCGCGGCGCTTTCGGTGCAGTTTGTGATTGATGGCGTGCGCGGCACCGGGTTGATCGGATGACTGGCGACGATCTGGGGCGGCTGGTCTATCTGGGGCTGCTGTTGGTGGCGGTGGCTGGCTGGGTGATCGTGGAATATCGGCAGCGGTTGGGTCAGGCGTTGCGGGTGGCGATGGCTTGGGGGCTGATCTTTGTCGGCCTGATGGCGGGCTATGGGTTGTGGGCTGATCTGCGGCGGGATGTTCGGTCCGAGCAGGTGGTGCAGGCGGATCGGGTGGAGATTCCGCGCACGCCTGACGGGCATTATTATCTGCGGCTGCAGGTGGACGGGCATGAGATGGAATTCATGGCCGACACCGGGGCGACGGGGATTGTGTTGTCGCCCGAGGATGCGGTTTCGGTGGGGATTGATCTGGGTGGCTTGAATTATCTGGGGCAGGCAGAAACGGCCAACGGGGTGGTTCGGACGGCGCGGGTTTCTTTGGACAGCGTGGTTCTGGGGCCGTTTGAGGACCGGGGTGTGACGGCTTTTGTGAATGAGGCGGCGATGCAGGGGTCTCTGTTGGGGATGGATTATCTGGGGCGGTTTTCGATCCAGATTTCTGGCGATCGGATGATTTTGACGCGGTGAATTCGGTGTGTCTACGCGTGGACAGAGGATGGTTTTTTGATAAATCAAGGGGTTATGTGGGCGAGGTAGGGATTGGTTAACCACGTTGCGGCGGGGTGAACCCCGCCCTACTTTGCGGCTTTCTCGGTCTTTTTCTCCCACCGCCCGGATTCCTCGGACCAGTATTGCGCGGCCAGCCCCGCCCCGGTCAGGCTGGTCCAAAGCCTGCGCGCGCCTGCAAGCGCCGCTTCATCCGCGCCGTCGAACAGCACCCAGACGCGCTGCAAGGGGGCGGCCTCGGTTGGGGTGGTTTCGGCGCCGTCGATCAGCATCAACCCTTGCGCCGCATTGGCAATCGCGCCCTGCCCCAGCAGGATTGGTTGATCGGCGTCATGCGGGCCACCTGCGAGGCCGTGGGGCATGAAGCTGTCGTCGGGATTGAGCCAGAGGGCGGTGTCGAGGGCTTGCAGGGCGGCTTCGTCGGTGCCGCGCAGCATGACGTTCCAGCCTGCGGACAAGGCGCGCGGCAGGATGATTGCCATGGTTTCTTGCGGGGTGGAGCGGGTCAGGTGATAGAACATGGCAAGGCTCATGGCTTTGTGAGCCTTGCCAAGAAAGCTGAGTATTTAGCAAAGAGCAACGCGGGGCGTTGGATCATTTTTCCTCGTACCGATCCCGGATCAGGCGGTTCAGCGCCATCACACCCCAGCCTGTCGCGCCTTTCGGGGCCAGCGTGCTGTCGGTTTTCAGCAAGGCGGTGCCGGCAATATCCAGATGGCACCAAGGGGTTTCATCCTTGACGAAACGGCGCAGGAACTGTGCTGCGGTGATCGAGCCGCCATCACGACCGCAGGAATTGACGATATCGGCGACGCGGGATTTCAGCTTGTCATCATAGGCTTGGCCCATCGGCATCCGCCATGCGCCCTCGCCCTCGGACCCTGCGGCTTTCAGGAAAGCGTTGCACAGGCTATCATCGTTGGAGAATACGCCAGTGTTTTCATGGCCCAAGGCGACGATGATCGCGCCGGTCAAGGTGGCAAGGTTGATCATGCCCGTGGGCCTGAAGCGTTCCTGCGCGTACCACAGCACATCGGCCAGCACGAGGCGGCCTTCAGCGTCGGTATTGATCACCTCGATCGTCACGCCCTTCATGGATTTCACCACATCGCCGGGGCGTTGGGCACGGCCATCGGGCATATTCTCGACAATGCCGACGAGGCCGACGACATTGGCCTTGGCACCGCGCAATGCAAGCGTGCGCATGACGCCCGCAACGGTGCCCGCACCGCCCATATCCATCGTCATATCCTCCATCCCGCCCGCAGGCTTGATCGAGATACCGCCGGTGTCGAACACCACGCCTTTGCCGACCAGAGCGAAGGGCGGCTGGTCTTTCGGGCCGCCCTTCCACTGCATCACCACGACTTTCGAGGGGCTTTCCGAGCCTTGGCCGACGCCCAAAAGCGCGTTCATGCCGAGTTTGGCAAGCTGGTCTTCTTCGAGGATTTCAACCTCTAGCCCGAGTTCCTGCATTGCGGCGAGGCGGGCGGCGAAATCATCGGTGGTCAGGATATTGGCAGGTTCATTCACCAGATCGCGGGTGAAGAATACGCCCTCGGCCACCGCGGCCATCGGAGCGGCCTTGGCGGCCACCGCCTCGGGTTCGGCCACGGCGATCACCACCGGGCCGGGGCTTGGCGGCTGGCTGGATTTATGCGGGCTGAAATCATAGGCGCGCAGGGCGAGGCCGAAGGAGAGTTCAGCGGCCTGCGGATGCGCTTCGGCGATCAGCAGCGCTCCGGCCGGGGTCAGGCTGCGGGCGACGGCGGCGCCCGCCTTGCGCGCCTCGGTCACGCTGGCGCGACGCGGTAGGCGGATCAGTTGCAGCGCATCGGCGGCGAGGCCGGCTGGAAAGGCCAGATCGAGACTGTCGCCGGGTTTGAGTTTCGTCGCTGCCTCAGACGCCATCGCCCGGGCCAAAGCGCCCTTGGTCAAGGCGTTCAGCCTGCGCGCCGCCGGGCTGGTTGGGCGATCTGCATCAAACAGCAAGGCGATGCGGCCGGTTTGCTTTTGCAAGCTCTCGGGACTGAAGGCTTGAAATTGAATGGCGATGGGATGGGACAAGGGGCTTCTCCGGGGCAATGTCGGGGGTATGACGGGGGGGCTTATCGCGTGGTTGAGCGCAAGCTAGCGAAGGGGGCTGCGGAAGGCCAGATACCAGTTTTCCCCGCCGGGGTTTTCCGCTAGGTTCACCGCAATGGTTTTTCGGGTTTGGGGCTTTTGTGGCGAGATTCGACCGCTATCTGCTATCGCAACTGCTAGCGCTGTTCGGGTTCTTCTCGCTAGTGCTTGTGGCGGTCTATTGGGTGAACCGCGCGGTGGGGCTGTTTGACCAGTTGATTGGCGATGGTCAGTCGGCGGTGGTTTTCTTGCAGTTCTCCTTGCTGACCTTGCCGAATGTGATCCGGCTGGTGCTGCCGATTTCGGCGTTTATTGGCGCGGTTTATGTCGCCAATCGGCTGATGTCGGAGAGCGAACTGGTGGTGATGCAGGCGACCGGGTTCTCGGCGTTTCGGCTGGCGCGTCCGGTGTGGTATTTTGGGCTGATTGTGACGGCGATGATGCTAGTGTTGATGCATGTGCTGGTGCCCGCCAGCCGCAGCGCGTTGGCAGAGCGATCCGAGGCGATCTCACAAAACGTGTCGGCTCGGTTTTTGAAGGACGGGCAGTTCATTCATCCCTCGGACGGCATCACGCTCTATATACGCGAGATTGCAGCAACGGGCGAGCTGCTGGATCTGTTTCTGGCGGACGACCGTGTGCCGGATCAGCGTGCGCTTTATACTGCAAAGAAGGCGTTTTTTGCGCGGACAGATAGTGGGCCGAAGCTGCTGATGGTTGATGGCATGGTGCAGTTTCTGGGGCCGAAGGGGCAGTTGTCGGTGACGCGGTTTGCCGATTTCACCTATGATATGGCGGGGTTGATGGCGGCGCCTGCGCTGCGGACGCGCAATATGGCGGAGTTGTCGACGGCGGAATTGTTGGCGCCGACGGCTGCGGTGATGGCAGAAGTGAAGCAGACCGAAGCCAGTATGCTGTTTGAGGGCCATGACCGGATCGCGCAGCCGTTTATGGCGCTGGCGGCGGGGTTGATCGGGTTTTCGTCGCTGCTGCTCGGGGCGTTCAGTCGGTTCGGGTTGTGGCGGCAGGTTGCGGTGGCGGTGGTCCTGTTGCTGGTGGTGCAGGCGATTGCGACGGTTTCGACCAGTGTGGGGCAGGACGTGGCGGGCGGTTGGATGCTGGCCTATGCCGCCCCCGTGGTGGGGATCGCGATTGGGGTGTTCGAGTTGTGGTTGACGCAAAGGCCGCGGCGGGTGCCGAAGTTGGCGGGGGCGACATGACTCTGACACTTTATATCGCGCGGCGGTTTTTGAAGATGTTCGGGCTGGTGTTCGGCGTGTTTGCGGCGATTTTGCTGCTGATCGACGTGATTGATCAGTTGCGCAAGGTTGGGGTGACGCTGAGCGGGGCTTTGTATCTGTCGCTGCTGAATGTGCCGGAGAGCCTGTATCAGATCCGGCCACTGATCATGATTTTGACAGCGATTGCACTGTTTTTGGGACTGGCGCGGTCGTCTGAATTGGTGGTGGTCAGGGCGTCGGGGCGCTCTGGGTTGCACTTTCTGCTCGCCCCAGTGCTGATGGCTTTGCTGATTGGCGCGGTGGCGGTGGCGGTGTTCAATCCACTGGTGGCGGCGACCTCGAAGGCCTACGACCGAGCTTCGGCGCAGCGCGGGCAAGAGGGCGCGTTGCTGTCGCTGTCGGAGGATGGCTTGTGGATGCGGCAAGGCAATGCGGCGGGGCAATCGGTGATCAAGGCGGTGCGCAGTGATCCGGGTGGCACGACATTGCAGGGCGTTACGGTGATCACCTTTAACCCGGAGGGCACGCCGACGCAGCGGATTGAGGCCACGTCGGCGCAACTGTTGCCGGGAGAATGGTTGCTGCATGGCGCGAAGCGTTGGTCACTGACCGATGCCAACCCGGAACAGTCAGCACTTGCGGCGGCGGTGGATATCCGGCTGCCGACCGATCTGACGCAGGATCGGTTGCGCGATGGCTTCGGCGAGCCCTCTGCTGTGGCGTTCTGGGCGCTGCCCTCGTATATCAAAGCCTTGGAGCGGGCTGGGTTCTCGGCGCGGAATTATCAGGTGTGGATGCAGATGGAGCTGGCGCTACCGGTCTTGCTTGCGGCGATGGTGCTGATTGCAGCGGGCTTTACCATGCGCCATGCGCGGTTTGGTAAGACGGGCCAGATGGTGCTGCTGGCGCTGCTGGGTGGCTTTCTGATCTTTTTCTTGCGCAACTTCGCGCAGGTTCTGGGGCAAAACGGCCAGATTCCGGTGCTGCTGGCGGCGTGGAGCCCGCCGATTGCGGCGGCGTTTCTGGCGCTTGGGCTGTTGCTGCATCTGGAGGATGGCTGATGTTGCGTCTTATCAGCCTGATCGCCGCGCTGCTGTGCGCCCTGCCCGCTTTGGCGCAGGATAAGGCCACTTTGGTCGCCGATGCGTTGCAAATTCAGGACAATTCCACCCTGATCGCGCGTGGACATGTCGAGATTTTCTATCAGGGCCAGAAGCTGACCGCACAGAGCGTCACCTATGATCAGGCCAAGGATCGGCTGCTGATCGAAGGCCCGATTGTGCTGAGTGATGGCAAAGGCATGGTGATTTTGGCCAGTCAGGCCGATATGAGCGCCGATTTCACCCAAGGGGTTTTGACCTCGGCGCGGTTGGTGTTGCAGCAACAGTTGCAACTGGCGGCGGCAGAAATTCAGCGGGTCGATGGGCGCTATACCGCGATGCAGCGGGTGGTGGCCTCCAGCTGTAAGGTCTGCGCGGGAAGCTCGACCCCGTTGTGGGAAATCCGCGCCCGTCGTGTGGTGCATGATCAGGTGGCGCAACAGCTTTACTTTGATCACGCGCAGTTTCGGTTGGGCGGCGTGGCGGTGATGTATATTCCGCGCCTACGGATGCCCGATCCGACCTTAAAGCGCGCCACGGGGTTTTTGCTGCCGTCGCTGAAAAACAATTCCAACTTCGGCACCGGGCTGATGTTGCCGTATTTCATCAAAATGGGCGACAGTCGCGATTTGACGGTGACGCCGTTTTTCACCACAGGCGGCTCGCGCACGGTCAATCTGCGCTATCGGCAGGCGTTTGCAACGGGAGGCATTGAGATTTCCGGCGGCGTGTCGCGCGATGATCTGCTGCCCGGTGAGACGCGCGGCTATGTGCTGGGCACCGGCGAGTTTGCCTTGCCGCGCGGCTTTACGCTGGATTTGCGCGTCGAGGCGGTCAGCGACCCGGCCTATATCCTTGATTATGACTATCCCACGGTGGACCGTCTGGAAAGCCGCGCCGAGGTCAGCCGGACGCGGCGCAATGAATATATCTCAGGTCGGTTGATCGCGTTTCACTCGATCCGTGACGGCGAAGACAACGCCACTTTGCCCTCACGGATGACAGATCTGACCTATCACCGCCGCTTTACTTTGGGCGGCTGGGGTGGCGAAGGCGGCTTTGAGTTGCAGGCGCATGGCCATGAGCGCACCTCGAACGATGCTTTGTCCGACAGCAACAGCGATGGCATCGCCGATGGCCGCGATATGCAACGGGTGTCGCTGCGCGCCGATTGGCGGAAGAATTTCCTGCTGGATAACGGCATGGAAGCGGCGGTGCTGGGCGAGGCTGCGGCGGATTTCTATATGATCGGGCAGGATGCGGTCTATGAAGGCAGCAAGACCCGATCCCATGCGGCGGTTGGGGCGGAATTGCGCTGGCCTTGGGTGAAATCGCAGGCCAATGGCGTGTCTCAGGTGATCGAGCCGGTGGTGCAGATCGTGCTGGCGTCGCGCACAGACAGTTCGATCCCGAACGAGGATTCGGCGCTGGTGGAGTTTGACGAGGCCAATCTGTTCGACCTCAGCCGCTTTCCGGGCGCTGATGCGGTGGAAAATGGCACGCGGGCGAATTTGGGCATCGGTTATTTGCGGCTGGACCAGAACGGCTGGACCTTGGGCGTGACCGTGGGCCGGGTGCTACGCACCGAAGATCTCGGGCAGTTCAGTGCAGGATCGGGTCTCAGCGGCGTGAGTTCGGATTGGATGGCCTCGTGGCAGGTGGATATGGCCGGGTTCAATCTGGCCAATCGGCTGTTGTTTGATGATAATTTCACCATGACCAAGGCCGAATTGCAGGCGGCCTATAGCGGTGATCGCTTTACCGTGGCGACGGGTTACGTCCATATCGAGGCGGATGCGGCGGAAAACCGGCTGACCCCGATCTCGGAGTTGACGCTGGCCACCAGCTATCAGCTGACCGACAACTGGACAGGCCGCGTCGCCAGCCGATATGATTTTGAGGCCGAGCGGGCGGCGAAGGCCGGGCTGGGGCTGACCTTCCGCAACGAATGTTTGCTGGTCGATCTTTCTCTCTCGCGTCGGTTCACGTCCTCGACTAGTGTGAAACCGACCACGGATTTCGGGCTTTCGGTGGAACTTTTGGGCTTTGGCGGCAGCTCTGCGCCGGGACCCGCGCGTCAATGCAGGCGCTAGGATAAGAAACGGACGACGGCAGGTGATCATGGTGCGACCCGCAAGGATAACGATGGTTTTGGCGCTGATGGCGCTGGTTGGGTTTTCGGCTCCGCTTGGGGCCGGGCCGTTCACGCCGATCAAAATCGTCAATGATCAGGTGATCACCCAGTTTGAGTATGAGCAGCGCGTGCTGTTCATGCAGCTGTTGCGCCAACCGGGTGATCTGGAAAAAGCGGCGATGTCATCCTTGGTCGATGACCGTCTGCGGATGTCAGCGGCCAAGCAGTTTGGCGTCAAGATCGGGCCTGAGCAGTTGAAAGCCGGGATGGAGGAATTCGCCTCGCGTGCCAATCTGACCGCCGAGAAGTTTGTCGAGATCATCGGTCAGGCCGGGGTTCAGCCGGAAACCTTCCGCGATTTTGTCGAATCCGGGCTGGTCTGGCGCGAGATCATTCGCGGCAAATTCGCGCCGACAGTGTCGATCTCGGAAACCCAGATCGACCGGGCTTTGGCGAATGGCCGCCCGATGGTGGCCCTGCAGGTCAAGCTGTCGGAGATTGTGATCCCGGCGGTGGGGGCTGGCCGGACGGCGGCGTTGCAGAAGGCCGACCATTTGCGGCTGCTGCTGCGCGGCGAGGAGGATTTCGCAAGCTTGGCGCGGCAGAACTCCAGTGCGGCCTCGGCGGGGCGGGGCGGGGCTTTGGATTGGATGCTGCTGACCGAATTGAAGCCCGATGCGGCGAAAGCGGTGCGCAGTCTGGCGCCCGGTCAGATTTCGGCACCTGTGGTGCTGGATGATCAGGTGGCGATCTATCAGTTGCAAGAACAAAAGCAGGAGATGCTGAAGCCTTCTGCTGGTCTGGTGGTGGATTATGCCGCGTTTTTGCTGCCGGATGATGGCGTCTCTGCCGCCAAAGTGCGGGCCAAGGTCGACACCTGCAACGATCTTTACGCGGTGGCGAAAGGGCTTCCGGCGGATCGGATGATCCGGGAAACCGTGCCGCAGGGCCAAGTGCCGCGCGATCTGGCGGGGGCGCTGTCGGTGCTGGATGCGGGCGAATCCTCGACCGCTGTCACGCGCGGCGGCTGGCGGGTGTTTTTGATGCTGTGCCGCAGAGGCCCACCGGAAAACAAGATGCCCAGCCGCGATGAAGTGCGGTTGCAACTGACCAATCAGGTTTTGGGCGCGCAGGCGGATATTTATCTGGAAGAACTGCGCTCTGAAGCGATGATCCGCACGCCATGAGCCTGCCCATTGCGCTGACCTGTGGCGATCCCTCTGGGGTCGGCCCGGAATTGGCATTGGCGGCACGCGCGGTTTTTGGGGCGGAACTGCCGCTGTTCTGGATCGGCGATCCACGGCATTTGCGATCGGATGCATATCAGGAAATTGCCTCGGCTGCCGAGGCGGCTGCGGTGCCCGGCGCTGTGCTGCCAGTGCTGCCACACCGTTTTGCCAGCCCTGCCCTGCCCGGCCAGCCTGCGCCGGAGAATGCTGCAGGCGTGATTGCGGTGATCGAGCGCGCGGTGGGCTTGGTGCAAAGCGGCGAGGCTGCGGCGATCTGTACCGCACCGATCCATAAGAAGGCGCTGATGGATGGCGCGGGCTTTGCCTTTCCCGGCCATACCGAGTTTCTCGCGCATCTGGCAGGCGTTGACCGCGTGGTGATGATGCTGGCCTCGCCGCTGCTGCGGGTGGTGCCGGTGACGATTCACATCGCGATTGCCGATGTGCCGCAGGCTTTGACGGCGGAGCTGCTGGAACACACCATTCGCATCACCGATGCGGGCTTGCGACGGGATTTCGGGCTGGCGCGGCCAAGGTTGGCGCTGGCGGGGTTGAACCCCCATGCCGGAGAAGGTGGCGCAATGGGCTGGGAGGAGATCACGCTGATCACCCCGGTGCTGGAGCGGTTGCGGGCGGAGGGCTTTGATCTGCGCGGCCCGAGTTCTGCCGACACGATGTTCCATGCGCGCGCGCGCGAAGCTTATGATGCGGCGATCTGTATGTATCATGATCAGGCGCTGATCCCGATCAAGACGCTGGATTTCGATGGCGGGGTGAATGTGACCTTGGGGCTGCCGTTCGTGCGCACCTCGCCGGATCATGGCACGGCCTATGATATTGCGGGCAAGGGTTTGGCGCGGCCGGATAGTTTGATTGCGGCGCTGAAGATGGCGCATCAGATGGCGGCGGCGCGGTTGGGGTAAACCACTGGGGCCAGCCCCAGACCCCGGGATATTTAGGCCAAGATGAAAGGGCTTTCGGTTGGGCACGATTGACGGGTTGCCGCCTTTGCGTGAGGTGATCAAGGCGCATGATCTGGTGGCGAAAAAGCAGTTGGGGCAGAACTTTCTGCTCGATCTGAACTTGACCGCAAAAATCGCGCGGTTGGCGGGGGATTTGTCAGCCTGTGACGTGTTGGAGGTTGGCCCCGGCCCCGGTGGCTTGACGCGCGGGCTGCTGGTCGAGGGCGCGCGGCGGGTGCTGGCGGTGGAGAAAGATCCGCGCTGTGTGCCGGCTTTGGCCGAGATTGGCGCGGCTTATCCGGGGCGGTTGCAGATCATCAACGCCGATGCGATGGAGATCGACGTGTTGGGGCATCTGAACGCGCCGGTGCGGGTGGTGGCGAACCTGCCCTATAATGTCGGCACCGAATTGTTGATCCGCTGGCTGACGCCAAAAGTCTGGCCGCCGTTCTGGCAAAGCCTGACGCTGATGTTTCAAAAAGAGGTCGCCGAGCGGATCGTGGCGCGCCCACGCACCGATCATTATGGCCGTTTGGCATTGCTGGTGGGTTGGCGCTGCGATGCCAAGATCGTCATGCATCTGCCGCCCGAGGCGTTCACCCCCGCACCTAAAGTCCATTCAGCAGTGGTGCATCTGACGCGGTTGGAGCAGCCTCGGTTTGCCGCCGATGAGGCGGTGTTGAACCGCATCACCACGATGGCCTTTGGGCAGAGGCGCAAGATGCTGCGCTCGAGTCTGAAGGGCATGGGGCCGGGGATTGAGGCGCAGTTGGAGGCAGCGGGGATCGCACCTACCGCGCGGGCCGAGGAGATTGAGTTGGAGCGGTTTTGTGCTTTGGCGCGGATTGTGGCGGCAGGCTGACTCTTTTCTCCCAGCCTTGGAACGCAAAAAGCCCGCACTTGGCGGGCTTTTTGGGGGGGATTTGTTGAGCGTTTATTCTGCGGCTTCGGATTTATCCGGGGTGGCTTCCACAGCGACAGGCTTTTTCTGCCGCGGCGCGCGGGTGGGCTTGGCTGCCGCTTCCAGTCCGGGCAAAGTCTCGGCCACTGGTTTAGGCGCACGCGGCGCGCGGGTTTTCACCGGAGCGGCGGCGGCAGCTTTTTCCACTTGTGCGACGAGGGCAGCAGGGGATTCGAAGCGTGGGGCCTCAGCACGTGGGGTTTCAACGCGCGGGGTCTCGGCACGTGGCGCTTCAACTGCGGTTTCTTCGCGCGTGGTTACGAAGCGCGGGGCCTCAGCACGCGGCTGTTCCGCACGCGGCTGATCGTTGCGTGATTGCTCATTGCGCGGTGGGCGCGGCTCGCGGTTTTTGTCATCACGCGGGCGGTTGTCTTGACGGTTATTGTCTTGACGGTTGTTGTCTTGACGGCGCGGCTGTTCGGCGCGGGGTTGGTTGTTGTCGCGCGGCTGGTTGTTCTGCTGGTTGCCGTCGCGTTGGTTGTTGTCGCGCGGTTGGTATTCGCGCTGCTGATTGTCGCGGCGGTAATGGTCTTGGCGTGGCTGTGGGCGGCTCACCTCGGGCAGATCAACCAAAGTGTGCTCGTCTTCATCGACCACGCTGAAGCCGCCGGTATAGGGCTGCTCGGCATCGTTGGTCTCACCGCGCTCGGGGCGGTAATCACCACGCTCGTTGCGATAGTCTTGCCGATCGCGGTTGCCGTTTTGGGCGTTCTGCCCGTTTTGGCCATTTTGATTGTTCTGGCCATTTTGGCCGTTCTGATTGTTTTGCCCGCCCTGATATTGCTGACGGCTTTCTTGCTCGGCGGCCATCTCGCGCGTGGCTTCGGCCAGCATGCGGGTGTAATGCTCGGCGTGCTGGCTGAAGTTTTCAGCCGCCACGCGGTCGTTCGACCGCTGGGCGTCGCCCGCCAGCATCTGATATTTCTCGATGATCTGTTGCGGCGTGCCGCGCACTTTGCCTTCGGGGCCAGAGCTGTCGAAGACGCGGTTGATGATATTGCCGAGCGTGCGCGGGCGGTTCGTCTTTGAACGCGAACGGGACTTGGAAGATCGCATCTTGTCCTTTGATCCAGATGATCCGGGAATATGCGCCTGATCCTTTCGGGATCGTCTGCCCCGTGGGGCATGGCAGCAATGACCGGGTTTGCGCGGGTCAGTGCCGAATTGCACCGAATGTCGCGTGGGATTGAATAATCACAGGGGGGGGCGTTCTGACAAGCAGATTTTACGGGTTTTGTGTGAAAACGGCTAGAGATCGCCGCAAGAACCGGAGTCCTGCGGTTTTTGAGCGCAGATGACGCGGTCGCGACCGTCGAGGTCAGCCAAGGTGCGGATGTTGATCAGGCCTTGGGCGGCCAAGAAAGCGGTGACGGCGGCGCTTTGGCTGGGGCCGATTTCGAGCAGCAGGCGGCCTTGGGCCATCAGGCGGGCGGGGGCTTGGGTGGCGATCTTGCGGTAGGCATCCAGACCGTCGCCGCCGGGGGTGAGGGCGGCGTGAGGTTCCCATTGCAGCACGTCGGGGCTGAGGTGGGGCATCTCATCGGCGGCAATATAGGGCGGGTTGCAGGTGATCAGGTCGAAACGGCCTTGGATTTGGGCGCACCAGTCGGATTGGATGAATTTGGCGCGGTTCGTCAGGTTCAGGGTGGCGGCGTTTTGCTGCGCAACCTCTAGCGCTTTGGCGGAAAGGTCAGAGCCCACACCGCTCGCCATTGGCATATCGGCGAGGCAGGACAGCAGGATACAGCCGGTGCCAGTGCCAAGGTCGAGCAGTTTCAGGAAGGGGCGTTGCAGGGCTTCGGCGACAAGGATTTCGGTTTCAGGGCGCGGGTCTAGGGTGTCTTGGGTGACCTTGAAGCTGCGGCCCCAGAATTGACGTTGTCCGGTGATCTGCGAGACGGGTTGGTGATTGCTGCGGGCGGTGATAGCGGCGGCGAAGGCGGCTTGCGCGGGGTCACTGAGCGTATCGGGCAGATGCAGGGTCAGCCGATCTGGCGCGATGCCCATGGCATAGGCCAAGAGCAGACGGGCATCGCGGGGGGCGTTGTCGATGCCTGCGGCGGTCAGGCGCGGGATGGCATCGCGCAGAGCCTGATTGGCCGTGAGGCTCATCCCTCCATCTCGGCCAGTTTGCTGGCTTGGTCGTGGGCGACCAAAGCATCGACCACTTCGGCCAGATCGCCCTGCATGATTTGACCTAAGGAATACAGTGTCAGATTGATGCGGTGGTCGGTCATCCGGCCTTGCGGGAAGTTGTAGGTGCGGATGCGTTCGGAGCGATCGCCGGAGCCGACTTGGCTTTTGCGTTCCGCCGCACGCGCATCATCGACGCGGGCACGTTCCAGATCGAACAGGCGGGCGCGCAGCACCTGCATGGCGATTTCTTTGTTGCGGTGCTGCGATTTCTGCGCCGACACCACAATCATCCCCGTTGGAATATGGGTGATCCGCACCGCTGAGTCGGTGGTGTTGACGTGCTGCCCCCCTGCCCCAGACGCCCGCATGGTGTCGATGCGGATGTCGGAGGCCGGGATTTGCAGATCAACCTCCTCGGCCTCTGGCAGCACCGCGACGGTGGCGGCAGAGGTGTGGACGCGGCCCTGCGCTTCGGTTTCCGGCACACGTTGGACTCGGTGAACGCCGGATTCAAATTTCAGCTTGGCGAACACACCCTCGCCCGCGATATGCACCTGCACGTCCTTGATGCCGCCAAGCTCGGAATCCTGCTGTTCCAGAACCTCAAAGGTCCAGCCCATTTTCTCGGCATAGCGCTGATACATTCGCAGCAGGTCAGCGGCGAACAAAGCGGCTTCATCACCGCCGGTGCCGGGGCGGATTTCGAGGATGGCGGGGCGGGCGTCGGCGGCGT